>NZ_JBWMBC010000007.1:0-169353 GCF_056521285.1 Rhodoferax sp. GT1R46
ATTGTTCCCCGCGCTCTACTCCAATAGCGCAGTGGCATCCGGCAAAACCCGCTCGCAAGTGAGCACCGAGATGGCTCAGGCACAGCGCGCTGGCAACAGCGGTGATGTGATCGAGCCCGCTACCGGCCAAAAGCTCAGCACGCTGTTCCCCGCCAAATACGCGGCAAAATCTGCGAATTAATTCCTGGGTAACCTGGCAAAAGGGCGCGGTGTCGTGGACACCGCGCCCTTTTTGCATGCGGGCAATCTGATAGCCTTGCTGAACTTTTCCGTCTGCAACACCCCCATTACCACCGTGCTCAACCGCCGCCATTTTCTGGTTACTGGTGCGGGTGCCGCCCTCACAAACGCGGGCTGCCAGCCGGCGGACCAAGCGTCGCACATCGCCGGTGGCTTTACCGGTATCAACCACACACGGGGGCATTTGTTGCGCGATGGTGCGTCATGGCCCGCGCCCACGAAAACTCATAAAACCCAAGTTCTCATCGCTGGTGGTGGAGTGGCCGGCCTGGCCGCAGCGCGGGCCTTGCGTTTGAAGGGCATTGACGACTATGCCCTTCTGGAATTGGAAGACTCTGCGGGTGGCAACAGCCGGGGTGGCTCGGTAGCGGGTATCCCTTGCCCGCTGGGCGCCCACTACCTGCCGGTCCCGGGTGACGACGCTCCCGAAGTGCAAGACTTGCTGGAGGAACTGGGATTGCGCACCCGTGTGGCGGGTCGCTGGCAATATGACGAGCGCCACCTCTGCCACAGCCCGCAGGAGCGCCTGTTTTTTAACGGTGAATGGCAAGAGGGGTTGCTGCCCGTGCGGGAGGTGGGCCCGGCAACTTTGGCGCATTACCAGAAGTTTGCGCTGCTGGTGGATCAGGCCCGAGGTGCTGCGCGCTGGACCATTCCAGTGCAAAACAGGTCGCTAGCCCCCGTGCAGTCTGCGCTAGCAGCTATTACTTTCATAGCATACCTCGATCAAAACGGCCTGACGGACCCGCATCTGCGCTGGTACCTGAATTACTGCTGCCGTGACGACTACGGTGCGGGCATTGCCACTGTGTCGGCGTGGGCGGGCATCCATTATTTTGCCAGCCGACATGGCTTCCACGCGCCGGGCACCGAGAGTGCCGAACGCGACAGCGTGCTCACCTGGCCCGAGGGCAACGCGTGGCTGACGCGCCGTCTGGCTACGCCCCTGGGCGAGCGCCTGCACACCGGTCGTGTCGTGGTGCGCATTGCCCAGACCCGAAGTGGTGTGGAAGTAGATGCCTTCAACACCGCCACCCAAACGCTGGAGCGCTGGCAGGCCCAACGGGTCATCGTTGCGCTACCCGTTTTCGTGGCTGCCCGTGTCCTGCAAAACGCGCCAGACTTCCTGCGCCAGGCCCGCCAGCGCGTGGTCTATGCCCCCTGGCTGGTAGCCAATATCCACATTGCCGAGCCACTGCACGACCGCCCCGGCCCAGCCCCCAGCTGGGACAACGTGGTGTACAGCGGTGCAAGCAGTTCGGGAGGCCTGGGCTATGTGGACGCCATGCACCAAAGCCTGCAGAGCGTGCCCGGTGCCACTGTGCTGACCCACTACCGGGCCTTGGGCGATTTGCCGGATGGGCGCAAGCAGTTGCTGGACAAACCCTGGGCCGCCTGGCGCGACGAAATACTGGCGGACCTGTCGGTCGCGCATCCCGATCTCTCCACGAAGACCCGCCAGATTGACATCACGCGCTACGGCCATGCCATGGCGACACCGGTGCCGCAGACCCATGGTCAAATCGGCCTTAGGTCCCCGTGGAATATGCGCAAACAGCTATCAAAAGCAGAGCAATATCCCTCTCGCCCCGTGGTGCAGTGGGAGCGCCTGGCCTTTGCGCACAGCGACTGGGCGGGGTATTCGGTGTTTGAGGAGGCGTTCACTGCCGGGCATGCTGCGGGTCAGGCCGCTGGAAAACCGAGCACGTAAACTCCCTGTCAATCGGTTACCCCACTCTCACCATTCCATTTCACCAGGGCCCACCCCATGCAGCACGTCGTCTTCAATCAAAAAGGGGGTGTTGGCAAGTCCACCATCACCTGCAATCTGGCCGCCATCAGTGCCTGGCAAGGGCTGCGTACGCTGGTGATTGACCTGGATTCGCAAGGCAACTCTACCCGGTATCTGCTGGGCGGCGACATGCCGGATGACTTGCCCAATGTGGCCGAGTTTTTTGAGCAGAGTCTGAAGTTCACCATCCGTGACAAATCCGCCAGCGAGTACATCGTGCACACCCAGTGGGAGGGGCTGGACGTGATGCCGTCAAGCCCCTTGCTGGACGAGTTGCATGGCAAACTGGAATCGCGCCACAAAATCTACAAGCTGCGCGACGCGCTGGATCTTTTGGCGGAAGACTACGACCAGATTTACATAGACACGCCACCCGCACTCAACTTCTACACGCGCTGTGCCCTCATTGCGGCGCGTGGTTGCCTGATTCCGTTTGACTGCGACGATTTTTCACGCCGTGCGCTCTACACCCTGCTGCAGAACGTCGAAGAAATCAAGGCCGACCACAACTCTGAATTGCGCGTGGAAGGCATCGTTGTTAACCAGTTCCAGGCCCGCGCCAACCTGCCCCAGCGCATGGTGCAGGAGTTGATTGACGAAGGCCTGCCGGTGTTGCAGCCGTATCTGGGTTCATCGGTGCGGATTCGCGAGTCGCACGAGCAAAGCTTGCCCATGATTTTTCTGGACCCTGGCCACAAACTCACGCAAGAATTCGTTGCACTGCACGACGCATTGCTGTAGTTCAGACCGGGTCCAGAAGGCCCTTGTCATACCCCCGGTAAAATACCGGGTTTACCCCCGCCCCACCTTACCCGGAGTCGCTCGCCCCATGGCCACCAACCACAACACACAACAGATGGCAAGTGCCATTCGCGCGCTTTCGATGGATGCCGTGCAGGCAGCCAACTCCGGCCACCCCGGCGCCCCCATGGGCATGGCCGACATGGCGGTGGCCCTCTGGGGTCAGCACCTGAGCCACAACCCCAGCAACCCCCACTGGGTGAACCGTGACCGCTTTGTGCTGTCCAACGGCCACGGCTCCATGCTGATTTACGCACTGTTGCACCTCACTGGCTACAAACTGCCCATGAGCGAACTGAAAAACTTTCGCCAGTTGCACAGCAAGACCGCCGGTCATCCGGAAGTGGGCGTGACCCCTGGCGTAGAAACCACCACCGGCCCCTTGGGTCAGGGCCTGACCAATGCCGTGGGCATGGCGCTGGCCGAGAAGCTGCTCGCCAGCGAGTTCAACCGCAAGGACGGCGATGTGGAGCACACCATCGTGGACCACCACACCTATGTGTTCATGGGTGACGGCTGCCTGATGGAAGGCATCAGCCACGAAGCTGCCGCACTCGCAGGCGCCTGGAAGCTGGGCAAACTCATTGCCCTGTATGACGACAACGGCATCTCCATCGACGGCCAAGTCGCACCCTGGTTCATCGACAATACCGCACAGCGCTTTGTGGCCTACGGCTGGAACGTGATCGGCCCGGTCAACGGTAACGATGCACAAGCTGTGAGCGATGCCATTGCCGAAGCCAAAAAGACGGTCGACCGACCTACGCTCATCATTTGCAAGACTGCCATCGGTTTTGGCTCCCCCAATCGCGCCAACACGGCCAAGGCCCACGGCGAGCCTTTGGGCGCGGAGGAAATCGCACTCACCCGAGCAGCCATCGGCTGGAACCACGCGCCGTTTGTGGTGCCCAAAGAGGTGTACGCGGATTGGGATGCCAAGGCCGTAGGCCAGGCCACCGAGAAGGCATGGAACGACAAATTCGCCGCTTACAAAGCAGCCTTCCCTGCGCAAGCCAAAGAGCTGCTGCGCCGCATGAAGGGCGAGTTGCCCAGGAACTTTGTGCAGACTGCAGTGGACACCGTAATTGCCGCGCACACCAAGGCGGAAACGGTGGCTTCGCGCAAGGCCTCGCAGTTGGCACTGGAATCCTTCACCGCCGCCCTGCCCGAGTTGCTCGGCGGCTCTGCCGACCTGACCGGCTCCAACCTCACCAACACCAAGAGCACGCCCAACCTGCGCTTTGACATGCAGGGCGCAGTCGTCAAGACCGCGGAAGGCCAGGGCGGCCGCCACATCAATTACGGCGTGCGCGAGTTCGGCATGGCTGCTATCATGAATGGCGTGGCGCTGCATGGCGGCTTCATTCCTTACGGCGGCACCTTCCTCACCTTCAGTGACTACAGCCGCAACGCCATCCGCATGGCGGCACTCATGAAGCTGCGCGTGATCCATGTGTTCACCCACGACAGCATTGGTCTGGGTGAAGACGGCCCCACGCACCAATCCATCGAGCATGCCGCATCCCTGCGTTTGATTCCGAATCTGGACGTGTGGCGTCCGGGTGACACGGCGGAAACCGCTGTGGCCTGGACAGTCGCCCTGCAAAACAAGAGCAAACCGACCGCGCTGCTCCTCTCCCGCCAGAACATCAGCTATGCACCCAAGGCCGAGTCCGCTGCGGCGCCCGACGCATGCGGTCTGGACGCCATCAGCAAAGGCGCGTATGTGCTGGCAGATCCTTCTGAAGTAGGCATGAAGAAAAAGGCGCAAGCCGTCATCATTGCCACCGGTTCCGAGGTGCAGCTGGCGCTCAAGGCGCAGGAAATTCTTGCTACCCGGAAGATAGCGGTTCGCGTAGTCTCCATGCCAAGCAACACCACATTTGACAAACAAACCGAAGCGTACAAAGCGGCGGTTCTGCCTGCCGGTGTTCCCCGCATTGCCGTGGAGATGGGTGTCAGCGACGGCTGGTGGAAATACGGCTGTGCCGCCGTTGTGGGCATCGACACCTATGGCGAGTCCGCTCCCGCACCGGTGTTGTTCAAGCACTTTGGTTTCACGCCCGAGAATGTGGCCGATACGGTGCTGACCGTTCTGGCAAAGAAGTAATCCACCGATTCAGGTTCATTCGCAGTTCAGTTTTTTTATAGGAAATTACCATGACTATCAAAATCGGCATCAACGGCTTCGGCCGCATTGGACGCAACGTTTTGCGCTCCGCCCTGCAAAACTTCAGCGACATCGAAGTCGTGGCCATCAACGACCTGCTGGAGCCCCATTACCTGGCCTACATGCTGCAATACGACAGCGTGCACGGCCGCTTCAAGGGCGAGGTCTCGGTCGATGGCAACACCCTCATCGTCAATGGCAAGAAAATCCGTTTGACGCAAGAGCGTGACCCCGCCAACCTGAAATGGAACGAAGTCGGTGCCGACATCGTGATCGAAGCCACCGGCATCTTCCTGGACAAGGCGGGTGGTGAGAAACACCTGGCAGCCGGTGCCAAGAAGGTCATCTTCTCGGCCCCCTCCAAAGACGACACTCCCATGTTTGTCTATGGGGTGAACCACGCCACCTACAAAGGCGAAGCCATCATCAGCAACGCCAGCTGCACCACCAACTGCCTGGCACCCTTGGCCAAGGTCATCAACGACAAGTTTGGTATCAAGCGCGGCCTGATGACCACCGTGCACGCTGCTACTGCCACGCAGAAGACGGTGGACGGCCCTTCCAACAAAGACTGGCGCGGTGGCCGCGGCATTCTGGAAAACATCATCCCCTCCAGCACGGGCGCGGCCAAGGCCGTGGGCGTGGTCATTCCCGAACTGAACAAAAAGCTCACCGGCATGTCTTTCCGCGTGCCCACCAGCGACGTGTCGGTGGTTGACCTGACCGTGGAGCTGAACACCTCGGCCACCCTGGCTGAAATTTGCGCCGAGATCAAGGCGCAGTCCGAAGGCGCCATGAAGGGCGTGCTGGGTTACACCGAAGACAAAGTGGTCGCCACCGACTTCCGCGGTGACACCCGTACCTCCATCTTTGATGCCGATGCATCGATTGCGCTGGACGGCACGTTTGTGAAGCTGATCAGCTGGTACGACAACGAGTGGGGCTACTCGAACAAGTGCCTGGAGATGGTGCGCGTAGTCGCCAAGTAAGCGCTGACAGGCACCCCAGGCGCCCAGTCCATGCTGCCAGTCAGCATGGGCTTTTTTTCGCCCTTACTCGGCGTGAAACTGGTCCGCGTTTTTGCCCTTGAAAGGCGCGTAAAAGGCTTTGATGGCCGCCATGTCGGCTTCAATGTCGCCCGTGGGCTGAAACACCGGGCCCAGACCACTGATCTTTTTGTCGTAGTCCATATAGGCCATCACGATGGGCACTTGCGCCCCCATGGCGATGTAATAAAACCCGGTTTTCCAGAAGCGGGTTTTGCCACGGGTGCCTTCAGGGGGCACGATAAGCTGCAGCGGACCGGTCGCGGCTTTGATGGCCTCAACGGAAGCCGTGACCAGATTGTTGGCCGCCTCCCGGCGCACCGGGATTCCGCCCAGCCACATCATGATGCCGCGAAACGGCGGCTGGAACAGCTGGGTCTTTCCCATCCAGTACACGTTGAGCCGCAGTGCAAACGCCACCATCAGCGTGTAGGGAAGATCCCAGTTGCTCGTGTGGGGGGCGGCAATGAACACACTTTTTTCACATCCGGCGGGCAGTTGGCCTTCGACTTTCCAGCCTGCGAGCTTGAGAAACACCAGGGAAATGATTCGCAGCAGCGTGTTGATGATGGGTGTGTCGAAGATGGTTCTGTGCATGGAGTGTGGATGCATGGCACTGCGAAAAGATGGGTGGATTATGGGCCACGTTGAAGTGCTTTCAGCAGGCTTGCGGTTGCTTGTTCATCGTCACACTAGAATCACGACAGTTGACCGCCAACCCCCTCGTGTTGGTGCAACATCAGCGAGACCGATGCCATGAACAATCGACTCTGGTTTTCCCTGCTGGCGCTTGCTGCATTACTCGGCTGCAGCCCCGAAAAACCAGTGCGCATCGGATTCATTGGCGGCTTGTCCGATCGGGGCTCGGACGTCGGCGAAGGTGGGCGTAACGGGCTGATGCTGGCAGTCGAGCAGCGCAACGCCAATGGCGGCATCAACGGTCGCAAGATCGAACTCCTGATTCAGGACGACGGTCAAAACCCGGAGAAAGCGGGGGTCGCCATCAAGACCCTGGTTGATGCCAAAGTTGATGCGGTTGTAGGGCCCTTTATCAGCGCTATCGCGGCGGTGGTTGTGCCGGTTGCCAACGAGGCCCGGTTGGTGATGGTCAGTCCCACGGTTACCGGCGGTGCCTTTGTCGGCAAAGACGACTACTTCGTCCGGATCAATCGAACGACCCGCGACAATGCGCGCGACTACGCACAGCAACTGTTCAAGCGGGGTCAAAAGCAGGTGTCAGTGGCGTATGACACGCGCAACCGGAGCTATTCAGAGTCCTGGTTGAATGAGTTCGAATTGGCCTTTGCGGCGCTTGGCGGGCGGACGGTTGCCAAAGTGCCTTTCGAGTCGCAACCAGAGACCCCATTGAGCGAAATCGTTCGCAAGATGCTGGCAGTCAAACCTGATGGACTGCTGTTCATCACCAACACGGTGGACGTGGCGCGCCTGTCGCAGCAGGCCGCCAAGCTCGCACCTGGATTGCCCAAGAGTGCCGCCGAATGGGCCACCAGCGATGCGCTGATCGAACTCGGAGGGCAGGCGGTAGAGGGGCTGTTGATTGCCCAAGCGTTCAACCGCGACGACCATTCGGAGCGTTTCCGCCAGTTTCATGATGCCTATCAAATCCGGTTCGGACGCGAACCCGTGTACAGCGCTCTCAACGGATATGACGCTGCGATCGTGCTGATGCAGGCAATGTCACGCCAGACCGGCGACGAAACGCTCAAGGCGGCTGTGCTGAAGTACGGTCCCTATGAAGGTTTGCAGCAACCCATCCAATTCGATCAGTTTGGAGATACCGCTCGGCTTGTCTATTTCACGGAAATCAGGGCTGGACGTTTTGTCCTCGTGAAATGATGGGAGCGGGCAAACGGTCCTGGCAGCTGCGAACCGTTCTGTCTGCATTGATGGTTGTCACCACGCTGGTGACAGTAGGCACTGTGGGCAGTCTGCTGTTGTGGATACGCATACCGCAACTGGAGCAGGAAAGCAAAGAGGCTATAGCGCGCGAGACCCACGACCTGACCGCACGGGTAGAAATTCTTCTGGGCGCGCTGGAGTCCCAGATAGTATTGGTAGGGCACGCGGTGCAAATGTCCGGATCAGCCGCCCAGTCCAGTGCAATACTGGACCGGGCCATCGGTGATGGCCACGCATTCCGGGCAATCTACCTGGTTTCACCTGCTGGCACTGTGCGGGCGGCTGGCTTGGCGCCGGATTTGCGATCCCGCCGGGAGGAGTCGCTTGGTGGCGACCTGTCTGCCAACCCGCTCTTCGTAGCCTCAAGGGGGCAGCATGCGATTGTCTGGAGCGACAAGTACTTGTCGGGACTGTCGGGTGCGGTCACTGTCGGGCTTGCCGTGCCGCTGGATGATGGCGGTATCTTGGTGGCTGAGGTGCCCCTCACTTATTTGCTGAGCACGTTCGAATTGGCGGCCGGTCAACGCAGCTCCAGTATCTGGCTGGTGGACCGCACCGGCGAAATCGTCGCGGACACCCAGGAAGGGCGTAGCGTGGGCACCGTCAATATGCTCAACCAGCCCATTGTGCAGGCTGCCATCAAGGGGCAACCCCTGCCCGCCGAATTCCGTTTCGAAGGTGGCAATTACTACCCGGCGGTTGCGCATTCAAAAAAGCTTGACTGGTACTTTGTTGCGGGTAGCCCGGCGGGCCTGGGTAGCAAACAGATACAAGGGGCCGTGATATTTGTGGGCGTCGGGTTTTTAGGCGCCTTGCTGGTCGGCTTGCTGTTGGCACCGTTCTGGGCTTCGTGGTTCACCAAACCCCTGCGGAACATTGTTGAGCGAGCCGGTCAGATCACCCGGGGTGGGGTGGTGGGGCAATGGCCGCGTGGCTCCATCGTAGAGTTCAATGACCTGTCCTCGGATCTTGGGCAGATGGCGGATGCACTGCAGGAACGGGAGCAAAAATATCTGGCCATTTTCAATGGGTTTCCGGTGCCCATGGCCGTCACGGATGCTAACAACCACTATGTGCATCTCGATGTCAATGACGCCTGGTGCGATGTGTTCGGGAGACAGCGGACGGAGGTTTTGGGACATACAGGTCTTGAGCTTGGATTGTTTCAATCGCCGGAATCGCGAGCGGAACTTCGCGAAGTGCCTTCGCTGGTGAGCGTCGGCGGCAGTGCCAAGATGGTGGGTGAGTCATGGTTGCTTCATAGCAATGGCACACCCATTCTGGGCCAGATCTACGCGCGGATGGTCAGCGTCGGCAGCGCCCGCCTGCGCGTGGTTGCCATGGTGGACATCACAGAGCTTCGGCGCATTGAAAATGAGTTGCGCGACTTGAACACCGAACTTGAAGTCCGAGTGGCCGGCCGTACCCAGGCCCTGGAGACGCTCAATGAAGAGCTCTCTGTCACGGTGGTCAACCTGCGGCAGACCCAGGCTGAACTGGTGCGTGCAGAAAAAATGGCCGCTCTGGGCGGGTTGGTGGCTGGCGTGGCGCACGAGCTCAACACGCCATTGGGCAACGGCCTGTTGGCCGTTACGTCCATGGGCGATGTGGTGCGTGAATTCAGGGCGCAAATGCAGGCGGGCCTGAAACGCTCGGCGCTAGAAGGCTTTTTGCTCACCGTGGAGCAAGGCGCCGACATTGCGACCCGCAACCTGCAGCGCGCAGCCGACCTGGTTTCCAGTTTCAAGCAAGTGGCGGTCGACCAGACCAGTTCGCAGCGACGGTCATTTGAATTGGCAGAAGTCGTGAATGAAATGGTGACCAGTCTGGCGCCATCGTTGCGACGCACACCTTACCGGCTTGTGGTGGACGTTGCGTCCTCGGGGTTGCGGCTGGACAGTTACCCCGGACCACTGGGGCAAGTGCTCGGCAACCTGATCAACAACGCGGTGCAGCATGGCTTTGACGGACGCGCGCATGGAGTCATTCGCGTGGCAGGGATGCGGGCTCCCGATGGCGCGATCGTTCTGAGCGTGGCGGATGACGGCAAAGGTATTCCCGCGGCACTGGTGCCGCGGATTTTCGATCCCTTTGTCACAACGAAAATGGGCCGGGGTGGTACCGGCCTGGGTTTGAATATTGCCTACAACGCGGTGGTCAATTTACTGGGCGGAACCTTGAGCGTGACCAGCGTGGAAGGTGAAGGCGCAGTCTTTGAGGTGCGTCTTGCCGAAACCGCGCCGCTGTCAGGTGGCGACAGTCACCTTGCGTGACATCGGCGCCTAGCTCAGGTGCTTGCCCACAATTCCCGCCAGTTCAAACATCGTCACCTGCGGCTTGCCAAACACAGCCAGCAATTTGGCATCCGCATTGATGGCGCGCTTGTTGGTGGCGTCCTGCAAGCCATTGGCCTTGATGTAGTCCCATAGTGCTTTGATCACTGCGGGGCGCGCTATGGGGTCTGCGCCAATGACGGCCGCCAGCGCGGGGCTGGGCAGCTTGCCGCTGGCCGCAGTGGTTTTGCGCGGCACTTTGGGTTTGGCCGTTTTGGGGGCGACCTTCGCAGCGGTTTTTGCACCTGCAACCTTCTTTGCGGGTGCTTTCTTGGCTGCAGCCCCCGTAGATGCTGTGCGAGTAGCTCCTGTTTTTGTAGCGGCGGTCGTCTTGGCCGCCGTCTTGCGCGGCGGAAACTTGCTCGGTGCAAACTCAAAATTCACTTTGCCCGCCTCGGCGTCCCACGCCAGCATCGCCTTGAAAGCACGACGCGTGCGCATGCTGACAAACTTGTCCAGCAGGTCGGTCTTGCCGGTCTCCAGCAGCTTGACCATCTGCGCACGTTCAATCGGCTGCTGCAGGATGATCTGGCCAGTTTTGAAGTCGCATGTGGGGGTGGGCTGGGCCAGGGTGGGTACCGACTTGTCGCACACATAGTTCTTGCCGTGCTCGAACACCATGCCGCCTGCGGCATTACCCGTTCCAGCGCCGCATTTGGGGCATGGACCCAGCGATTCCTGGGCCGAGAAGTCGATGATCTCGCCGCTTTCCTCGCCCTTCTTGTCATCGCCAAAATCAAATTCGAGTTTGTAGTTTTTGGTCTCGTCGTCGAACTTGATGACCATCTCTGCCGTGAACGGCCAGCCAGCCTTGGAGCGAAAACCCTCCAGTGGACCGATCTTCTTGTCGCGCAGAAACTGCTCCACCTCGGCCACTTCAAAGGTGCGCCCGGCGGGCGTTTTGCCGAATGAAAAGCCGCAGCCTTCTTCCGTGCCGGTCTTGCCCGTGCAGGTGTAGCGCCGGTAGTTTTCCTTGACGATGCCACCACAGTTGGGGCACGGTGCAGTCAGTGTGGCGTAGTCGCCGGGAATCGTGTCGCGGTCGTACTCTTTGGCCTTCTTGACCATGCGCTCGGTCATGGAGGCGATCTCGGCCATGAAGGTTTCGCGGCGCAGTTTGCCGTGCTCCATCTGGTTGAGCTTGTACTCCCATTCGCCGGTGAGTTCGGCTTTGGACAGCTCTTCCACGCCCAAGCCGCGCAGCAGCGTCATGAGCTGGAATGCCTTGGCGGTGGGTATCAGTTCGCGGCCCTCGCGCAGCATGTATTTCTCGGAAATCAGGCCCTCAATCGTGGCGGCGCGGGTGGCCGGTGTGCCCAGCCCTTTTTCCTGCATTGCTTCGCGCAATTCGTCGTCTTCTACGGTCTTGCCGGCACCTTCCATGGCGCCCAGGAGCGTGGCTTCCGAGTAGCGTGCCGGTGGACGGGTTTTGAGGCCTTTGGCGTCCACGGTTTCTGTCTTGACCTTTTCTCCGGGCTGCACAGGGACCAGGCTTTGGCCTTTGTCGCCATCTTTGGCGTCAGCGACTTCGTCCGCCGCTTCTTTTCCATAGATGGCCAGCCAACCCGGCTTGACCAGCACCTTGCCTTCGGTCTTGAAGTTGTGGCCCACCGCCGTCGTGATTCGTGTAGTGACCTGGTACTCGGCGCTGGGGAAAAACACCGCCAGAAAGCGGCGAACCACCAGGTCGTACACCTTTTGCTCGGCTTCACTCAGGCCGCTGGGCGCCTGCAGCGTGGGGATGATGGCAAAGTGATCACTCACCTTGGCATTGTCAAACACGCGTTTGGTGGGCTTCACGTAGCCGCCCTTGATGGCGGTGGCGGCGTGCGGTGCCAGGTGCTTCATGCCACTATCGGCCAGCATCTGCAAGGTTTCCTTGACCACCGGAACGTAGTCTTCGGGCAGATTGCGGGAGTCGGTACGCGGGTAGGTCAGAGCCTTGTGGCGCTCGTACAGGCTCTGCGCAATGGACAGCGTGGTCTTGGCACTGAAGCCGAATTTTCCGTTGGCCTCACGCTGCAAGGAGGTGAGGTCAAACAACAGGGGCGACGCCTGCGATGTGGGCTTGCTTTCTTCCGTCACCGTGGCCAGCTGGTCGCGCACGGCGTCGGCAATGGCCTGGGCTTCGCGCTGGGTCCAGACGCGATCGGCCTTTTTCTCGCCGTCCTCGGTATCCTTTTTGTGCTGGGGGTTGAACCATTTGGCAGCGTACTCACCGGCCTGCGCGCCAAAGCTGGCGTGGATTTCCCAGTAGTCGCGGCTGATGAATTTGCGGATTTGTTCTTCGCGCTCCACCACCACCGAGAGCGTGGGCGTCTGCACCCGGCCGACGGTGGTCAGAAAGAAGCCGCCATCGCGCGAGTTGAAGGCGGTCATGGCGCGCGTGCCGTTGATGCCCACCAGCCAGTCGGCCTCGGAGCGGCAACGCGCCGCATCGGCCAGCGGCTGCATCTGCGCATTGGTGCGCAGGGCGCCAAAGCCATCACGAATGGCCTGCGGGGTCATGGACTGCAGCCACAGGCGCGAGACCGGCTTGCCCAGTGGTTTGGCGCCACCGGCGTACTGCTCGATCAGGCGGAAGATCAGCTCGCCCTCGCGGCCCGCATCGCAGGCGTTGATGATTTTGTCTACATCCTTGCGCTTGGCCAGTTTGACCACGGCGTTCAGGCGGGTCTTGGTTTTGTCTACCGGCTTGAGGTCAAAGTGGGGCGGAATCACCGGCAGGTTGGCAAAGCTCCACTTGCCACGCTTGACATCAAATTCTTCGGGTGCCTGAATCTCGACCAGGTGACCCACGGCGCTGGAGACGACGTAGGTGTCGCTCTCAAAGTACTCGTCGTGCTTCTCGAATTTGCCCGCGGTGGGCGTGAGTGCGCGCACGATGTCTTGTGCGACGGAAGGCTTCTCGGCAATGACCAGTGTTTTCATCTGACTACAATCCAGTTCTCGCGTGCGCACACACCTGTGTGCGCGGGCGCGCTCACACACACGCAGGCGCACACATGTGCGCCCATACGATTCACCATACCAAATTTTTGAGCCGTGGCCAAAAAACCTGAAATTTCTCCCAAGGCTTCCGATTCACGCCGTATCCAGACCCGGCGCTCGGGCGTGCATGGCAAGGGTGTCTTTGCTGTGCAGGATATCGCCGAGGGCGAAACCATCATTGAGTATGTGGGTGAAATCATCAGCTGGCCCGAAGCGCAGCGCCGCCACCCGCACGACCCCAAGGACCCGAATCACACGTTTTACTTCCACATTGATGAAGACCACGTGATTGATGCGCTGTTCGGCGGCAACTCCTCGCGCTGGATCAACCATTCGTGTGATGCCAATTGCGAGGCTGACGAAGAGGGCGGGCGCGTGTTCATCAAGGCCTTGCGCAACATCAAGGCGGGTGAAGAGCTCAACTACGACTATGGTTTGATCATCGACGAGCGCTATACGCCCAAGCTCAAGGCCGAGTACCCCTGCTGGTGTGGTGCCAAGACCTGTCGCGGCACCCTGCTGGCACCCAAACGCCGCACCAAAGCCTGAAAATGGCGATTCGCTGGCCTGCTGAGGCGATCTGGGAGGTAGTCTCACCTCTATTGCCGCATTTCACCGTGGAAGTGTTGCCTGAAATCGACTCCACCAATACCGAACTGATGCGCCGGGCCCGTGCGGGACAACTGGAGCCCGTGCTGCTGGCGGCGGAGCGCCAAAGTGCGGGCCGTGGCCGCATGGGACGAACCTGGTACAGCAGCACAAACGTGCCGCTTGCGGCCGGGGTATTGCCTTCGCTCACTTTTTCATTGGGGTTGCCCTTGAAGCCCGACGACTGGTCCGGCCTGTCGCTGGCGGTGGGGCTGTCGGTGGTGGAGAGCCTGCACCCGGCACTGCAACTCAAATGGCCCAACGACGTGTGGTTACAGGAGCGCAAGCTGGCTGGAATCCTGATCGAGACGGCCAGCGTGGGGGATGTGCGCTATGCTGTTATCGGCGTGGGTATCAATATCGCTCCAAGGGACGGGGAAGGGCTGAGCACACCGCCTGCGGCTTTGTCCGAGTTACTGCCCGACCTCGACGCCCCAGCAGCGCTGGAGTGCGTGGTTCCGGCTCTGGTGCGGGCCATACAGCGTTTTGAAGTGCAGGGCTTTGCGCCCCTCAGAGCCGCGTTTCATGCCCGTGACGTTTTTTATGGAAAAACTGTCCAGTGCAGCGATGGCCTGACGGGCGTCGCCCGGGGAGTGGACGCGACGGGTGCCCTGCTGGTGCATACTGAAAATGGCTTGAAAAAAATAACCAGTGCCGAGGTCAGCGTGCGGCCCGCCCCTTGATCTGAACCCATGTTGCGACTGCTTGTACTGATACTGATTCTGGCCAATGGGGCCTACTTCGCGTGGAGCGAAGGCTTGCTGCGGGCATACGGGTTTGCGCCGGCGCAGCAGCGCGAACCACAACGCCTGGCGCAGCAGATCAAACCCGAGGCGCTGCGCGTGTTGTCAGCTGGCGAGCTCAAGCAGATCGAGATACAGATACAAGCGGATCTGACCCCCAAAGAATGCTTGCAAGCCGGTCCTTTTGATGAGGCGCAGACGGCTGCGCTGCGCCTTGTTCTGGAGGCCAGTCTGCCCCCGGGTTCCTGGACGCTCGATTCTGTCGTGGAGCCAGCGCACTGGATCGTCTACATGGGCAAGTTCGCCAATGCAGAGGCGCTGAACAAGAAGCGCAATGAGCTTTCGGCCCTGGGCCTCGCGCCACAGGGCCTGAAGAATCCTGCGCTGGAGCCTGGCCTGTCGCTGGGTGGATTCGACACGCAAGAGGCGGCCGCAGCTGAACTTGCGCGGTTGAACCCCCGTGGCATTCGCACCGCGAAAGTGGTTCAGGAGCGTGAAGAGGTGCGCAGCGCGCGGTTGAAGCTGCCTGGGGCTACTGAGGCCCTCAAAATCCGTCTCAATGAGATCAAGCCCGCCCTGGCGGGCAAGGACTTCAAGCGCTGCAGTTAAGGCGAGGAGGTTCTTCAGGCTTCGGAGGGATCACCCGCAAATCGCACGGTGAAACAGGTGCCCGGTGGTTGTTGCCCGGGGCGGTTGTCGTCCACCGTGACGCTGGCGTTGTGCTGGCGTGCAATTTCCAGCACGATGGGCAAACCCAGTCCTGAGCCGTCAGCTTCTGTTCCCAGTACCCGGTAAAACGGCTGGAACACCAGTTCGCGCTCGGAGGCCGGTATCCCCGGACCAGAGTCTTCCACTTGCAGTACAAGCACTTTACTGAAGGGGTCAATCAGCACCCGTGCGGTGATGACGCCGGGTTTGTCGGCATTGGACGGGGTGTAGTTGATGGCGTTGTCCATCAGGTTGCGCACCATTTCCTTGAGCAGCGTGGGGTTGCCTTGCAGCGTGACGCCTTCGGCACCTGGCTGGGCGCCTTCGTAGCCGACGTCAATCTGCTTGTCCATGGCTCGCGGTACGCAGTCGCGAACGACTTCCATGGTCAGACGGGCCAGATCGCAGGTCTGGTGGCTGAGCACTGCACCGCTGCTCTCGGCCCGCGCGAGCGCCAGCAACTGGTTGACGGTATGGGTGGCCCGGATGCTGGAGCGGCCAATTTGGCGCAAGGATTGTTTCAGGTCTTCGGCGCTGGCGTCTTCGCGCTGTGCCAGGTCGGCCTGCATGCGCAGGCCTGCCAGCGGTGTTTTCAGCTGGTGCGCGGCATCGGCCAGGAAGCGTTTCTGGGTGGCAATAGAGTCTTTGAGGCGCAAGAGCAGGTCATTGACGGAGGACACCAGCGGTGCCACCTCCAGGGGAACGGCCTCCACGTCCAGAGGGCTCAGGTCATCCGGGCTGCGCGCCCGAATGCGCTCCTCCAGGTGATTGAGCGGTTTGATCGCCTGCACCAGCGCCAGCCACACCAGCAAGACGGCCAACGGTAAAACCACAAACTGCGGCAGCATCACACCTTTGACAATTTCGGTCGCCAGCACCGAGCGCTTGTCCATCGTTTCAGCCACCTGCACAAGTGCAGGCTTGCTGTTGGGCAGCTCCAGCTTCACCCAGGTGTAGGCAACTTTGATGCCCACGCCGCGAAACTCGTCGTCGCGCATACGCACTTCACCCGCGATGATTCTTTCGTCTTCAGGGGGTTGGGGCAGATTTTTCTCGCCACTCAGGTATTCGCCGGATGCGCCCAGCACCTGGTAGTACACGGTGTCCGCGTCATCGGCGCGCAGCAGTTCGCGCGCCGGTAGCGGGAGCACAAACTGGGCGCGGTTGTGATTCACGGTTACCAGCTGCGCCAACGCGCCCACGTTGTACTCCAGAGCCCTGTCAAAGGGCTTGCCCGCAATGCCCTGGGCGACCAGCCAGGTGAGCACCAGGCTGACGGGCCACAACAACAACAAGGGCGTGAGCATCCAGTCCAGAATCTCTCCGAACAGGCTGCGTTGCTCACGCTGGAAAATCTTCATCCAGGAATTTTTTCCAGGCAGTAGCCCAAACCGCGAACCGTTGCGATACGAATGGGTCCTTTTTCAATCTTCTTGCGCAGCCGGTGGATGTAGACCTCAATGGCATTGTTGCTCACCTCTTCGCCCCATTCGCACAGGCGTTCCACCAGTTGGTCCTTGCTCACCAGGCGGCCAGCGCGCTGCAGCAGCACCTCCAGCAGGCCCAGTTCCCGGGCGGAGAGTTCCACCATCTTGCCGTCGATCGTAGCCACGCGTCCCGCCTGGTCATAGATCAAGGGACCGTGCTTGATGTTGCTGCTGGCGGCACCCATGCCACGGCGCACCAGGGCGCGCACCCGGGCTTCAAGTTCCTGCAGGCTGAAGGGTTTGGCCATGTAATCGTCTGCGCCGTAATCCAGTCCTTTGACACGCTCGTCGACTGCATCGGCGGCAGTAAGAATCAGAACTGGCAACGAGGAGCCGCGCCCCCGCAGTTTCTTCAGCACTTCCAGGCCGTGCATCTTGGGCAGGCCCAGATCGAGGATAAGCAGGTCGAATTCGGTATTCGTCATCAATGCGGCATCGGCCTCGGAGCCACTGGCTACATGGTCGACTGCGGCACCGGCGCTGCGCAGTGCACGCAGCAAACCGTCGGCCAGCACCTGGTCGTCTTCGGCGATCAAAATTCGCATGTCTGCTCCTTGTTTTTTACGCCCGATTGGTTTGGGCGTTTTATGTCATTCTAGGCGTGGCCGGTGTGCGCTGCTCTAGGGTGTTGCCCTGCTTCGCGCGTGAATTTATTCCCCGCTGTAGGCCTCCAGTCCGATGGCAATTACGGCAGCCACTTCGTCGCCCACTGCCTGCCGCATTTCCGCTTCGGCCTGGGCCACTGCGTCCTGGTAGGCGGTCAGCCACGCATGGCCGACGGGGGTAAAGCGCACCTGGCGTGCCCGTGCATCGTGGGGGTCGTTTTCGCGGGTGACCATTCCCCACGCTTCGCACTGGTTGACCAGTGTGCCCATGGCCTGTTTGGTTATGCCGGCGCTCTGTGCCAGTGCGGTCAGGCGGGATCCCTCCAGCGCCAGATGGCGGGTAATGTGCAAGTGCGCGGCACCGACCTGACCGCGAGCGGCCAGATTGGCTAGCCCCAGCGGCACGCCGGGATGGTGGGCCATGAGGGCCAGGACCCGCGCATCGAATCGGGCCAGTGCCAGACGCAACCAGTGTCCGGTGTGGGCGCTGCGCCAGCGGTCGTGTGAGTGCAATTCAGTCATTTGCAAATAGTAATGCAAACTGACGAAAAAAAGTGTTTGTGGGTTTTAAGATCGCATTTAGACTACTGTTCAAGCATCCAGCCTGTGATTAACCCCACTGACTGCCATGCGCCCCACTATGGATTCTTAAGGAGATTTTTATGGACGCACCCGTCAAAGCCCAAGCCAACGTCAACAACACCAACGGCGCCAACAGTGAAAAAGCCAAAGCCCTGCAAGTGGCGCTGGCGCAGATCGAAAAGCAGTTCGGCAAAGGCACCATCATGCGGCTGGGCGAAGGCGAGGTGATTGAAGACATCCAGGTCGTGTCCACTGGTTCACTGGGTCTGGACATCGCCCTTGGCGTTGGCGGTCTGCCCCGTGGTCGGGTGGTCGAAATCTACGGCCCGGAGTCGTCGGGCAAAACCACGCTCACGCTGCAGGTGATTGCCGAAATGCAGAAAATTGGCGGCCAGTGCGCCTTTGTGGATGCCGAGCATGCGCTGGACATTCAATACGCCCAAAAACTCGGTGTGAACCTGCAAGACTTGCTGATCAGTCAGCCTGATACTGGCGAGCAGGCGCTGGAAATTGTGGACAGCCTGGTGCGCTCGGGCGCCGTGGACCTGATCGTGGTTGACTCGGTGGCCGCATTGACGCCCAAAGCCGAGCTGGAAGGCGAAATGGGCGATTCATTGCCCGGCCTGCAAGCCCGCCTGATGAGCCAGGCGCTGCGCAAGCTCACCGCCCACATCAAGAAGACCAACTGCACCGTCATTTTCATCAACCAGATCCGCATGAAGATTGGTGTGATGTTTGGATCACCTGAAACCACCACCGGCGGCAATGCGCTGAAGTTTTACGCCTCGGTGCGCCTGGATATTCGCCGCACGGGCACCATCAAGAAGGGCGACGAAGCCATTGGCAACGAGACCAAGGTCAAAGTGGTCAAGAACAAGGTGGCTTCCCCGTTCAAAACGGCGGAGTTCGACATTCTGTTTGGTGAAGGCATCAGCCGCCATGGCGAGATCATCGACATGGGGGTGACGGCCAATATTCTGGACAAATCCGGTGCCTGGTATGCCTACAACGGCGAAAAAATCGGCCAGGGCCGCGACAATGCCCGCGAATTCCTGCGCGAAAACCCGGCGCTTTCGACTGAGATTGAAAACAAGGTGCGCGCGTCGCTGGGCATTCCTTTGTTGCCCGGTGCCCCAGAGCCAGAAGTCAAGGTGAAAACAGGTGGAAAGAAGGCGGTAGCCCCCGTGGATGCTGCGTAAGCAGCTATTGAAACAATAGCAAGCACCTGTCTTCTGTAACACGTATCCCGATGGCCATAGCCCCTGTCTCTCTCAAAGGCCGTGCCCTGCGCCTGCTCAGTGGACGCGAATATTCGCGTGCTGAACTGGAGCGCAAGCTGGCCGAGTTTGAGGAAGAACCGGGTGCCCTCGCCAAAGCGCTGGACGAATTGCAGGCCAAAGGATTTATCAGCGAGCAACGGGTGGTGGAGTCCGTGCTCCATCGCCGCTCGGCCAAGCTGGGTACTTCACGGATTCGTCAAGAGTTGCAAAGCAAGGGTCTGGACCGTGAGGCCGTGGACCAGGCGGTGGAGCAATTGCGGGCCACCGAGGTCGATCGGGCCCGTGAGGTCTGGCGCAAAAAATTTGGAGTTCCACCTAGTGATGCGGCCGAGCGCGGCAAGCAGATGCGCTTTCTGGCCAGCCGGGGCTTTGGCGGCGATGCCATTCACAAGGTGGTGGCAGGATCGAATGAAGATTAGATGTCCAGCATGAGTTTCAGGTTCTGCACCGCAGCGCCTGAAGCCCCTTTGCCCAGGTTGTCGAGTCGCGCTACCAAAACCGCATGGGCGAAGCCATCGGCCCGGGCGTCGTTGGCAAAAACCCGCAGTTCCATTTTGTTGGTGTCGGCCAAGGCAACCGCGTCGAGTTTTTGGTCGGCTGTGGCCGGCTCCACGGTCACCCATTCGCTGCCCGCGTAGTGGCGTGCCAGCGCGTCGTGCAAATCCCTAGCGGTTGGTTGACCCGGCAGCGTATCCAGATGCAGTGGCAACTGCACCAGCATGCCCTGGCGGAAGTTGCCAACCGAGGGAATAAACAAAGGACGCCGTGTGAGCCCGGTGTAGCACATGATTTCGGGAATGTGCTTGTGCTTGAGACCCAATCCGTACAGTTCCATTGCTGGTGCCTTACCCGCCTCGTAGGCTTCAATCATGGGCCGTCCGCCGCCCGAGTAGCCGCTGATCGATGGCAGGCAAACCGGAAAATCAACCGGTAGCAGCCCTGCATCCACCAGCGGGCGGATGAGTGCAATGGCGCCGGTGGCGTAGCAGCCCGGGTTGGCCACCCGGCGTGCCTGGGCGACTGCCGCACGTTGGGATGCTGCGAGTTCAGGAAAACCATAGACCCAGCCGGAAGCGGTGCGGTGGGCGGTGGAGGCATCAATGATGCGCGGCCCGGGCTTTCCGGTCTGTTTTTCGATCGCGTCAATCATGGCCACCGATTCAACCGCTGCATCATCATGCAGGCACAGCACAACCAAGTCCGCTTGCGCCATCAGTGCCTGTTTCGCCGCCGCATCCTTGCGCAACTCCGGCGCAATGCTGATGAGTTCCACGCCTGGCATGTTTTGCAGGCGCTCACGGATCTGCAGCCCGGTGGTACCGGCTTCGCCATCAATAAATATTTTTTTCATATGGGTTGCCAGTCACACGAGCCAGGAGAGGAATGCGAATTGCAGCAAAGCTGCTCGCTGTAAGCGAGCGACAAGTTTGACGCATCGCAACATGATACATTCCGAAACGACTGTTTCCCGCCCCATGCACCGTGTAACACCTGTTGCAGCATGGAGAAATTTTTCCAGCTCGAAAAGAGACTTTATGAAAATTCACGAATACCAGGGCAAGGAAATCTTGCGCCAAGCCGGTGTGCCGGTGCCCCGTGGCATCCCTGCCTTCACCGTCCAGGAGGCCGTTGAAGCCGCACAGAAGCTCGGCGGCCCAGTCTGGGTGGTCAAAGCGCAAATCCACGCCGGTGGCCGCGGTAAGGGCGGCGGCGTCAAGCTGGCCCGCTCGGTGGAAGAAGTCAGAAAGCTGGCGGGCGAGATTCTCGGCATGCAGCTGATCACCCACCAGACGGGCCCTGAAGGCCAGAAGGTTCGTCGCTTGCTGATCGAAGACGGCGCCGACATCAAGAAGGAGTATTACGTCTCGGCAGTGACCGATCGCGCCACCCAGCGTGTGGCGTTCATTGTCTCGTCCGAGGGCGGCATGGACATCGAGGAAGTGGCCCATTCCACACCCGAGAAAATCATCACTGAATTCGTTGATCCGGCGACTGGCCTGACCGATACGCAAGGCAAAATGCTGGCAGACAGCATTGGTGTGCCTGCGGGCTCCACCGCACAAGCCGTGGACGTACTGCAAAAGCTGTACAAGGTCTACATGGATACCGATGCATCGCTGGTTGAAATCAACCCGCTGATCCTCGAGGGCAATGGCAACATCAAGGCCATTGATGCCAAGTTCAACTTTGACGCCAACGCGCTGTTCCGTCATCCCGAAATCGTGGCGTTCCGCGATCTGGATGAAGAAGACCCCGCCGAAGTCGAAGCCAGTAAGTTTGATCTTGCTTACATCAGCCTCGACGGCAACATCGGTTGCCTGGTCAACGGTGCCGGTTTGGCCATGGCCACGATGGACACCATCAAGCTGTTTGGCGCTGAGCCAGCCAACTTCCTCGACGTGGGTGGCGGTGCGACCCCCGAGAAGGTCACGGAAGCGTTCAAGATCATGTTGAAGAACCCCAAGGTCAAGGCCATTCTGGTCAATATCTTCGGCGGCATCATGAAGTGCGACACCATTGCAACCGGAGTCATCACTGCGTGCAAAGCCACTAACCTGAATGTTCCCCTGGTCGTGCGCATGAAAGGCACCAACGAAGACCTGGGCAAGAAAATGCTGGCGGAAAGCGGTCTGCCCATCATCTCGGTGGACACCATGGCAGAAGCTGCGCAGGCAGCCGTTAAAGCGGTGAAAGGTTAATCAAAATGTCGATCTATATCAATAAAGACACGCGCGTTATCACCCAGGGCATTACCGGCAAAACCGGTCAGTTCCACACCGAGAAGTGCCAGGAATATGCCAACGGCAAAGAGTGCTTTGTTGCGGGTGTGAACCCCAAGAAGGCCGGCGAGTCGATTTTCAATATTCCAATCTACGCATCCGTCAAGGAAGCAGCATCCGAGACCGGTGCCACCGTGTCCGTGATCTACGTGCCACCGGCTGGCGCCGCTGCGGCGATCTGGGAAGCCGTTGAAGCCGACCTGGACCTGGCCATCTGCATTACCGAAGGCATCCCCGTTCGGGACATGCTGGAAGTGCGCAACCGCATGCGCGCCAAAGAAGCCGCTGGCGGCAAGAAGACCTTGTTGCTGGGACCTAATTGCCCTGGTTTGATTACGCCCGATGAAATCAAGATCGGCATCATGCCTGGTCACATTCACCGCAAGGGTCGTATTGGTGTAGTGAGCCGCTCCGGCACGCTGACGTATGAAGCCGTGGCGCAATTGACCGAAATCGGTCTGGGCCAGTCGACTGCAGTCGGCATTGGTGGGGACCCCATCAATGGCCTGAAGCACATTGATGTGATGCGTGCTTTCAATGACGATCCTGACACCGACGCCGTCATCATGATTGGTGAAATCGGTGGTCCGGATGAAGCCGAAGCCGCGCGCTGGTGCAAGCTCAACATGAAGAAACCCATCGTCGGTTTCATCGCCGGGGTGACTGCTCCTGCAGGCAAGCGCATGGGCCATGCTGGCGCGCTGATTTCTGGCGGTGCCGATACGGCCGATGCCAAGCTGGCGGTGATGGAAGAGTGCGGATTCACAATCACACGCAATCCTTCCGAAATGGCGAAGTTGCTCAAAGCATTGCTGTAAACCACCCGGCGCGGCGGTTCCTCTTTTGGGCGCTGTCGTGGCCAGCGGCCATAATACAAAACCGGATTTCCTGATGGAAATCCGGTTTTGTTTTTGGCGCAACGCTTTTTGCGGGCGTATCCGTTCGGAGAGTCATCATGGAAGAATTTCTTACCGCCCATTTTTGGGTGGCCGTGGGCCAGATCATCATGATCGACGTCTTGCTGGGGGGGGACAACGCCGTTGTGATTGCGTTGGCTTGCCGTCAGTTGCCCGCCAACCTGCGCCTCAAGGGGATTTTGTGGGGAACCGCAGGCGCGATTGTCCTCCGGGTCGTCCTCATCGCTTTTGCCCTCACGCTGTTGCAAGTGCCATTCTTGAAGCTCGTTGGCGCGGCGTTGCTGTTGTGGATTGGCGTCAAGCTACTCGCCCCGCAAAACGACGATGAGCATTCCAGCATACAAGGCAGCGACAAGCTCTGGGCCGCAGTCAAAACCGTCATCATTGCTGATCTGGTAATGAGTATTGACAACGTCATTGCCATTGCCGGTGCTGCGACAGGTGCGGGTGGTCAGCACCAATTGCCCCTGGTTATTTTCGGTCTTCTGGTCAGCGTTCCCATCATTATTTGGGGGAGCCAACTGGTGCTCAAACTCATGGACCGTTTCCCCGCGATCATCACCATTGGGGGAATGCTGCTAGGCTGGATCGCAGGAACCATGGCGCACACGGACCCGGCCGTGCGTGACTGGGTTCCACAAGCAGCCGTGTGGAGCTATGGCTTGGGTCTGATCGGTGCAGTGTTTGTTCTTGTCGCTGGGGTGATGCTTAGAAGTCGCGCGAAACCTGCGGCTTGAACGGTTGCCCAATGAATAATGTCGTTTTGTGAAGAAGTGCCTTGTCGACACCAACGGCATCTGATAACGTGGACCCTCGGCTCGTCCTGTTGGTCGGGGTTTGTCATCGGCGAGCGTCGCGAAGTGCACGCAGCTGCAAATTGGGGTTAGGGTTGGACGGTGGCGAAAACTACTACTAAATCGGGGTCCTTCTGGAGGACCGATTGGTTCGCCGGAGTGGCTATTGTGATTGCGTCCATCGGGTTGCACCTCGCAACCGACTTCATTGGGACTCTGGAGCGTCGGTACTACGACTTTGCCAGCACCAGTACATCCCGGCAGCCGTCCGACCGCATTGCTGTCATTGCCATTGATGACCAGAGTATTGCCAACATCGGTCGGTGGCCGTGGTCGCGGGACATTCACGCCAAGCTGATAGATCAACTCGCGAGGGCCAAAGCCAAAACGATTGTCCATACTGCTTTTTTCTTCGAGCCCCAGATAGACCCCGGCTTGGTCTACATACGCAAAATCAAAGCGGCAATCGGAAATCCGGCTGATGGTGTACTGCCGACCGCAGAGTTGGTAAAGCTGGTTTCAGAGGCTGAGGCGGCGCTGGACACAGACGCTATCCTGGCAGCCAGTATCAAAGATGCGGGCAATGTCCTGCTCCCGTCTGTTTTTACCCTTGGCGACCAACAGGGTAACCCAGACACACTGCTTCCTGGCTTTGCGTTAGGAAGTACGCTTGAAGATCCCAAAGGATTTTCGGTACCCGCTTCGCGGGGTCAGCAACCGATCGGGTTGCTTGGCAGTGCGGCCGCAGGCATCGGCCACTTGAATCAGTTTCCTGATGTGGATGGAGCCGTACGCGCGGAGCCGTTATTGGTCAACTACTACGGGAAAGCGGTCCCCTCTATTGCATTGCTCGCCGCAATCAAGAGCCTGAATTTGTCTTCGGCAGATGTTCAACTCAACGTTGGCGAGTCAGTGCAACTTGGCAAGTTGCGCGTGAAGACGGGTGATTCGGCACTGATGCTGCCTCAGTTCTACAAAGGGCGCGACAACAAGCCAGCCTTCGCTGTAGATTCGTTTTACGACGTATTGTCCGGAAAAATTCCGGCCTCCAAATACACGGACAAGATTGTCATCATTGGCGCGACGGCTGCGGGCGTGGGGGTCCAGTTTCCAGTTCCTGGCAATGCCGCCCTTTCGCCAGCAGAAACCATAGCTCACATTACCTCCAGCATTCTGAACGAGCATTTTATTGTTCAACCCCCGTGGGGCGTATGGGCCACTTTGGCCGTCTTCGTGCTGGTTTCTCTGTACGTGATTGCAGCGTTGCCGCGGCTTTCCGCCAGTATGGCTGCAACGTTGACTTTGACCTTCTTTACCGCACTGTTGGCAGTGGAGTTTGGCCTGCTCTCTGTGGGAGCGATTTGGCTGAAGCTCGTGTTTCCGGCTGCGGTACTGGTGTTGGGCCACTTGGCTTTGACGACCAAACGGTTCTTGATGACTGAGGCGGGTAAGGTTCAAGCCGATGAAGAGTCGGCAGAAACCAATCGCATGATGGGTTTGGCACTGCAGGGGCAAGGCCAATTCGATATGGCTTTTGACCGGTTCCGTCGGGTGCCAATGAGTGACGCGGTGATGAGCAATTTATACAGCCTCGCACTTGATTTCGAGCGAAAACGGCAGTTCAACAAAGCCGAAGCCGTTTATGAGCACATGGCGGCCTTTGACAAGGACTACAAGGACATCAAAACGAGGCTCAGCCGGGCCAGAAATCTTTCGGAAACGGTGATGCTGGGTGGAGCCACAGGCCATTCTGGCGGGACCATGCTGCTCGAAGGTGGAGCGGTGGAAAAGCCGATGCTGGGTCGTTACCAGGTTGAAAAAGAGTTGGGCAAGGGCGCCATGGGTGTCGTGTATCTGGGCAAGGACCCAAAAATCGGGCGTGTCGTTGCCATAAAAACCCTGGCTTTGAGCCAGGAGTTTTCAGGGGAAGATCTGGTTGATGCGCGCGAGAGATTCTTCCGGGAGGCTGAAACGGCTGGGCGGTTGCAGCACCAGAATATCGTTACGATTTTTGACGCTGGCGAAGAGCATGACTTGGCTTACATCGCGATGGAGTTTCTCAAGGGGCGGGATTTGGCTGAACATTGCAAGCAGGGCCACTTGCTTCCCGTTCCTGTTGTGCTGGGTATCGTGGCGCGGGTGGCTGATGCGTTGGCCTATGCGCACAAGCAAAATGTGGTGCACCGGGATATCAAACCGGCCAATATCATGTATGACCGTGAAAGTGATGCGGTTAAAGTCACCGATTTTGGAATCGCACGCATCACGGATTCAAGCAAGACCAAAACCGGTCTGGTGCTGGGGACTCCCAGCTTCATGTCGCCAGAACAACTTGCGGGAAAAAGGGTGGACGGGCGGTCCGATTTGTATTCTTTGGGCGTGATGCTGTTTCAGATGCTGGCGGGGGTGTTGCCGTTCCGGGGCGACTCCATGTCAGAGTTGATGTATAAAATCGCCAACGAGGACGCGCCTGATTTGTACCGCATCCGTCCGGAGTTGCCGCAGATTCTGGTGGACGTTGTGGCACGGGCGCTGACCAAGAGGCCAGAAACCAGGTATCAAAGTGGCGAGCTGTTCGCGGCAGATCTTAATAGTGTGTTGACTTATCTATCGCGAGTGGAGGCTGCCGAGCCAAGGAAACCGGCGGTAGTCAGTGAGGCAGCGCCACCCATGCATTTTGCTGAAACGGTTCCCGCAACGCTTGTCGAATTTGAAAAAACGTCTTTTCAACCAGCGAGGAAGGTGAATCAGGCCTCCGTAGGTGGTCGTGCAGATACTGAAATATAGAGAAAAAATGATATATCAATTCTGCGCAAAGACGGACCCCGGTATGTCCAGGGACAACAATGAAGATTCGGTGGTGTTTGATGAAGCGACCCGCACGGCGGTGTTGGCGGATGGCATGGGCGGATACAACGCCGGAGAAATTGCCAGCGGTATGGCAACCGCTTTCATCAAGTCGGAGCTCAGCCGCTGGTTGAGTGAAGCGGGAGTTGGTGCCAAGTCCCGGGAAGTTCGCCGCGCAATGGAGATCTGCGTGGACAATGCGAACTTGTCGATATTCAACTCCGCCAGTTCCAATGCGCACTACGCCGGCATGGGTACCACATTGGTTGTGGGTGTCTTTCGCGAAGATAAATTGCTAATCGGCCATATAGGCGACTCCCGTTGTTATCGCCTGCGTGCAGGGTTGCTGGACCAGATTACGAAAGACCACTCGCTGCTTCAGGAGCAAATCGATGCGGGGCTGATCACGCCCGAACAAGCAGCGACATCCTCAATCAGGAACCTCGTGACGCGCGCACTCGGAGTAGAGGAGTTGGTGTTGCTGGAAGTCAACGAGTATCAGGTCGAGAGTGGCGATATTTATCTGATGTGTTCAGACGGCCTGTCTGATATGGTAGAAGACTCTGTAATAGAGAAAATTGTTGCGGCAGAGGCTGGGCTGGAACAGAAAGCGGCTCAGTTGATTGACGCCGCCAATGCAAACGGTGGTCGCGACAATATTTCGGTGTTGTTGGTGGCAGTGAGCGAGGCGACTGAAAAGCGGGGTCTAATCGCGAGATTGCTGGGTAAGTGAGTAGCAGATGCGTTTTTCAGAAATAAATTACAGAAAAAGGAGTCGATCATGCCGAAAATGATCGTTTCGATCGATGAGGTCGTGATCAAGGAAGTACAGCTGACGAAGGACCGTACGACTTTGGGGCGCAGACCATACAACGATATCGTGATTGACAACCTCGCTGTCAGCGGGGAGCACGCTGTTCTTCAGATGACGGGTGGAGAGGTATTTCTGGAAGACCTTAACAGCACCAACGGCACCTATGTGAACGGGAAGGCTGTCAAGAAGCAGCAGCTGCAAAATGGCGATGCCATCGAGATTGGCAAGTACAAAATCAAGTTTGTCGGCGACGGTCAGGCCGACAGTTTTGATAAAACGATGGTTTTCAAGTCCCAACCTCTGACGGCGCCGGCCGTAGCGACCCCTTCCGGGTTTGCATCCAGTGGAGGGGGCGATTCGACTGGTTTGGGCGCATTCCATGCTGCCATCAAGGTGTTGTCTGGCGCGGCTTCAGGTCGTGAAGTCCCATTGACCAAAGTGGTCACTACGATTGGCAAGCCTGGAGTGGCCGTCGCAGCAATTACCCGGCGGCAGGGGGGCTTTGTCGTGCACCATGTTGAAGGGGCCGGCAATCCAACGTTGAACGGCTCTCCGATCCGTTCCGATCCGGTTTCACTGAAAAATGGGGACCTGATCGAATTGGCAGGCACGCAAATGCAGTTTGTTCAAATCTGACGCTTGGTGTCTCGTCGGATCGTTCCGCCGGGCACAGGTTGTCAGTTCTCCTTGACATGAGTGCAATTGCAAAGCATTGGCCACGCATTGCGGTCACGTTGATCCCGGTCATCCTCGCACTGCTTCATGTTGCTGGTGTTGCCCATATTGAAGTGTTGCAGCGCCTGGACGACATCATTTATGACGCGCGTTTGCGGGCCACCATGCCAAGAACGATCGACGATCGAATCGTGATTGTCGATATCGATGAAAAAAGCCTTGCGGAGTTCGGGCGCTGGCCTTGGGGCCGAAACAAGTTGGGACGATTGGTTGATGTGTTGTTTGACCAGCACCAAATCGCCGTGTTGGGGTTCGACGTGGTGTTTGCAGAGGCGGACGAGAGCTCAGGTCTCGCTCGGCTCAACGAGTTGGCGCGTACTGAGCTAAAAGATCAGCCCGGCTTCGCCGAACGACTGCGCCAGTTGCAGCCAGCGTTGGATTATGACGGCGTTTTTTCCAAGGCGCTGGCCAACCGCCCCGTTGTGCTGGGCTATTACTTGACTAGTGATCGGGATGGGCGGATCAGCGGGGTCTTGCCTACCCCCGTCCTTTCCCGCGAGGCGCTTCAGGGGCGTACGATCCATGCGACCTCCTGGAATGGCTATGGATCCAATATCGAAAGACTCGCTACGGCGGCGCCCATCGCGGGATTTTTCAACTCAATCACTGACGCCGATGGGGTAGTGCGGTCTTTGCCTTTGCTCGCGGAATATCAGTCACAGTACTACGAGTCCATTGCACTGGCGATGTTCCGTGCGCTAGTGGGCTCGCCTGGCCTGAGACCTGGATATTCGAATGAAGGGGTTTCGTTTCCAAATGGTCAGCGCATGGATCGCGTGGTGTTTGAGCAAGGTGACAAGACTCTGGCTTTGCCAGTGGACGAGAGAGTTGCTACCTTGGTCCCCTTTCGTGGACCCGGTGGCGTTGCTGGAGGATCGTTCCGCTATGTTTCCGCAGGGGATGTTTTGGCTCAGCGGGTCCCCCCGGGTAGCCTCAAAGGCAAGATTATTCTGGTTGGTACCACCGCCCCCGGTTTATGGGACCTGCGGGTCACACCAGTGGGGGAGGCATACCCGGGGGTAGAAACGCATGCCAATGTGATCTCTGGTTTTCTGGATGGCAAGGTTCTACTCAGGCCAGATTACGCATTGGGGTACGACGTTGTGATGCTGACGATTGCGGGGCTCATCTTGGCCTTCGGGCTGCCCCATTTGTCCGCCTTTCGGGCTGTGATTCTCAGTGCGGCGGTATTGTCGATGTTGGCTGGTTTGAACTTCTGGTTGTACCTGTCGTATGGGTTGGTGCTGCCGCTGGCCTCTGCGCTTACGATGGTTCTTTCGGCCTTTGCACTCAATATGAGTTATGGCTACTTTGTGGAGAGCCGTTCCAAAAGAGAGCTGGCCAAGTTGTTCGGTACCTACGTGCCCCCAGAGTTGGTTGATGAGATGGTCAAGGACCCCGATCGGTACAGTATGCAGGCCGCCAACCGGGAATTGACGGTTATGTTTTGCGACATGCGTGGGTTCACCAAAATGTCAGAAAGCATGGAGCCTATTGAGTTGCAAGCGCTGCTGACGGGGGTTTTCAGCCGCTTGACAAGCCTGATACGTGCCAACCGGGGCACTATCGACAAATACATGGGCGATTGCGTAATGGCGTTTTGGGGAGCACCCGTAGAAACGCTCGAGCATGCCCATCTCGGCGTGAGAGCCGCGATGGAGATGGCCGATGCCGTTCGCCACATCAATGAAGACCACTTGGCGCGCGGCTTGCCTGAGATTGGTATCGGCATTGGTTTGAACACCGGTACCATGTGCGTCGGGGATATGGGTTCCAATATCCGTAGAAGCTACACCGTCATTGGCGACGCAGTTAATCTGGGCTCCCGGCTTGAGGGGCTGTCCAAAATCTATGGTGTTGACATCGTTGTGAATGAAACCACACGCCAACTGGCGCCAGATTATGTGTGGCAAGAACTCGATCGGGTCCGGGTAAAGGGCAAGGCACAGGCCGTCTCGATATTCTTCCCTGTGGCTTCCATCCAATTGCAAGACAAGGACATGGCCTACGAACTCAAGACCTGGGCGACCTTCCTGAAAGCATACCGGGCACAGAAATGGGACCAGGCCGAGGTCCTTTTGATCAATTTAATGCGCATGAATGCCAAAAAGTACCTTTACCAACTTTACGGAGAACGGGTAGCCTCAATGCGACTTCTGCCATTCGATCCTGAGTGGGACGGCGCAACCAATTTCGAAACCAAATGAGGCATCCGTCGTGAAAGTTCGTGTATTGGGCTGCTCAGGCGCCATCGCCAGGGATTGCCGCACCACCTCATTCCTGATTGACGGCGATATTTTGCTGGACGCCGGAACCGGTGTAGGCGATCTGACTCTGGACGAAATGTGTGCCATAGACCATGTATTGCTGACGCACTCTCATCTGGACCATGTCGCCGCTTTGCCATTGATGGTTGATGCCATTGCCGCGCGACGGCAAGGGCCCTTGAAGATATATGCCTTGGCCGGAACCATTGCGGCGCTGAAAACTCATATATTCAATGATGTCATTTGGCCAGACTTCACGCGCATACCAAGCCCAGCGCTACCATTTATCAGTTTCTATGAAATTTCTATTGGTCAGACCCTGCAGTTCAACGACAAGTTGGTCGAAGTCCTGCCCGCTGTGCATACCGTGCCTGCAGCCGGGTTTGCTATCAGCGCGGGCAGAGGGTGCTGGGTCTTCACAGGAGATACCGAGCGCAACCCTGCGTTGTGGGTGCGCCTCAACCAACTCAATGTTGCCATGCTGGTGATTGAGACCGCGTTCAGCAACCGCGAAAAGGACCTGGCCCAGCGCAGTTTGCATCTGTCTCCGACGGCGCTGGCGGATGAGTTGGACCACATTGCGCCCAACAAGAATTACCCGATCTACATTACCCATACAAAGCCTGCAGAAACTGAGTTGATCATGGCGGAGGTACAACAGTTTGATCAGACCCATCCGGCTGGGCCTCATGTGTCCCATGACATTCGCAGACTTCGCGCAGGGCAGGAGTTTGAAATATGAGTGCGACCTTGTCCTCTGGTTCTCCCACGCAATCTTCAGAGCAGGCCTTTTTTGAGTCACAAAAGCTGCCTTCGCAAAAGCGGGGCATGACTTTTGAGGCGCTTTTCTATCGCCAACTGCACCATGTCACGGCACGGATTCACGACACCGAAAACCTGGAGCAAATCATGCTCGAGGCCAGTCAGGATATTTGCAAGCTGCTCAATGCCGACCGCTTGACCCTGTATGTCGTCAACGAAGACCACACAGCCATCATCTCCAAGATCAAGACCGGCCTCAACAGCAGTCGCGACCTCAAATTACCGATTACGCCGCAAAGTATTGCAGGCTACGTGGCTTTCAGCCGCACACCGCTGAATCTGGCCGATGTGTACGACGACGAAGCCTTGAAGCAGATTCATCCGTCCTTGACGTTTCTGAAAGAGGTGGACAAGCGTTCGGGTTATCGAACCCGCCAGATGCTGGTGGCCCCCATTCTGGAAGGTGACATCCTGCATGGTGTGCTGCAGGTTATCAATAACAAGAGCGACGAGCCGTTCGGCGAACTGGAAGTAGATGGCGTAACAGAGCTATGCAAGACACTTGCAACAGCTATTCGCCAGCGTGCCAAGGACGCCAACGCGGCTCCGCGCAAAAAAGCGACCAAGTACGACGCGCTGGTAGCCGATGGACTGCTGACTGATGACGAGCTGCACCAGTGCGTGCTGGATGCCCGCAACGAAGGCAAATCAGTTGAAAGCCTGCTAACGGGTCACTACAAAATCAAGCCAGCGCAAATTGGCCCGTCATTGGCCAATTTTTTCAATTTGCCGTACGAGCCATTCAATGCGGGACGCATTCGATCCGAAATGCTGCATGGTCCGCTCAAGCGGGAGTTCATTTTGGAGCAGGGCTGGATTCCGCTGGAGGAGTCGCCTGAAGGGCTGGTGATTATGTGCATGGATCCCGAGGCCGTGCGGGGCTCTCGTATCGTGCCGCAGGTGTTTCCGCGCATTTCCAAATTTGCCTACCGCGTGACCACGCAAACCGAATTTGTGGAGACCTTGGCCCAGCTCTTTGGCGCCGTTGCCGACAGCAGCACCATTGACCAGCTTTTGGCCGACATGGATGGTGGTCCCATCGACGATGGCAGCAACGATGACTCGCTTGAATCTGCTGCGGCCGACAACGAACTGGTGAAGTTTGTCAACAAGGTCATCATCGACGCCTACCATCAGAAGGTGTCCGATATCCACATCGAACCCCTGCCGGGCAAGTTCAAAACCGGCATCCGGTTTCGCATCGATGGCAGCCTGGTGCCCTATGTGGAGGTGCCAGCGCACTTTCGCCAGGCCATGGTCACGCGTCTCAAGATCATGTGCGACCTGGACATTTCCGAGCGCCGCAAACCGCAGGACGGCAAGATCAAGTTCAAGAAGTATGGCCCGCTGGATATTGAACTGCGCGTGGCCACCATTCCCTCTGCTGGCGGAGTGGAAGACGTCGTCATGCGCATATTGGCCGCTGGCGAACCGATTCCTCTGGAAAAACTGGGCTTGACGGCCCACAACAAGTCCCGGCTGGAAGCCACCGTCAGCAAACCCTATGGACTGTTTTACGTGTGCGGCCCTACGGGCTCGGGCAAAACCACCACACTGCACTCCATCCTGAAGTTTCTCAACAAGCCGGACACCAAGATCTGGACCGCCGAAGACCCGGTTGAAATCACCCAAAAAGGCCTGCGCCAGGTTCAGATCAACCGCAAGGCGGGCATCGACTTTGCGCTCATCATGCGTGCGTTTCTGCGGGCCGACCCCGACATCATCATGGTGGGCGAGTCGCGCGACAAGGAGACGGTTTCAATGGGCGTCGAGGCCTCGTTGACCGGCCACCTGGTGTTTTCCACGCTGCACACCAATTCCGCGCCCGAGTCCATCACCCGGTTGATGGACATGGGCATGGACCCGTTCAACTTTGCCGATGCGCTCTTGGGCATTTTGGCGCAGCGGCTAGCCAAGAAACTGTGCGACTGCAAAGCATCGTACGAGCCCGATGCCGAAGAGTTGCGCCTGTTTCTGGCGGAATACGCCGAAGAGCTGCGCCACTCCAAAGCCTGGAAGGAAGACCACGCAGGCGAGAGCAAAAAACTGCTTGAGAGCTGGCGCCAGATCTATGGAGTTGACGGCCAGATCAAGCTTTACAAAGCCGTTGGCTGCGACAAGTGCAACAAGACCGGCTACAAAGGCCGTATTGGTCTGCACGAACTGCTGGTGGCGGACGACGACGTCAAAAAGCTTATTCAGGAACGTGCCCGGGTTGCCGAGCTGTTCGCCATGGCGGTGGAGGGTGGCATGCGGACCCTGAAGATGGACGGCATGGAGAAAGTCATGATGGGTATGACTGACTTGAAGATGGTCCGGTCGGTGTGTATCAAGTGATGGACGGTAAGTGACAAAAATGTCGTGTTGGGCGGCCTGTAGCAAAAAATGTCGCTACGGGCGCCACGCATGGTCGCTTTTTATTGAAAAGGGCTCTGTTTAGCGGCATTTTCCGGGCTTTAGAACCTGGCACGCATTCTGCAAAGCTAAAAGGTCTTTTGTTTTTATTCAACCAAGGAGCTTTTAATGAAGCGTTCTATGCAAAAGGGTTTTACCCTGATCGAATTGATGATCGTTGTGGCGATTATTGGTATTTTGGCTGCGGTGGCGTTGCCTGCTTACCAGGACTACACCGTGCGTGCGAAGGTTTCTGAAGTGATTCTTGCTGCTTCAGCGTGCCGTACGAGCATCACCGAGGTATATCAGAGCACGAACGTTGCTTCGTTGCCCGCTGGTGGTAAGTGGGGTTGTGAGTTTGCAACGGGTGCGAGTTCTGGTCCTACAAAGTATGTTTCCCAAATTGAAACTACAGAGAAGGGCGACATTCGGGTGACAGTGCAAGGACTTACGCCCAACATCCCAGCCGCTTCTTATGTGTCTATGACTCCGACGATCAACGCTGCAGGAACATCAGTTTCTGGTTGGGATTGTGGTCCAACTGGAGCGATGCCCGCCAAGTATTTGCCTGGTTCCTGCCGTGCGACGATTGTCGCTTTGGGCGCAACTTGGGCTGCGAATTAATCCGCTTATTGGATTCGTTTGAGATGGGGTTGGCCTAATTGAAGCCAGCCAATATTTAAAGGGCTCTTCGGAGCCCTTTGTTATTTCCCACTGACGCAATATGGTTCTTTTCGTTTCAGCATTTCTTTTAAGCCTCGCATGGCTCACGGCTGATCATTTTCCGCCCTGGATCAGTTGGCATAACGAAATTGGAGCATTTGCGGCGGTGCTGTGGGCCTTTGGCTGCTTACTGGTACGCCACCACGATAAGCTAAGGCGCCCCGTTGCCTTGCCAAAGTTGATGTGAGACGGCCAGATCAAGCTTTACAAAGCCGTTGGCTGCGACAAGTGCAACAAGACCGGCTACAAAGGCCGTATTGGTCTGCACGAACTGCTGGTGGCGGACGACGACGTCAAAAAGCTTATTCAGGAACGTGCCCGGGTTGCCGAGCTGTTCGCCATGGCGGTGGAGGGTGGCATGCGGACCCTGAAGATGGACGGCATGGAGAAAGTCATGATGGGTATGACTGACTTGAAGATGGTCCGGTCGGTGTGTATCAAGTGATGGACGGTAAGTGACAAAAATGTCGTGTTGGGCGGCCTGTAGCAAAAAATGTCGCTGCGGGTGCCACGTATGGTCGCTTTTTATTGAAAAGGGCTCTGTTTAGCGGCATTTTCCGGGCTTTAGAACCTGGCACGCATTCTGCAAAGCTAAAAGGTCTTTTGTTTTTATTCAACCAAGGAGCTTTTAATGAAGCGTTCTATGCAAAAGGGTTTTACCCTGATCGAATTGATGATCGTTGTGGCGATTATTGGTATTTTGGCTGCGGTGGCGTTGCCTGCTTACCAGGACTACACCGTGCGTGCGAAGGTTTCTGAAGTGATTCTTGCTGCTTCAGCGTGCCGTACGAGCATCACCGAGGTATATCAGAGCACGAACGTTGCTTCGTTGCCCGCTGGTGGTAAGTGGGGTTGTGAGTTTGCAACGGGTGCGAGTTCTGGTCCTACAAAGTATGTTTCCCAAATTGAAACTACAGAGAAGGGCGACATTCGTGTGACAGTGAAAGGACTTACGCCCAACATCCCAGCCGCTTCTTATGTGTCTATGACTCCGACGATCAACGCTGCAGGAACATCAGTTTCTGGTTGGGATTGTGGTCCAACTGGAGCGATGCCCGCCAAGTATTTGCCTGGTTCCTGCCGTGCGACGATTGTCCCTTTGGGCGCAACTTGGGCTGCGAATTAATCCGCTTATTGGATTCGTTTGAGATGGGGTTGGCCTAATTGAAGCCAGCCAATATTTAAAGGGCTCTTCGGAGCCCTTTGTTATTTCCCACTGGCGCAATATGGTTCTTTTCGTTTCAGCATTTCTTTTAAGCCTCGCATGGCTCACGGCTGATCATTTTCCGCCCTGGATCAGTTGGCATAACGAAATTGGAGCATTTGCGGCGGTGCTGTGGGCCTTTGGCTGCTTACTGGTACGCCACCACGATAAGCTAAGGCGCCCCGTTGCCTTGCCAAAGTTGATGTGGCCCTTGGCGGTATTGTGTGTGGTTGTAGTCATACAGGCGATAGCCGGAAACATTGTGTTTTCTGGGGATGCTTGGGTTCTAGTTTTCTATTTGGCGACGTGCGCATTTGCACTTGCATTTGGATATTTGTTCGGATGCGAACGTATAAACGACGCCCCTCTGCAGACGCCGTTCCAATCCCTGTCTCTTGGTTTTTCCATGCTATTGCTGCTCGGAGGGTTGTGTTCCATCGTGGTGGCATTGGGGCAAGTGCTGGATGTCTGGGAGAACGTAATGTGGGTCGTGCGTATGCCCGTTTTGCGCAGACCAGGGGGCAACCTCGGGCAGCCCAACCAACTGGCCACATTGATCTTGTTCTCCATCGCCAGCATCGTCTATCTATTTGAATCCCGTTGGCTGCGGACATTCACAGCATTGCCTGTCGCTGCCGTGTTGCTCATCGGTCTCGCTTTGACTGAGTCGCGCACTGGTGCGTTGGGTTTGTCGTTAATGGCAGCGTGGTGGTTCTTAAAGCGTCGTCGAATCGGGTTTGCCTTGTCGAGCCGTGCAGTCGTTTTGTGGCTGGTCTACTTTGCTTGTTGCTTTTGGTTTTGGCCGACGTTTTTCAACTTCATACAGGACGGGGGCTGGTCTGATGCAGTTGCGGCCCAAGTTAACACCAGCGCTGGTACCCGTCTGGTTGTCTGGCCGCAGCTTTGGGTTGCCGTTCTGCAGCGGCCCTGGTTTGGTTGGGGTTTCGGTGAGGTTTCCACGGCGCACAATGCAGTGCTTCATGCGTACATCGAGAGCGAGCCTTTCACCTATGCTCACAACATCGTTCTGGATATGGCGGTTGGAATGGGACTGCCCCTGACCTTCTTGCTTGTGGGCGCGGTGGTCGCTTGGCTCTGGCGTCGTGTCCGTGCCGCGAATGATCTTGTTAGTTGGTATTGTCTTGCTATCGCATTGCCATTCGGGGTGCATTCGATGTTGGAGTTTCCATTCGCTTATGCATATCTGTTATTCCCCGTCATGTTTTTACTCGGTGTTTTAGAGGCGCGGCTGGCGCCAAACAGTGTTGTGCGCATCCCTTGGTGGAGCGCTGCCGCGGGCTGGGTGTTAGTCAGCACCGCTATGGCCTGGAGTGTCGTTGAGTACATTTCCATTGAAGAAGATTTTCGCGTTGCCCGGTTCGAATTTCTGCGCATTGGGCAGACTTCTGGCGATTACGAGCGTCCACGAATCTATATGCTGACTCAGCTTGAGGCATTGTTGGAAGCGGCACGGATCGAGCCGGCGCCGAAGATGGCACTGGACCAAGTCGAATTGGTTCGAAAAGTCGCCATGCGGTACCCATGGCCCGCGACACAAAAGCGTTATGCCCTCTCTCTTGCCCTGAATGACAACCCGGAAGAAGCCATCCGGCAACTGAAGGTTATGCGCGCCATGCATGGTGAGAAAACGTATGAAGGCATCAAGGCCAACTGGAAAGAGCTGGCAGAAAGCAAGTTCCCCCAACTGGGCCAGTTGACGCTGCCATGAAGCTTAGGGGTGCTGCCGTTTTTCGAGCACTGATATCGATAGTCTTGATAGTCATCTGGCTGGTCCCTTTTTCCAGTGGGCCCACTCCATCAGTCATTCCATGGCTGGTTGCGGCCTTTGGTGCCGTCGTGGCATGGCTATTCAGATCGCAACTCACCCCGCAATCCGTGACGCAGGCCTGGCTCCTGGCCGCACTCATGAGCGCATTCATTGGCCTGCTGCAGTACTTCGGCCAAACGCAGAACCTGAGCCCCTGGGTGCATTCAACCGCCCTAGGCGAAGCATTCGCCAATCTGCGCCAACGCAACCAGTTCGCCACGCTCACCAGCATCGGACTGCTGGCCTTACTCTGGCAGGTGGCGCAACAGCCAACCTTCCAAGGGAAGAACCCGCAGACTGATCGCCGGACCATGTTCTACACGGATGTTGGCGCGCTGTTGCTGGCGCTGGGCAACGCCGCAAGTGGCTCACGCACGGGCTTGTTGCAATGGGTTCTGGTGCTCGGGCTCACCCTCATGTGGGCCCCTCGCAGCCAATGGCGGGTGGTTGCGGTAAGTGCGTTCGCGCTGGCTGCCTATGTTGTCGCGGCGCTGACGCTGCCTTGGCTACTGGAGGTTGTTGCGGGTGTGCAAAGCGGCGGTCTGCTAGGGCGCTTCAAGGAAGAGGCTGGCTGCAGCAGTCGCCGGGTGTTGTGGTCCAACGTCCTGCACCTGATTGCACAAAAGCCTTGGTTCGGCTGGGGTTGGGGTGAACTGGATTACGCCCACTTCATCACGCTCTACCCTGGCGAGCGCTTTTGCGAGATCTTGGACAACGCCCACAACCTGCCGCTGCATCTGGCGGTGGAGTTGGGCGTGCCGGTGGCGCTTGTGGTGTGTGGACTGGGGCTGTGGCTCACCTGGCGTGCCAAGCCGTGGCGCGAGACGGACGCCACGCGCCAGTTGGCATGGGGCGTTTTGGCGGTGATTTTGCTGCACAGCATGCTGGAGTATCCGCTGTGGTACGGGCCGTTTCAGATCGCGGCGGGTTTGTGTGTCTGGTTACTATTGCGTAAGCCTTTTAGCCCTCTAGCCCCCGTCCACTCTGCGTGGATAGCTACGTTATTTATAGCGGTTATCGCTTATGCCGGATGGGACTACTGGCGCACTAGTCAGATTTACTTGATACCCACCATGCGAGCCGAGCCCTATCGTGAAAACACGCTGAACAAAATCCGGGGCTCGTGGCTGTTTCAGAATCAGGTGCAGTTTGCGGAGTTGACTACCATCACGCTGACTCCCGAAAACGCAGCGCAGATCAACGCCATGGCTAAACAGCTATTGCACTTTTCTCCCGAAGCCCGTGTGGTTGAAAAATTGATTGAAAGCGCGGTGATGCTCGGGCGCGACGAAGAGGCCCTGTTTTACCTGCAGCGCTTCAAGGCTGCCTTTCCCGAGGCGCATGCACGCTGGTCAAAAAAATAGCGGTACACTCATTGCATCTCAAATGCAACGCAAGTAGCCTTCCTTATGAAAACTGCCACACTGCCTTCACTTCGCGTCGAGCCCGGGTTGCGCGCCAGTGCTGAAAGCGTACTTCGCCAAGGTGAAACGCTTACCAGTCTGATTGAGTTGGCTGTGGTTGAAACGATTCAGCGCAGAAGGCAGCAGGATGAGTTTGTTGCGCGTGGCATCCGCTCTGCTGAAGACGCAAGGGCAACCGGGGTTTACCATTCCGTAAGTGCCGTGCACGGCGAGCTTCAACGGCGACTTACGGCCAGGCGGAGCCAGGTACTTGGTGAATGACAACGTTTGCGGTCCGCTACACCGAAACAGCCAAAGGCGATCTTTCTCGCCTTTTCGATTTCTTGCTGGAGCGTGCCCAAACCATCGAAGACTTGGACGCAGCGCAACAAACGCTAGACACCCTTGTCAATGAGATAGAAACCCATTTGTGTCGCTCGCCTTTCATCTATCGCAAGGCGGGCCAAAGCCCCTTCTTGCGTGAGCTCATTATCACGTTTCGCCGTAGCGGTTATGTGGCGCTCTATGAGATTGAAAATGGGGAAACGATCACTATCGTTGCTGTGCGGCATCAACGGGAAGACGATTACCACTGACGACCAGTCGCTACGCCTACGCCACAAAGCTGCCAGACTTGCCACCGTGCTTCTCCAGCAGTTTGACGTCATTGATCGTCATGCCACGGTCCACGGCTTTGCACATGTCGTAAATGGTGAGCAGGGCCACCTGCACGGCGGTCAGGGCTTCCATCTCCACTCCAGTCGGCCCAACCGTTTCTGCGGTGGCAGAGCACGCGACATGCGCGGGCTGCGTACCGGTGGCAGGCACTGCGTCAAAGGTCATCGCCACGCGCGTCAGTGCAATGGGGTGACACAGGGGAATCAGGTCGCTAGTTTTCTTGGCGCCCTGAATGCCCGCAATGCGTGCAATACCCAGTACGTCGCCCTTTTTGGCGTTGCCGGACTCGATCATGGCCAGGGTGGCAGGCAGCATCTCAATGCGACCGCTGGCCACTGCAATGCGGTGGGTAGCGGGCTTGGCGGCCACGTCTACCATGTGGGCTTGGCCCTGAGCGTCAAAATGGGTAAGAATTTGCATGCTCAGACTTTACCTGACCTTCACCTAACGCCTTGCTGATTTCCGGAAACCAAACTCAAGCTGCCGCATCATATGAATATGACTTCAAGTGCCATTCTGAATCCACCTGCCTTCTGGCGCGATCGCTTCAAAGCCAGTGCCATCCACTTGGGCCTGAGTCTTGTTATCGCTGCATTGGCTGCGTTACTGGTGTTTGGTATTTGGTACCCGTACCCTTATCGCGAAATATCCGGTGGGCGCGAATTGTTTCTGCTGGTGGTGACTGTCGACGTAATTTTGGGGCCTCTGATTACTTTGGCGGTGTTCAACCGCGCCAAGCCCCGGGCTGAGCTGCTGCGCGATCTGGTCATGGTAGCGCTGATCCAGTTGGCGGCGCTGGGCTATGGGTTGTGGACCGTCAGCGTGGCGCGTCCCGTGCACATGGTGTTTGAGTACGACCGTTTTCGCGTAGTGCACGCCATTGATGTGCCGCTGGAGTTGTTGGACAAGACGCCTCCCGGTGTGGATGCTTTGCCCCTTACCGGGCCCACGCTTTTGTCGCTGCGACCGTTCCACAACGACAAGGAGAAAATGGAGATGACCCTGGCGGCATTGGCTGGTGTTTCACTCTCGGCCCGCCCCGATCTCTGGCAGCCCTATGCCATTGGTGTGCACGAGGTCCTTCTGGCTGCCCAGCCGCTATCGGCGCTCAAGAATCGGTTTCCTAGCCAAATCGCAAATATTGACAGCGTTCTTGCGAGCACTGGACGCAACCCGCAATCGATGGTCTATCTGCCTATGGTGGGCCGCGAGTCGTTCTGGACCGTGTTTCTGGACCCTGTGACGGCGCAAGTTGTGGCCAGCATGCCCTTGGACTCATTTTGAAGTTTTTTAAGCAAAATCGTGCTCTAGCCCCCGTGGCCATTGCGCAAGCAGCTATTATTTTCATAGCATCCTGCGCGATGCCTGCGGGCTGGGCGCAAACCCCGCAGCCCGGCGTGGGCGCTACCAGCGCGGCCCTGCCGAACTTGGGCGATGGCAGCGACATGGCGGCCAGTGCCGAGCGCCGCTTGGGTGACCGCATTGCCCGGGAACTGTACCGCGACCCGGATTACGTGGATGACCCGGTGGTCATGGAATACGTGCAGGGCATTTGGCAGCCCCTGCTGGCGGCCGCGCGGCTTCGGGGCGAGCTGCCGCCTGAGCTGGATGAAAACTACGCTTGGGAGATCTTGCTGGGACGAGACCGTACCGTCAACGCCTTTGCCCTGCCGGGCGGCTACCTGGGCCTGCATCTGGGGCTGGTGGCGGTGGTGACCAGTCGCGATGAGCTGGCTTCCGTGCTGGCGCACGAGCTGAGCCATGTGACGCAGCGGCACATTTCCCGCATGATGACGCGCCAAAGCGGAATGGCTCCGTGGGTGCTGGGGGCGATGATTCTGGGCGCGCTGGCCGCCAGCAAATCGCCCGGCGCTGCCAATGCCATGATCGTGGGTGGGCAGGCGGTGGCGGCCCAGACGCAGCTCAATTTTTCGCGCGACATGGAGCGCGAGGCCGACCGCGTGGGCTTCGGTGTGTCCACCCAAGCGGGCTTCGCGCCCGAGGGTTTTGTGTCGATGTTCGAGAAGCTGCAGCAGGCTTCCCGCCTGAACGATACGGGCAACTTCCCCTATTTGCGCAGCCACCCGCTCAGCACCGAACGCATGGCCGACATGCAGGCCCGCATTCCATCGCCCGCGTCTGGCGCCAAGCGACCCGTGGGCGTGCAGGAACTGGATCAGGCCATGATTGCAGCCCGCGCGCGGGTGCTGTCCAATTCCGCAGTGGACGCCTTGCGCGTCTGGGCGGTAGAGGCCGATGCGGCGCAATTGGCGCGTTTGTCCCCGGCTCAGCAGGTGGGTGCCCTGTATGGCGCGACGCTGGCTGCCATCAAGCTGCGTGACTTTGCCGATGCGCAGACCGCGTGGACCCGGCTGCGTGACGCGACGCGCGTTGATGCAGCCGCCACCCGCTTGGCCCGCTTGTTGGGTGCCGAGTTGTGGCTGGCGCAGGGTGACAGTGGGCGCGCGCTTGCGCTCGTGCAGAACCCGGATGGCAAGCCTGCGTCCCCGAGCCGGGCCGAGCTGTTTTTGGCCGCGCAGGCGTCAACCCGGGGCGAGGCACTGGCCAGCTCGACGCAAAATCTGCAGACCTGGGTGGCAGGCCACCCGCGTGATGCACAGGCCTGGCAACTGCTTTCCAGCGCCTACGCGGCACAAGGTCGCACCCTGAGTTCGATCCGGGCGCTGGCGGAGGTGGATGTGGCGCAACTGGATTACCCCGCTGCGCTCACCCGCTTCAAAACCGCCCAGGACTGGGCTCGCAAAGGGGGCGTCGGGCTGGACCACATTGAGGCATCCATCGTGGACACCCGCGCGCGGCAGATGGAATTACTGGTTCGGGAACAGGCGCTGGAGCGCTGAGTCAATCACGATGCCCAGCACCGAATAAATCAGCGAGCCGATCAGTGCGGCGCCAAAGCCCCGTACAAAGAAGCCATCCAGAATGCCGGCGGCTGACCAGAACATCAGGGCGTTGATGATGAAGAGGAACAGACCCAGGGTCAGCACCGTCACCGGTAGCGTCAACACCACCAGAATCGGCCGCAGGATCGTATTGAACAAGCCGATGACCAAAGCCGCAATCAACGCAGCGGAATAGCTTTTGATTTCGACACCGCTGTACAAATAGGCCACGGCAAGCAGGGCGGCTGCGCTGAGCAGCCATTTGGCAATGAGTTTCATGGCCCAAGAATAGCACCGCAGCGCTTACTGGGTGGCGAGTTGCAGGCGTAGCCGCCGTTGCGACCACCACCCGGCGCCCAGCACGCCCGCAATGGTCACCGCATACAAACCCCAGCGGGCGGCGGTTTGCGGGATGCCCGAACCGTCAAACACGGCATCCAGCAGTGGCTCGTTGACCATCATCTTGGCCGCCGTCAGGGCCAGTACGGCAGCGCCCAGCTGGATGATCGCCGGGAAGCGCTCCACCAGTTTCAGCACCACCGAACTGCCGTACACCACAATCGGTACGCTGATCAACAGACCGATGATCACCAGGTCAAAGGCGCCATGCGCCGCCCCTGCCACGCCCAGCACGTTGTCCACGCCCATGAGGGCATCGGCCACAACGATGGTTTTCATGGCACCCCAAAACGTGGTGGTGACCGGGCCATCGTGCTCGCCGCCGGCCTCATCCGCGAGCAGCTTGTAGGCAATCCACACCAGTCCCAGCCCTCCCACCAGCATCAGTCCGGGAATCTTGAGCAGCCAGACGACGCCCAGCGTCATGACCGAGCGCACGGCGATGGCGCCGACCGTTCCCCAGAGGATGGCCTTTTTCTTGAGGGGGCCAGGCAGGTTGCGCGCGGCCAGGGCGATGACGATCGCGTTGTCGCCTGCGAGCACCAGGTCAATGATGACGATGGCCAGCAGCGCCGACCACCAGGGGGCAGATAAGAATTCCATGTGCGGGTTTCCGTGGGTTAATGGAACCATTGGAACAGCCCGCTGCATGCCCCCTGCCGGTTTGGGGCTTTGGGGAAGCGGTGCCAACCGGTATAAGATGCGCCTCCCCATCTCGCGGCATATTTCTTGTCCAGCATCCACATCACCGATATTGAGGCAGCCATCAACTACTGGCGTGCCCGTGAGCCTTCGCCGGACGGTGTGGTTCTGCCTGCGCCCACCCGCGCGCTCGCAGAGGTGTACGCCTTGCTGGTGTACCGGCGCGAGACCGAAACCGACGCTGCCTCTATGCCCGCCCAGGCGCTTGCAGCGTGGATGGAGTGGTATGGCTCAACGCCCGATACCCCGTGCATCGCCATTTGCTCGACCAGTCAGGGTGATGAAGAGTGCAAGGGCTGCGGCCGCTCGTTTGCCGAGGTGCAGCGCTGGCTGGAAATGGACCCGATTGAGAAGCGCGCGACCTGGCACCGCATCACCGTCGAAGGCACTGCTTGGCGGTTCAATAAATATGCCGAGCGGGCTGCCGAGGGTCGCACCAGACCGCCATCTAGAGCGCTATAAAATTGATAGCTGTTTGCGCAATGGATACGGGGGCTAGAGCCCTAAATGATCATTATTTCCAGCGAACGGGCTCGATGTCCACTGTGGTTTTTGCGTCGCCCAATGTGAGCGTGCCTTCCTGAATCGTGGCCTGCAACTGCATATTGCGCTGCGCCAGTTTGGCCAGCGCCTGTGAGGCTTCCGTGGGCACCCGCCAGACCTGCAGCCGGTCCAGCCGGGTCAGCTTGTTTTCGATGCCCTTCCACCAGACCTCCGCGGCATGGTGAAAGCAGTACACCAGCACCTGATCGGCTTTGTTGCAGGCTTTGGCCAGCGGCTTGTCTTCGGGCTGGCCCACTTCAATCCACAGCCGCTTCTGTCCCGTGAAATCGGTCAGCGAAACATCCGGATTGTCCGGGTCTGACAAGCCCGCGCCGAACGCCAGCGTGCCGTCGCCGTTGCAGATCTCCTGCAAGGTGTAGGCATGCAGGGCGAGCGCAGCCAGCCGAATCATCATGCGCTCATCGGTCTCGCTGGGGTGGCGGGCCAGGGTGAGCGTGTGGTCGGCGTAGTAGCTGTGGTCAATGTCCGCAATTTGCAGACTGGCTTTGAAGATGGTGGATTTAAGGGCCATGGTTATTTTTTTGTTGAGGCGGAGTCGTTGCGCCAAGTGTGCGCCAACTCAGCACGTCCACGCCGCTCCGCTGAAAAGAGGCATCGCCGCCGTAAATCAAGCGTGGCGTGGCGGTTGCTTCGGTGACGAAGCGGGCCGATTTCTGGCCCGCACGGATGTAATCACTGGTGGGCGTTTGCCCAGACTTGATTTCAATGGTCTGGATCTGTCCGGAAGGGGTCTCAAAGAGCAGATCGGCCTCGACGCCATTGTTGTCCCGCCAGAAATGCAGATCGGCCGGCTGCCCCTGGTTGTAGCGCTGCTTGAGGTGTTCCATGACCACCCAGTTTTCAAACAACGCGCCCCGCATGGGGTGCAGCGGCAGCATCTCTGCTGCGCGAATGCCCAGCAGCCAGCAGGCCAGGCCGGTGTCGACAAAGTAGAGCTTGGGGGTTTTGACCAGCCGTTTGCCGAAGTTGCGGTGATACGGTTGCAGCAGAAAGACCACGTCGCTGCTTTCCAGCACCGACAACCAGGCGCGTGCCGTGGTGTGCGTAACGCCGGCCTCGCCCGCTAGCGCGCTCAGGTTGAGCAACTGCCCGGTTCGGCCCGCGCACAGGCGCAAAAAGCGCTGAAATGCGCCCAGATCCTGCACATTCAGCACCTGTCGCACGTCGCGTTCCAGATAGGTGGCGACGTAGCTGGCGAACCAGTCGAGCGGCTCAACGTTTTGGGTATGCAGTGCCGGGTAGCCGCCGCGCCAGAACAAGGCGTCCAACGCCAGCGTGCCATCGGCCACGCCCGCCAGTTCGGGCGCCGCCAGGGGTAGCAGGCGCGTCATGCCGACGCGTCCGGCCAACGATTGCGATACGCCCGCCAGCAAGCCAAATTGCTGGGAGCCTGTGAGTACAAACCGTCCAGGCGTGCGGTCCTCGTCGACCATGCCCTGCAGATGCGAGAACAAATCCGGCCAGCGCTGGGCTTCATCAAACACCGCGCCCTGCGCAAAGCGGGCCAGAAAACCGCGTGGGTCTTCTTCGGCAAAGGCCCGCTCGATCGGGTCTTCCAGGCTGACATAGGGCTTGTCGGCAAACAGGGCGCGTGCCAACGTGGTCTTGCCGGACTGGCGCGGCCCCGTGATGGCGATGACCGGAAAAGACCGGGCCAAGCGTTCAAGGGTGGGAGAAAGTTGCCGGTTGAGCATGCAAAATTATACAAATAGACGAAATAAAAATCAATTTGTATGATTCTGGCTCGCGTTAGGGTCAACTCCTGGTCGGCACGAACCCCGCTTTCCGGTTTGCGTACCTTTGTGCTGCCGTCGTCTTAGACCCGGCGCGCCAGCTCCGCCGCCATGCCGGTGTAGCTGCCCGGCGTCATGGCCAGCAGGCGCTGTTTCTCCGCCTCTGGAATTTCCAGATTGGCAATAAAGCCCTGCATCAGCTCGCGCGTCATCGGCTCGCCGCGAGTGAACTTTTTGAGCTGCTCATAGGGCTGGGGCAGACCAAAGCGGCGCATCACGGTTTGAATCGGCTCGGCCAGCACTTCCCAGGACGAATCGAGGTCAGCAGCAATGGCAGCTTCGTTGATTTCGAGCTTGTTCAGGCCGGTGAGCAGCGACTGGTAGGCCAGCACGGCGTAGCCCACAGCCACGCCCATGTTGCGCAGCACGGTGGAGTCGGTCAGGTCACGCTGCCAGCGGGAAATCGGCAGCTTCTCGCTCAGGTGCTTGAGCAGGGCGTTGGCCAGGCCCAAATTGCCCTCGGCGTTTTCAAAATCAATCGGGTTGACCTTGTGCGGCATGGTGGACGAGCCCACTTCGCCGTCGCGCAGTTTTTGCTTGAAATAGCCCAGTGACACATAGCCCCACACGTCCCGGGCCCAGTCGATCAGGATGGTGTCAACGCGGGCGATGGCGTCAAACATCTCGGCCATGTAATCGTGCGGCTCAATCTGGATGCTGTAGGGCTGAAAGGTCAAGCCCAGGCCCAGCGGCTCAGGGGTCTCGATCACTTTGCGGCTGAAGGCTTCCCAGTCAAAGTCGGGCCAGGCCGACAGGTGGGCGTTGTAGTTACCCACCGCGCCGTTCATTTTTGCCATGATCTTGATCGCAGCGATTTTCTCGCGTGCGGCCACCAGGCGCACCACCACATTGGCCACTTCTTTGCCCACGGTCGTGGGGCTGGCGGTCTGGCCATGGGTCCGGCTGAGCATCGGTACCTCGGCAAAGCCGTGGGCCATGGTGCGCAGTCGGGTGATTACCGCATCCAGCGCGGGCAGCAGAACCAGGTCGCGTGCGCCCTTGAGCTGCAGGGCATGGCTGGTGTTGTTGATGTCTTCGCTCGTGCACGCAAAGTGCACAAACTCCTGCGCGGCCAGCAGCTCTGGCCGGGCTTCAAATTTGGATTTGATCCAGTATTCGACGGCCTTCACGTCATGGTTCGTGGTCTTCTCAATCACCTTGATCGCTTCGCCATCGGCTTCCGAGAAGTTCTTCACCAGTCCCATTAAGTAAGTACGTGCTCCGGGCGTCAGTGGCTTGAATTCGGCAAACCCTGCATCACTGAGTTTGATGAACCAGGCCACTTCCACTTGCACCCGTCGGTGCATGTAGCCTTGTTCACTCATCAGGGGGCGCAGATTGGCGAGCTTGGCGGCGTAGCGGCCGTCCAGCGGGGAAAGGGCGGAAATGGAGGAGAAAGTCATGGCCCAATTGTAGGTTGTGCGCCACCAATCACCCCGGAAAAGCTTCCGGAAAGTCCCCAGTGGATAGAATGAACCCTCCTGCAACAGTTGAGCGCCCATGAAATTACTCGGATCCACCTCCAGCCCCTACGTACGCAAAGTGCGCGTCGTTATGGCCGAGAAGAAACTGGACTATGCCTTTGTGACCGAGGACGTTTGGGCTGCTGACACCACGATTTCCCAATCCAATCCGCTGGGCAAGGTGCCCTGTCTGATCATGGAGGGCGCGGAGGCCCTGTTTGATTCGCGCGTGATTGTGGAATACCTGGACACTCTCTCGCCGGTGGGAAAACTGATTCCTACGGTGGGCCGGGAGCGGGCCGAGATCAAAACCTGGGAATCGCTGGCTGACGGTCTGCTGGATGCCGCTTTGCTTGCACGGCTGGAAGCCACATGGGACGGACGCACCAAAGCGCAGCGCAGCCAGGCGTGGATCGATCGCCAACTCGGCAAGATCGACATGACGGTGAAAGCCATGAGCAAGGGCTTGGGTGAAAAGCCCTATTGCGGTGGCATCCACCTCACGTTGGCCGACGTTGCTGTGGGCTGTGCGCTGGGCTATCTGGACTTCCGGTTTCCCGAACTGGATTGGCGTGCCGACCACCCTAACCTGGTTCGCCTGTTTGAGAAGTTGATGCTGCGCGCCAGTTTCGCAGACACCGTGCCAGCCTGAGCGACGCGCTCCCTCGTTAGAAATCGATACGCCGTTTACATCGGTTTACATTTTTGCTTGCCACACAAGGCGCGACTGCCAGTACAGTCAAATCGCCATGGCAAATTACAAAACCATTTACAAATGCCGCGAATGCGGCGCCACCAGCTACCAGCAGGTCATTGACCGCGCCGAAAGCGGTGCTTTGCTGCCCACGGGTCAGTACCGCTGTACGGGCTGTCGCAACGTGTTTGCGAATATCCGTGCCTGGTGGGAGCCCCGTCGCACACAGGACTTTCAGCCCAGCGTCCAGTCGGGCTGAAGTGCGCTGACTGGGTAGAACTCAACTGTTCGCCCGTTTTTTAAGCCAGCGCATCAGGCTGCCTACCAGCGGCAGCTTTTCGTACAACTCCTGGGCTGCGTCCCAGTAGTCGCGGTGCAAGGTCACCAGCCCCTGCTCAGAAAAAATCAGGTGCGAGCCGCCGTGGATGGTCTGCGGCTTGTCCTTCTGGAATGACTTGAAGCGGAAGTGGAAGTCCCAGGTCAGGAAGCATTGGTTTCCTTGAACGAGCGAATGGGTGACCACAAAACGGGGGGCCTCCAGTGCCACAAACATGTGTGCAAAGATGCGGCGGATGTCGGCCACGCCTTGCACATCGTTGAACGGGTCGACAAACCGGGCGGTCGGGTCGTACAGCCTGTCAATCGTTCCCCCCGAGTCCGGGCTGATGTTTTCAAAGAAAGCCACCAGTTGCGCCACCGCCGTTGGTGTCATGGTTTCACCCGCTGCATCAAATAAAAGTAAACCCGGTTGGGCAACACACGCAGGGCCTTCAGCCACAACGTGAAGCGCTTGGGGAAATGGATCTCGAAGGCGCCGCGCTGCCACCCGTTCACAATGGCCGTCGCCGCCTGTTCAGGGGTCAGCAGGGCGGGCATATCGAACGCGTTGTCGGCAGTGAGTGGCGTTTGCACAAAACCCGGGTTGATGATGGACACACCGATGCCCTTGTCGTGCAGATCCAGGTACAGCGTTTCCGCCAGATTGATCAGCGCCGCCTTCGTCGGGCCATACGCCAGACTTTGCGGCAGACCCCGGTAGCCGGCTACGCTGCCCACCAGGCTGATGTGGCCAGCGCCACGCGCCAGCATGGCGGGCAGTACCGCGTCCAGCAGGTGCAGTGCACCCAGGTAATTGACCTCCACATGGCGCACCATCTCGCCCACGTCCATGGCGTTGGCACGCATGGACTGGTAGTGCCCTGCGCAGTAGACCACGCAGTCCAGTGGGCCTTGGGCCAGCAACTGGGCTGCCGCAGTCCGGAGCGCGGCCGCGTTGGTCGCGTCCAGTGGCAGCGCGCGGCTGCCCGGGTGCCTTTGCGCAAAGGCCGCCAGTGCTTCGGCCTTGCGTGCAGAGACCACCACGCGTGCGCCGCGCGCGTGCAGGGCCTGCGCAGTGGCGCGGCCAATGCCGGTGGATGCACCCACAATCCAGACGGTTTTTCCGTTCCAGTCGGTGATGGGCGGGTTCAGGGGGGGCAGGAACATATGTTTTATCCGCACTAGCGTTTGGTAAACGACAGGGTGACCTCACCGAGGCGCACGCCAAACTTGCGCATCGTGGCTTTGTTGAGCATGACTTTGTCGCTCATGCGGTACATCCAGTCGTCAAACTGCACGTCGAAAACGCGGCCATCCACCGGCAGGCTCAGGGTGTATGTCCAGTGAAACGCATTGCCCCGGCTTTCGCCCTGCGCCTCACCGACGACGTCATCGGCGCGACCGGTATAACGTCCGTCGGCCCGTTTTGTCAGGCGCCAGATGCGCTTTTGCCGGGTGCCGTCGGAATACAGAAAGTCTTCGTCCAGCACGCCTTCATTGCCTTGCCAGCTGCACTGCATGACCACGGTGAAGCGCTTGACCACGGTGCCGGAGCGGTCCGTGAACACGCCGTAGGCATCCAGGGTGCCGTTGAAATACTCCTGCAAGTCCAGCACCGGCTTGTCATTGGCATAGCTGTCAATGTGTTGCGAAGCGCAGCCTCCCAAGGCGAGTACGGAGGCCGCGGCCGCCGATGTCAGAAGCAAACGTCGTTTCATGGGGTCTTTCGGATGATGAGGGTGTACAAAAGGCCCGCGGCTACCACCTTGAGCAGGCAGGGCAGCAGGCAATAGGCCCAGGTCAGGGTCTGGAGAGCGGCCTCGTCGCGCGTACCGGGCGTGTAGCCCAGCCAGCCCAACACCGGCAGCGCCACACCCGCTGCCAGGGCCAGGTTGAGTTTGGTAGCGAAATTCCACCAGCCAAAATAAGCGCCTTCCGACCGGCCCCGGTCGCCGCTGGCTGCGATGGTGCCGGCCAGGAGGGCGCTGGGGAGCGCCAGGTCCGTTCCCAGTGCCATGCCCGAGAGCGCACAGACCCACACGAAACCGGCCACATCACCCGTTCCCAGTTGCGACGCAAAGACAAATACGGCAATCGACAGCAGCATGCCAATGCCCCAGGTGCGCGCCAGACCGATGCGCCGCACCAAGACCAGCCAGGCAGGTATGGCGGCCGCTGCGCACACAAAATAGCTGCCCAGAAACAGCGGTTCGATGGCGACTGGTGCCTGCAACCGGTCTTGCACAAAAAACAGGATCAGCGTGGCCGGTATGGCGCTGGCGATGCCATTGACCACAAACACGGCCAGCAGTGCGCGAAAGCCGGGACGGGAAAAGGGCAGCCAGACCGAGCCGGGCCGGCCCGACGACCACACCCCACTGCGCTGCGCATGGGTGCCCACCGGCTCGGGTTTGCGCGCACGGCTCCAGGCCCACCAGCCTGCTGCCAATGCTATGAAAAACAGAGCGGTAGTCGCAGGCAGGCCGAGGGCTACCGGGGTAATCGATGCAACCACCACCCCCACCAGGCCCAGTCCCTCGCGCCAGGCGACGATGCGGCTGCGCTGGTTCTCATCACCGCCAAGCATGGCGCCCCACGACTGGTGCATGACGCTGAGCGTGCTGTAGGCCGCATAGGTCACCATGAGGCATACCGTGGCCCAAATTACCAGCAACGGCACCTGGCGGATGGGCGGGAAAAACAGCAGCGCAAACCCGATGGCCAGCACGGTTGCGGCCAGTGCCGCCCAGGCCAGAACCGCCTGCAGCGAGCGCGCAAACAGGCGATCGCTCCAGCGGCCAATGAGAGGGTCAATAAAGGCATCAAACAGCCGCGAGCCCAGCAGCACAGCACCCAGTATGGCCAGTGGCACACCCAACTCCCGGGCGTAGTGGTTGGGTAGCACCACGTACAGCGGCAAGGCCACAAACGCCAGGGGCAACCCCATCAGACCGTAGCGCCATCCCTCATGCCAGGTGAACGCCTGTGCAGCTGAGCCAGCCGGCTTCATGTCGCTGCACGCGACAGCAGGCGGCTGCGCAACTGGGGTTCGCTGGTGGATTCGGACAGCCAGATGCCAAAAAACAGGCGGCTGAAGTCCGGGTCCCGCACAGCCCCGCGCGCTTGTCCGTTGAGCCAGAAGCGCGCACCCTGGGCAGGGCTGTGCAGCCCAAGCAGGCGGTCGCCCGCCTTGACGTCGGGAAAGGTATCCTGCATGGCCGCCAGCCAGCGTTCCGCTTGTGCGGGGGTGATGGGCCCGCTGCGGCGCATCTCATCGAGCGAGCGCTGCGCGATGGCGGGTCCGCTCAGCGCGCGCAGGTAAGTCAGCTCCAGTGCCAGCGCATGCTGGGCGAAGGTGGTCGCCCGAAACCCCGGAGCGGTCCACAACGCAGCGTCATAAATATCAAAGCCGAAGTAGCGCAGGCGCGCCGAACCGCTCCACTGCGCACCCGGTAGCTCGGGTGCCACTTCAGCGGGTACGGTCGCCTGTGCCTGGGCGAACGCAGTACCCGGCAGCGCTGCGCCCAGGCACATGCCTGCCAGCCAAAAGGCAGGGCCGGTTCTAAGCAGGGTGCGGCGTTGGGTCATGGCGGCGGTCCGGCTCAGGCGGCGCGTTTCTGCAGGGTGTACTGCACGACGTCGATGTTGTCCTCACTGAACGCCGCCTCGCAGTAGGCCAGGTAGAACTCCCAAATCAGGATGAAGCGCTGATCGAAGCCGCCCTGCAAAACGGCGGCACGCTGGGCCATGAAGGCATCGCGCCAGCGGCGCAGGGTTTCGCCGTAGTCGTGGCCGAAGGCGTATTCGTCCACCACGTCCAGCCCCGCAGCGGCGGCTTGCAGCCGGAACTCGCGTGGGCAGGGCAGGCAGCCCCCAGGAAAAATGTACTGCTGAATGAAGTCTGTGGAGCCCACATAGCGGTCAAACAAGGCATCATCAATCACGATGCTTTGCACGCAGGCGCGGCCCCCGGGTTTGAGCAGTTTGGCCACCGACGCAAAATAGGTCGGCCAGTATTCTCGGCCCACCGCTTCAACCATTTCAATAGAGCAAATGGCGTCAAAGGGCGCATCGCCAATGTCGCGATAATCCTGCAGGCGCAGATCAGCCTGCGGCGAGACTCCCAGACGCTGCATCCGCTCTTGAGCAAACGCGAGCTGCTCGGTACTCAAGGTCACCCCCACCACCGAGGCGCCGAATTCAGTGGTCGCCATTTCCGCCAGCGCACCCCAGCCGCAGCCAATTTCCAGCACCCGGTCACCGGGTTTGACCTGTGCGAGATCGAGCGCGCGGCGTACCTTGGTTTTTTGCGCCGTAGCCATGGGCTGCTGCAGGTCACCCGCAAAGATGGCCGCCGAGTAGTTCATGGTCTCGTCCAGCCACAGGTGGTAGAACGCGTTGCCCAGGTCATAGTGGGCGTGGATGTTCTTCTGGCTGTTGCTGCGTGTGTTGCGGTTGAGCAGGTGCTTGATGCGGTACAGCAAGCGACCCGCCCACGAGCCATAAACCACACTTTCGACTTCTGCCCGGTTCTTCACCAGAACGCGCAACAGTTCCACCAGGCTGGGCGTGGTCCAGTCGCCCGCGATGTAGGTTTCTGCAAAGCCGATATCTCCTGATTTGAGGGCGGCTGAAAATACATTCCAGTTGTGCAGGCTCAGCGCTGCGTGGGGCAAGCCCCCCTGACCAAAGCATTGCATGGAGCCGTCAGGCAGCTGTACGGTCAGCGTGCCGTGGCGCAGACGCTGCAGCAGTTTGAGAACCGTCCGCGCGGCGGCAGGGGTGCCCTGGGGAATCGAGAAAGTGGAGGCTGTAGTGCTGTTCATCTTGGGCCTGCTGGTTCAACGGGTGGTGAAAGTGGTGGGGGGCGACGGCTTGCCAAAAAATGGCGTCTTCTTGAAAAACAGCCGGATCGCCTGCCAGTGAATGCGCAGCACCACGCCGATCGTCATGGCCGGATAGCGCCACAGGGCGCGTCGTACGGTCCTGGCCGTGAGCGGCTCCAGGGTGCCGCTGACACTGGTTTCGATCAGCGGACCTTGGGCGTTGTCGTAGTCAATGCGGGCGACGGTGCGGGTGTGGTCGGGCGTTACCATGAAACGGAAGCGGTAGGTGCCTTCGACCGGACAAAATGGCGACACGTGAAACACTTTGGCGGCCTGTAGTTCTACGCCAAAACGGGGCGCATCCAGCAGGTAGCAATGGCGTTCACCAAAGGTGTTGTTCACCTCCACCACAATGGCGCGCAAGGTGCCGTCGGCCCGGTGGCAGTACCAGAAGCTCACCGGCTTGAAAGTGTGTCCCCAGACCCGCGGGTAGCAGTGCAGCCAGATCTCACCGTCCGCCCCGTCGATTCCCTCATGCGCCAGCAGCGCTTCCACCCAAGCCAGTGCGCCGCCCTGGGAAGCACCCCGCCCGTCCCCATGGTCGGTGTCAAAAAAACTCAGGGGCGCAAAACGGTTGTGGGCGAGGTGGCCGTAGCCATTTTTTTGCAGGCTGCGCAGCGGCAGCATCAGAAAATACGTGCCATAGGCAAAGGCGTTGTGCACCGGCGCCAGTCGGGTGTGGCGCACTTGCCCAAAGCCGATCAGCGGGCCGTGGCTCAGGGCAGTTTGCGGTTGGGTTGCTTGCATGGTGAACCGATTCAGGCGCCTTGGGTCAGGGCGACGCGCAACCGCGCACCGACATCCAGCCCGGATTTGAGGCCGTCTTCATGGAAGCCGTATCCGGTCCATGCTCCGCAAAAATAGGTGTGCTGCCGGCCCTGCAGCGCAGGCACCTGCGACTGGGCTTGAATGGCGGATATATCGAACACCGGATGGGCATAGTCAAACGTGCCGTGCACCTTGGCGGGGTCAATCGCCTGAACCGGGTTGAGGGACACCACCACCGGTTGGGTAAATGGCACGGGCTGCAGCATGTTGATGAGGTAGTGCAGGCACACCTGCGCAGAGTCCTGGCTGGCATCGGATGCGCGTTCGTAGTTCCAGGCTGCCCAGGCGCGGCGGGTGTCCGGCAACACCGAGGTGTCGGTGTGCAGTACCGCCCGGTTGGGCTGGTAGCGGATGGCGCCCAGCGTTGCGCGTTCGGCGTCCGTAGCATCGCCCAGCAAGGTTAGTGATTGGTCGGAATGGCTGGCTAGCACCACCTTGTCAAAGTGCTCGGTCTGGCCGTTGACCACGACAGAAACGCCGTCGGTCGTGCGTGTGATGCGCTGCACCGGGCTGCGCAGGCGCTTGTCGGCGATGTGGGCAACGATTCTTTCCACATACTGGCGCGCACCGCCGTCCACGGTCCACCACTGCGGGCGGTTGCTCACCTGAATGAGGCCATGGTTGTGGCAAAACCGGATCATGGTCGCTACGGGAAACTGCAACATCTGGTCCGTGGGGCAGCTCCAGATACACCCCAGCATGGGCAAGAAATACCAGTCCCGAAATTCGGGCGAGAGATGATGCTGCTCCAGGAAGCCCGCCAGTGGCTGCATCAAGTCGGCCTCCAACCCGCCCACGGCCAAATCGGTGGCCAGCTGGTTGAAGCGCAGCACGTCCCGCAACATACGCAAAAACCGGGGATTGACCAGATTGCGGCGCTGGGCGAAGACGGTGTTCAGCGAAGAGCCGCTCCACTCCAGTGGTTTGCGACCCTTGGCAGCGGGGACCTGCACCGAGAACGACATGTCCGAGCGCGCAGTGGGAACACCCAGGTCGGCCAGCAAAGCGATCAATTGGGGATACGTGCGTTCGTTGAACACCAGAAATCCGGTGTCCACACCATGCGTAACAGGCCCGCTGGGTCCGTCCAGCGTGAGGTTCACGGTGTGGGTGTGGCCACCAAAATAGTCACCCGACTCAAGCAACGTGATGTCAGCCTGACCACGCAAGGCGTGGGCGGCACCCAGACCTGCAATCCCGGAGCCAACGATGGCGACTTTCATGACGCAGCGCTGTCCGCGAACCTTTCGCGGCCATGATGTGTGTTTCCGACGAACAGGAAATAGGATTGCATTAGTTCCCTTATTAAAACTATTTGGTTGTATTGTGACCGGTTGGTAATTTAATGAATAAGCGGATTAAATAACCACTAATTTCTCATGGTTATGAGACCTTGCTGGGTTTATGGATGCAGGGCCGTGGTCATCGTCCGGACACGCGCGCTCCCTAGAATTGCTGGCACCATCCCGTCTGAAATCAAGAGATCGCCATGCTGTATCCGGAGCTTTTCAAGCAACTAGAGTCTGTCCGCTGGGACATGGAGAAAGACATCCCCTGGGACTCGTTTGACCCCACCCGCCTCACGGATGAGCAGGCCACCACTATCAAAATGAATGCCATTACCGAGTGGTCGGCGTTGCCGGCTACCGAAATGTTCTTGCGCGACAACCGGGGCGACAGCGATTTTTCTGCCTTCATGTCCATCTGGTTTTTTGAATAGCAAAAACACTCGCTGGTTTTGATGGAGTATTTGCGCCGCTTTCGTTCGGAGCTGATGCCTACCGAGGCGGAGTTGCACGCCGTACGGTTCGAATTTGATCCGGCGCCCGCGCTCGAAACATTGATGCTGCATTTTTGCGGCGAAATCCGCCTGAACCACTGGTACCGCCGCGCCAGCGAATGGCACACCGAGCCCGTTATCAAGGCCATCTATACACGGATCAGCCAGGATGAGGCCCGCCATGGCGGTGCCTATCTCAAGTACATGAAGCGGGCGATTCAGAATTTTGGAACGGAGGCCAAGAGCGCCTTCGCCCGCGTCGGTGTGTTGATGGCCAGCGCCCGGCGCACTGCGCAGGCGCTGCACCCCACCAATCTTCATGTCAACAAAACCCTGTTTCCACGCGACACCATCCAGAGCCGGCTGCCGGATCCCGAGTGGCTGGAACATTGGCTGGACACGCAAATCAAATTCGATGCCGTGTGGGAAAACAAGGTGGTTGAACGCATCTTGCACAACATGAGTCTGCTCATGGAGCGCAGCTTTGGTACCGTGCAGGAACTCAACAAATACCGCAAAGAACTAAGTCGTGAACGGCCCGGGCCGCTGGAAGCGGCTGCCTTACCAGGGTCGGTCTGAGGCAGGGCTCGCTGTCAGAGGCAGCAGCCGATCCAGGTTGATCTGGACCTTGACATCGCGATGGGCCACGCTGGCGACGATACGGTAATCACGCACGCTCGTGTCACGCACCGTAGGCTCGATGGTGGGCATGCCACTGCGGTTGACCAGTACCGCCACGCGGGGTGTGGCGGTGTTCATGCCGCGTTTCACCACGACCGCCACTTCGTCGGTTGCCAGACGCACAAACGATCCCGGCTGATAGATTCCGACCGCCTTGATCAATGCGGCGCCCGCCTCATCAATCTGCCGGTTTTCGTCGAAGTAGCAAGCCTGCATGGCGGCGGCGGGTGAAACCGGAACACGCGCAGCGCGCGGCGCCAGGCGGGCCGCAAACATGTCCGCCCGCTGAATCAACCGGGCCATCTGTTGTGCCGGTGTCTTGGTTTTCAGAGGGCCCGGCTCCTGGGTATGGTGTTCCCGTACAGCTTGAAGCCAATTCTTGTCGGTCACGCCCATGTCGGCAAGCATGTCAGCCGCCTTGGCCATGTGGCCATCGATGGCTTGCCGTTGTGCCACGGTCGGGGCCTCTACCTGTTTTGCCAACCGGTCCTGCAACTCGGTCATGCCCATGTTCATGGTCAAGGCCGCCTTGCAAAGCGAGTCTTCTACTTCAGGAGACCAATTAAGCACTTCCCGGGCAGCCAGGCCGCACATGACGCTGACCAGCATGGCGTGTGTGGCGCTGTACATGCCCATCTCCGTGGCGGAAAGGTGAATCAGCGCAAACAGCGTTCCGTCCGGGTTGCGCCGTGAATGGCGGCTCAACTGACCGTAGAGCCGATCCAATCGCTCACGGAACGGGGCTGCGTTGGTATCCCGAAGCAAGGCGTTGCCCTGAACCTGGAGGTCCAGCCAATCGGGACGTTCGTCGTCCTGCGCAACGCGCCCGCCAAGCGGGTTTCCGGTAATTTTGGCATTGGCGATCTCGCCCAATGACTTTCCGTCGCGCACCAGGCCATGCAGACGCTCTACATAGGCGCGGTGGTGAGCCTCCGAGTCGGCAACATCAATGAAAAGACCGCCCCCGCGCTGGGAAATTTCAGCCAACGCTTCCCGGGACTCAATGATGAAGGACCTTTTTGCCAGCAACACCCCGTTCTTGTCCATCAGGGGGAACGGCAGGGGCTGGTTGATGCGGATGGACTCGACGCTGACAGGAATAAGTTGCATGGATCGCGGAAGATTATGCATTGTCAGATCGACCAAAGCGCGCCACTCTTGAGGTCAGTGGGCTTGCTGCTAGCATTCCAGTCATGGAAACCCACGATAACCTCCCCGCATTTCTGGCCAAAATCTGTCATCGCGAAAATCTGGCTTTGCAGTTGGGTGGCCTGCCCAAGCCCTGGGTTTTTACCAATGGTGTTTTCGATGTGCTGCACCGCGGTCATGTCATGTATCTGGCGCAGGCGCGTGATTTGGGCGGGAGCCTGATCGTGGCATTGAATACCGATGCATCGGTACGGCGCCTGGGCAAAGGCGACGACCGGCCGCTCAACAATGAAACGGACCGCGCCGTGGTTATGGCCAGCCAGCAGTCGGTGAGCCTGGTGACCTGTTTTGACGAAGACACGCCCGAGCAACTAATTGCGGAAATCCGGCCGGAGATTCTGGTCAAAGGCGGAGATTACGACATGGAAAAACTGCCGGAGACGGCTCTTGTCAAGTCCTGGGGTGGCCATGCACTGGCCCTGCCGTTCGTGGCGGGCTACTCGACCACCCGCCTTCTGGAAAAAATCCGGGCGCGTTAGGTGGCAGCGGCCACTGTGGGGGTTTCAAACACAGCAGCCCACAGGGCAAGCCCTGCCCTTCGCTCGCTTTCCACTGCAGTCTTGTCCACCTGCGTGGGTTCTTCATTCAGGCGCGCACGGTGCTGAATCTGACGCAAGCTGCGGTAGGCGTGGGCGGCATTTTCTCCAATCGGTTCTGACAGCAAACCGCATGCCTGAGCGCGGATCAGGAGTCCAATGTTGCCCACGTTGGCCAGCAGTTCCGCGTGATGGCATCCCTCGGACAATACCAGGAACTGCACGGCAAATTCAATGTCGACCATGCCCCCAGGGCTGTGCTTCACATCAAATTGCTCCCCTCGAACCGGATGGCTGGCGCGCACCTTGGCCCGCATGCTGCCAATCTCCTCGCGCAGGCCCAGACGGTCGCGCTTCGCACCAATGACGGCCTCGCGCACCGCCTCAAAACGGGTTTGCAAGGCCGCGTCCCCCAGAACGAAACGCGCACGGGTCATGGCCTGGTGCTCCCAGGTCCATGCAGTGTTGCTGCCGCGTTGTTGCTGGTAGTTCGCATAGGCATCGAAACTGGTCACCAGCAGCCCTGAATTGCCGTTGGGGCGCAGGGCCGTGTCGATCTCGTACAGATCACCCTCGCCGGTCTTGACGGTCAGCCAATTGATCAACTTGCGCACCAGCGCGCCGTACACCTCGGATGCCCGTTCGTCCGCATCGTCATACACAAACACGATGTCCAGGTCACTGCCGTAACCCAGCTCTTTCCCTCCCAGCTTGCCGTAGGCAATGATGGCAAAGCGGTAGTCAGGGCGATGGCGGTTCTTCAACCGTTCCCAGCACCACCGTGTGGTGATTCGCAACACCGCTTCGGCCAGCGCGCTCAAGTCGTCGGCCACCTGTTCTACGCTCAGACGCCCCTCCACGTCGCGCGCGAGTGTGCGGAATACTTCGGCGTGATGGGCTCTGCGCAGCAGGTTCAGCAACGCCTCATCGTCATCTTCTGCGCTGCCCTGCAACGCGGTGCGTCGGCGCTCCAATTCCTGTTCAAAGTCGGCCGCATCGAATCGCTCTTCAAACATGGCGTTGCCGGCCAGTTCGTCGATGACGCCGGGATGTTTCAGCAAGTAACGTGCGGGCCAACGCGCCGCCCCCAGCATGTGCAGCAGGCGTTCGTGCACGTTCGGACGCTCCAGCAACAGAGCCAGGTAGCTCTCGCGACGCAGCAAGGGTTCGATCCAGTCGGCAATCCGCACCGCGGCTTCCTCGCTCACTTTGCCCTCAGCGACCCATTGCGCCGTGCGTATCACCAACCGCGCCAGACGCGCACGTGACGCTTCGCGCAGTGCCAGCACCCGGGGGTGGTCTCGCCAAACGGCTACCCGCTCGCGAAAGCGCCCGCTCAACTGCTCCAGTAGTTCGTCGAAATCGGTTGCGCCGGGTGTGGGGCCCTGGCCGCCGCAGCCCTTGCACTCCTGATGGGCGCCACCCAGAAGCGCATCAAACTCCTGCGCAACCAGTTCGCGGTGCGTGTCCAACTCGCCCAGGAAGGCGCAGCTGTTTTCGAAATCCAGGGTCCGGGCCATCCACTCCAGGTCGGCATCGGATGTGGGAAGAACGTGGGTCTGCTGGTCGTCCAGATACTGGATGCGGTGTTCCACCTTGCGAAGGAATACATAGGCTCTTGCCAGTGCGTCGGCCGTGGTCTGGGGCATCAGCCCCGCTGTGGCCAGTCGCTGCAAGGCGCTCAGGGTGGGGCGAGTGCGCAACTCGGGAAACTGACCACCGCGAACCACCTGCAACAGCTGCACGGTGAATTCAATTTCCCGAATGCCGCCGCGTGACAGCTTGACGTCGTTGCTGCGCTCCGGTTTTCCGGCACTGCGCTTGGTGGCGTGGTCGCGAATCTGGCGGTGCAAGACGCGCAGCGAATCAAAGACGTTGTAGTCCAGATAGCGCCTGAAAACAAAGGGCGTCACGACGGCACGCAGGCTTTGTGCACAGGGTGAACCAATGGCCTGGGCAGGCGCCACAACCCGGCTTTTGAGCCAGGCAAAGCGCTCCCACTCCCGTCCCTGAACATGAAAGTATTCTTCCAGTGCCCCGAGCGAGACAACGGGAGGGCCCGAGTTGCCATTCGGGCGCAGCGCCAGGTCTACGCGAAAAACGAAGCCGTGGTCCGTGGTGTCGCCGATCAGGGCAAAGATGGAGCGCACCACCTTGCCAAAATATTCCTGGTTGGAAATGTGGCCCCTGCCGTTGGCGTCGCCAGCGGTGTCGCCATCCTGGTCGTAGATGTAGATCAGGTCGATGTCGCTGGACACATTGAGTTCGCGGGCCCCCAGTTTTCCCATGCCGACGATACAGAGTTCCACGGGACCTCCTTGGGGCGTCCGGGGCTCCCCGTGCACCTGGGTCAGCAATCGGGCGCTCTCCACAAAGGCTGCGTCCAGCGCAAATTCCGCCAGTTCGGTCATGGTGGCGGTGACGGCCTCCAGGCTGGCGTGCTCCATGCAGTCCAGCTCCACCAAGCGCTCCAGAACCAGCTGGCGCAGCGTACGCAATCCGGTGCCCACGTCTGTGCCGCCCGCGCGCAACGCATCGAAAAGCTGCTGCATGGTGGCGCGCGTCGGTATGCCCCGGGGAAGCAGCCCCAGCTGCTGGGCGTAGCGACGTCGAATCCGCTGTCCGAAGCGTGAGCCCTCAGCCAGATTGGGAGATGCATTGCGGGTCATAATTCCTGACATGGTTTCATTTTCACGATGACTGAATTCACGCCAACTCCCTCGCCCCTTTTCAGGGTCGGCGCGGCGACCGTGCGCTTGGCTTTATGGCTGCTGGTGGCTGCGTGGATTGTGTTGGCCATTGTCTGGGGGGGGCTGCATTTTCTGATTGTGCCGCGAATCGCCGAGCTTCGTCCGATGCTCGAGCAACGGGCTTCGGCGGCCCTGGGCATCACCGTACGCATCGGCGCGATTGCGGCCACGTCAAACGGGTTGATTCCGTCGTTTAAGCTGAATGATGTCGTCTTGGTGGACGCGCAGGGACGCGAAGCCCTGCGGCTGCCGTCCGTCTCGGCCTCGCTGTCACCGCGATCGGTATTGGGACTGGGCTTCGAGCAACTGACGATTGATCGACCCGTGCTGGACGTGCGGCGCTCTCTGGATGGACGAATCTGGGTGGCGGGATTCTCTTTATCCGACGGCGCCGAAAAAGACGGGTCGGGCGCGAATTGGGTTTTTTCCCAGGCGGAGCTGGTGATTCGACGTGGCGTGGTGAATTGGACCGACGAACAGCGGGACGTTCCCATGCTGACTTTGACGGACGTGAATTGGGTGCTGCGCAATCAGCACCGCACCCATTCCATGCGGGTGGATGCCAATCCGCCCGCTGATTGGGGCTCCCGCCTCAGTGTCTCGGGTATTTTCAGGCACCCACTTTTGTCCCGCAATGTCGGGTTGTGGCGGGAGTGGCAAGGGCAGTTGTATGCGAATTTCGCGCAAGTCGACTTGGCACAGTTGCGGCGTTATGCCGATCTTCCGGTGGACGTGGCGCAAGGCTCGGGTGCCATGCGCGCATGGGTGGACGTGACCCGCGGTGCCTTGACTGGTGCGACGGCCGATTTGGCGCTGAACGGCGTGAACGTCAAGGTTGATCCGAAACTGGAGGCGCTGACATTGCAACAGGTCGCGGGTCGTCTGGGTGTCAGAGTGGTGGAAGGGGGGATGGAGTATTCAACCCTGGGGCTGCAATTTGACACGGGCGATGGATTGCACTGGCCTGGTGGCAATGTTCGCGTGAGCCTGTTCGATGGTGACCGCCGCATCCCGGCCCGTGGAGAACTGCTTGCCGATCGGCTGGATCTGGCCGCCATGGCCCAGATTGCCAACCGCCTGCCGCTGGGCGAAGCCGTGCACACGGCGCTGACCGAGCTGGCGCCCAAAGGCCTGGTTGAACAGGTTCAGGCGAGCTGGCAGGGACCGCCTGAGCAGCCGACCCAATTCGCCGTCAAAGGGCGCGCGACGCAGCTGGAGCTGGCGGCTCAGACCGATGGAGCCGGCGCCAGACCCGGATTCAAAAGGGCTGATATCGATTTCGATGTCAACCAGTCCGGAGGCAAGGCGATGGTTGCCGTGCAGGGTGGCAGCATCGATTTCCCCGGTGTATTTGATGACCCGGTGATTGCGGTTGATCAACTCGCGGGCGAGGTGCAGTGGAAGCGGGATGCTGCGCAAATCAGCGTGACGGTGCCCAGTCTGCGCTTCAGCAATGCCGACGCCCAGGGAGAACTTCAAGTCAAATGGCAAACCGGTGCGGTCGTTGCCGGCAGCACTGAAGGGGTCGGGCGGTTTCCGGGTGCGCTGGATCTGCAGGGTACCCTCAGCCGGGCGGAGGGCGCCCGTGTATACCGCTATCTCCCGCTGGCGCTGCACCGGGACGTGCGTGACTATGTGCGCGATGCGGTTACCGGTGGCACTGCGTCCGGAGTCAAATTCAAGGTCAAGGGGAATCTGCAGGATTTCCCCTTTGCCACCGCCAAGCAGGGTGATTTCCGCATTTCTGCCAATGTGAAAGACGTTGCGTTCACTTACGCACCCGCCAGTGTGCTGCCCAAGGACAGCCTGCCCTGGCCGGCTCTGACCCAGCTGACAGGCGAGTTTCTCATCGACCATGACGTGCTGCAGATCAAGGCAACCCGTGCCATTTTGGGACAGGGCACTGCATTGCGGATCAGCAAGGCAGAGGGGGTTGTGAACAAGTTGTATGACGGTGCGACCGTGTCCGTTAACGCAGAATTCCAGGGTCCAATGGAGGACACACTGAGCGTTGTGAATGGCTCCCCCTTGAGCGGCTACATGGGAAAGGCACTGGCCCATGCAAGCTTCACGGGGCCGGCCGACTACCGACTGAAGTTGGGTTTTCCCATTGCTGCGGTGGCTCGTGCCACGGTACAAGGGAGCATTACTTTGGCGGGAAATGATCTGCAGGTAACGCCCGAGACGCCCCGACTGACACGGTCACGCGGCGTCGTGTCATTTTCTGAATCGGGATTTTCAGTTGCCGGTGGGCAGGCCAGGGCGCTAGGTGGTGATGTGCGCATCGAAGGAGGCCTGAGTTTCCTCAGCAATGGGGCAGGCGCCAAAGCGGCGCCGCAGGTTCTGCGCATGCAAGGCACGGCCACGGCAGAAGGTCTGCGACAAGCCCGCGAGTTGGGTTTTGCCGCCGGGCTGGCACAGTACGCCACCGGATCTGCCGCATACACCGCCGTGCTGGGCCTGCGCAGTGGCGTGGCGGAGTTGCTGATCAACAGCAACCTGAGTGGCCTGGCCTTGACCCTGCCTGCGCCGTTTGGCAAATCGGCCGAGGCGCAATTGCCCTTGCGTCTGGAAACCTCGGTGGTGCGGTCGACCGTGGGGCCTGGCGCGCTGGATGGCGTGCATGTGCAAGACCAGATCCAGCTCGACGTGGGACGCCTGGCCAACATCGTATACGTGCGGGATGTGTCGGGTATTGAGCCCCGCGTGCTGCGGGGTGCCATCGGGGTGGGCCTGGCTGCCGATGAGTCTGCACCGCTTCCCCCGGATGGGGTGCTGGCCAATATCAGCATGACCAGCGTGGATCTGGACGCCTGGTCCACCGTATTGTCCCGCGCTTCGGGTGCGGACCTTTCGGTGGGCAGTCTGGCCGCGCAGGCCCCCCAATCGGCGGCTGCGGGCATGGGGTACTTGCCGACCAGCATGGCGGTGCGCGCACGCGAGCTCACGCTGGGCGGACGCAAACTCAACAACGTGGTGGTAGGTGCCGGGCGAGAAGGGCTGCTGTGGCGGGCCAACATCAATGCATCGGAGCTCAATGGGTATGTGGAATACCGCCAGTCAAGCGGGGCAACACCCGGACGCCTGTATGGCCGCCTGGCGCGCCTCGCCATCGGGCAGAGCACGGCACAAGACGTCGAGAGCCTGCTCGACGAGCAGCCCGCCAGCATTCCTGCGCTGGATGTCGTGGTGGAAGACTTTGAACTCCGGGGCAAGAAGCTGGGCCGTGTGGAAATGGACGCCGTCAATCTGGCCACCGGAGCCGGACGAGAGCCGGTTCGCGAGTGGCGCCTGAACCGTTTCAACATCATTACCCCAGAGGCCACTTTGACGGCGGGAGGCAACTGGACCAATGTCAGTACCCAGCCTGCTCCTGCGGCCGGTCGCAACATCAAGGAGCGGCGCCGCACCGTCCTGAATTTCAAGCTCGACATGAATGATTCCGGTGAGCTGCTGCAACGTTTTGGCATGAAGGGCGTGATACGCCGGGGGCGCGGCAAGATCGAAGGTCAGGTGGCCTGGATGGGCTCGCCCATCACGCTGGACTATCCCAGCCTGGGCGGTAGTTTCAATGTGAATGTGGAAGAAGGCCAGTTCCTCAAGGCCGATCCGGGTATCGCCAAGCTGCTGGGCGTTTTGAGCCTGCAGTCGCTGCCCCGAAGGCTGGCCCTGGATTTCAGGGATGTCTTCAGTGAAGGCTTTGCCTTTGACTTTCTGCGCGGCGATGTGGCCATTAACCAGGGTATCGCGCGCACCAACAACCTGCAAATGAAGGGCGTCAACGCCGCCGTGCTGATGGAAGGCCAGGCGGACATTGCCAGGGAAACCCAGGCGATCAAGGTGGTGGTGGTTCCGGAAATTAACGCAGGCAGCGCTTCGCTGATTGCATCGGCCATCAACCCGGTCGTCGGGCTGACCACGTTTCTGGCCCAGCTCATATTGCGCAAACCACTGATCGAGGCCGCCACCCAGGAATTCCTGATCGACGGCACCTGGGTCGATCCCCGTGTGTCCAAAGTGGACCGCAAGACGGGAAAACCTGAGGAGTCAAAATGAAAGTCGCAGCCATCCAGATGGTGTCCACGGGAAACCTGGACGACAATTTGCAGCAGGCCCGTGCGCTGCTGGAGCAAGCCGCACAGGCTGGAGCCGAGTTGGCGGTGCTGCCGGAATACTTCTGCCTGATTGGCCAGCACGACACCGACAAGCTGGCTATTCAGGAGGAGTTTGGTGCCGGTCCTATCCAACAATTTTTGTCGGGTACGGCGCGGGATTTGGGCTTGTGGCTGGTGGCGGGCACGCTGCCGCTGACGGCCCCCGAGCCCGACCGGGTCTACAACAGCAGCCTGGTGTTCAACCCGCAGGGCGCGTGCGTGGCGCGCTACGACAAGATTCATTTGTTTCGCTATGACAATGGACGTGAGTCGTACGACGAATCCCGCGTGCTCAGCCGGGGCGCGACACCCACCCGGTTTGATTTGCCCTCTCGGGACGGGAACGTCTGGCAGGTGGGCCTGAGCGTGTGCTATGACCTGCGTTTTGCCGAGCTGTACCGCACCCATGCGCAGCACGGCGTGCACCTGATCCTGGTGCCCAGCGCCTTCACCCATACCACCGGTCAGGCGCACTGGGAAGTGTTGCTGCGGGCCCGTGCCATCGAGAATCTGGCGTTTGTGGCCGCGGCGGCCCAGGGCGGCGTGCACCCCAGCGGACGGCGCACATGGGGGCAGAGCCTGCTCATCGATCCCTGGGGGAAAATTCTGGCCGAACGCGCGCAGGAAGCAGGCGTGGTGTGTGCCGAGCTTGATTTCCAGACCCTGGTGCAGTGCCGCTCCCAGTTGCCCTCCTTACAGCACCGGGTGCTATGAATTCAGGAGCTTCTCACGCATACTGCACGGGGGCTACAGGTCACTTTTGTCTGTATTTTTCTCTGCACTGCCTGGCGGCGCAGGCGGCGTATCGGGCGAGCGTGGCAGCTCACCGTTGTCACGGCCCGAAAACATGGTCCACCAGATGATTCCAATGAACAACAAGCCGGCCCCCAGGGCTTCCAGCAATAGCAATGTCATACAGCGGCTCCTCGCCTGTTGGCGAATGGTGGGAAGGGTAGGAATTGCATTGATTGTAGGAACACTGGCCGCCTGCGGCAGTGCGCCCCTGTCAATCCCGCCCCGGGTCGAGGGGGTGCGCACTGTGCCGGCTGATGCCTCCGGCGTGATCAACCAGGCCAAAAGTCGCTGGGTTCCTGCGCCATGGTCCGACCTGCCGGGCTTCGCCGATGACACCCTGTTTGAAGCCTGGAACGCCTGGCTCAAGAGTTGTGAGCGACCGGTCGCTCCACACGCTGCTTTGTGCTCCGAGGTGCGCCGCCTGAGCATTGGCAGTCCGCAGGAGCAGCGCGCCTGGATGCTGGCGCGCCTGCAGCCCTACCGGGTGGAGACGGCACAGGGCGACGCCGGTGGCTTGCTGACAGCCTACTTCGAACCGGTGCTCGAGGCCAGCCGTGAGCCGGTGGCCGGCTTTACTGTGCCGCTATACCAGCCTCCGGCCGGTCTGGCGCAGCGCAAGCCCTGGTTCACCCGCCAGGAAATGGACACCTTGCCCGAGGCCCAAGCAGCCCTCAAGGGTCGGGTGATTGCCTATGTGGCGGACCCGGTGGACGCGTTGATACTACAGATTCAAGGCTCCGGGCGCATCCGGATCGCTCAGCCAGGTGGGGGTCAGCGCTGGGTGCGTCTGGCATATGCCGGCACCAATGACCACCCTTACCGCAGCGTGGGTCGCTGGCTGTTGGATCAGGGCCTGATCAGGGACGCTTCCTGGCCCGGCATCAAGGCCTGGCTGGTGCAAAACCCGCAGCGCCAGCAGGAACTCCTGTGGAGCAACCCGCGCATGACGTTTTTCAAGGAAGAAGCCATTGCCAATATGGATACGGCCGGTGGCCCACGCGGTGCACAAGGCGTGGCGCTGACGCCCGGGCGCTCCATCGCGGTGGACCCCGGCAGCATTCCCTATGGCACACCGGTCTGGCTGGCTTCCCGCGGGGTACAGGTGAACCTGCAAAAACTGGTGCTGGCGCAGGATACGGGGAGCGCTATTGTGGGAGCGGTCCGGGCCGACTACTTTGCGGGCGCAGGGGCCGAGGCCGGCGAACTGGCTGGGCGACTGAAACAGCCTCTGCAGATGTGGGTCTTGTGGCCCAAATAGGCCAGATCACGTTACCATCCACGGCACGTAACTGCATCTTCAAGCGGTCAACAACGGAAAAAGCCATGAATACAAGCATGCGAGACATTGATGAACGGACCAACCTGGCGGGTAACAGCATGTTTGAGCTGTTGCTGTTTCGTTTGGGCGAAGCACCGGGAACCGATCGTCGCGAGTTGTTTGGAATCAACGTGTTCAAGGTTCGTGAGATTCTGGTCATGCCGGAAATCACCGCCATGGTCAACATGCCCCCTACCGTCATGGGCGTGGCGAATATTCGTGGCCAGATGATCACGGTCATCAATCTGCCGGCGGTGGTGGGTTGCAAGCCGACCAAGGGACTGGGCATTTTGCTGGTCACCGAGTTTGCCCGCACAACCCAGGCCTTCGCAGTCGAAGAAGTCAATGAAATTGTGCGCCTGGAGTGGAAGCACGTGCTGTCTGCCGAGAACAGTGGCGGTGGCCTGGTGACCAGCATTGCGCGCCTTGATGGCAGCGCGGAAAACACCCGCCTGGCCCAAGTGCTGGACGTGGAGCAGATTTTGCGCGATGTGCTGCCGCAGGAGCAAAAGACGAGCGACAGCGGAGAGGGTGTGCCCCAAGTGCGCTTGCCCCCCGGTACCGTTGTTCTCGCGGCCGATGACTCGGCCGTGGCGCGCATGATGATTGAGCAGGGTCTCAAATCCATGGGCGTGCCGTATGTCATGGCCAAAACCGGCAAGGAGGCCTGGGACACACTGGAGGCGATGACCGCCAAAGCGAATGCCGAGGGCAGTTCCATCCAGGATAGAGTGGCCCTGGTACTGACCGATCTGGAAATGCCGGTCATGGACGGTTTCACGCTCACCCGCAACATCAAGCAGGATGGGCGTTTCAAGGGAATTCCGGTCATCATCCACTCTTCACTCACCGGCACCACCAACGAAGGGCATGTGAAGAGCGTCGGCGCAGATGCCTACATTGCCAAGTTTGTAGCCGAAGAGCTGGGTGCCACCATTCGCCAGGTTCTGGAGCGCAACACGCGCTGATGTAAGGCGCAGACGCTATCAAATAAATAGCTGCTTGCGCAGTATCCACGAGGGCTGAGGCCCTTATTTCCTTGAATCCTGAGGAGCGGTGCGCATCAGGTGACCCAGTGGCAAGGCGCTGCTGGCTTTGACCTCCCCCAGTGAAAAGCTGGTGTGGAGGTCTTTTACATTGGGCAGGTTGATCAGCACGTCGCGTGCGAACTGGCTGAAGGTATTGAGGTCGCGGCTCACCACCTGCAACTCAAACGTGCCGGTGCCGCTGATGTAGTGGCAGCTCACCACTTCGGGAATGTTGCGAATGGCGTCTTCCAGTGTGCGCAAAATCTCCCCGGTGTTTTGCGCAGCGTCGAGCCGCACAAAGGCGAGCACGCCCAGCCCGATCTTGTGGCGGCTGATCTCGGCACGGTAGCCGGTGATGAACCCACTGTCTTCCAGTGCACGCACGCGACGCCAGCACGGTGCGGCTGACAAGCCCACGCGCGAGGCGAGTTCGGCATTGGTGAGCCGGCCATCGCTTTGCAGTTCGCCCAGGATGGCGAGGTCGAATTTGTCCAGAGTTTCCATATTCCCGTCTTTTTGCGCAAGATCCTTTCTAAGGATAGCCTGAATCAGGCAAAGAACGCAAAGACAGTTCTGCGAGTCGCGCATACACTGACCCATCAAAAAAAGGAGTCCCCACGAAGGACATCCTTGATCGTGCAAGCCAACGTAAAGCCCATAGCCCGGAGACAAGCCACCATGAACGCACCGCTGCCCCCCCACATCCGCCAATCGCTGGAGACCGTCACCCTCGACGACAAATATTCCCTGGATTACGGGCACGCCTTCATGAGCGGCGTGCAAGCGCTGGTCAAGCTGCCCATGCTGCAGCGCGTGCGCGATATGCGCGTGGGTAAAAACACGGCGGGTTTCATCAGCGGCTACCGGGGCTCGCCGCTGGGAACCTATGACCAGTCCCTGGTCAAGGCCGAAAAATACCTCAAGGCGCACCACGTGGTGTTCCAGCCGGGCGTGAACGAAGAGCTGGCGGCCACCGCCCTGTGGGGTACGCAGCAACTGGGCTTTGCCCCGCCGGGCAGCAACAAATACGATGGCGTGTTTGGCATCTGGTACGGCAAGGGCCCGGGTGTGGACCGCTGCTCGGACGTGTTCAAACACGCCAACATGGCCGGCACCACGCCCTGGGGCGGCGTGATTGCGGTGGCCGGGGATGACCACATTTCCAAAAGCTCCACCGCGGCGCACCAGAGCGACCACATCTTCAAGGCTTGTGGCACGCCGGTGTTCTTCCCGGCCAATGTGCAGGAGATTCTGGACCTGGGTATCCACGCCTTCGCCATGAGCCGCTTCTCGGGTGTGTGGGCGGGCATGAAGACGATTCAGGAGATCGTCGAATCCAGCGCGACCGTGATGATTGACCCGGACCGGGTGCACATCAAAATCCCGACGGACTTTGTGATGCCCCAGGGCGGCGTGCACATCCGCTGGCCCGACGCGGCGCTGGCGCAGGAGGCGCGCCTTTTTGACTACAAATGGTATGCCGCGCTGGCCTACATCCGTGCCAACCGCCTGAACTACAACGTGATTGAGGGGCCGAACGACCGCTTTGGCCTGATGGCCAGCGGCAAGGCCTACAACGATACGCGCCAGGCGCTGCTGGATTTGGGGCTGGACGACGCCACTTGCCGGCGCATTGGCATCCGCCTGCACAAGGTGGGTGTGGTGTGGCCGCTGGAGGCGCAACTTACGCGCGAATTTGCCACTGGCCTGCAAGAGATTCTGGTGGTGGAAGAAAAGCGCCAGGTCATTGAATACCAGCTGAAGGAAGAGCTGTACAACTGGCGCGCCGATGTGCGCCCCACAGTGCTGGGCAAGTTCAACGAGGTGGGATCGGCGGACGGACAGCGGTCGGAATATGGCAGCGGTGGCGAGTGGTCCATGCCCAACCCCATCGCCAGCACCCTCTTGCGTGCCAATGCCGATTTGTCGCCCGCCATCATCGCCCGCGCCATTGCCCAGCGCCTCAAGAAGCTGGGGCTGGATGCGGACACCACGGCACGCGTGGATTCGCAGCTGGCCATTCTGAATGCCAAGGAAAGTGCGATGCAGGTGCTGGAAGTGAGCGGGGTCAAGGGGGCCGAGCGCCAGCCCTGGTTTTGTTCCGGTTGCCCGCACAACACCAGCACCAAGGTGCCCGAGGGCTCACGCGCCATGGCAGGTATTGGCTGCCACTTCATGACGATCTGGATGGACCGCGCCACCGTGGGCTTCACGCAGATGGGCGGCGAGGGCGTGCCGTGGGTCGGGCAGCAGCCTTTCAGTCACGACCAGCACATGTTTGCCAATCTGGGCGATGGCACCTACTTTCACAGCGGGCTGCTGGCGGTGCGCCAGGCCATTGCCGCTGGGGTCAACATCACCTACAAGATTCTTTACAACGATGCGGTCGCCATGACCGGTGGCCAGCAGGTGGGCGAGCGCCCTGAAGGGCACTCCGTTGTGCAGATAGCCCAGTCCATGCGGGCGGAGGGCGCTATCAAAATCGTAGTAGTGACCGACGAGCCCGAGAAGTACGACGGTGTCAAACTCGTCGACGGAGTGGGCGTGCACCACCGTGATGAGCTGGACCGCATCCAGCGTGAGTTTCGGGAAATCAAAGGCACTACCGTCATCATTTACGACCAGACCTGCGCGACTGAGAAGCGCCGCCGCCGCAAGCGGGGCACGCTGGTGGACCCGACCAAGCGCGTAGTCATCAATGAGCTGGTGTGCGAAGGCTGTGGCGACTGCAGCGTCAAGAGCAATTGCATGAGCGTGGAGCCGCTGGAAACCGAATTCGGCCGCAAGCGCCAGATCAACCAGAGCACCTGCAACAAGGATTACAGCTGCGTCAACGGCTTTTGTCCCAGTTTCGTGACGGTGGAAGGCGGGCAGCTGCGCAAGAAAGCCAAGGGTGCCGCGCCCTCGCCGTTTGAGCTGGGGGCGCTGCCTGAGCCGCAGCTTCACCAGCTGGGTGCGGAGAGCGCCGTCGGTGCTTGGGGGATTGTTGTCGCGGGCGTGGGTGGCACCGGCGTCATCACCATAGGCCAGCTGCTGGGTGTCGCCGCCCATCTGGATGGCAAAGGCGTGGTCACGCAAGATGCAGGTGGCCTGGCCCAAAAAGGCGGTGCCACCTGGAGCCATGTGCTGATCGCCCCCACGCAGGATGCCATTCGCACCACCCGTGTGGGCATGGCCTCGGCCGATTTGATTATTGGTTGCGACCCCATTGTGGTGGCCGGCAAAGAAACCGCCCTGCGCATGCGCCGTGGGCGCACCCATGTCGCACTGAACTCCCATAGCGCGCCCACAGCAGCTTTTGTGCACAATGCCAACTGGACCAATCCTGGGCAGGATTGCCTGGCAGAAATCGCCGAGGTGGTGGGCAAGGAATGCGTCGGGACCTTTGATGCCGACGCCATGGCCACCCAGTTCATGGGTGACAGCATTTACACCAACCCCATCATGTTGGGCTATGCGTGGCAAAAAGGCTGGATCCCGTTGGCGCTGGCCTCGTTGATCCGCGCCATCGAACTCAATGCCGTCGCGGTGGAGAACAACAAGGCCGCTTTTGCCTGGGGCCGGCAGGCTGCGCACGATTGGCCTGCTGTTCAAAAACTGCTCAATCCCGGTCAGGTCGTGGCATTTACGCCCCGCGCAATACAGCCCCTGGATGAGATGGTGCACAAGCGTGTCGCATTCCTGACGGGGTACCAGAATGCGGCCTATGCAGCGCGTTACGCCCACTTTGTGGATCAGGTGCGCCGCGTCGAAGAGGCTTTGCCCGTCTCGGCTTCCATCGTGGCCGCAAGACAACCCGAGCTACCGCTGACCCAGGCAGTCGCCCGTTACCTGTTCAAGCTCATGGCCTACAAGGACGAATACGAGGTGGCACGCCTGCACACCGACACGGCCTTCCTCGCCAAGGTCGGTGCCCAGTTTGAAGGCGACTTCACGCTCCATTACCACTTGGCGCCGCCCTTGCTGTCGCCCCGCAACGCGGCGGGCGAACTGCAAAAACGCAGTTTTGGACCCTGGATGCAAACGGCCTTCCGCCTGCTTGCGCCGCTCAAGGTCTTGCGCGGCGGTCCGCTGGATGTTTTCGGTTACACCGCCGAGCGCCGCCAGGAGCGGGCGCTCGCACAAGAGTATCAAGGTGTTATTGAAGGCATGTTGTCCTTGTTGACGCAGGAAAATAGGGATGCAGCGCTGGCGTTCGCCCGCGTACCGGAGCAAATACGGGGGTTTGGGCATGTCAAGGAGCGGCATCTGGTCGCGGCACGCCAGCAATGGAATGTTCTGCAAGCGCAGTTCCACCGAACGGGTCCCCAAATCTCTTAGGGCCAAGCCGGGCGGCAGAATTGCGATGAACACGGCCCGCTTACAATCGCGGGCTGTTCTCCCCTGCGCGCGCTAGTCAGCGGGCCACCCTGTGTCAGGGTGCGGGTTTGTCGTTATCCCTTGTTTTGTGGAGTTGCCTGTGTTCATTTCTTCTGCTTTTGCCCAAACCGCCCCCGCTGCTGCCGCTGGCGGAGACATGCAGTCCTCGCTGATGAGCATGCTGCCATTGGTGCTGATGTTCGTGGTGTTGTATTTCGTGATGATTCGTCCCCAGATGAAGAAGCAGAAAGAGCACCGCGCCATGATTGAGGCGGTCACCAAAGGGGACGAAGTCGTGACCTCCGGTGGTTTGCTGGGTAAAGTCAGCAAGCTGGGCGACAACTACCTGGGTCTGGAAGTGTCCAATGGCGTTGAAGTACAAATTCAACGCAGCGCCGTGGTACAGGTCTTGCCTAAGGGCACGATCAAGTAGTCCTCGCAACTTCCCTCTACCTTTTTAAGCGCGATCATGAACCGTTATCCGGTGTGGAAATACGCGATCATTCTGATCGCGCTCGTGGTGGGCGGCCTGTACGCTTTGCCCAATGTGTTTGGTGAGGCGCCTGCCGTGCAGATATCGGTGGCCAAGTCATCGATGAAGCTTGATGCCGCTGCCCTGTCCCGCGTGGAAGAGGCACTCAAGACCGCAGGTATTGCGGCAGACGCGGTTGCTCTCGAAGGCACCTCCATCAAGGCCCGTTTCGGCAGCACCGATGTGCAGCTGAAGGCCAAGGATGCGATCCAGAAATCGCTCAACCCCGATGCGGCAGAACCCGGCTATGTGGTGGCGCTCAATCTGCTGTCCCGCTCACCCGCGTGGCTGACCGCCCTGCACGCTTCCCCCATGTACCTGGGGCTGGACTTGCGTGGTGGCGTGCACTTCATGCTGCAAGTCGACATGCAGGCGGCGCTGTCCAAGAAAGCGGAGTCCCTGTCGGGCGATATTCGCACCATCCTGCGGGAAAAGAACGTACGCCACAGCGGTATCAACCGCAATGGTCAGACGATTGAAATCCGTTTCCGCGATACCCAGACCGTAGAGGTGGCCAAGCGTGTCATTCAAGACCAGTTTCCTGATCTGACGACGGTCGAGTCTCCAGAGGGCGCCGAGTTCAAGATGGTGGCATCCATCAAGCCAGTGGCGGCGCGCGCGGTGCAGGACCAGGCGCTCAAACAGAACATCACCACGCTGCACAACCGGATCAACGAGTTGGGCGTTGCAGAACCGGTGATTCAGCAGCAGGGCCAGGACCGCATCGTGGTCCAGTTGCCCGGCGTGCAGGACACAGCCAAGGCCAAAGATATTCTGGGGCGCACCGCCACTCTGGAAATCCGTATGGTGGATGAAGGCACGGAAGCTCGCGCGGCTGAGCAGGGAACCGGTCCGGTGCCATTTGGTTCCGAGCGGTATCTGGAACGCAACGGGCAAGCGGTTATTGTCAAGAAACAGGTCCTGTTGACGGGAGAAAATCTGACGGATGCCCAGCCGGGCTTTGACAGCCAAACCCAGGAACCATCCGTCAATCTGTCGCTCGATGCCAAGGGCGCTCGCATCTTTCGCGATGTAACCCGTGAAAGCATCGGCAAACGCATGGCCATTCTCCTGTTCGAGAAGGGTAAGGGCGAAGTGGTCACGGCGCCGGTCATTCGCTCGGAAATTGGCGGCGGACGGGTCCAGATTTCCGGTCGCATGACCACAGTGGAAGCTAACGACACGGCTTTGTTGCTGCGCGCCGGATCGCTCGCTGCGCCCATGGAAATCATCGAGGAGCGAACGATAGGCCCGAGCCTGGGCGCTGAGAATATTGCCAAAGGCTTCAACAGTGTGACGTGGGGCTTTGTGGCGGTCACGATCTTCATGTGTGCCTATTACATGTTGTTTGGGGTGATTTCCAGCATCGCGCTCGCGTTTAACTTGTTGCTGCTGGTGGCGGTGCTCTCCATGCTGCAAGCCACCTTGACTTTGCCTGGAATGGCCGCCATGGCGCTGGTGCTGGGTATGGCGATCGACGCCAATGTGCTGATCAACGAGCGCATCCGTGAAGAATTACGCAATGGGGCGTCCCCGCAAGCAGCCATCCATGCCGGATATGACCGTGCGTGGGCTACCATCATTGACTCCAACGTGACCACCTTGATTGCCGGGTTGGCATTGCTGGCGTTTGGTTCCGGGCCGGTGCGGGGTTTTGCTGTGGTGCATTGTCTGGGTATCCTGACCAGCATGTTTTCCGGGGTGTTCTTCTCCCGGGGAGTGGTAAATTTATGGTACGGTCGACAAAAGAAACTCAAAAATGTGTCCATAGGGACGGTTTGGCGGCCTGATTCTGGCAATCAGGTCTCGGCAGACTAAAGGGAAACGGCATGGAATTTTTCAAAATCCACCGCGACATTCCGTTCATGCGGCATGCGTTGGTGTTCAATCTGATCTCGCTGGTTACTTTTCTGGCGGCCGTCTTCTTTCTGTTTTCCCGGGGTTTGCATTTGTCGGTGGAATTCACCGGCGGCACGCTGATGGAGGTGAGCTACTCCCAGCCTGCAGACCTCAACGCCATTCGAACCACGGTTGCGTCCCTGGGCATCAACGATGTGCAGGTGCAGAACTTTGGCAATGCGCAGGATGTACTGATCCGCATGCCCGTTCAAAAAGGCAGCAGTTCCGGCCAGCAAAGTGAACGCGTTCTGGCCGCCCTGAAGGGGGGCGATGCTTCAGCCAATCTGCGCCGAACCGAGTTTGTCGGCCCCCAGGTGGGAGACGAACTGGCGGCCGATGGCCTCAAGGCACTGGCGAGTGTGGTCGTCGGCATCATGCTCTACCTGTCGTTGCGCTTCGAGTGGAAGTTTGCGGTGGCTGCCATCATTGCCAACTTGCATGACGTGGTCATTATTCTCGGATTTTTCGCATTTTTTCAGTGGGAGTTCTCGCTGCCGGTACTCGCTGCAGTGCTCGCCGTGCTGGGCTATTCGGTGAACGAATCGGTGGTGATCTTTGACCGGATCCGTGAAAACTTCCGCCGCTATCGCAAGATGAACACGACGCAGATCATCGATAACGCGATCACGTCGACCATCAGCCGCACCATCATTACCCACGGCTCTACCCAATTGATGGTTTTGTCCATGTTGTTGTTTGGTGGCGCGACATTGCACTATTTCGCGCTGGCATTGACGATTGGTATTTTGTTCGGCATTTACTCCTCCGTCTTTGTGGCCGCAGCCATTGCGATGTGGCTCGGTATTCAACGTGAAGACCTGATCAAGGGCCCGGTCAAGAAGGAAGAGGATCCCAGCGATCCTAACGCGGGCGCGACTGTTTGACCGCTTCCTGACCCATGGCAACCCCACCCAGCCTGTCACCCCGATTGCAGTTCGCCAGAGCGGTGCGCGAACGCTTCGTCGCCGAGGCCGGAAAGGCCATGATCGAGATCAGTGGCGCGGTGCATGAACGGATTACCGCCTTGATGGATGAGCCCGCCAATGCGCGGGAAAGCCAGGCGCGACGCGACACCTGGATGGCCTACAAACGGTGTCGCCCGGTCTGGCTGGATGGCACCATGAAGGTGTGGCGGGATTGTCTGGATCCTCCCAAAGACCGAAAATCGGAGAGTGCTGCCAAGGCGGAATCCGGCGGACTGGAATTGGTTGGCACCGAAGTGGTTGAGAACAAGATTCTGGCTTCGCGCATGGTGCTGGCGGTCATGGAGAAAGTCGGCGCGCAACTGGAAGATCTGAAACTCCGCATGCGCTTCCTGGAAGGCACAGAAGAGTTGGACGGACGTGATGTCTTGCGTCCGGAAGTACTGGTTTTGCTGATGGTGGAGCAATGGGCTACTTCGGGTATGCCGGGCGACTCTTGGCCTATGGTCAATGACGTCGTTCAGAAGCTGCTGATAGACCGTTTGACGGTGGCTTATGCCAACGCCAATGAGGTGCTCATTAAAAAGGGTGTCATGCCCACAATCGAGTTGAAGGACCGCGTCAAAGCCAGGGTGCGCAGTGCGACGCCGCCGCGGTCACGGCCATCGGTGGATTCGTCGAATGCTCCCATGCAATCTGGTGGGGTTCCACTTGGGGCATATGGTGATGCTGGTGATGGCAGTTCCTACGCGCCAGGTCAAACATACGGCAGTCCGGGGGGACGATCAAACCAGGGTGTGGCTCCGTCCGGCTCCGGTAATGGGGCGCCTGCGCCACGTGGGGGTGGGCTTTTCGGTGGTCGTTTGGGTTGGGGCCAAGCTGGCGCCAATGCGGCCCAAGCCGGGGGAGAGGCCGCGTCCGCAGGCCCGCCAAGTTCCGGCGGACAGGGACCGACATCTTCTCCGTCCGCGCCATTCTGGAAACAGGGAGCTGGAGGGCAAAGCGGGCCGGGGCAAAATTACGGGGCTTCCGATGAAACCCGGATGATGACGTCCAACACGCCTTTGGCGCGTGCCCGTAGCCGGGCGCAGGGGGTCATTGGACAGATTCGCCGCATGTTTGTCAGCCACGGCGGTGGGGATTTTTCAGGTACTGCGCATCAGGCGCCATCACCAGCCTTGGCTGCAGCACTTGCGCCTCCCCGTCCAGGACACGCTGCCGCCTACGCGTCAGGAGGCACCCTTTATCAGGATTTCAGCCCCGCGGGGATGGCGCGGGTAGCGGGTGACCTGCGCGAGAAGACGGCTGAGCTCAAAAAGAAAGCGGAGACCAAGGGTGAAAAGGCGACGATTGAAATCGTTGCCCTGATGTTTCAGGCGATCCTTGCCGAAGAACGCATTCCCCCCGGCATTCGAGTGTGGTTTGCCCGCCTGCAAATGCCGGTGCTGCGGGTCGCGCTGGAAGATCCCGATTTTTTTGGCACCACCACGCACCCGGCGCGCTTGTTGATTGACCGCATGGGGTCGTGCGTGATGGGGTTCGATTCAGCGGGTGTACATGGTGGCGCGATGGAGACTGAAATCAAGCGCATCGTGCAAGTGATCGAGCAGTACCCGGAAACGGGTAAGAAGGTGTACCAGATTGTTTACGATGAATTTCAGAAATTCCTGGGCAAGTTCCTGACCGAGAAAGGACCTGCCAAGAAGGTGGTGAGCGTTGCGCAACAGGTGGAGCAAAAGGAGACGCTCACCATTCAATACACCATTGAGATGCGCAACATGCTCAAGGACATGCCCGTGCGTGATGAGATCAGGGATTTCCTGTTCAAGGTTTGGGCTGAGGTGCTGGCGGTAGCGGCGGTGCGTAAGGGTCCACAACACGCGGATACATTGACGCTAAAAAAATCGGCGACTGATCTGGTATGGGCGGCCAGCGCTAAGCCCAACCGTGCTGACCGCGCACGCGTTATTCAGGATCTGCCCAATTTGCTGTTGCGCCTGCGTTCGGGCATGACTTTGCTTGCAATGGCGCCCTCTGAGCAGGAGCGCCACGTCAAGACGATCAGTGACACCCTGGCCGATGCGTTTATGTCCAAGACGCAAGCCATCCCACAAGCCAAGATTGACGCCATGGCCCAGCGGTTGGGCAATTTGGAAGATTTTGTCAGTGAAGATGGTATGGGTGATTTGCCACTGGATTCGGAGAGCATCGAGATGATGCTTGGCATCGATGCGTCGGACATCGAAGTGGTTGCGAATGGCGGATCAAAACCTACTGCGGCCATGCTGGCCTGGGCGCAGGAGTTGCAACTGGGCTCCTGGTACACCTTGGACCACAACAATCAGATCACGCAGGTACAGTTTGCCTGGCGCAGCGACCGCAAGCATTTGAATTTGTTTGCCGCAACCTCAGGCAAGAGCTTCTTGATTCAGGCAGGTCGTCTCGCGGCCTATCTGCAAGCGGGCCTGCTCCTGCCGCAAGAAGAAGAAACGCTAACCGTGCGTGCTACGCGCGACGCCATGACCAAGCTGGAAGCCAACCCCGAACGGTTGTTGGCCTGATCGGATCAGGGTGGTTGGCGAACAGCCCTGGCGGCTAGTGGGCTACGCGTTCGCACAAGTCGTCGCACAACTCGTCGAGAACCAACGCATCAGGCTCCTGTCCGAAGCTCCAGTACACCATCAGGATGATAATTTTCAGGTCGTCCAGTGACACGGGTGAGCCAGGAGCCGCCATGGCGCGATCAATAACGACCTCGCGCATGGGCGCTGGCAATACGCCGGCAGACTCCAGGAAACTGATAAAACCCAAGCATTGGGTACCCAAATGATTTTGCTCGGCCGCAGGGTAGATACGGACACTGGCAGGGGAAGGCTCCCGCAGCCAAGGCTCAGGCGGTGTGGGCTGCGAAGTGCTGACGCAACCAGATGAACCGCGCGCCGCAGTGTTGAGGCCGTTGAGCCACGTCATCGCATCGTCGATCTCTTCTGACTCAAAACCAACGGCATTGAGCTTACGCTCCAGATGCGCCGGTTCAGGGCAACTGTCCCCGGCGTAATAGTTTTCGTAGACGAACACAAGTACTTCAAACATGGTGCCAATATAGCGCAGAAAATTCTGCTTCGCACGGTCTGATGGACTTGCCCCGCTATTCCGCGTTTAGCCAGCGTGGGTACGCAAATTCACACCCATCAACCACGTGCTATCCGCTGAAACAGCCCACCCGGCAAGCGCGCGACATGGCCATGTATTTCGAGCTCCATTAGTTGGGCCTGGAGCGTCGGTGTGTCCAGGCCGGTGCGGGCCTGTAACGCATCCAGCCCGGTGGGGTCATAGCCCAAAGCGCCGAGCAAGTCGTTCACCGAATCAGAAAGACCGGTCGCCTCAGTACCATTTGTCTGGCCATCTGCCAAATCCGGTGTGGCATTCGTAGCGTGCCCCAGTTGCAGTTCTTCGAGTACGTCCTGTGCGTTCTCCACCAGTTTGGCACCTTGTTTGATGAGAGCGTGGCAGCCGCGTGCCTGGGTGGAATGGATAGACCCCGGTATGGCGAAAACGTCCTTGCCTTGTTCGGCTGCCAGCCGTGCCGTGATCAATGAGCCGGACTTCAATGCCGCTTCGACCACCAGCGTGCCGCAAGAAAGCCCCGCAATGAGGCGGTTGCGCTTGGGGAAGTTGGCGGGAACCGGGGGTGTGCCCAGCGCGTATTCGCTGAGCAATACCCCACGCTGCGCGATGCGGTGAGCCAGGTTCAGGTGCTGTTTAGGGTAAACGCGGTCCAGTCCGGTCCCCACCACGGCAATGGTGGCCAATTGACCGGTGGGTGCTCCGTCGAGCGCCCCTTCGTGGGCTGCGCCGTCGACACCCAGTGCAAGACCCGAAACGATGGTCAGCCCGGCCTCTGCGAGCGCTTGAGAAAACTGCCGGGCGTTGGCCGCACCCTGTGGTGTCGGGTTGCGGCTTCCCACCACGGCGATCGAGCGCGGAGCACACAAGGCCAGCCCGCCACTTTGCCAGGCCGCGGGCGTTCCCATACCGTACAGCAGCAAAGGCGGATCTTCCATGTTGAGCAGTGATTGCGGGTAGGCCGGATCACCGAGCGTGAGCACTCTGTTTCGCTCTGGGTCAGCCTGAAGCCACTCCCACGTGGTGGTCAACAGCGGCGGCAACTCTGGAGGTTCCCGTTGCAGAGCGGCACTTTGCTGGGCGCTTGCAACCTGGCCCAATGTGGCTGCGGGCTGTTCAAAGATGCGATTCGGCAGGCCAAATGCAGTTAACAGCCTGCGTGCGGTTGCATTACCCACGCCTGGCGTCAGGTGCAAACGCAACCAGACAGCGAGTTCTTCGCGGTCCATCAATTGCACTCGATATGTCGCGGAAGCTGGTCAGCGCGGGTTGGTCAGGCGATCGCCCACGCGAACGCCATCGGTGATTTCTAGTATCAGCGCATAGGACAAGCGATCAAATGTGCGGAAAACCATCAGCAGCCCGTTACGTTCGTTGGGTAGCTTCATCACGGGGCGCGCTTCATCGGACTTGTCCACCATGCGCGCGCCATCTTTGAGGATGGCCATGACATGACCGACTTCCATGCCGTCTCGGGTGCCACGGTTGATTGCGACGACTTGATTCTGCGCAGCGTTTACTACGGCATCACCATAGACCGACACGATTCGACCACTCATTTGGGCTTCTGGCGCGTGGGGTGTGTAAGTCTGCAACTGGCGGGGAGGCTCGGGTAGCATGCGGTCGTCCGTCCGCATCTCCGCTTTGGCTGCCATGATGTCTATGGTGGCCGGCACAACCGCATTGCTCAGCGAGCCGTCTTTGTTTTCAATCTCAGCCGTTGTTTCGCCGCGCACCAGCGTGGCTTTGCCCACGTACTGCGCTTCGTATCCCAGCACCTCACCGGTTGTTGGATCTTTCAATGGCGTCGCACTGCGAAAGATACGGAACTGCTGCAGTTGTGGCTGATCGTCCATTAAGGGTTTTCCGCTCGGTCCGCGCGCGTAGGCGCGGTCTCCCGTAGTCACCATCACACGCCCTTCCTGGGTGGATACGATGCGGGGCGCCGCCCTGAGCCCCATTTCATCCACGATGATTGCTTCAGACAGGAAGGCCTCGATCACGTTGGGTTGCAAAGTGGAGAGTGCCCCGTTGGGGAGAGCCTCATACCGGGTTCGTGGGGATACACGCACGGTGTCCGTGGGGGCTTCGTCGGTGACCTGTGCGCCCTCGACACGCAGGCGGGCAACGCCGTTTTTGCGTTCCAGAACCAGAATCTGCCCGGGATAAATCAGGTGCGGGTTCTTGATGTCGCTCAGATTCATGCCCCACAACTCGGGCCAGCGCCACGCACGCTTCAGAAACAAACCGGAAATGGCCCACAGCGTGTCGCCGCTTTTGACCGTGTAGCGATCGGGTGCGCTGGCGGCCAGTTCGTTCAGCGGCACGCCTTTATCGGCTACCTGATTGGCTGTTTGCCTTTGATCGGGGGTGATCGGAAAGTTCTGCCCCCATGCGGGAGCGGCCACTAACGCACTGACCAATGTAGTCAGCGCGGCTATTGCCACTGTGGATTTCGCCATTAGATGTGTCGTCATATCGTGCCGCAGTCCGAAGGAGTAACTTGATAATTTACGCACGATTTTGCGCTCAAGCCCTTGATTCGGCAACGTTTTTGGCGGATGGACTGTGCTGCGAGCCCTAAAAGTGGCGAAAATAGCGACATCTTCGAAAAAGAACCCATGGCTTTACTTTCCATTCTTTGTTATCCAGACCCCAAGTTGCACAAGGTTGCCAAACCGGTTGCCACAGTGGATGCGCGCATCCGTGCGATCGCCGCCGACATGATTGAAACGATGTACGACGCCAAGGGCATCGGCCTGGCGGCCACACAAATCGATGTTCATGAACGTCTGATCGTGATTGACGTGTCCGAGGAGCGCGACGAGCCGCTGGTGCTGATCAACCCCGAACTCGTCTGGACCAGCCCCACCACCCACGTCAATGAGGAAGGTTGCCTGTCCGTGCCTGGCATTTACGACGGCGTGGAGCGTTTTGACGCTGTCCATGTGCGGGCAATGGACCTCAATGGGCAAGTACGAACGATTGAAGCCGACGAGTTGCTGGCGGTTTGTATCCAGCACGAAATGGATCACTTGATGGGCAAGGTGTTCGTGGAGTACCTTTCGCCACTCAAGCGCAACCGCATCAAGAAAAAAATGCTCAAGGCCCAACGCGAGGATGAGCGATGAGGGCATCGCCCGCCCGCTGCGCGTCATGAGGGTTATCTTCGCGGGTACGCCCGAATTCGCCCGGGTGGCTCTTGAACGTTTGCACGCCAGTGGACACACCATTCCCCTGGTCCTGACCCAACCCGATCGCCCGGCTGGACGCGGCATGAAACTGCACCCTTCGGCAGTCAAGCAGTTCGCCCTGGACCACGCAATCCCCGTGGCGCAACCGCGCAGCTTGCGACTGGATGGCAAGTATCCGCAGGACGCAGAGGCTGCGCGCCAGGCTATGGCTGAGGCAGACGCTGACGTCATGGTAGTAGCCGCCTACGGTCTGATCCTGCCGCAATGGGTGCTGGATGACATGGTGGCGTCGCGCACGAATGGTCAGCGTCGCTTGGGGTGCTTGAATATTCACGGCTCCTTGTTGCCGCGCTGGCGGGGTGCTGCACCGATTCACCGCGCCATTGAGGCGGGCGATACCGAAACCGGGGTCACCATCATGCAAATGGATGCCGGCCTGGACACCGGGGACATGCTGCTGGTGCAAAGCGTGCCGATTGGCGAGCAGGACACCACGGGCTTCCTGCATGATCAGTTGGCGAATAGGGGTGCTGACATGGTGGTGCAGGCGCTGGATCGGGCGGCTGCAGGGCGCCTGCAGCCCCAAACCCAGCCTGAAGCAGGAGTCACGTACGCCCACAAGATTGAAAAACACGAGGCGGCGATCGACTGGCACCAGAGCGCGCAGATCATCGCTCGGCGGGTGCGGGCATTCAATCCATTTCCTGGGGCCAGCACCGTGCTGAATGGTGAAACCATCAAAGTGTGGTCTGCCCATGTGGCGTCGTCTGATCAGGCGCGCGCAGCGTCTGCGGCCAGTATGCCAGTGGATTCGGGCACTATTGTGGCGGTAGCCCCCGAGGGTATTGCGGTAGTAGCTATGAATTCGATAGCAATTTTGACGGAGTTGCAGCGTCCTGGTGGCAAGAGGCTGCCGGTGGCAGACTTCCTGCGCGGCTTTGACGTTCAGCCAGGCATGCGGCTGGGCTGACCTTCGGCATGTTTTTTCTGCGCGCCAATTACCGGCACCCTGAATTTCGCCAGGGTTTCACCGACATGCTGGGCGTCGCACCCGGGATTGCCGCATGGGGGTTGATGACGGGCGTGGCGATGGTCAAGTCCGGCATGAGCACCTTTGAGGCGCTTCTCATGGCCCTGATCGTGTTTGCCGGCAGTTCCCAGCTGGCGGCCATTCCGCTGATTTTGGCGGGAGCACCCATGTGGGTGATTCTGGCCACCGGGTTGTGCGTGAATTTGCGGTTTGTGGTGTTCAGTGTGCACATGCGGCCCTATGTGATGCACCTGCCGCGCTGGCAGCGGCTGGTGACCGGCTACCTGACGGCGGATTTGACCTACGTATTGTTTGTCAAACGTTTCACCAAGCCCGCGACCGACGCCCGGGGGCATGCCGCCCAAATGGCGTATCTGGCGGGCAACGGCGGTATCAACTGGTTCAGCTGGACCTTTTTCAGCGTGCTGGGTGTCGTATTGGCTAACGCTATTCCGGCGCAATGGGGCTTGGGGTTTGCGGGCATTCTGGCGCTGGTCGGCATGCTGTGCTCACTGGCATCGAGCCGCTTGCGCTGGGTGTCAGCCACCGTTGCGGGTACCGCTGCGGTGGCTGCCTTTGCCCTGCCCCTGAAGCTCAATATTCTGGTGGCTATCGCCGCCGCAGTGGCGGTGTGCCTGCTTCTGGAAGAGTCGATGCTGCCGCCGTCCAATGCGCCAAGGCGCGGCGGGCGTTGACCATGAACGATTTTTTCGCCGGTGAGACCGATGTCTGGACCCTGGCCACCATCGTGGGCCTGGCGTGCATCACCGTCATTGCGCGCTCGTTCTTCTTTATCTCCGAGAAAAACTGGTCTTTGCCCCACTGGGCGCAGCGCGGTTTGCAATATGCCCCCATTGCAGCCCTGTCGGCGGTCATTGTTCCCGAGATTGTGATGACCCAGGGTGTTCTGATTCATACCTTGCAGGATGCCCGGCTGTACGCCGCGCTGGCGGGTGTCGGCTATTTCTTCTGGCGTCGGGGTGCTGGACAGGTCGTGCTGGGTACCATCGTCACGGGCATGGCGGTGTACCTGCCGCTACACATTGGCCTGGGCTGGTAGCGCTTTTACAATCCCCCCATTAACCCGAGGTTTTTCATGAACGTCATCCGCTTTTCCGATCTGTGCGCCAGTGGCCAAGTTGCCGGCAAACGTGTTTTCATCCGTGCCGATTTGAACGTGCCGCAAGACGACGCAGGCCATATTACCGAAGACACCCGCATTCGTGCCAGCATCCCCTGCATCCAGATGGCACTGGACGCCGGGGCATCTGTCATGGTGACCTCCCATTTGGGTCGTCCCACCGAAGGCGCTTTCACGCCGGCCGATTCGCTGGCCCCGGTAGCTGCACGCATGGCGGAACTCATGGGGCGTAGCATTCCACTGGTCAGCAATTGGGTTGACGGTGTACTGTTGGATGGGAAAGCGCTGGTCCCCGGTCAACTGGTGCTGTTGGAGAACTGCCGCGTTAACAAGGGCGAGAAAAAGAACGACGAATCCCTTTCCCGCAAGATGGCCGCCCTGTGCGATATTTTTGTTCACGATGCTTTTGGCACTGCCCACCGCGCCGAGGCTTCTACCTATGGCATTGCCCAGTACGCACCCATTGCCTGCGCCGGACCCCTGCTGGCGGCCGAGATGGATGCCATCTCAAAAGCACTGTTGGCTCCCAAGCGCCCACTGGTGGCGATTGTGGCGGGGTCCAAGGTGTCCACCAAACTGACCATCTTGAAGAGCCTGGCCGACAAAGTGGACCAGTTGATCGTGGGTGGCGGCATTGCCAACACCTTCATGCTGGCTGCGGGTCTGAATATTGGTAAAAGCCTGGCCGAACCGGGATTGCTGGAGGAAGCCCGCGCAGTCATGGAGGCCATGAAGGCCCGCGGCGCTGCGGTGCCCATTCCGACCGACGTGGTGACTGCCAAGACCTTTTCTGCTGACACCCCTGCAACCATCAAGGCGGCAACCGATGTGGCTGATGACGACCTGATTCTGGACATTGGCCCGCAAACTGCGCAAGCGTTGGCACATCAGCTCAAGTCGGCTGGCACCATTGTGTGGAACGGCCCTGTGGGCGTATTCGAGTTTGCCGCATTTGAAAACGGAACCAAGGTGATTGCACATGCCATTGCCGAGTCCAGCGCTTTCTCCATTGCCGGCGGCGGCGACACGCTGGCCGCGATCGCCAAGTATGGGATCGAGGAGCAGGTGAGCTACATCTCTACCGGCGGAGGCGCATTTCTGGAGGTTCTGGAAGGTAAAACCCTGCCGGCCTTTGAGGTGCTGTCTCGCCGCGCAGCGGGCTGATCAGAAGAGTTCGACCTCGCCGACCTTCAGGTCGGTCGTGAGGAGCCCCCTGCGAAGCAGGTCTGCCTCGCTGCAAACTTGATTGCGACCATGGTGCTTGGCATAGTAGACAGCGCGGTCGGCCCGCTCGCAGGCGGCGGCGGGAGAGTCTCCCGCCACGATCTCGGTCAGGCCAAGACTGGCAGTGATGTGCCCCGCTTGTGGAAACGCGTAATTGGCCATGGCGACGCGAAAACGTTCCATGGCAACGACTGCTGCGTCGTGGTCGTTGCAGCGCAAGACCACCACAAATTCTTCCCCGCCAAAACGGTAAACGCGGTCGTAGGCCCGAAAAGATGTTTTGAGGATTCGGGCGACCAGGATCAGGACTTCATCGCCAATCAGATGGCCGTAATTGTCATTGACCTGTTTGAAATGGTCTATGTCAACCATCGCCAGCCAGAAACCACTGGCCGGCGTTGCCGCGCGATGCTCTACGGGGGTCGGGGGTTCTTCAGTGGTCTGTGTTGATGAAAGCGACTTGTAAAAAAGGTCGTCGAACGGTTTGCGGTTCCACAACCCGGTCAGTGCGTCGCATTCGCTGTAATCCAGCATGTCGACGATATTGCCATAGAGGGCAATCAGTCGTTGGGCCGCCACTACCTCTGACTTCCCCAAAGGGGCTTCCGACTGCAATTCGACTACCCCCCAGGGGTGGGTCTCTGCGGACAGCATTACGGGAAAGCGTGTCAGTTGGCCCTGTTGGGGCGCCGCAGGTATTGCAACCCGTATTTCTGCGCGGTCCACGCAGCGCAGGCGCTCAGGTTCGCTGTCGATAGGAGTCAGCGCGCTCGGATCGGTTTGCATGGTGTTTGAGACGATCCGGACCTTTTCGCCTGCAACGGCGCACGTCAGCATTTGCCAGAAACGCTGGTTCTCATCCAGGACGAGGCTGTGTATTTCAACCCTGCGCGCGCTGGTTGACTCAATCAATGCCAGCGTAAGACCCCGTAACAGATCATCCCGACTGCGAAGCCCGCTGAGGCGGACCAGGTGGTCAACCAGGTGCGCGGCACGGATTTCTGGCAAGTTGTCCATGACCTCGCCTCTACTCCCCATCGTGAACGGGCACCTGGCTCAGGGCAGAGCCTTGGAGGACGGCACCACATACACGTCCGCGGCCGCTTTGCTTTGCGTTGTAGAGCTGGGTATCGGCCAGTCCGACCAATGCCAAGGCGCCGCCATCGAAGTCCCCAGCCAGGGTAGACAAACCGATGCTGATCGTCACTACTGGGGCTACATCCGAATTCTCATGGGCAATTTCTTGTTCCCGTACCCGGCGCTCCATATTCGTCGCCAGAGCCATTGCGTCGTCAAATTTGGTGTCGGGCAGAATGCAGGCGAACTCTTCGCCTCCATAGCGTGCCACCAGATCAGCAGGCCGCTTCAGGCACGATTTCAGTACTCCGGCAATCTGGCGCAGGCAGTCGTCGCCAGCCTGGTGTCCGTACCGGTCGTTGAATCGCTTGAAAAAATCTACATCCAGCATGATGACGGACAGGGGCAATTTGCTGCGCGCTACGCGCGCCCATTCCACAGACAATTGCTGATCAAAATACCGTCGGTTATATACGCCGGAAAGTCCGTCCAGAAACACCAGTTTTCGCAGCAAATCGGACTGAAATTTAAGAGTGAGATGGGTTTTTACCCGGGCGCGTACTACGGCCGGATTGATCGGCTTGGCGATAAAGTCCACTGCGCCCAGACTCAATCCATGCGTCTCCTGTGCTGCATCCGTATGTGCGGTCACAAAAATGACAGGGATGTTGGCTGTTGCCTCATGGGCCTTGAGTTGTGCGCACACCTCAAAACCGTCCATACCCGGCATGACGATATCCAGAAGCACCAGATCTGGGGGGTTATTCCTGCAAACCGCAAGAGCCTGGGCACCGCTGGTCGCCATGAAGACTTGGTAGTCGCCAGCAAACACCTGGTGCATGACCTGGATATTGATGGGTTGGTCGTCCACCACCAGTAACCTCGGCTTGCCATGGGTGCTGTCCAGCAATGCATCCATTGGCGTGTCGAGAGCGATCATGGAAAAATTGCTGGGTAGAGTTATTGATGCAGAGTTTCCTATTGAACCACACCTTGTGCTGAGGCAGAAGAGGGTTTCCCCGCCCTGCCTTCTCTCCCGGGAAATCAGCACCCAGCGGTACAAGTTGACGCTCGGCTGTAACCTCCTGTTACCGGTATCCATGTGAAAATGACCTCCAAATACAAGGAGACTGATTCATGCCACGTCGCGCTACCAAGATTGTTGCCACCCTGGGCCCCGCTTCGAGTGACCCCGCTTTGCTGGAGCAGATGATTCGTGCCGGTGTCAATGTGGTGCGTCTGAATTTCAGCCACGGCAAGGCGCAGGATCATATTGATCGCGCCAAGTTGGTCCGGGAAGCCGCCCACCGCGCGGGCCGGGAGGTTGCCATCATGGCGGACCTGCAGGGTCCCAAAATTCGCGTGGGCAAGTTTGCCGAGGGCAAGGTATTCCTGGAGCCGGGTCAGAAATTTGTGCTGGACGCGGCTCGTACTGAACTGGGTGACATTGATGCAGTGGGATTGGACTACAAGGCACTGCCGCGTGAGGTCAAGGCTGGCGACGTGCTCTTGCTGAATGACGGGCTGATCGTGATCACGGTGGATGCCGTCAAGGGCGAAGCGGTGCACACCACCGTCAAGCTGGGCGGTGAGCTGTCCAACAACAAAGGCATCAACAAGCAAGGCGGGGGCCTGACCGCACCAGCCCTGACGGCGAAGGATATGGACGACATTCGCACGGCCATGAGCTTTCAGGCCGATTACGTTGCCGTGAGCTTCCCTAAAAACGCCACCGATATGGAAATGGCGCGCCAGCTCTGCAACGTGGCTGCAGCTGAATACAACCACAAGCCGGGTCTGATTGCCAAGATCGAGCGGGCTGAAGCGATACCCCGTCTGGAAGAAATCTTGCTGGCCAGCGATGGCATCATGGTCGCCCGTGGTGACCTGGCCGTGGAGGTAGGTAACGCGCTGGTCCCTGGTCTGCAAAAACGCATGATCAAGCTGGCACGGGAAAACGACCGGTTCGTGATCACCGCGACGCAGATGATGGAATCCATGATCACCAACCCGGTGCCCACCCGCGCAGAAGTGAGCGATGTGGCCAATGCCGTGCTGGACGGTACCGACGCCGTGATGCTGTCTGCCGAGACCGCCGCGGGCAGGTACCCGCTGGAAACCATTGTTGAAATGGCAAAAATTTGCCATGCCGCCGAAGGCCACGAGGACTTCGAAATTGAGGCGGATTTCACTGGAAAAACCTTTAGCCGCATTGATCAGACGATCGCCATGGGGGCGCTCTTCACCGCCCACCACCTGGGCGCCAAAGCCATCGTCGCCATGACCGACAGCGGTTCCACTGCCCTGTGGATGAGCCGGCACTTGATACGTGTGCCCATTTATGCGCTGACATCCAAAGTGGCGACGCAGCGCAGAATGGCGCTTTACCGCAATGTGCGTCCGCTCTTTATTGACACCAGTGCCGACCGTGATACCGCACTGCGCGAAGCCGAGAACCACCTCAAGGCGCGTGGCATCGTCCAGAAGGGTGATGTCTATGCCATTACCTGCGGCGAGCCCATGGGCTCGCCAGGCGGCACCAATATGCTGAAAATCTGCCGGGTGGAGTAAGTGGCGGAGTAAGCCTCGCGTTTTCCCGTGATGTTTAAAATGCGGTAACGGTAAAAATTACCAAGCGGTTACCAACTTCATAGGGATTCATCATGGCACTCGTTTCAATGCGCGAACTGCTGGACCACGCAGCCGTCAATGGCTACGGCATTCCAGCTTTCAACGTCAACAACCTGGAGCAGGTTCAGGCGGTGATGTCGGCGGCCGACGAGGTGGGCGCCCCGGTTATTCTGCAAGCCAGCGCTGGTGCCCGCAAGTACGCGGGCGAACCTTTTATCAAGCATTTGATTCAGGCCGCCATCGAGTCCTATCCCCATATTCCGCTGGTGATGCACCAGGACCACGGGCAGAACCCCGAAGTGTGCCAGGGTGCCATTAATCTGGGCTTCAGCTCGGTGATGATGGACGGCTCCCTGATGGGTGATGGCAAAACCATTGCCAGCTACGAGTACAACGTGGAAGTCACCCGCAAGGTCGTGCAAATGGCCCATGCCACCGGTGTCACGGTGGAAGGTGAACTGGGCTGTCTGGGGTCTCTTGAGACCATGAAGGGCGACAAGGAGGACGGCCACGGCACTGACGCCACCATGACGCGCGAGCAGATGCTGACCGACCCCGAGCAGGCGGCAGATTTTGTCAAACGCACCCAGCTCGACGCCCTAGCCATCGCCATTGGTACCAGCCATGGCGCCTACAAGTTCACGCGCAAGCCCACAGGCGACATTCTGGCGATCGACCGCGTCAAGGAAATCAACCGCCGTTTGCCCAACACCCACCTGGTCATGCACGGCTCCAGCAGCGTTCCGCAAGACTTGCTGGCGATCATCAACCAGTACGGCGGCTCCATGAAAGAGACCTACGGCGTGCCGGTGGAAGAGATCCAGAAGGCCATCCAGTTTGGCGTGCGCAAGATCAATATCGACACCGACATCCGGCTGGCCATGACCGCTGCGGTGCGCAAGTTCCTGTTCGAAAACCCGGACAAGTTCGACATGCGCGATTGGCTCAAGCCCGCCCGCGAGGCAGCCAAGCAAATCTGCAAACAGCGCTATATCCAGTTCGGTTGCGAAGGCCAGGCGGCCAAGATCAAGGGCAACAGTCTGGCCGTGGTGGCCGCACAGTACGCACGAGGCGAATTGGCGCAAACCGTGCAGTGATGGGGCGTCAAGGCTCCCAAAACCTCCGTTCCTTGCGATAATCGGCAGGAATAGTTTCAGGCCCGTTGACTGTTCAGCGGGCCTTTTTCATTGTGGAATCCCGTTTTTGCCCTGATTTGCGATCATGACCTCTACCGTACACACCTCTGCCCTGACCTCCCTGCCCCTGCTTGCCCGTGGCAAGGTCCGTGACAACTATGCCGTGGGAGATGACCGCATCCTGATGGTGGCCAGCGACCGTCTGAGCGCCTTTGATGTCATTATGGGCGAGCCCATCCCCGGCAAAGGCAAGCTGCTCACGCAAATGGCGCTGTTCTGGTTTGACAAGCTCGGCCCCAAGGGTCTGAACCTCTGCCCGATCCACCTGACCGGAGATGCGCCCGAGAGCGTCGTCACACCGGGGGAGTTGCCCCAGGTCGAAGGCCGCTCCATGCTGGTCAAGCGCCTCAAACCCCTTCCTGTGGAGGCTGTGGTGCGCGGCTATCTGGCTGGCAGTGGCTGGAAGGAATACCAGGAAAACAGTGCCGTCTGTGGCGTCAAACTGCCTGCGGGCCTGAAGAACGCCTCCAAGTTGCCCGAGCCCATCTACACCCCGGCTGCCAAGGCGGCGGTGGGCGACCACGACGAGAACATTACGTTTGAGAAAACCGTCGAGATGATTGGTCTGGACCTGGCCACCCGCATTCGCGACATCAGTATTGCCATCTACAAGGCGGCGGCAGAATTTGCGCTGACCAAGGGCATCATCATTGCAGATACCAAATTCGAGTTTGGCCTGGACAAGGACGGCACGCTGACCCTGATGGACGAAGTGCTCACCCCCGACTCGTCGCGCTTCTGGCCGCAGGAAAGTTACCAGGAGGGTACCAACCCGCCCAGCTACGACAAGCAGTTTGTGCGCGACTGGCTGGAGCAGGCCCAAGTAGATGGCAAGCCATGGAGCAAAACCCCACCCGCCCCGCGCGTACCGGATGCGGTAATCGCCAAAACCGCCGCCAAGTACCAGGAAGCGCTGGAGCGACTGACAGCCTGACTGGCGAGGTCTGCGCGGAGAAATGATGCGGAAAGTGGCTTGAGCCCCCGTGTATAGGGCGCAAGCAGCTATAAAAACAGGAGCAAACTCCGGCGCACGAGTGGATGATGTGCCGTGCGCAATGCCGCCGATCAGCGGCGGCCCAACCCTGAAGCCGCTATAGCCGATGAATGAAGCCTGGTCTTGCGACGGGTGAACCTCTTGTCATTCCGTGCAGGCTACGCATGATGGCGCGTCCGCTCAAATTTTCGGTTGCCGAGCCTTCGGTGTTAATCGCCACGTCGTAGAGACTCATGGCCGCTCCGAAGATCACCATCGATGGCAGCAAAAAGTGTCAGCACAGCGCAGCTCGCTGCCGACAGCAGCACCAATGACCGTGTCGCTTCGTCCAGGCTGTATTGCGTCGTGATTGGGTGTTCTGAAGGACGGGCCTCCGGCAGGGCGACTGCAGGCAGATCGGCAATGCTCATCGGACATCTGCCTTCGCGGCTACAGGGTTGCCCAAAGTCCTGACCGTCAGCACAAAGGCGATCACGGCAGAGCTGGCAATGCCGATGACCATCGGGCGCGCGCTTCCATCCACAAACACGCCTACCAGCGCCATGACGGCCGCGCCAGTTACAAACTGCAAGGTACCCATGAGCGCCGATGCGGTGCCTGCAATGGCGCCATGTTCTTCCAGCGCCAGCACCGCTGTAGTGGGCATCACCAGTCCAAGAAAGCCATACCCGACAAACAGCAGGCCCATGAGCACATCCAGTCGGTCTATGCCTGACAGATTCAGCACCAATAGCAGCACCATTACCGTCGCATAGCCGGCAACGGCCACCTTCACCATGGGCACCAGGCCAAAGCGGCCCGCCAGTCGCCCCGTGAGTTGTGACATGCCGATGAATGAGGCCGCGTTCGCCGCAAAAGCGTAGCTGTACTGGCGGGGGGTGAGCCCGTAGTGGTCGATCAGAACGAACGATGAATTGGCGAGGTAGGCAAAAAAGCTGGAGATGCCAAAAGCACCAATCAGCACCAGCCCCATGAAATGGCGGTCGCGCAGCAGCACGCCGTAGCCCGACAATGCGCTACGCACACTGCTGTGGACGCGTTGCGCCGCGGGCCGGGTTTCCGGCAGACTGGTTGCCAGCAAAACCAGACCTAAAGCGGCCGCCACCGTTACGGCCCAAAACACGCTGCGCCAGCCGCTCCATTCGATCAGGAAGCTGCCCATCAGCGGGGCCAGAATAGGTGACACACTGAACACCAACATCAGCAGCGACATGAGGCGCGCCGCATCGTTCCCGGTGTGCAGGTCACGCACCACTGCACGCGGCACCACCATGCCCGCGCATGCTCCCAGGCCCTGCACGAAGCGCAGCATGATCAGGGTGTGAATGTCGGGCGCCAGTGCGCAGCCCACGCTGCCCGCCGCAAACAGCAACAGGCCAAAGACCAGCGGTGCCTTGCGGCCCACCATGTCGGAGACGGGGCCGTAGATGATCTGTCCAACACCCATGGCGACAAAGAATGCCATCAAACTGGCCTGAACGGCACTGACCGACGCGTTCAGGCTCTGCCCGATGGATGGCAGTGCCGGTAAATACATGTCGATGGCAAAGGGGCCAATGGCAGACAGCAAGCCCAACACCAGAGCCGTTCGGAAAAAATGGGACTTCATGACTGGATTCCTGCTTGAAAACCACCGGCCAGCGCCTGGCGAAGATACGCAACAAAGACGGTGGCGGCGCGTGGCACATGGGCCGAGTAAGGGCGAATGGCGTACAACTGCTCCGCGAATGCGCCAACCGGTTTCCATTGCGGCAGCACCTGCACCAGCTTGCCCGTCTGCAGACACGCCTGCGCGGTGAAATCTGGCAGTAACGCGATGCCGAGGTTGGACAAAGCGGCGTCCCGCAACGCTTCACTGTTGTTGGCTGATAACTGCCCGGACACAGGCACCGTTACGCGCTCAGTGGCATGACCGGGTTCGGTCGGCTCGAACGTCCAGGCCGGTCTGTCCTGGGTGCGCGGGTAATGCAGGCAACTGTGGGTGAGCAGGTCATGCGGTGTGGTGGGCACCCCCCTGCGGCGCAGGTAAGCGCGGCTGGCCACCAGCACCGTGCGCGTGGGGCACAGCTCCCAGGCCACATGGGTGTCGGGCGGCGCCGCGGTGTGTCGAATTGCGAGATCAAAGCCTTCGGTGGCCAGCGAACTCAATCGGTCAGACAACTCCAATTCAAGCCGCACTTCAGGGTAGTCACGCAGAAAGTCCGCCAGCCGCGGCACCAGCTGCTGGCGTGCAAATGCCACAGGCGCCGTGACGCGCAGCAGACCGCGTGGTACCCCGGCCAGGTCGCGCACTTCGGCAAAGCTCTGGGCAATCTGCTCGAATGGGGCGCGCGTGTCGTCCACCAGGCGCTGCCCCGCCTCGGTCAGGCGCACACTGCGCGTGGTGCGCTGGACCAGGGGTACGCCCGCGGTGCGCTCCAGCTCGGCAATGTGCTGGCTCATGGCGGCTTTGCTCACGCCCAGCCGGGCGGCAGCGGCGGTGTAGCTGCCTTGCTGCGCCAGCACATTGAGCCAATGCAGGTGGCTCCAGAGGTCATTTATTTTTTGCTCGGTCATTCGTCTATTGTTCACCAAATAAAACAATCAGTTCAGTTGGAAGGTCTTGTACTGTGCCGGCAGTGTCCCTAAACTGCACTCCATTGCCGCAGCTTGCGGACGTTTCATTCACCACACGACGAGACACACCATGACGCATTATTCAGACGCCACCGAAGTCGCCCAATACATCCAGGGCGTGCGCACTGCAGGCTCCAGCACGCGCACCCAACCGGTCTACAACCCCGCGACGGGTGCCGTGGCGCGCCAGATTCGCCTGGGCAATGCAGCAGACGTGAATGCAGCGGTCGCGTCGGCAAAGGCTGCGTTTCCCGCCTGGTCCGACACGCCGCCCATTCGCCGCGCCCGCATCATGTTCAAGTTCCTGGAACTGCTCAACCAGAGCAAGGATGAACTGGCACGCGTCATCACCGCCGAGCATGGCAAGGTGTTTACCGATGCGCAGGGCGAAGTGTCCCGCGGCATTGACATCGTCGAATTTGCCTGCGGCATGCCCCAGCTTTTGAAGGGTGACTTTACCGACCAGGTTTCCACCGGCATCGACAACTGGACCCTGCGCCAGCCCTTGGGCGTGGTGGCTGGCATCACGCCGTTCAACTTCCCGGTCATGGTGCCCATGTGGATGTTCCCGGTGGCCATTGCCGCGGGCAACACCTTCGTGCTCAAGCCCAGCCCGCTGGACCCCAGCGCCAGTCTGATGATTGCGGATCTGTTCAAACAAGCCGGCCTGCCCGACGGTGTGTTCAACGTGGTGCAAGGTGACAAGGAGGCCGTGGATGCCCTGCTGGAGCATCCGGACGTCAAAGCCATCAGCTTTGTCGGCTCCACACCCATCGCCAACCACATCTACGAGACTGGCGCCCACCACGGCAAGCGCGTGCAAGCCCTGGGCGGTGCCAAGAACCACATGGTGGTCATGCCCGACGCCGACATTGACCAGGCGGTGGACGCATTGATTGGCGCAGGATTCGGCTCCGCTGGCGAGCGTTGCATGGCCATCAGCGTGGCCGTTCTGGTGGGGGATGTGGCCGAGCGACTCATGCCCAAGTTGCTGGCACGCACCCAAACCCTCAAGGTGCTCGACGGCATGAACCTGGCTGCTGAAATGGGCCCCATCGTGACCCAGGCGGCGCACGACCGCATCACCGGTTACATCGAGCAGGGCGTCAAAGAAGGCGCCACGCTGCTGGCCGATGGCCGCGTCTTCAACGGCAAATCTGCCGGTGAAGGCTGTGACAGCGGTTTCTGGATGGGCGGCACCTTGTTTGACCACGTCACGCCCGAGATGCGCATCTACAAGGAAGAAATTTTTGGCCCGGTTCTGTCGTGCATGCGCGTGAAAGACCTGGCTGAAGCGGTCGACCTCATCAATGCCCACGAGTTTGGCAACGGCGTAAGCTGCTACACCCGTGACGGCAACGTGGCGCGTGAATTCAGCCGCCGCATTCAGGTGGGCATGGTGGGCATCAACGTGCCAATCCCCGTGCCCATGGCATGGCACGGCTTTGGCGGCTGGAAGAAGAGCCTGTTTGGCGACATGCATGCCTATGGCGAAGAAGGCGTGCGTTTCTACACCAAGCAAAAATCCATCATGCAGCGCTGGCCCGAGAGCATTGGCAAGGGCGCCGAATTTGTAATGCCGACGGCGAAGTAGCCCCGGCGCGATGTAACAACCCAGTACCACCACAAGCGCCCTGCGGCGCTCAAGAATCGGTCTCCCGTTCAACAACCAGGAGACAGAGATGGCAGCCAAAAAGATTCTGATGATTTGTGGTGACTACTGTGAAGACTACGAGACCATGGTGCCCTTTCAGGCACTGCTGGCCGTAGGCCACACGGTGCATGCGGTGTGCCCGGACAAAAAGGCCGGCGACCAGATCAAGACCGCTATTCACGACTTTGAAGGTGCGCAGACCTACAGTGAAAAGCCCGGCCACAACTTCGCACTCAACGCCACATTTGCCGACATCAAGGCTGAAGCCTACGACGCGCTGGTGCTGCCCGGTGGTCGTGGCCCCGAGTACCTGCGCACCTACCCGGCGGTGGTGGCCATGGTCAAACACTTCTTCGACGCCAACAAGCCGGTGGCGGCCATCTGCCACGCGGCGCAATTGCTGGCCGGCGCAGACGTACTCAAGGGCCGCACCTGCTCCGCCTACCCCGCTTGCCGCGTGGAAGTGGAGCGCGCTGGCGGCACCTATGCCGACATTGCCATCGACGGTGCCCACACCGACCGCAACCTGGTAAGCGCCCCCGCATGGCCCGCCCACCCCGCGTGGATAGCCCAGTTTCTGACCGCGCTGGGAACCCAAATCACACATTGACGCCCGCGCCCCGGCGCTGCATGATGGCTGGCCACAAGTACGAGCGGGAGACACACCATGTGCCAGGTTTTTATCAGCGCGGACCCCTATCTGTACGAATGCCGCGTCCGCTCCGTGCGCCTGCACGGGGTGGACAACTTTGTCTCGTTTTTGCGTGTGTGCTGTGGCCGCTATCTGGCGTTGCAACTCTCGGGTGGTATTCCGCAGGACGCCAGCATTCCCGTCAGCAGCCTCAATGCCCAGCGGGTGCTGGATACCGAGCGCTGGCCGCGGGAGGCCTACGCGCCGTTTGAAGTGGTGCCGCGCGACGCGCAGTTGACGCGCGTAGCTTAGGTCCCCTCAGTTCAGTGCCATGCTGAGCTTGCGCCGGTAAGTGGCGACCAGCTGGGCCTGCGGGTCCAGGGTGGCTACCGGCTTGCCGGCAATTTCGATGCCGCCAGCCGTCTTGCCCGCGTCCGCCGGATTCGCCTTGGGTTTGGGTGGAGTCAGCAGTTCCAATATAGCCACATACATCTTGCGCGGCACGGCGTCGCCCCAGGCCTTGTCGCGCATGATGATTTCCAGCAGCTCGTCCATGGCACCGGTCCAGTCGCCGCCCACCATCAAGACGCGGGCTTTGGCCAGACGGGTGTCGAAGTCGCGCTTGTTGGCGGCTATCAATGCGTCAAATTGTTCGGGAGCCCACGCTCCTCTTGCGTCTGCAGTTACAAAATTGATAGCATTCAAGAATTGTCCGAGTGCTTCAAAGCGCAACTGGCGCGGAATTTCGGCCAGTGCCGGGGCCAGCGCGGCCTCTGCATCGTCCAGCATGTCGCTCTCGATGAGCAGCTTCACGTAGTCGTAGCGCGCATCGTCGTTACCGGGGTTGATGCTCAGGGCTTCGTGCAGCTTGTGCAGCGCGGCTTGCGGGTCGCCTGCGGCAATCAGGGCCTGCGCGTCTTCGGCTTCGCTTTGGGCTTCCAGCGCCTCGGGCGATGGCACGTGCTTGTCGAGAAACGCCTTGATTTCACCCTCGGTCTTGGCGCCCATGAAGCCGTCCACCGGCTTGCCGTCGATCAGCAACACGCAGGTGGGAATGCTGCGAATGCCAAAAGCCTGGCCGAGTTCCTGCTGTTCGTCGGAGTCAATCTTGACGAGCTTGAAGCGCCCTTCGTATTCAGTTTCCACCTTTTCCAGCACCGGTCCGATGACCTTGCAGGGGCCACACCAAGGGGCCCAGAAATCGACCAGAACAGGGACCGTGGCAGAGGCGGCAACCACTTCGGCGTCGAAGTTTTCGATAGTGACGTTGATCATTTTGGATAGCTCAAGGCGAAAAAGTAAAATTCAAGGATGACAAACATCCACATCGGCGTCGTCATGGGTTCCAGCTCCGACTGGGACACCATGCAACATGCAGTCCAGATTCTCCAACACTTTGGCGTCCAACACGAAGCGCGGGTGGTATCCGCCCATCGCATGCCCGACGATATGTTTGCCTACGCCGAGGCCGCCGTGGGCCGTGGCCTGCGCGCCATCATCGCCGGAGCGGGGGGCGCCGCCCATTTGCCGGGCATGCTGGCGGCCAAAACCACGGTGCCCGTGCTGGGCGTGCCGGTGCCCAGCAAGCACTTGTCGGGCGTCGACTCGCTGCACAGCATCGTGCAAATGCCCAAGGGTGTGCCGGTAGCCACGTTTGCCATTGGCGCGGCGGGCGCGGCCAACGCGGCGCTGTTTGCGGTGGCCATGCTGGCAGCGGATAACCCGGCCTTGCTGAAGAAGCTGGACGAATACCGCGCGCACCAGACCGAAGTAGCCCGGGGCATGACGGTGCCGCCTGCTTTATGAGCGCAGCCAACGAGATCACGCTCGGCGTGATGGGCGGCGGCCAGCTGGGCCGCATGTTTGTGCACGCCGCGCAGCGCATGGGCTATTTCACCGCCGTGCTGGACCCGGATCCGCTCAGCCCCGCGGGGCGCGTGAGCCACCACCACATTCAGACCGCTTACACCGACCCGGCCGGTTTGCAGCAGCTGGCACAGTTGTGCAGGGCAGTGACCACCGAATTCGAGAATGTGCCCGCCCCCGCACTGGCACAGCTGGCCCAAACCCTGCCGGTGTCACCGAGCGCCAATGCCGTGGGCATTGCGCAGGACCGTGCCCGCGAAAAAGCCCATTTTGAGGACTGCGGCGTGCCGGTTGCCCCGTATGCGGTGATCGAGACGCCCGTGCAGCTCGCAGCCGTAGACGCCGACCTGTTGCCCGGCATTCTCAAGACGGCCCGCATGGGCTACGACGGAAAAGGCCAGATTCGCGTCGCCAGCCGTGCCGCGCTGGAAGCCGCCTGGGCCGAACTCAAGAACGTGCCCTGCGTGCTGGAGAAAATGCTGCCCCTGCAGCTGGAGTGCTCGGTGATCGTGGCGCGCGGCGCGGACGGCGCCTGCGTGAACCTGCCCGTGCAGCGCAACCTGCACCGCGACGGTATTCTGGCGGTGACCGAGGTTTATGAAGGAAATCTGCCTGCAGCCCTCGTGGAACGTGCGGTAGCTGCTGCAAAATCGATAGCAAACGGCCTGCACTACGTGGGCGTTTTGTGCGTCGAATTCTTTGTGCTCGACCCCACTTCACCCGCCGCCCAGGCGCTGGGCGGTCTGGTGGTCAACGAGATGGCTCCGCGCCCCCACAACAGCGGCCACTACAGCATGGACGCCTGCGACGTGTCGCAGTTCGAGCTGCAGGTGCGCACCCTGGCGGGCCTGCCGCTGACCCAGCCGCGCCAGCACAGCCCCAGCATCATGCTCAACCTGCTGGGCGACCTCTGGCCCGGCGTCGGCCTTGGAGGCCAAAACGTTCAAACTACGGGCGAGCCGCCCTGGGCGCAGGTGTTGGCGCTGCCTGGAGTCCATCTGCACCTGTACGGCAAGGCCACAGCCAGCAAGGGACGCAAGATGGGCCACCTGACGGTGACCGGTGCCAGCATCCAGCAGGTGCGCGCGACAGCTCTGCAGGCCGCGAGCCTGCTGGGCATGGAAGCGTTCTAGTCATGATCCTGTCTGCCTCTGCTCCTGAATCCATAGCTGCTTGCGCAGCATCCATAAGGGCTGGTGGCCTGATTGGCTTGCCAACCGAGACGGTCTATGGCCTGGCGGCGGATGCCGGAAGCGACGCTGCGGTCGCCAAAATTTTTGCTGCCAAAGGCCGTCCGGCGGACCACCCGCTGATCGTGCATGTGTCCTCGCAGGACGGCGGCATGGCCGGTGTGGCGCATTTCGCGGCCCAGGTGCCCTCGTTTGCGCAGCAGCTCATGTCGGCGTTCTGGCCCGGCCCGTTGACGCTGATCCTGCCGCGCCGCGAAGGCGTGGGCACCGCCGCCGCTGGTGGGCAAAACTCGATTGGTCTGCGTTGCCCGGCGCACCCGGCGGCGCAAGCCGTGCTGCGCGCCCTGCACGATGCGCCTGAGGGGCAAGCGCCCGTGTGGGGACTGGCCGCGCCCAGCGCCAACCGTTTTGGCCGCGTGAGCCCCACCACGGCGGCGCATGTGGAAAGCGAACTGGGAACCGACCTGCTGATTCTCGACGGCGGCCCTTGCGATCTGGGCATTGAGTCCACCATCATCGACTGCACGCGTGGTGCCCCGGTGTTGCTGCGCCCGGGTTCCATTTCCCGTGCGCAGGTGGAGCAGGCCTGCGGTCGGAAATTGCTATCAAAAGAAGAGCTGGCTGCGCAAGCTGGAAGCGGGTTAAATGGCTTAAACGGTCGACTGGCTCCCAGAGCATCTGGAACACTGGAGTCGCACTACGCGCCCAACGCCAAAGTGCGGCTCATGGACGCCAAAGCACTGCGCACCGCGCTCGACTTGCTGGATGGCGCCATCGACCAGGCGACGAATGCCTCCATTGCCGTCTACGCCCGAACGCCCCTGAAAAAAGTACCACGCCAGATTCTGCTGCGCACCATGCCGCAAGCGGCGGCGGTCACGGCGCACGAACTGTTTTCCGTGCTGCGCGAGCTCGATGCCACCGGCGTCAAACTCATCTGGGTGGAAACCCCGCCCGATACCCTGGAGTGGGAAGGTGTGCGGGACCGGTTGCAGCGGGCATCGGCCTGACGGACGTGTCCACCTGGATCTGCTAATCCTGCGGAGGGGCCTCGTGGTACTTCAGCTTCATAAGCAAAATCGCCGCAGCCAGCGACAAGGTAACCGCATTGGCAATCACCACGGGCCACGCGCCCAGCAGCAATCCATAGACCAGCCAGAGGGCGACGCCCGCCGTGAAGGCGCTGTACATGGTCAGCGAGATGCCGCGCACGTCCTTGGTCTGGAAGGTGTGCAAGGCTTGCGGTACAAAGCTGGCGGTGGTCAGGGTCGCGGCGGCAAAGCCGACCCAATCGGATAGTTGCATGGTGTGTCCTTAGCGTTCTTTCGCCGCCCACTCCACCAGCGCATCGATGGCGGGGCGGGCGGCTTTGGCGTTGGGGTGGTTGATGAGGGCGACCAGCACATAGCGCTTGCCGCCTGCGGCGTGCACATAGCCGGCTACGGCCACGACATCGCTCAATGAACCGGTTTTCAAATGCGCACTGCCTGACGCCCGGGATTTGACGCGGCGCAAGGTCCCATCCACGCCCGTGATGGGCAGCGACGCCATCAACTCGGGCATCAGGGGTGAGGCCCAGGCGGTTTGCAGCAGTCGGCCCAGCGCCTGCGCGCTGATGCGCTCCGTGCGCGAAAGGCCCGAGCCGTTGTCCAGCACGGGGATATCAGTGGGGCTGATACGGTCCTTCCACCAGTTCTGCACCACGGTGCGGCTTGTGTCGAAGTTGCCAGCCCCCAGCGTCAAGAAAACCTGCTGGGCCATCACGTTGTTGCTGTATTTGTTGATGTCACGAATTACTTCGGCCAAGGGGGCCGAGCGGACTTCAAAAGCCGGTTTGCCTGCGATCAGTGCCGGTGGAACCGGCCCGATGCGAACGCCGCCCCCCAGCTTGCCACCCATGTCCTGCCACATGCCCTGCACCGCGCGTGCGGCGTAGGTTTTGGGGTCGGTATACGCCACGGGCCATACCTTTTCGCCGCAACTCGCGGGGTAACCGCCCGCAAAGCGGATACGGGTGGGGTCGCTGAAATCGGCTTTGAGCGCGCCGCGGTAGTCATTGCAGTCTCCGGCCAGCAGTGGCACGGTGGCCTGCATCTGTACGCCGGCCAGCGGCGGGTCAAATTGGATGCGGGCCATGTTGCTGCTGAGCTCGGGCAGCAGCGTCATCACCACCGATTTGTAGTTGATCAGCAGGGCGTCAGGGGCCGCGTTGTAGGGGCGCAAGGGTTCGCCATCAAAGCTTGACGGGTCGGTCTGTATCACATCAAACGCACTGCGGTCCAGCACCACGTCGCCTGCAATGGTCTGAATGCCCAGCCCCTGTACCCGGCGCAGCAGCAGCCACAGGCGTTCCAGCACCAGCTTGGGGTCGCCCTGGCCCTGCACATAGAGGTTGCCAAACAGCGTGCTGTCGCGCACGGCGCCTTCCACAAACACCGGAGTGCTCCACGTATAGGCCGGGCCCAGCAGCTCCAGTGCCGCAAAAGTGGTCACCAGCTTCATCACCGAGGCGGGATTCATGGGTGCGTTGGCGCGATGGCTCAGGCGCGGCGCGCTCTGGCCCTGGGCGTCCACCAGCAGCACGGCCACTGCATCGCGTGGCACTTTGGCGCGGACCAGAGCAGCGTCTACTTCCGGAGGCAGGTTTTGCGCTTGCAAAGGGGTGGCAAGGCCACAAAGAATGGCCAGTGGGGCGGCCAGCAATAAAACACGAATGGGCATGGACAGGATTATCCCGCCAGCATGGGGCTGGCGATCGGTTCCCCGATAATCCCTTGATGTCTTCTTCACTCAAAACTCCTTTCGGCACCTTGTCTCCCAAAGCGGTGGGTCTGATTGCCGCAGTGGTCACGGTGGTGATCTGGACCTCGTTCATCGTCATTGCCCGCGCCTCGGCCGACCCGGCGCGTGGTGGCGTGCTGAACCCGTTTGACATCGTCTACAGCCGCATCTGGGGTGCCAGCCTGATTCTGTTGCCCTGGGGCCTGTGGCTGACCTGGCGGGACCGCCTTCGCGCGCAGGAAGCCGGTGTGCCGCAAGCGCTGGGCACCGGCTCGTCGCTGGGCGGCCTGTCGCCTTTGCCCTTGCGGCGCACGCTGCAAATTGGGGTGTTGGGCGGCCTGCTGTACGCCATGCTGGCCTACAGTGGCTTTGTGTTCGCGCCGGCTGCCCATGCCTCGGTGCTGATGCCGGGCAGCCTGCCCCTGTGGACGGCGCTTCTGGCCGTGGTGGTGTTGGGTGAGCGCATCACCCCCACCCGTGCGCTGGGGCTGGTGTGTATTGTGGGCGGCGATTTGCTCGTCGGTGGCAGCAGTTTGCTGCACGCGCTGGATGGCAGCGGCATCTGGCGCGGCGATGTGCTGTTCATCCTCTCGTCCATCGTATGGTCCACCTACAGCGTGCTGGTGCGCCGCTTTGCGCTCGACGCCGTGCGTGCCACCATCGCCATCACCGCACTGGCTTTTGTGACTTACGTGCCGGTGTACACCGCGCTGTTGCTGCTGCATTGGGTGCCGGGCCAGGTGTTGGTGGCACCGCTGCACGATGTGGCGTTCCAGATGCTGTTTCAGGGCGTGGGTTCGGTGGTGCTTTCGGGCATTGCCTTTACCAAGATGATTCAGCACTATGGCCCGGTGCGCTCGACCATGATCACCGCGCTGGTGCCGGGCTTGTCGGCCATTTCAGCGGCCATCTTTCTGGGTGAACCGCTGGTCTGGAATTTGCTGGCCGGGCTGGCGCTGGTGACGACGGGCATTGTGTTCGGGGTGCGCAAGGGCGCAGCACTTGCTATCAAACCGATAGCTGCTACCGCAATCAATACGAGGGCTTGAGGCTTGTTGGGCTTAAATTTATGAACCTGCTGGCTTTTGATACGGGAACCGAGATGATGTCCATCGCCGTGGCGCGCATGGCGGACGGGCGCGTGCAGCAGTGGCAGCACACCAGCGCGGGCGGCGCGCAGGCGTCCACCCACCTGATTGCCACGATTCTGGATCTCATGGGGCAAGCCGGTCTGCGCCTGGACGCTCTGGACGCCATCTGTTTTGGTTGCGGGCCGGGCTCGTTTACCGGCCTGCGCACCGCGTGCTCCGTGGCGCAGGGGCTGGCCTTTGGCGTGAATGTGCCGGTGCTTCCGGTGGATTCGCTGCTGGCGGTAGCGGAAGATGCACGGTTCTCGTCTTTGGGCACTCAGCCGCGTGGGCAGATCACGGCACTTCTGGATGCCCGCATGGACGAGATGTATGCCGCCACCTACGCCTTTGAGGGTGGCCAGTGGACCGAGTTGCAGGCCAGCCGCCTGGTGCGACCCGAAGCGCTGTCTCCCACCGATCCTGCGCAGTCGGAGACGGATGCTCCGTGGGTGATGGCCGGCAATGTGTTTGCCGTGTATGGCGAGCGCGTAGCAGCACAGGCCCCCGGTGCGGCCTCGGCTTTGCGGCTCCCCGCCCTGCCCACGGCGACGGCCATGTTGCGCCTGGCGCCCCAGTTGCTCGCCGCCGGCAAGGCGGTGAGTGCCGAACACGCCTTGCCCAGCTACATCCGCGACAAGGTAGCCAAAACGACGCAGGAGCGCGCCACTGAAAAGGCGGCTGCCCTGGCTGCTGTGGCGGTTTGAATTCATGCGCGATCAAAAGCTAGCCGTTGAAGTGCGGTTTGAAGCCCTGCTGGCCGATCGGCTGGACGACGTGGTGCAGGTGGAGCAGCGCGCATATGCCCACCCATGGAACCGCGCCAACTTTCTGGACGCGCTGCACTCGGGCTACCAGGCCGAAATCCTGATGGCGGATGAAATGATTTTGGGTTACTTTGTTGCCATGAAAGGCGTGGAAGAAGTGCACCTGCTCAATATCACGGTGGCGCCGGAGTACCAGGGCCAGGGCTGGGCGCGGGTCATGCTGGATGCACTGACCCTGTGGTCGCGTGGTCAGTCGGCCAAATGGTTGTGGCTGGAGGTGCGCGTTGGCAATGCACGCGCCATGCGGGTGTATGAGAGTCACGGTTACCGGCGCGTGGGACAGCGCAAGGATTACTATCCATCAGGGCATGGCCAGCGCGAAGATGCGGTGGTCATGGGCCTGCAATTGTGAATCTGGAAAAGACCATGGAACTTGAACTGGACGAACGCCAACGCGCCATGCTGCAGGAGATGGGTGTGCACGTCTGGTTGCCTTTGCCCATTTCCGAGCCAGTGCTGCAAACACCGGTTGCGCCAGTGCGGCATGCGCCGGCACAGCTTCCCGCGGCGCCTAGGGCGCCGGCAGTGGCTTCGCCGATTGCCGTGGCAGCCCCGCCGGTTGAGGCCGTGGTGTTGTCATCCACCGGCTGGCCTGCGCTGCAACAAGCCGCAGCCACCTGCCAGGCCTGCAGCTTGTGCGCCGGGCGCAAGCACTCCACACTCCATCCGCCTCTCGTGGCGCAAGCCGACTGGCTGGTGGTGGGTGACCCGCCGGATGAAGACGAAGATCGCCTCGCCCAACCCTTTGTGGAGCAGGCGGGCCTGTTGCTGGACAACATGCTCAAAGCCGTGGGCGCCAGCCGCACGGGTGCGGGCCGGCAGGGCGCCTACCTGACCAATGTGGTGAAGTGCCGCCCGCCCCAGGGGCAGTTGCCCCAAGCGGCCGATTTGGCCCAGTGTGCAGCCTACTTGCACCGCGAAGTGGCACTGGTGCAGCCCAAGGTCATTCTGGCCATGGGCCGGTTTGCCACCCAGGTGCTGCTGTCGGAACACCCGGAACAAGCGGCTTTGCCGCTGGGCAAGCAGCGCGGCATGGTCTACCGTTACCGTGGCATCCCGGTCGTCGTGACTTACCACCCCAAAGTGCTGTTGCGCGCCAGCGCGGACAAAGCGAAGGCCTGGGCCGATCTGTGCCTGGCTTTTGAGGCAATGGCCGCGGCGTGAACGCCATGCGCTCCCTACAATAGGGGCCATGACTTTTCTAGACCAGTTGCGCACTGCCGAGCGCCAAAACGGCTCCTTGTTGTGCGTGGGGCTGGACCCCGATCCCGCCAAATTCCCTGACCGCTACCGTGGCGATGCCAGCAAGATTTACGACTTTTGCGCATCGATTGTGGACGCCACGGCCGACCTCGTCATTGCATTCAAGCCACAAATTGCCTACTTTGCAGCCCACCGTGCCGAGGCCCAGCTGGAGCAACTGATGGCGCACATGCGCAGCACGGCGCCGCAGGTGCCCATCATTCTGGATGCCAAGCGGGGCGACATCGGCAGCACCGCCGAGCAATACGCCATTGAAGCATTCGAGCGCTATGGCGCAGATGCGGTCACCTTGTCGCCCTTCATGGGATTTGACTCGGTGCAGCCCTACCTCAAGTACCACGGCAAGGGTGCATTCCTGCTGTGCCGCACCTCCAACCCCGGCGGCGACGACCTGCAAAACCAGCGCCTCTCCACGGTGGACGGCTCGCCACTTTTGTACGAACACATCGCCCACCTGGCGCAGGGTTCCTGGAACCTGAACGGCCAGTTGGGACTGGTGGTCGGTGCCACGTATCCTGCGGAAATCGAGCGTGTGCGCGCCGTGGCGCCCACGCTCCCACTGCTGATTCCAGGCGTGGGCGCCCAGGGTGGGGACGCGGTCGCCACGGTGAAAGCGGGTTGGCGCAGTGCCAATGGCGAAACCACCGCACCGATTGTGGTGAACTCCTCGCGCGCCATTCTGTATGCCTCCAGTGCGCAAGACTATGCGCAGGCTGCGCGCAGTGCCGCAGTCCTGACGCGGGACCTGTTGAAGGCGGCCTGTTCCTGAGCCGACTTGTTTCAACCTTGTCTGAGGGGTAAATGTTTGTAAAGGCGTTAGGGAATTTAATGCCCTGCCGATAACCTGCGGCGCGTGGTCCAACGACGGTGTTGGTGCCGTCAGGAGATCCCAATGGTTGAAGATACGACAGGCGCGCTTTCGCCGGCCCGCCTTGCTGCAGTTGCGGCCGCTGCAGCGCTGGCCGCTTGCGGTGGTGGAGGCGGCGGGGCCGCGTCCAGCCCCTATGTTGCGGTGCCAGTGGCCGGCAGCACTGTCATCGTGCCCACAGCGGGGTACTCCTTCCTCACTATCAGTAGCGACGAGCAGGCCTCCCGCTTTTTGCAGCAGGCCCAGTTTGCGGCGACCGATGCCGACATTGCGTCTGTGCGCAACCTGGGATACGCCCGCTGGCTGGAAGCCCAGATAGCGACGGCCTACACCACGGGTTGGGACTGGCTCAACATCCAGGGCTACGGCGACGTTCAGAGCGCCAGCAACTATTACGACAGCACGGCTCAGGCCGACTACATGGTCTGGAACCAGCTCATGACGGCTCCCGACCCGCTTCGCAAACGCGTGGCGCTGGCCCTCTCCGAGTTCTTTGTGGTCTCTTTGACGGGAGTTTCCGCTACCTGGCCCAGCCACATCATGGCCAGCTACTGGGATACGCTGTGCAAACATGCGTTGGGCAATTACCGCGACTTGCTCGAGGCCATCACCCTGAACGTGGGCATGGGCTACTACCTGAACACCAAGGGAAACCTGAAGGAAAGCGGCTCCGGCAGTTCGGCCCGTCAACCGGACGAAAACTATGCCCGCGAGGTCATGCAGCTGTTCAGCGTCGGCCTTGATATGCTCAATCCGGATGGCACACCGCAGCTGGATGGTTCCAGCCACCGAATCGACACCTATGGACCCGGCGACGTCAGTAACCTGGCCCGCGTATTTACCGGCTATGACCTGGACCAGAGCCAGAACGCCCCGACGACGATTGCCCAGACTGGCGGTGGTACCCGGGTCGTTCCCAGCACCGACTTCGCCCGTTTGCCACTGAAACAGGTGGGCAACAACCACTCTACGCTGGCTGCGACGCTTCTGGGCAATGCCGGCGTGACCGGGCCTGCAGGCGTCACCATTGCGGCCAACACGCCCGCAGCAGCAGCGCTCAAGACCGCGCTGGATACGCTTTTCAACCACCCCAACACGGCGCCGTTCTTTTGCAAGCAGATGATCCAGCGGCTGGTCACCAGCAACCCCAGTCCAGCCTATGTGCAGCGGGTGGCCGCCAAGTTTATTAACAACGGCGCGAACGTGCGCGGAGACCTCGCCCAGGTCTTTTCAGCCATCCTGCTGGATGACGAGGCGCGTGATCCGGCGGGGCTGACAGCACCGGAGTTTGGCAAGCTGCGCGAGCCCGTGGTGCGGCTGGTGCAGTGGGTGCGCACATTCGGCGTGACCTCCACCAGCGGGGCCTGGAAAATCGGCGATTTGAGCGATCCCGGTTCGCGACTCGGGCAAAGCCCGCTGCGCTCGCCCTCGGTATTTAATTTTTTCCGACCCGGCTATGTGCCGGCGAATACGGCATTGACGGCAGGGAAAGTGGCGCCGGAGTTTCAACTGGTGAACGAAAGCAGCGTCGGCGGCTACCTGAATTACATGATGGGCGTGATTGGCAACGGAGTGGGCAACACGGCGAGCGATATCAAGGCGACCTATGCGAGCGAGGTGGCGCTGGCCACCAGTCCTACGGCAGCCAATCCCAGCGCACTGGTTCAACGCCTGAATCTGCTGCTGTGCGCCGGGCAGCTGTCTCCCGCCACCGTTTCGGCCATTACGGCGGCTGTCGGGTCCATGACCTCCGCCACTGCGGACAACAAACGCAACCGTGTCTGTGCCGCAGTGCTGCTGACCATGGCCGGTGCCCAATACCTGATCCAGAAGTAGAAAGCCCAGCCATGCATGCATTTGACTCTCAACTCCCCAGTCGACGGGCCTTCTTGCGCCGCTCAGGCCAGCTGGCCCTGACCGGCACCGCCTTGCCTTTCGTGCTCAATTTGGCGGCCATCGGCGAAGCCGCAGCCTTCAATGCGCCAGCGGGTGACTACAAGGCATTGGTTTGCGTTTTCATGTTTGGCGGGAATGATTACGCCAACACAGTCATCCCCTATGACGACACCAGTTACAACAAATACAGCACCATTCGGGGTGGTGGCGCCGGACAAACCGCCGGTGGCATTGCTCTGGCCAAAGCCGCACTGACGCCAACGCTGCTGGCGCCCACGACTGCCCCGCTGGATGTTCTGAACCAGCCGCGGCAATACGCCTTGCACCCGGCCATGACCGGACTGGCGGGCTTGTTCAATGCCGGAAAGGCGGCGGTTCAACTCAACGTGGGGCCGCTGGTTCAGCCGCTGACCCGCACCCAGTACAACGGTTCCCGATCGGTCTATCCCAGGCCTCCGCAACTGTTTTCGCACAACGACCAGCAGTCCATCTGGCAGTCGTCTTCGCCCGAAGGTTCCAAGGTGGGCTGGGGCGGCAATATCAACGACAAGGTTTTGACCCAGTCGCTCAACACCAATTCTCTCTTTACGGGCATTTCGGTGTCTGGCAATGCAGTCTTTCTGTCGGGCGTTTCTGCCCTGCAGTACCAGGTCAGCACCGGTGGTGCGATCAAGATTCGCCCGGCAACTGACGCCTCCGTCTACGGCTCTACGGCGGTCCCGGCAGCCTTGAAGGCCCTGGTATCGCAAGCCGCGGGTAGCCAGAAACTGGAAAATGAATACAACGCCGTGACCCGGCGGGCGCTGGACGCAGAACTGTTGATTTCGAACGCCTTGCAGCAGACCGATCCCGCGCGTGGCGGAACAGCGCTCGCCACCGTATTCGGCACAGACAGTCTGTCGCAGCAGCTCAAAATGGTGGCCCGACTCATTAAAGGCCGCAACGTTTTGGGTGCGCGGCGGCAGGTGTTTTTTGTGTCGATTGGTGGCTTTGATCTGCACGACAACCTGATCGCCCAGCACCCCGCCATCCTGGGGCGGGTCAGTGATGCCATGACGCAGTTTTATGAAGCGACCGCAGAAGCATCAATGGGCGTAGCCAACCAGGTCACGACTTTCACCGCGTCCGATTTTGGCCGCACGCTGGCATCGAACGGTGACGGCTCCGACCACGGCTGGGGCAGTCACCATTTTGTCGTGGGCGGTGCCGTCAAAGGCAAAGCCTTCTATGGCACGCCGCCGCCACTGAACGTGACCGACGGTACCGGCAACCCCCGTGTCTATACCGCCGAGGAGCAATGGCACGTCGGCCAGGGACGCCTGTTGCCCAGTAGCTCTGTGGATCAGTATGCCGGCACCATGGCCAAATGGTTCGGCGTGGACCCGGTGACCGAACTGCCGGGAATCCTGCCCAATATTGTCAACTTTGGCTCGGAAGCAGGCCGCGCTGACTACCCCAGGGATTTGGGTTTCATGCTCTGAGGACTTCAGGGGGCCGCCATTGCCCACGTCAGGGTGGCTGGGCATAATGGGTCGACTCGCCATACTGCGGTACCAACCTTGGTGTGTCCCCATTGAAAACCACGATCAAGCTTGCCACGTTTTCGTCCCACCTGCGGTTTGCCGCCGCGTTTGCGCTCGCCCTGATCGCCGTTTTTGCTGCTTATGTCCTTTCGGAAAAGCGGATTGACTCCGCCAACGAGCAGCGCTACCAGTCCTACTTGCTTGCAGACGAGCTGCGTCAGTCTTCGGACGACCTGACCCGCATGGTTCGCACCTATGTGCTGACCGGCGAACCCGCTTACCGGCAGCACTATTTCGACATTCTGGATATTCGGGACGGTCGCAAGCCGCGTCCAGGGAATTACGGTGGAATCTACTGGGATACTGTTGACGTTCTGGGGAAGACTGCGGGCAACGAGGGTGAAACCCGTGTCCCTTTGGTACGGAGAATGGAGTTGGCAGGGTTTAGCCCGGAGGAGTTGAAGCGACTCACTTTGGCCAAGAAGAACTCGGACGCTTTGACTTCGATTGAACGCGAGGCCATGGCGCTGGTTGCGCCACCCGGGCCTGACCTTGCAGCGCGTCGGCTGAAGGCCGGACAGTTGCTCCATGATGCGGCCTATCACCGTGCCAAGGCCGGCTTCATGGCGCCGATTGATGCGTTTTATCTACTGTCCGATCAGCGTACGCTCGCCGCGGTTCGCCAGGCGGAGAACAATGCCACCTTGCTGCGCATGGCCTTCATCCTGGTAGCGCTGGGGCTGCTGTGGGTGCTTCGGCGCTCATTCAAAGTGTTGGACAGGACACTGGGCGGCCCCGTAGATGCAATACACGAACACATCACCCGCATTGGTCAGGGGCATTTCACCGACGCCATCTCCCTGAAAGCCGGCTCGGAAAACAGCGTGCTGGGATGGCTGGCCCATACGCAGCGCCGCCTCAATGACATGGTGCAGGCGTACCGGGATTCGGAAGCCCGACTCGGGCAGTCGGCCCGTCTCTATGCGGCGCTGAGCGACTGCAATCAGGCAATCGTGCGCAGCACCAGCGAGCGACAGCTTTTTGAGCTGGTTTGTCGCAGCGCAGTCGATCATGGCGGCATGAAGATGGCGTGGATCGGACTTTTGGATCTGGACAAGCGCGAGGTCAAGGAGGCGGTTGCCTACGGTGAGGGTGCAGATACGGTGGCGGAATTGCATGTGGTTATTGACGATGGCAGCGCCTATGGCCGCGGACCCACCGCTGTGGCCATTGTGTCCAATGCGCCATGCTGGTGTCAGGACTATCAGAGGGATCCGATCACGTCTCCGTGGCATGCGCAGGGTGTCCGCCATGGGTGGGGAGCGTCAGCGGCGTTGCCGCTGCACCGCAATGGCCAGGTTGTGGGCACGTTCAATGTGTATGCAGAACAGGCCTGCGCTTTCGACAAGACGGTGCAGGCGCTCCTGGTGGAAATGGCCTTGGATATCGACTTTGCGCTCAAGAACATGGATCGGGAGACTGCCAGGGCCCTTGCCGAGGCCCGCACGGCAGAATCAGAAGCCCGGCTGGCGCGGGCTCTGGAAGGATCGCAGGACGCTTTGTGGGACTGGGACCGTCCGCATCAGCGTCTGTACTACTCGCCCCGCTGGTGGCACATGCTGGGATACGCCGTAGACCAGTTCCCGGTGGATTCCGGGTTGTGGCGTCGGGTCATGCATCCCGAGGATGTTCCTGGCGTCGAGAAGTTGTTGCGTGATTACCTGCGGGGGGGCGGCGACAGTTTTTCTGCCGAATGCCGATTGCAGCACCGCGACGGGCACTACATCCCGGTGCTGGTGCGCGGCTTGATCACGCGGGATGCTTCAGGACAGGCAGAGCGGGTCTCAGGTACCAACATGGACCTGACCGAGCGGGTGCGGACACAGCAAATGGATGCATTGCGCAGCTTCATGCTGGAACAGTTGACCAGCAGCTTGCCGCTGGACCAGGTGATGCGGGATTTTGTGCTTCGGCTTGAGGACGTACTGCCGGGCGCCGTGTGCACGATCTTGCTGCTGGATGGCGAAGGCCTGCATCTCCAGCTGGGTGCTGCGCCCAGCCTGCCGGAGTTTTATAACCAGGCCATCGACGGCGTGCAGATTGGTGCGCAGGTGGGCTCCTGCGGAGCCGCCGCATTCACGGGTCGCCGCGTGATCGCCGGTGATATTGCCAGCGACCCCAACTGGGTCGCGTTCAGGCAGGTCGCTGCGCAGGCCGGCTTGGCCGCCTGTTGGTCCGAACCGATTCTCTCTGGCAACGCCAAGGTACTGGGCATCTTTGCCATCTACCACCATGTGCCCTGCTTACCGGATGCGTACGAGATCGGCCTCATTGAGATGGCCGCGAGTCTCACCGCTATTGCGATTGAGCGGAAAAATGCCGAACTGCAATTGCAACTGGTCGCCAAAGTGTTTGAACAGGGCAACGAGGTCATCATGATCACTGACAGCCATGGCTGCCTGATGCGTGTGAACGATGCCTTTTTGCAAACCACGGGCTACACCGAAGCCGAGGCGTTGGGGCGCAGCCCGAGCATGCTGTCATCCGGGCGCCAGGACAAGGATTTTTATCGCGCCATGTGGGACAACCTCCTGGGTCAAGGGTACTGGCAGGGTGAGATCTGGAACCGCCGTAAGGATGGTTCGGTGTACCCTGAATGGTTGTCGATCAGCACGCTGCGCAACGGTAGCGGAGCAGTAACCAATTACATCGCCATCGCCACGGACATCAGCAAGGGCAAGGAAGACGAGGCCCACATTCGGCAACTCGCCGACTTCGATCCCTTGACCGGGCTGCCCAATCGGCGCTTGCTACAGGACCGGGTCCAAACCGCACTCAGCCATGCGCAGCGAAACCATGAATCGCTGGCCATCATGTTTCTGGACCTGGACCGGTTCAAGAATGTGAATGATTCATTGGGCCATCACGTGGGCGATGAACTGCTGGTCCAGGTTGCGCAGCGCCTGAAGGCGGCTCTGCGGGAGCAGGACACGGTTTGCCGTCTGGGGGGCGATGAGTTCGTGATTTTGTGCTCCGATACGGATGCCAGTGGTGCGGCCCATGTGGCAAGCAAGCTGATGGAGGCGACGTCCCCTCGCTACCTGATTCAACAGCAGGAGCTGACCATCACGTTTTCGATCGGGATTGCGCTTTTTCCTGCCGATGGCGACACGTTCGAGGAGTTGTCCATGCGAGCCGATACCGCCATGTACCGGGCCAAGCAGACCGGGCGCAACGCCTACCGCTTTTTCACAACAGAAATGCAGGCCCAGAGTACCCGCGCGCTGCAGCTTGAAAATGCATTGAGCCGTGCGCTGGAGCACAAGCAGCTGCATCTGGTCTACCAGCCGCAAGTGTCGTTGCGCGATGGCCGCATTGTTGGCGCCGAGGCCTTGCTGCGCTGGACGCACCCAACACTGGGTCATGTGTCACCAGCGGAGTTCATTCCTGTGGCCGAAGACAGCGGCCTGATTCTGCCGATTGGGGAATGGGTGCTGCGCACCGCAGCCCGCCAACTGCAGGTGTGGCAGGCCGCTGGTCTGTCGGTGCCGCTGGTTGCGGTCAATCTCTCGGCGGTGCAGTTCCGCCAAGCCAATTTACCGGATTTGGTATCCACCATACTGGATGAAGTCGGGCTACCACCCCAGTGTCTGGAACTTGAGTTGACAGAGAGCGTGGCAATGGGGGACCCGGTGGGTGCCATCACGATCATGGACGAGCTGCACCGGCGCGGCGTGCGCATGTCGATTGACGATTTCGGCACGGGCTATTCTTCACTGAGCTATCTCAAGCGGTTCCAGGTCTACAAGCTCAAGATTGACCAATCGTTTGTGCGTGACATTACCGATGACCCTGATGACAAGGCCATTGTGGGTGCCATCATTGGTCTGGCGCGCAGCCTGGGTTTTCAGACCATTGCCGAGGGTGTGGAGACGCCGGGTCAGCTGGAGTTTTTGCGCGAGCAAGGGTGTGATGAGGTGCAGGGGTACTTTTTCAGCAAGCCCCTGGCATCTCTTGATTTCGAAGCCTTTGTGCAAGCCCGCACCTAGCACTGCCGACCGCGGCCTTTCAGAGCAGTCGTTGCAGGTATTTTCCGGTGTGGCTGTCCGGGTTCGCCGCAATGTCCTCGGGCGTGCCCACGCCCAGTACCGTGCCGCCACCGGAACCACCTTCAGGCCCCATGTCAATCAGCCAGTCGGCGGTCTTGATGACGTCCAGGTTGTGCTCAATCACCACAATCGTGTTGCCCGCATCGCGCAACTGGTGCAGCACTTTGAGCAACAAATCGATGTCGGCAAAGTGCAGGCCCGTCGTGGGCTCATCCAGAATGTAGAGTGTGCGGCCCGTGTCGCGTTTGCTCAGCTCCAGCGCCAGTTTCACGCGCTGTGCTTCGCCGCCTGAAAGGGTCGTCGCGGCTTGCCCCAGCTTGATGTAGGAGAGGCCCACATCCAGCAGGGTTTGCAGCTTGCGCGAGATGGTGGGCACCGCTTTCAAAAAGTCAAAAGCGGCCTCCACGGTCAGGCTCAAAATCTGCGCAATGTTCTTGCCCTTGTAGAGCACTTCCAGCGTTTCGCGGTTGTAACGCATGCCTGCGCACACGTCGCAGGGGACATACACATCGGGCAAGAAGTGCATCTCCACCTTCACCATGCCGTCGCCCTGGCAGGCCTCGCAGCGGCCACCGGCCACGTTGAAACTGAAACGCCCCGGGCCATAGCCGCGTTCGCGCGCCATGGGCACTTCGGCCATCAGCTCGCGAATCGGGGTGAACAGGCCGGTGTAGGTCGCCGGATTGCTGCGTGGGGTGCGGCCAATGGGCGACTGGTCGACGTTGATGACCTTGTCGAAATGCTCAATGCCTTCAATGGCTTGGTGCGGTGCGGGTTCGTCGTGGGCACGGTAGATGGTGCGCGCCACGGCGGCATACAGGGTGTCGTTGACCAGGGTGGATTTGCCGGAGCCCGACACACCGGTCACGCAGGTGAACAGGCCCACCGGGAAGTCCACACTCACGTTTTTGAGGTTGTGGCCGGTGGCGCCCACCACGCGCAGCGCCTGCAGGTCGCCCAGCGTGGCCTGGTGGTGGGCTTCGCGCGCGGCGCGGCGTTCGGCAGCGGCGCTGGGTGCGTAGCGCTGCGGTTTGTCTTTGTCCGGGCCCTTGTAGCTGCTGCCGTGCACCGTGGGCAGCCAGGGTGTGCGGTGCGTGGGCACTGCAATTTGCAGCGTATGTGCCAGGTACTGGCCGGTCAGCGATTCGGTGTTGGCCTTGACCTGCTCAAAGTTGCCCTGCGCAATGACGCGCCCGCCGTGGATGCCCGCACCGAGGCCCATGTCAATGATGTGGTCGGCGGCGCGCATCATGTCTTCGTCGTGCTCCACCACCAGCACACTGTTGCCAATGTCGCGCAGGTGTTTCAGTGTTTCGATCAGGCGGTCGTTGTCGCGTTGGTGCAGGCCGATGCTGGGCTCGTCCAGCACATACATCACCCCGGTCAGGCCCGATCCAATCTGGCTGGCCAGACGGATGCGTTGCGACTCGCCGCCGCTCAGGGTCTCGGCGCTGCGGTCCAGGCTCAGGTAGTTCAGGCCCACGTCATTCAAAAATTTCAGGCGCAGGCCAATCTCACGCACCACCTTGGATGCGATATCGCCCTTGGCGCCGTGCATCGTCAGGGTCTGGAAGTAGGCGTAGCTCTCACGCAGGGTGGAGCGGCTGATCTCGTAAATGGCGCGGGCCTGGTCGCCTTCGCCAATCTTGACATGGCGCGCTTCGAGCCGCAGGCGTGAGCCATCGCAGGCCGGGCAGTGCTGGGTGCTGCGCAGGCGCGCCAGGTCTTCACGCACCAGGGCAGAGTCGGTCTCGCGGTAACGCCGCGCCATGTTGGGGATGATGCCCTCAAACGGGTGCTTCTTGCTCAGCTTCTTGCCTTGCGAAGCACCGGAGTCCACCACGTAGCTGAACTTGATTTCTTCTTCACCTGAGCCCTGCAAAATGGCCTGTTGGACTGCCTCGGGCAGTGAGTCGAATGCCTGCTCAATGTCGAACTTGTAATGCTTCGCAAGGCTCTCCAGCATGGAGAAATAGTAGCCATTGCGCCGGTCCCAACCCTTGATCGCGCCGCTGGCCAGGCTCAGGCTGGGGAATGCCACCACCCGTGCCGGGTCAAAAAACTCCTGAACGCCCAAGCCGTCGCAGCTGGTGCAGGCGCCCATGGGCGAGTTGAAGGAGAACAGGCGGGGCTCCAGCTCGCTAATCGAGTAGCTGCACACCGGGCACGAAAATTTGGCGTTGAATAAGTGCTCTTTCGGGCTGTAGCCCCCGTTTTCACTGCGTGAGGCGCTATCATTTTTGACATCGCTGCTGTTGTCCATTTCCATCGCAATGGCGCGGCCATTGGCCAGGCGCAAGGCGGCTTCAAAACTTTCCGCCAGGCGCTGCTGCATTTCGGGGCGCACCTTGATGCGGTCAATCACCACGTCAATGTCGTGCTTCTCGGTCTTTTTCAGCTTGGGCAGATCGTCAAACTCATAGGCCACACCGTTGACCCGAAAGCGCACATAGCCTTGGGCCTGCATGTCCGCAAACACATCCAGAAACTCGCCTTTTTTTTCCCGGGCGATGGGCGCCAGAATCATCAGCCGGGTCTCCAGCGGCAGGGCCAGCACGGCGTCCACCATCTGGCTCACGGTTTGCGCCTGCAGTGGCAAGCCATGCTCGGGGCAATAGGGCGTGCCGGCGCGCGCAAACAGCAGGCGCAGGTAGTCGTGAATCTCGGTCACCGTGCCCACGGTGGAGCGCGGGTTGTGGCTGGTGGCTTTTTGCTCGATGGAGATGGCCGGCGACAGGCCTTCAATCACGTCCACATCGGGTTTGTCCATCAGCTGCAAAAACTGGCGCGCGTAGGTCGACAGGCTCTCGACGTAGCGGCGCTGGCCCTCGGCATACAGAGTGTCAAACGCCAGGCTGGACTTGCCGGAGCCACTCAGGCCGGTGATGACGACCAGCTGGTTACGGGGAATATCCAGATCGATATTCTTCAGGTTGTGGGTGCGCGCACCCCGCACGCTGATGTTTTGCTGCTGCAAGACCCGGGCAAGGTACTTGGCATCGGGATCATGGGTGAGGGACGTGCCGTCTGGAGAAGAATTCAAGGTTGTGGCCGGTTGAGAGAAACCCACCATGATAGTGAATGCCGGGTGCCGGGGCGCATCGCCGGGCAGTTCCGCCGCGCAGATGGGGGACAATAGCTTGGTTCTGGCCGTACCGAACGGCGCAATTCGCTGCAATTCAAGTCCACGAGTAAAGCCTTGCCCTCACCATCCCATTCACCTTCCCCTGGTTCCACGGTCATGACCGGGCAGGAGCGCCGCTCAGCCGCTTCTCTGGCCCTGATCTTCGCCCTGCGCATGCTGGGTCTGTTTGTTGTCATGCCAGTGTTTTCACTGGAGGCCAGAAAATACCCCGGCGGGGATGATCCGGCTCTGATCGGACTGGCCATGGGCATTTATGGGCTGACCCAGGGCATTCTGCAAATCCCCTTTGGTGTGGCTTCGGACCGGTTTGGTCGCAAGCGCGTGATGGTGATCGGGCTGTTGATCTTTGCTGCAGGCAGCGCCATGGCGGCGCTAGCACCCACGCTGGCCTGGCTGGTGGCAGGCCGTGCATTGCAAGGCGCCGGCGCCATATCGGCCGCCGTCACCGCCTTGTTGGCGGACCAGACCCGTGATGCGGTGCGAACCAAAGCCATGGCCTTGGTGGGCGCGAGTATCGGGTTGGTGTTTGCCGTCTCCCTGGTGCTGTCACCGCTACTGAACGCGGTGGTCGGCCTGAGGGGTCTGTTTGCCTTGACCGGCATGCTGGCATTGGCAGGCATCGCGGTGGTGCTGTGGTGGGTGCCTGCGGAGCCGCTGGAGCATGTGGTGCCCGCACCGGGCAGTCTGGCCCGGGGTTTGGTCGCCGTGCTGCGCCACCCGGCGCTGCTGCGGCTGTATTTTGGTGTTTTTGTGCTGCATGCGGTGCAACTCGCCATGTGGATTGCCTTGCCCGCCATGCTGGTCCACGCCGGGCTGGACAAAGACCACCACTGGTGGGTCTATCTACCCGCCGTGCTGGCTTCCTTCTTTGTGATGGGTGCCACCTTGTTTCCGCTGGAAAAACGCGGCTATTTGCGCGCCGTGTTCCTGAGTGCAGTGGGCTTGATTGGTCTGGTGCAACTGGGCTTGCTTCTGGTTGCGCCGGGCGCCTCGTCGGTCACGCTGCTGGCCTTGTTGCTGTTTGCATTTTTCTGTGGATTCAATGTGCTGGAGGCCAGCCAGCCCAGCATGGCCTCGCGCATCGCACCGGCAAGCGCCCGTGGCTCGGCGCTGGGGGTTTACAACAGCCTGCAGTCGCTAGGGTTGTTCACGGGTGGCGTAGTGGGCGGTTTGCTGGTCAAGAACGTAGGGCCGCAAGGCGTTTTTGCGTTTGGCACCGTCGCCATGCTGGCCTGGCTGGTGGTGGCATGGCCCATGCGCGCACCGGTCGTGGCGGGCGTGTCGCCGGTCGCATCAAGGGCCGAGTGATGGGCGGTACCCAAAGGAATGAAGGGGTACCCGTTGTCAGACAGAAGAAAGGTCTTGTCGCCTTCGGTCTCCCTGGCGGATCCGCTGACCACGATTCAGTGCTCGGCACGGTGGTGGTGCATCTGCCTACTGTAAAATGATAAAATACGATAGTAATTGGTATATAAATGCCGGTTAGTGAGGGAGGTCCAACGACCGCGTCAAACTGCCTGTAAGTGGCGAAAAAATCAAGACCATGGATTCTCGAAAAAAAGTTTTAAAAACGTTTTGTACTACGCTGGAGGCGGCAAAAATTTTGGGCGTAGCGCAACGCACTGTTCAATTGTGGGCAGAAAGTGGTTTGCTGGAAGCCTGGAAAACCAGTGGCGGCCACCGGCGTATTACCCGTCAATCCATCGAGCGCTTGCTACTCAACCCAAGCGCGGCGGCTCCGGCCCCTTTGGGCGCAAATAGTTCCGCATCTGAGGTCGTCGTGACCGATGCGTCAACGCCGCGTTCTTTCCGTATTCTGGTGGTTGAAGACGATACCAACCTGCGCAAACTTTATGAACTCAATTTAGCCCTCTGGTCAATGCGCCCCGCAGTTACCACGGCGGGAGATGGCTATGAGGCTTTGATCCTCCTGGGGAACACAAAACCGGATTTACTGATTGTTGATTTGAACCTTCCGGGCATGGATGGCTTTCGAATGATTGAGACTATCCGCAGCGTCCCCGAGTTAAGCGACATGGTTATTGTGGTGGTGACCGGAATGGATGCTGCGGAAGTCCGGAAGCGCGGCACCTTGGCTCCGGATATTCAGGTATTGCCCAAGCCTGTCCCGTTCAATGCATTGATGCAAATCGCCGAACAGGTGGCCCTCAAGTCAAACATCAAAAAAAATGACCTGTGACCGGACTGACTTGAAAGTTTGTTCCGGGAGCGTGGATATTCCTTTGCAAGAGTTGCAGCGTTACTGGTCAGTCGGTTCATAGCCCGATGGTCTGGCATGTACCGCTGTACCACCGCGGAACCAGAGTGGTATGCGCAGGGGAAAGCGCGACGGTCGACTATGTGCTGTTGCGTCGAGGGACACTCATCATCTATCTGAACGAGCACCCAGATCCAGTCAGACCAGAAGACGTTGAGCTGACACCGACAACCTTGGCGCTGCCGCACCGCTAGCGCAGTTGGCGGTTTTTATAGCCTTCACCTAGGTTGCTTTGGGTCCCTCAGGCCAGTTCGAGGTATTCGACTTTCTTCTTCATTTCGGTGTCAGAGTCTGCGAAGCGTTCCGCTATATCTTTGAACTGATCAATGATTGAAACAAAAGCATCAACGATATCTGGATCAAAGTGCTGTCCCTTTCCGGCGAGGATGATGTCAACAGCTGTTTCATGGGACATGCCTTCTTTGTAGACACGGCGGCTGATAATGGCATCGTAAACATCAGCCAGTGCCATCAAGCGCGCGGATATCGGAATGGCATCACCGATCAGCCCTTGTGGATATCCTGATCCATCCCATTTCTCCTGGTGGCAATAGGCTATTTCCTTGGCCATCGTCAGAAACTCCAGCTTGCAACCCATCATGTTTTCCACCTGTTCAATGGCATCACGCCCCAAGGTGGTGTGCGTTTTCATGATCTCCATTTCAGCAGCGTCGAAGCGACCCGGCTTCAGCAAAATGCGATCAGGAATTCCAACCTTTCCAATATCGTGCAGCGGTGACGATTTGAATAGCAAATTGATGTTGTGTTCGGTCAAAAAGCCGGAAAAACGTGGATGGCTCTGAAGTTTTCCGCTGAGAGCCAGAACGTAGTGTTGGGTGCGACGGATATGGCTGCCTGTTTCCGAGTCGCGAGTCTGGGCCAGACTGGTCATAGCCAAAATGGTGGCGTCCTGAACGGCGAGAATTTCTTCAGTTCGTCTGGCTACCGCGATTTCGAGCTGGTCATTGATCATCTCAACAAAGTCTGTATTGGACTTGTGGCGCAGCTGCACTTTCAGTTTGGCAAAGAAGAGATCAACATTCACTGGTTGCTGAATGTAGTCGATGGCACCCACTTCGTAGGCGTGAATTTTCTCGACGTCAGAGCCGGGGCCACCAAAAAATATAACCGGTATGTTCGACGTGTTTAAATTGGATTTCAAGGCCGTGCAGACAGTCAGTCCATCGCAGCCACCCTCGCTGGTGTCCAGCAAAATGAGGTCTGGTTTATTTTCTCTGCCTGCAAGCTCCATTAGGTGGGTTTCATCGCCGGCCCAGGCTGCATCACAGATCGTGAGGAGGCGGGAGGACGCGAGCACAAGGTTCGGAACCCGAGCGTTCAAAATCAATACGCGGGGCTTGAGTGGGAGAAACAAATCCATAGAAATTAGTCGATTGGAAACAATAGGGTGACGGCGGTTCCCACCCCGGCAGTGCTGTCGATCAAAACAGCGCCCTGGTGCAGATCCATAATTTCCTTGACGATGCTCATGCCAAGACCAGTCCCGGAGAAGCGGCCTGACTTGTCGGCGCGGTAAAAGCGCTCAAAGACCTGCGTGAGATGGTCTGGTTCCATACCGATACCGTGATCCCTGATAACGATACCGGCAAGCGCACCAGTGCGGTCGTCAGAATTCGGCGCCAAAGAAATAAGCGTTTCACCGCCAGAAGGGGCGTATTTGTAGGCGTTTGCAAGTACGTTGAGAATGGCTTGGGCGGCTTTTGCCCGGTCGGCGTGAACGAACGTATCCGGAACCATGACAATTGGCGAACTTCGACCGGTTGGAAGGCTGAAACCGGAAACGATTTCTTCTACTAGTGTTCGGAGATTCACGGATTCGAGGGCGAAATCTTTAGCCCCGCGTGCTTCGATCCGCGCCAAATCCAGCAACTCGTTGAGAATTTTTGCCATGAGTGTGGACTGTGCATGGATGATGCCCATAAATTCCTGTCGTTGCTCGTCTGTGAACTTGTTGTGGACCAGCAATTCGGAAAAGCCAAGGATGCTCGCCATGGGTGTGCGCAGCTCATGCGCTGCTGTGGCGAGAAACTCGGATTTCATTTCTTCGACAATGAACGCGTGTGTTACATCCCGCAGGTACAGGATTTGAGAAACGGAGGTGGAGTCACTTGTTTTCAGATTAACTTGCAATACGCGGCGAACGCCACTTGTCAGGTCAATCAGGACTGGATTGGTTTCTGACTCGGTCATCGAAGTCTCGCGTAGTGTCTGCATTCCTCGAAGTTGGGTGCTTGGTGCACATAGCGCGTTCATTTTTGCTACGAACGTTTCCTCCTGCAGACCATTGACGTCGGCGATGCTCAATCCGGTCAGATGCTGGAACGCGGGATTGATGTACTTGACCCGCATAGTCCGGTCGAATGAAACAAAGGCATCCGGACTGAGCGAAAAAATGGTGTCAAGTTGGAAGGTGCGATCCTGCATCTGTGCTTGGAGGAACCGCTGTTCAGAAATGTCGGTTGCAGAGCCGGCCATTCGAATAACCACGCCAGAGCTGTCATGCCGGGCGCGACCCCGAATCAGCATCCACTTGTAAGTGCCATCCTCGCAGAGAAAGCGGAGCTCCGCCCGATAAAATTCGGTTTTTTTCTCCAGATGATCTCTCAACTGAGCCAAGGCGTCACCCAGATCCGCGGGGTGAACAATCGATGTCCACTCTCTTGGGGTGATTGTCGTGACCCCGGTCCCATAACCAAGCATATCGGACATCCGGGGAGAGGCCTCAACAAGCCCCGTGTCGTGCCTCCAATTCCAAATGCCGTCGTTAGATCCATCAATGGCAACACGCCAGAGATCCTCGCTGGAACGTAGCGCATCTTCAATTTCCTGACGTCTCAATATCTCACTTTGCAGCAACCTGGTATGGTAGAAAATCGCACCACCCAGGATGACTAGTAGCAGACTGAGCACGCCCGCTTGTAGCACCAGCGCGTCGCGACTGGTCTTGGACAATTGCAGGATCGAAGCAGTCGAAACGCCTGTGCTGACAAAGACGGGATAGCCCGTGATCTTTGCGTAGGAATACAGGCGATCAATGTCATCAGATGCTGATCGATTCGTAAAGGAGCCACTCAGCTTGCCCTCATGAATGAGTTTTAAAACCGGTGTCGTGTCATTGACCAAGCCATAAATGGCACGGTCATCGACGACTTGAACCCGGCTCACTCCATCAAGCCCGACCATGGTCGCGAGGCTCCTCCCTGGCAGGTCTAAATCGATGTAGAAATCGGTGAAATAGTCCAAGCTGATGGAGGCCACGGCAACACCCAAAAAAGTACCATCGATTTGGTTGATGCGGCGCGTAAGCTGAATGGACCACTTGCCTGAAGCGCGCCCCAATACAGGCTTTGATATGAAGAGTGAGTTGGAGTCGGCAGTCGTGTGAACCTTGAAATGTTCACGGTCCGATAGATCCAGATGGGGCGGGAAGGGGACATTGCTCAATTTGAATATGCCCCGAGCGTCAATGATGCCCAGCTGAGCAAACAGGCTGCCATCAATGATGCCTTGGTCAACCATTCCTTTGAGATCAAGTTTGTCGCCATCCGCTAAATAACGGACCACCATGAATTTCAGTGCCTGATCTGCAGCACGAAAAGTCCGTAGTGCGTGCTCTTCGTTTACCCTGGTCAGGTTGGCTAAAGTGCGTTCGGTCTCGGTCTGTTGCTGCGACCGAATGTTAGCCAACTGCAAATAGACCGATCCCCATACCGCACTTAACAGCAACAGCGTCAATATTCCAATAAGGGTAAGTGCTTTGTGCTTGGTGGTGGCGACGCCACCAATCGCCGCGCGCTCACGGTCGGCTACATCCGGTGGATATGCTTGTTTCATGTTGATTCACCTGCTATGTCGGGCGGGTCGTATCTCAAAAATCGCCCGCCACCATCTTTCTGTACACGTTTCATTGCAGACTCCGCATGAGAGATAAGATCTGCCGCGTCCACACCATCTTGCGGAAACATCGCACAGCCTATGCTGCAGCTGGTCAGTAGTTTTTGTTTACCTGCAACATACGGCTCAGACAGCGCGCGAACTATCCGTTCGGTTATTGCGCCCAGCTCTGTGCCATTGCGGACCCCGGTCAAAAGGGCAAGAAAATGACCGTCACCTGACTGTGCGATCTTGTCGCACCCCCGTGTGGCCACCTGCAGGCGTTCGCTTGCAATCAGCAATAGGGCCTGACTCACGCTGGAGTCTTCGGTTTCACGCAGCCATTTGAGCCTGTCCAAGGCAATAGATAGCACGGTCACGCGCAGGCCACCGCGCCATGCGGATGCGATCTTATTGCTTACCAGCGCGTGAAATAATTCAGGATTTGGCAACCCGGTCTCTGGATCGTGGTCGACGTTGGCGAGAATGAAGCGCTCAGCTTTACGCATGTTCTCCCGGTCCGAGAATATCGCTACGTAGGCAACTGTTAACAGCGAACGGTCACTGACCGCAGATACGGTCATCCACTGATGCAGTGGTCGTCCTTTCTTTGTGCTGGTAGTTACTGATCCGCGCCAGCTTCCGGTGGACTTGAGTTCGGCATACAGTTCGCTGGTGAATACCGGTTGGCCGGTCGCTGACTGAAGTATTGAGTGCGTGGACCTTGTGACGTCGGCGATACCAACTCCAGTAAGACCCATGAAGTACGCATCGATTGCCAGAATTTCCCCGTCGAGGCCGAGGACCGCGGCACCCTGGTGCAGGTTTTTGACCAGATTGGCCATTCGGTCGGTATCACTATCGGACGGCGCCTGCGAAGTCAGGTCGCGCATGATCCAGTACATGACGGTACTGTCACCAGCAGGCAAACAAATGAAATGGACTGAAAACAGGCAAGCGGAAGTGAGGTCACCGCCTTTGCAAAGGAAAAATTCTGTCGAGCCCGACAGTAACTCAATGCAGTTGGTTGCCATGTTTCTGAGCATCGTCTCCAGATGCGTCAAATGAAATGGGGCGACGATATTTTGGATCTGCGGTGAAAGATCGCCATTTCGCATAAACATGGCACGTGCGCTGTTGGTCGCAAGCAGGATCTCCCCTCGCTGGTCAATTGCCAGGCATGGTGCATTGAAAGTCGACGTCTGACTGGCCAGCACTTCCCGCGCCGCAACGAATCGTGCGTGAGATGCCTTCAGGTTTTCATGGCGTAAATCCAGCGCGGAGTGTCGTCTAGCGAGCTCCTGAAAGTCCTGGGCGTATTGCTCCAGTTGGAGTTCGAGCGTGTTCACACCAACTTTGCCTTTAGCCAAGTCTCAATTTGGAGAGGACTGAAGGGTTTTATGAAGTAGGCGTCCGCACCACTTTCCTGCCCCAGCCTGAAATCGTCCGCCTGGCCGCGAGCCGTCAACATGGCAACAAAAATACCAGTGAGCTCGGGGTCGGCTTTGATGATTTTGAGCACCTGTATGCCATCAATCTCTCCGGGCATCATGATGTCCAGCAAAACAGCGCGCGGTTTGTGGATGCGGATTGCATCAAGCGCACTGGCTCCGTCGCCCGCTTCAACAATTTCGTAATCCCGGCCAAGTGTGATTGATAGCAGGCGCCGGATTAAGGGCTGATCATCAACAATCAGAATTTTTTGCATGGATAAGACTTCGCACGTTGTTATGACTGCTGTCATATGGCGATAGCATTAATAAATAATGCCAAATTTTATCATATTAAACCATTTCATCTTTTGCAACGGGTATCCACAATCTGGCCACAGTACCTACGCCGAGTTCGCTCGACAGTTCCACTCGTCCTTTGTGGAGTTCAGCCACTTCTTTGACAAGACTCAGACCCAAACCCGTACCGGGAATATTTCCAGATGCGTCAGCGCGGAAAAAACGCTCAAACGCTCTGGCGACCTGCTCAGGCGACATGCCAATGCCTTGATCGCGAATTTCAATGACGGCAAACGGCTCGTTACCCGTGTACTCAACGCGAACTTTTAGCGAAACGATGCCGCCCTCTGGCGAATATTTGAAAGCATTGCTCAGCAAATTGTTCATTGCCAATTGCATTTTTTCGGGGTCAATCAATACAGTAACCGCGGGCATTTCATCCACGTTTACTTGGCGATCAGTGTCGGCACGCATCAATCCTTTGACGCTGTTGTCGATCAGGTCACTAAGCGGGTGTGCAGCTATTTGCATGTCCAGCCCACCTCGTGATTCAATTCGGGCGAGGTCAAGTAGTTCGTTGATCATCTTCACCAGAAGGCCCGATTGGCGGTGAATGGTCTGCAACATGTCTGTGCGGCGTTCGTCTGAGAATTTGCGATGCAGCAACAGCTCAGTAAAGCCAAAGATGCTCACCATGGGTGTGCGCAACTCATGTGCAGCAGCGGCCAGAAACTCGCTCTTCATTCGGTCTACCGCATCTTCGTGGGTGACATCGCGGAAGTACAGAATCGTCTCGCTGCGTTCGGCAATGTTGCGCCGCAATTGCGCCTCTACCACCCGTGATTGTGGTCGCGTCAAATGCAGCCTGGCTTTCCATTGCTCACTTTCGCTGGCATGGGTGTCAATGGGTGGCAACTGCATATTGTTGTCGCACAGTTCGCCAAGCACCCTCTCAAAGATTTCAAGAGTAATGGGCGGGCTGTTGCCTACCCATCTCAGCCCGGTCATGGTTTCAAACGCCGGGTTTGCAAATACCATGCGGTCACTGGTATCAAACAGCACAAATCCGTCGGGGCTCAGGCTGAAAATGGCGTCCAGTTGGGCGCGCCGTTTCGCCATGGCCTCTTCAGCTTGAACCCGCGAAGTCACATCCGAGACGATGCCCACAAAGTGGGTCAAGACACCACTGGATGACAGAACGGGGGAGAGCGAAACCTCCGCAATCAGCCTGTTGCCGTCGGGCAGAACTTGGTGCAATGTGACATTGGCGGTGCGCTGTTCGCGGACGGCAAGAGTCAGCTCTCTTACGCCGGGGTCCTGTGCATCTATGCCGCGCAGTATGTCCATGCTGCTGCCCAGCACTTTGTGTGCAGGCAGCTGGGTGATTTTCTGAAATGCTTCGTTAATATAAACAATGGGTTGCGTTGCAATCTTTGCATTGGTGATGAACACGGCGTTGTGGCTGCACGCCAGTGCGCGTTCATACAGTTCCGTGGTCTCTTGCGCGGCCCGTTCATCGGTTACGTCCCGCACTATGCAGGTGTAACGCAGGTCGCTCACACCCTGAACCTCTCCCAGTGATATCTCGACTGGAAACAGCGTACCGTCGGCGCGTGTGCCAAACAGGTCATACCGCACCATACGTCTTGGGCCATACTCACCAAAGCCGTCGCCAAACATGTCGCGCAACGCTGCACTGTTGAGGCCGGGAACACAGCCATCCAGTGCTTGGCCCAGCAATCCCACTTTTGGTCTGCCAAAAATGCTACTGGCAGCCGGGTTGGCCATGGTTACCATGCCCAGGTGATCCAGGCCAATGATGGCCTCGCCAGCAGTGTTGACAATGGCCTGTACCCGCGTCACCTGCTCAGCAATGCCCAGGCTGGCCTGGTTCAAAGCTTGGCTCAAGTTATTGGCCTCCACACAGGTGGGGGGCGTATAAAACTGCTTACCAATGTTTTGGGGTATACCCTGTGCAAACTGCGTTAGGTCGCGAATCGGGCGCAGTGCCCGTGCGAGGATGACATACAGGCTTGCCAGCACCGTTGTCACCAGTATCAATGTCGCGATCAGGGATTGAAGCCACAAGCGGTTGAGTTCTTGTGCGCGCTGCCCTAGGCTGAATTGCACCCGGACCCACGCGAGTGCCTTCGGGGTTCCGGCATTCACTACCGACCATGATTCATACATGTCGCCCAGAACCCTACCGGGTATGTGGTTGGCTGTAGGGTTTGGCGGCGAAATGCGTGACCGACCTCCCACTTCGGACGCAAGAGATTCCCCCGTCTGCATGACTTCGACCAGTGCCCGCCCGTCCGGGCGAAAAATGGCGATGTTGGAAATGCCAGGAAGCAAAGCAACCTGCTGCAGATTGGACTCTACAGCCGCAATGTCATTCAGGATTACCGCAGCGGTCGTACTTCCTGCCACCAGCTGTGCCACTGAGTCAGACCAACGCTGTGCAGAGCCCAAGGTCTCCCGCCCCAGACGCTCGTAGGCCAATAAACTGTAAATGCCTCCAAGCACAGCCAATACGACCGTGGCAGCAACCAGAATGGTCGTACTTAGGTTGTAGGGTGGGCGCATCCGGCTGCGAACATTGTCACGTATTGCTATCAACTTAAGCATGGTGTTGCTGGGCTTATCCTATTCCGTTACCACGAATTTTTCGATGTTCAGGCGTTCAAATGGAGCGTAGTCGCGTGCATAGTTGGCTGTAACAGGGTTGGGCATCTGAATTCCTGCCATCAGCCCCTTGGTGGCGGGGTCCTGGGCCAGTGCCAGCAAAGCGTCCGTAATCTGCTTTCGAACGGCCATGGGCACCCGGGGATGCACGGCAATGGGATGGGGGGCGAGCGGCGGTGTGGTGTAGATCACCCGCAAATGCTGCTGAACATCTTGCGGCTCTTTCTCCAGGGTGGTTCGCACAACACCTGCGGCGGCCGAGTCACCCGCGAGAACCTGGCGTATCGCATTGCGGTGATTCTCTGCATAGTGGGCATCAAACGCCAAGTGGTGTTGACGTTCCAGCATTGCACGAATGTAGAGGCTGGACGCAAAGGCATTGGGGGCGGGAAACGAAATTTGATGGTCTTTCAGTTGCTCTAGGCTTTTGACCGGGCCATCGCTCTTCACCACCAAAACGCCTTCCAGTGGGCGGGCATCGTGCAGCAGAGGCTCGTAACGATGCGCGCGTCGGGCCATCACCATGTGGTAAGGGTTTAGAAAAACCAGGTCCGCCTGCCCTTTCAAAAACTCTGGTTCAAATTTGGCGATGGACGGGTAGACCACCAGTTCGCAGGTAACGCCTGCCCTGGCGAGTGCGGTTAGCAAAGGTGACCAATAACGCGTCATCTCCAAGGGTGTGAGCTGCGGTACAACTGCCAGCCGCAGCGGTTTTGATCCAAGCGCGGGAAACGTAGTAACAGCGGCAAGGGTCGCCCCAACGCCTTGTAAAAACAGACGGCGGTGCTGCATCATGCCGGTGCTACCAGTCGGTCTACTGTATCGAGCAGCTCAAGCGGGCTGAACGGCTTTACCAGATAGGCATCACAGCCTGCGGTTTGTCCCCGTTCAATATCAGTGCGCTGACCCCTCGCAGTGAGCAAAATCACTTTAGTCAGGGAATGCAAAAGGGGGTCTGCCTTGATTTTTTCGCACACTTGGTAGCCATCCATACCGCCGGGCATCATCACATCAAGCAAGATCACTGCCGGGCGCAGATTTTGGGCCACGCGCCAAGCGTCTTCCCCGTTGTCCGCTTCATGCAAATTAAAATCTCCGCACTCCATTGTCATTCGAATTAGTTTGCGAATGTCGGGTTGATCGTCAACTATCAAGGCGTTGTGTGTCATACGGCTTCCTTTTTACGATGTGACATGAGCTTGGCAAGATCGGCGGCATAGCGCTGGGCCTGTGCAATATCCAGTTGGGTATGCCCGCGTTGTGGCGCGCCAGTCGGGAACTCCATCAGCACCCGTACCTCGTCATCACCGACGGCCGTCATCCGCATATTGCCGCCATGCAAGCCGACGATGCGTTGCACCAGCGGCAAGCCCAATCGCCCATTGGATTCGGCAGGGCCCAATGCACTGGTCCTTGTGAATAAATCGCGGGTTTCCACGCCCTTTATTTCCTCCGGAATCGCTCCGAGGTTGCGAACGCTGATCAACACATGCGCGCCCGTGAGCATGTAGGTGACATTGACTGCTAGGTCCTGCTTGCTGCTCACTTCACGGCGTGAGTGCGTCACGGCATTGTCAAAGCATTCGTAGAACGCACGTCGGATGATTTTGGCATTGCCATAAATGGGAGGTAGTGTCTGGCCGGGTTCGTTGACAACAAAGTGCACTTTTCTCGTTAAAGCGCGTGGCGTGAGTTCGTCGCAAACCGACTTGACCAGTGCGGCTATATCAATACGGTCTCCAGTGAGCAGAACCTCATCGCCAAAGACCGCGATCAGGTCGGCAAGGCGTCGCAGCCGCTCGTTCAATTCATCGGCGGCTGCTTCCAGTTTGCTGCCCTTGGGGCTTTCCGGCAGGCTGCCCAGCATATTGGAAAGGCGGTGTAAGGGTGGGCCGATTTCGTCGCGCAACAGTGCAATGATGTCGCCCAGATCAATGTGGGGCGACGCGCTGTCCACGGATTCCGCATTGAAAACAAAAGCAATATCCAGCCCCGACAGGCCAGCCATGAATTGCCCCTTGACGCGGGCGCCGTCTGCCAGTTCCACTTCCACGGCGTAAGGCAGTTTGACCTTGCCCATATTGATGGCAGTTGCCAGCGACTTGATCACCGGCTTTCCGCCCATCGATTCCACCGGGCGGCCTGGATGCACCTTGGCCGATTTGTTGGCATAAGTGACCTGGCCCGTGACTCCAAAAGTCAGCATGGGCAAGGGCATGGCGTCAAAAAGCGCATTGACCGAGGGTTGGTGATAGCTTATGGCCATGGCTAAACATTTAATTTTTAGTTTATATGTTCATATTTTATCATATTTGAATGGAATTGATACCTTTCACATTTGAACCAGTGCTGGATGAAATGAATACGCAACATGCGGTCAAGCCCGATGGCTGCCCGACCATTGCCCGCGTTGGGGTAGTGTTGCTCAATGACTTGGCAGTGCGCCGCCCCTGACACGATAGCCTTCTGGTCTGGCTGGTATAGCGACCACGCGCAAAGCGTTTCCGCGCAGGACCTTGCGTTTGACCGCAGTGTGGTCGACAGACTCACTGCCTGTTGGCTCCGTATGCCTTGGGGTACCAAGACTCCAGATGCGGTGGTCGGCGCCGAATGGCTCGGTCTGCGGCCACGGAACGTCTGAAAGTGGTACGCCCTGGGATGTCATTGGGAAAATCTGTTCAGCACCCGAAGATTGGCCTCTTTCAAGCGCCGGGGTGGACCGAGAAGAGCGGCACCGTGGACCATCAAGCGCTTGCCGCCGCCGACGCTTGCTCAATCGGCTTCTATTCAAAGTCTGAACGGGCCCCCGTTTGAGCCTGTGCATCCGGATCGTTTCGCTATGGGGCCAGTGCAATTCTGGGCACAGCGGATGCGCTGGTATATTGGGCACCAACTCACATGCCCAAATGGGATGGGAAAACTGTTAACTTGCTTTAACTGAGGGACAAAAAGCATTGTCCCTTGACACATCTGGAGTACACCATGGCATCCGTCAATAAAGTCATTCTGGTCGGCAATTGTGGCCGCGACCCCGAAATCCGCTATCTGCCCTCGGGTCAGGCCGTGGCCAACATCAGTGTGGCCACCAGCACCCGGCGCAAGGACAAGAACACCGGCGAAAGCATTGAGACCACCGAGTGGCACCGCGTCACTTTTTACGACCGCCTGGCTGAAATTGCCGGTGAATACGTGCGAAAAGGCCGCCCCATTTATGTGGAAGGCCGCCTGAAATACGGCAAGTACACCGACCAGGCTGGCATTGAGAAAAACACCGTGGACATCATCGCCACCGAACTGCAGTTGCTCGGTGGCCGCGAAGGCATGGGCGGCCCTGGCGGCAACGAGGGCGATGAAGGCGGCGCACCTCCACCCCGGCGCATGGCACCTGCTGCCGCACCGCGTGCTGCGGCCCCGGCGCCAGCACCCCGGCAAGCCCCAGCGCCCCGGCCCGCCAGCGGCTTTGATGACATGGATGACGACATTCCGTTCTGATTAGTACGTTTCCCCCGTTTTGTTGATACAGACGAACAAAGGCCCGAGAAATCGGGCTTTTTGCATTTGGTTGTCAATAAAACTGTTGACGAAAACCATCTAGGTTTCAAACAACTATTTGTGTTGATTTCAATCGTTTGTATTGGCCCATTACCCAATTGGTTAGGTTTGCGAAGCGAAGCAGCGCGGGGTATCGCCCAATGGGTGCCGCCGCCAAGAACGCGCTGGCATCACTATTACTGGGCGCTATCTTGGTGACCGCGTGTTTCACTAGCGGATTGCGCTCGTGTGATTCCATCTTAAAAGGGTAAACATTTGTAACACCCTGTGCGCCACTCATTGACGGGTAAAAAAAAAGGGCGCCAAATCTGCGACCGTCAAATCAAAAACCGGCTCGGCGTGCACCGCAAGACCCGGGCTCAGGGAGGTTGCATGGCCAAGCCGGACAAGGTCTTCTTACAAGCCTATTCGTGGTTCAAGGGCTCCATTGCGCGCGGCTTGGCCGCCAGCCACATGCCTGCCGCACAACAGGCGCAGGTGGAATCGCTGATCTGGCAAATGCTGGGTTTGCTGAACGCGGGAGCGCCGCCAGCCGACCCCAACATTGAAGACTTCAAGGACAGCGGTGCCGATGGGCAATCGCTGGCACAGGCGTCTCAGGTCATCGGCGAATCACTGGTGGCGCTTGATATTCTGAAAGACGCTGTGGCCGCACTGCAACCGGGTGGCAATCCGGCCGCAGCACTGGTGCTGGTTGGCCCGGTCATGCGCCAGATCGAGCGGCTCACACACTCGCAGCCCAACAGCCACCTGCCCAGCGCCTTCAGCATCGCGAAGATGCTGCTGATGCTGAGTGGCGATGCCAGTGCCAACCCCGCGGCAGGGCGCGAAGCCGCCAAGCTGGCGACCCTGATGGGCGCCACCACGCCGCAGGATGTTGAAAACGTGCAGACCGCGCTGGCGGTTGTCAGCCTGGTGATTGGCAGCGCAATTGACCGTTCGTTCACCGCGCCATCTTCAGCACCTGCCAGCGGCTGGGGCGTGCCCCAGGTGTTGCCTGACTTTTTGGGAAAACCCAAGTGGACGTTACCTGTAACGCCGGGCCTGGGTGCGACGCTGGAATTTGACATCGGCGCGTCCAACGCCATCAAGGCAGCGCTTGCGCTAAATCTAAAACGCAACGTGCCGCAGGATGGCCATTCTTTCGCGGTGGACTTCACGGCAGACGCCGGTGTGAGCGTGCTGCTGCCGGTGCTGCCACCGGGCGCGGTCAGCGTCAGCGGCAATTTCAACGTGGGCCTCAACCTGTCGCGCAGCAACCCGGCCGGTGCGCTGGTCATTGGCAGCGATGCGCTGGGTGCAAAGCTTTCTATTGGCGAGCTGGGAGTCGCCTTGAGATTGGCCAACGGCGAGCCTCGCCTGGGTTTCTTTGCACGCAAGGGCAAGGCAACGTTAAAACCCAGCGACGGTTTTCTGAAACCCATCCTGGGCGACGGCATCTCGCTTGACTTTGCCATTGAGGCCGAAGCTGACCGCTTTGGCCAGTTGCGGCTGGTCAATGGCACCGGGCTCAAGGCCAATCTGCCCGTGCCCACCCTGCCTACCGGGCCGTTCAAGCTGCAGGGCATCACCTTTGGGCTGTCACCTGACGCGGGCAGCTTTCTCAAATTGAAGGTTGAGCTCTCCGCTTCATTTGGCGTTGAGTTGGGGCCGTTCCAGGCGTCAGTGGAGCGCCTTGGCGTGCTGCTGGAATTGAACATTGACAACCCGGGCACACCGCTCGGTTTCGCTTTCAAGCTGCCCAACGGCATAGGCCTGGCGCTGGATGCGGGCATCGTCAAGGGCGGTGGCTATTTGAACGTGGACGAGCAGGGCTATGCGGGCGTGCTGGAATTGAAGATGCTGGCGGTGGGCGTCAAGGCCATCGCGATTTTGAACACGAAGTCTGAGGCGGGTTTCTCGCTGCTGCTGCTGATCTTTGGCCAGTTCCCGGCCATTCAGCTGTCGTTTGGTTTCACCCTGACCGGTGTGGGTGGGCTGATTGGTGTGCAGCACACCGCCAGCCCGACGGCGCTGTCGCAAGGCATTGGCAACGGTTCGCTGGACGTGGTTCTGTTCCCGGCCAACCCGGTGGGCGATGCACCGCGCATCATCAGCACGCTGCGCACGCTGTTTCCGGTCAAGCGCGGCGGCTTTGTCATCGGGCCCATGCTGGAGCTCGGCTGGGGCACGCCTAGCCTGGTCACTGTGCGGCTGGGGCTGCTGATCGAAGCCAGCCAGTTCGTCATCCTGGGCCAGGCCATCGTGCAGCTGCCACCGCTTGTATCGGCCAATCTCGCGCTTCTTTACCTGCGGCTTGATTTCGTCGGCTCGGTGGTGTTTGACCCGCTGCGCATCGCCTTTGATGCCAAGCTGGTCAACTCGCGCGTGGCGTTCATCACCATCACCGGGCAGTTTGCGTTTCGCGCGCAGTTTGGAAACAACCCGATGTTTCTGATCAGTGCGGGCGGTTTTCACCCGCGCTTCAAGGAAATCCCTTCGGATATTCCGGTGCCGTTTGACCGGGTGGGGGCCAGCTTTGACATTGGCATCATCGGCGTCTCGTTCAAAGGCTATTTTGCTGTCACGTCAGCCACCATCCAGGCCGGGTCTGAGCTGCGGGTGTGGGCAGACGTTGGCATCGCCAGCATTGAAGGAGGTTACGGGTTTGATGCCATCTGCTACCTGGTGCCCAGGTTTTATTTTGAAATCGACCTGTTCGCTTACCTGGCGATCGAAGTCTTTGGCATCGATTTCGCGTCAATCCGGCTCGAAGGCTTGCTGGCGGGCCCGGGGCGCTGGCACATCGCCGGGCGCGCCAAAGTGCACACGCCGTGGCCGCTGCCGGATTTTTCGCTGAACATTGACGAGGCCTGGGGTACCGACCGCGACACACCGCAGATCACGGTGGACATTGCGGCCGAGCTGAAAAAGGAAATTGACAAGCCCGGCAACTGGAGTGCGCAACTGCCCAAGGGTGGCGAGAGCTACCTGAGCCTGGCCGACATTCAGCCCGGCACCGCAGTGCTGGCGCATCCGCTGGGCAGCCTGTTGTTCCAGCAAAAGCTGGTACCGCTGGAACTGCGCATGGCCAAGGCCAGCGGCAGCAAAATTACCGGTGCCAACGAATTCCGTAACGCTGCGCTGAAGTTAACGCAGGGTGATGCTGCACCTGCACCCAAGCTGCTGACGACGCGGACCGACTTTTTTGCTGCCGCCCAGTTTTTGGAGATGTCGCAGGATGACAAGATGGCCAAGCCGTCGTTCGAGTCGTTCCCGGCAGGGTATGAGATGCAGGACGATGCCTACGAGTTGGGAGAGATATTCGAAGAAACTCTGAACTATGAAGAGGCGGATCTTGGTGCGGACCGGGTGGACAAAAAATCACGGCGAAAGGGTGACGAGCTTTATCTGGACGCCATGCACGGCCCGCTGCTGGCCTTTGGGGCGGCTGGCCTGTCCCCAATGCGCGACCGAGCGCTGATGCAACCGCCGCAGGCCACCGCCCTGCGCGTGAACCCTGCCCCCGTGGTGGTGGCTGACAAAGCCGCATTGACACCGGTGGCTGGCGCGCAAATCTTTACCAGCGTCTGGCAGGCCGAGCAGACACGGGTGTTTGCCAGCAACCTGGCACGTGCGACCACCCAGGTGGCAGAACTGGCGGAGGTGACAGCATGAGCATTCCCTACAGATTCATGCCCTGGGTGCGGCGCGGGCTGGCACGCTCGCATCAGAATGCCGACGCGGTGGGTGCCCCGCTGGCCACCCGGCCCAAGGTGACTATCGGCCTGACGATTCAGGCCCAGCAGGACGGCAATGGGGTGGCGGCGGTATCCGGCAACATTGATCTGACGCTGTACGCGCCGGGTGATGTGATCGGCATCGATCCACGCCTGATGGTGCGCACCGACCCCAAACCCGGCATCACGAACTTCGAGCCCAACTACCTCGCCATTGTTGATTTTGATCCGCCCGATTTTCCGTGGATGCTGACGCCTGCCAGGGCCGACACCGGTAAACCGCTGCGGCCCTGGCTGGTATTGATCGTGGTGGACCGCAGCATCGTTTCGCCACCCACGCTCAAAAGCGGGCATCCACTTCCTTCCATCACCTTGAGTGCGGCAGCCGTAGCCACCGAGTTGCCCGACTTGGCCGAATCGTCGCTGTGGGCGCATGCACAGGCCGTGTCCGAACGCGGCAAAGCGGATTCCGATGGCCTGGGGCGGGAGATGCAGGCAGCGCCCGCCCGCAACATTTCGCGACTGGTCTGCCCACGCCGCCTTGAAGAGCGCAAAAGCTATGTGGCCTGTGTGGTGCCAGCCTTTGACGCAGGCCGGCTGCGGGGTCTGGGTCAGCCGGTTCAGTCTGCCAGCCTGGGCCCCGCGTGGGACAGCGCGCAGCCGACCGAGATGGAACTGCCGGTGTACTTCCACTGGGAGTTTTCGACCGGCCCGGTAGGTGACATTGAAACCCTGGCGCGGCGGCTGAAGCGGCCAGACCAATACGCGTCCAACTCGCCCGCCGACGTGGCATTGCGCGCGCAGTTGCAGCATATCGGCGAGCAGGTGATTGCAGTGGATGGTGATCACCTCCTGTTTACTGGCACAACGCCGGGGCGCACCATTTTCGAAGGTGCGATGGTGTCGCTTGATTTCAAGCCGAGCCCGGCCGACGGCGGCTTTGCCGCGGGGCTCGAAGCAATGCTCAACAGCGGCCAGGCACTCGCTACGAGCGGCGTGCCCAAAGCGGATCTCGTCCCGACGCTATCACCACCCATCTACGGCGAGCACCCGGCCAAGCGGCATGTCGTGGTGGGCAGTGAGGCAGACAAGCACTGGCTTGACGGCCTGAGCCTGCAGCCGCGCTACCGGCTCGCTGCCGGCTGGGGGGCTGAGTTGGTACGCCGCAACCAGGACGAGTTCATGCAGGCGGCGTGGCAACAGGTGGGTGATGTGCTGGCGGCCGAGCGGGCGTTTTCGCTGTCGCGCCTGTCGCGCGACATCCTGAAACGCATTGAAGTGCGCCACCTTGCCAAGCTGCCAGAGGCCCGGCTCTTGGCGGTACTGGCACCGGCGCGAGCGCGCATCAAGGTCGCGCCCGAGGAGAGCCTGTTCGGGCGCATTGGCACGGCCACGCTGCCCGACGAAATTTTTGGCGGGGCCATGCGCAGGCTGACGAGTGCGCGAAGACCCACCTTCCGCATGGCGCAATGGCGCGAGCGGGATTTGGCGCAAGTTGGCATGACACAGCAGATGACGTCTTTGGTGGACCGCTTTGCCAACGTCACCAAAAACCTGGATGCGATTGACCCCAACCGTGTGGTGCCGGATGGCTTTTTGGGCAGCCGCTCGTTTGACAACATCAAACTGCCGGACGATGCGGCGGCGATGGTTGATTTGATGCCCTACCTGGGCCTGCCTGGCAGTCTGCCGGTCGGCGAGATCCGACAGATTCAGCGCGACAATGCCACGCTGCGGGGCCAGGCGCAAGGCGCTGTGCGCAAGCCGCCCGCCATAGGCGATGTCTGGCACCGCGGCCTTGTTACCGAGACGCATGCGCTGCGGCTGGCCGAGCTGGAGCGCGCTGCGGGTGCGCCGCTGGCCGGCAATTTTGTGCAACTCATTCAAGGCGCCAGCGTGCGCGGTTCGGAAGGCGTGTTGCTGTCGGTGCAGCAAGACGGCCAACTGGAGAATCAAGTCAGCGCGCAGGCATTGAAGATCGATGGCCGCAGCGGCAACCTGAAGCCCTTTGCTGGCAGGCTGGTCACGGGCGGCGGCCGGGGCGCGCCGGTGGAGAGGGCCACCCGCGCAACCGCTACTGGCAGCGTGGGCGCTGTCTCCATCCGTGCGCTGCGCCTCTATGGCAACGACGCCGTGTTCACCAGCCTGCCTGCGAACACGCTGGGCCAGGGTGGCAAGGCGGTCAGCATCGGTGTGTCAGCTCCGGGCCGCTTCGACGCGGTGCCCGGCCTTCGCCCGGATGACCCGGTCCGAGTGCTGCCTACCATCACCATGCCGCCGGCCATCAAAGACCGCGCGGTGCTGGAGCGCTATTCGGAAGCGTTCAAGGGATACCAGGACCAATGGAGCGCGCTGCCGCAGGAGCAGTCGGTGATTGCAGTGGATTTTGCAATGGCCAGCTCGGCAAGCCAGGTCCGCACGCGGGTAGACCCAGGCCAGACCGTGCCAGCGCGGCTGGCCAGCACGTTGTCGCTTGGGGATCAGCCGGTGGCCTGGACGTCAGCCGGCATGTCCAACACCTTCATTTCCACAAGCCTGAAAAGCGCGTTTACAGAACAACTGCGCTACGTGATTCCGCGCACCTTTGACCGCGTGATGGCCTTCCCTCATCTTCCATTTCCCCTGTCCCGCAAACTCGAGGTGCTGGCGCCTGACGTGTTCCTGCCAGGGGTTGGCGTGCTGCCTGAGGATTTCATCATGGCCGTCAAGACCAACCCGCGTTTTGTCGAGGCGTTGATGGTGGGAGCCAACCACGAAATGGGCCGTGAACTGCTCTGGCAGGGCTTTCCCACGGACCAGCGCGGTACCCCGTTCCAGCATTTCTGGCAGCGACTGAACGGCGGCACTGACATTGCACCCATCAATGAATGGCTCGACAGCCCGCTGGGCCAGCAACACGGCAGCACACCGATGCTGGTCCTGCTGATCAGGGGCCAGTTGCTGGAGCGCTTCCCCACCCTGTCGGTCTACGGCTATCCCATTGACGCCAATGAAAACCGGCCGGGCGGTAGCAGCCCGCCAGTGGCTGCCGATGTGGACGACCCCAGGCAGATGGACCCCAAGCGGATGATTCCACCGGTGATGAAAGGCCATCTTGGCAAAGACATCACGTATGTGGGCTTTGCCATCAACCCGGACGACATGGCAAAGTATTTCTTCATCCTCGAAGAGCAAATGACCGAGCCGCGTTTTGGCTTTGACGAACGCGTTGGCAATGGGGAAAACAGCAACAAGTGGCTGGATGTGGACTGGCTCGATATTGGCGTTGGTTCTGGCGCCTATTTCGGCAGCGCTGCCTTGCAGCAGGCCCAGCCGGCAGTAGGCAATCCGAAATGGGCCGCACCGCACGCGGCCATGGTGGCCGATGCCCTGCTGCAACGGCCCTTCCGGGGTTACTACTCCGGCGCGAGCCTGAAAACGCTGAAAAACGCGTGAGACAAACAGAAAAATACGTCTGAATAACCAGGGAGGGGTGCCAGCCATGCCACGCATTGATCTGAACCTGTCAGCACTGGCGCGGGAGCGTCTGTCGCTCCAATCGCTTCAAGCAGAGCAGCGCAGAGTCGAGCTTGACCTGACTGCCAAGCAGGCGGCGCTGGACGCGGCGCAGCGCGCTGGCGAGTCACCCAACGTCACGGGCGTGCTGCGCGAGGCCGTGGCGCAGGCCACTCTGGCACGCCAGCGCCTGGCAGACCGGCGTCGCGCCCTGTCAGCCGACGTTGACGGCCTTGCCAACGGCTTGCTGCGCGAGCTCGATCCCGCACAGCTGGTCGAATCGATGGACGGCGGGCAGCCTATCGCCTTGCTGCCGATGCGGCTTGAAACACGCTACTTCCCGCCAGGGCAACCCGACAGCCTGCGCGTGCGCGTCTATCCGGACGACCTGAACACCATCGAGCACACCAACGCCCTGACCAGCGACGAGCTGCAACGCGGCATGGACCATTGGCAGGCGCGATTTCGCGGTGATGAAGACGACGCTGCACGCATCTCACGCGACCTGGCGCTGGTATTTGGTCGCGGACGTGCCGCCTGGGTCATCCGCGCCACCACGCCAGACAACCTTGACGCTCTGGGCCAGGAAGGCGCGGTACCCCGTTTTGCGGATGTTCAAACCATCAGCGCCAAAGCCAAGGAAACGCGCGCTGTGTTGCTGCCCGACCGCTGGTGCGGCATCGGCTATGCGGCGGGCCGGCGCGAAGTGTTCCGCGTCTGGGGCAAGCGCATTCCAGACGAGTTACTGCTGTCGCCCGACTGGCTGAACGCGGGCACGCCCGAGCCGCTGCTGGGCGGCGAACGGGCCTGGCTGGTTGATTTTGATGCCGCTGTGGAGAAAGGCATGGCGCTGACCATCAGCCAGCAGGCCGTCAACGACTACGCCCGCCAGCACCACGCGCGGGCCTTTGACCTGGCCACCGGCACACTGGAGCGGCTGGTGGTGGTGGGTCTGGAATGGACCAAAGACCCCGCTACCAGCGCACAAGAACTGGCCGACCTGCTGGCTGCGCAGCGTGACTCGCATGGCCTGGGGTTTGTGCCACTGGGCACCCCGACCAACAATACCGAAACAGCTCCAGCCGGCCACAGCCCGTCACAGGAGCGCACTGCGCCCGCAACAGTTGCTGAAAACGCGCTGCTGCCCAAGCAGAAAGACGCCCTGCAACTGCTCACCAGCGCATTCGGATTGCCACCTGACAGCCTGCCCGCCGACAACATTGCCAACGCACACCTGACGGAGCAGCGCACCGCCCTGCATATGATGAATGCATTGTGGCGCGGCACGTTTGGCCATTACCTGATGGAGTTGTGGAACACACCGGGGGAAGAAGAGTTCCGTCTGCTGAAAACGCCCACGCTGTATGCGTTGCGCCGTTACGCGGTGTCGTATTTGCGTCCTGCGGGCCCGCTGCCGTTGCTGCGCGTGAACAAGCAGCCTTACGGGGTATTGCCTGTGGTGGGTCGCAGGTTTGAGAATGCCAATGAGCGCAGTGCCGAAACGGCCATTGACAATGCCATTGGCGGTGTACTGGGCGTCTTGCGGCCCATGTGGGAAGTCGTTGTGGCAAAAGTGCCGCTGCTCAAGGACGGAAACGTCAAAAAAGCCCAGGACATTCTGCAAACATCACCGTGGTCCCAGGCCGCGTACTACAGGGACCGGGCGGCTGATCCGCTGCTGTCGGTTCGACAACCGTTCCTGGAGGAAAAGCCCGGAACCAAAGGCGACCTCATCCAGAAGCTGCTGGCCTCGTTTGGCGTGAAGGACTACTGGCGCGTCAATCTGTACACCTACAAGAATTTTTTGCCCGAGGACGCTTACCCTGCTGAGTACCTGGCGGGAGTGCCGTGGGTGCTGGCCGATGCCAAGGCAGAGCAGCACGAGGCACCCAACGACGCCACGCTGCCGCCTGAAAAGAACTACATCGCCACCATCGCCGCCGCATTGCGAAAATCACCCGCTGCCGGCGACACGGACTTGAATGCCCAGCAGGATGGCCCGGCGCTGTTACAAACCCTGCTGGCCTATTCGGCGCAAATGGAACGCCATGACGCAGTGGAGGCCACGGCCAGGCTGGGCACAGCCCTGTCCAAAGGCGCAGCCTACGCGACAACGAAGATGGTGTACGTGGAAGCGGTCCGCCAGACGGAGGCCACTTTCAGCGTGAGCAGCCCCAAAGAACTGGCGAGCGTGTCGATACCGTCCATCACCGGCAAAGCCACGCTGGGTGAACATGTTGTGCAGCAATTGAACCTGCAGCCAATGGCACTGGTCGATAGCGAAGCCACCAAGGCCACAGCAGCGCTGTTTGACGCGGTCCAGTCCTACACCAAGCCAACACGCGACGTAGGTGCCGTGGCACTGAGCCTGGACTATCTCTCCAAACAGACGGTAGGCGACTTGAATCACGCGTTTCGCACCACGTTGGATGCCTTCTCTTACCGACTGGACGCCTGGCACACAGCGCGCGCCAGCCGCAGGCTGGAGCAGCTACGCGTGCAAAACCCCACGGGCATTCACATTGGCGGCTTTGCCTGGGTGGAAAATCTCAAGGCCGACCACCGCCCCGACAGTGACGGCTACTTGTTGGCACCGTCGCTCGGGCAGGCATCCAGTGCGGCCATTCTGCGCAGCGGCTTCATGGCCAACCAGGAGCAGGGCGCCTTCAACATCGATCTGGACTCACGGCGCACGGGGCGCGCACAGTCCATTCTGGAAGGGCTTCGGCGCGACCAGCCGCTGGCAGCGCTGTACGGCTACCGCGTGGAACGTGGCCTGCGCGACGCGGCCTTGGGCAAATTCATCTGGCCGCTGCGCCTGACGTACCCGTGGCGCGCTGCCGGTGGCGACGCCAAAGACGAGCCGCAGGAGGCCATTGGTGCACGCGATGTGGTGGACGGTGTTGCCCTGTTTGCGGCGTGGGAGTTGGACGCCGGCGCGGCCGTGCGTGCGCGGCTGACCCAAACGATGAGCGCTCGCCCGGGCACCGGTGCGCCGCCGTCTGACGTGGAGTGGGTCGAGGTGGCAAAAATAGTTGCCGACGGGCTCGATCTGGCAGACAGCGTGAGCGACCTGCTCATGGCCGAAGGCATGCACCAGATCATGCAGGGCAATTTTGAGCGCGCGGGCGCCGCCATGGCAGTGGCCGACAAGCAGTCGCTGCCAATTGAAACCCAGGTGTCCCGCACGCCGCGCGGCGGTGCCAGCTACACGCAACGCGTGGCGCTGCTGTGCCCACCGCCAGACGAGGCCTGGCCGCGTGATCGCCGCTCGCGCACGGAACCGTCGCTGAACGCTTGGCTGGCGCACATGCTGGGCGACCCGGCACGCTATTCGTTCACAGCCCAGGTGCACCGCCTTGTCATTGATGACGCCAATCCGCAGGGAAAACCCGTCGTGGACGAACAATCCAGCACCGTGGCTTTGGCAGCTTTGGGCCTGTCGCCCATCTCCTTGGTTCTGATGGCCACCAGCAGTTCGGCCAGCAACATGACGGGCCCGGTGGCTAACGGTGCCGACACCGGCTTTCGCGCCCGGCTGGTCACGGCGTTTGCCGACCAGTTGGACAACCCGGGCAACGTCATTGGCCTGGACGTTTCGCAGGAGGGCGAGGATGCTGGCATGCTGGGGTTGGGCCACTTCGAGGCGCTGGCAACCACCTTGCGTGCCCTGCTGGACAAGACCCGCGTGCTGACCCGCAAAGACATGCTCCCGCCCGACGACAAGATTGAAAAGACGCTGCCCCCTGAGGGCGAATACCCCGGCGTTGACAGCGCGGAACTGCAAGCGCGCGCCGCGGCACTCATGGCCGATTTTTCCGCGTTGGCAGACCTGCTCGACGCCAGCGCCAATGCCGACGAGTTGCTGGCCAACCTGGGCGCCATGGACGACTTTCTGCCGCGCCAGGCATGGCCCCAGCAGGTGCTGGCCATTGATGCAGCCAAAGCCGACCCCGCCACGCGGGACGAGCGAGCGATGGAGGCACGTCTGGCTTTGAAGGCACTTACCGACAGCAAGCGCGAAGCCGTCAATGAGCCAATTGAATTGCTGCCAGACCAGCTGGCACCCACCCACGGGCAACTCGTCAAGCAGGCCATGGATCAGATCAAGCTGCTGCTGGGCAAAGACTTCCCCGTGCTGCCGCTATTTTCAATTGGCGCCTATGCCACCGGGTTCAATGCGTCGCTGGCCGAGCAGGACGCACTGACGCAGCAAAGGCCATGGTGCGTCGCTGGCTGGGTGCCCAAGCTGGCGCGTGTGCGCGACGGGCTGGACCGGTTTGCGGCAACGCTATCGGCCCGTGAAGCGCTGGTTGGACTGGGGACCGACGACTTCAAACTGCTGCAATTTCCGCACCGTCCCGGCCAAATTTGGGCGGCCTTGCCGCAGGCCTGGCGTGAGCCTGAGGGCACACCGCTGGACACCACCCGAGTGCCCGAAGAACTACGCGATTATCTGAAGCAGCAATCCGGCGCGCCGTACAAAAACATCAATCGCACCGCGCCCGACCTTGCCTTGGTGTTGCATGCGCCCGGCGGGCTGGACGCACTGGCTCAGGACCGCCTGCTGGCCGGCCTGGTGTGCGACGAATGGCCGGAATTTGTGCCTGACCCGTTTCAGACCGCCGCCATTGCTTTTCACTACGACGCGCCGGGCGCGCGGCCTCCGCAAAGCATCGTTCTGGCGCTGCCGCCGCGACTGGGCCAGGAGAACTGGCACTTTGACGACGTGCTGGACGTGATCCATGAAGCCTGGGACCTGGCCAGGCTGCGCGGCGTCAAACCGCTAGACCTGGAAGGCAGCTTGGGTCTGGTGCTGCCGGGCAACTATTTGCCACAGAACTACACCGACGTGCTGCCCAGCGTGCAGATGCTCAAGCTGTTGCGCGACGCGCGCAAACGGCTGGTGTCCACGCAGCTCAAGAAGGGTGCGGCCTTCACGCTCGGAAAAGTGTAATAAATCAGGAGGGCACCATGGTTTGGGAATTTAAAAAAGAATTTGCGGCACCCACATATTTCGGTCCGAAAAAGCCGTCAATCACGGGCGTCACCCGGCTTGAAACACAGCCCGCAGCCATCAACCTGAAGAGCGGCCTGCAGGCAGCGCTGGCCGACCCGCTGTGGATGTTGTCGCGGCAATGGCAGTTCAATGAATTTCAGGGTGAAGATGCCGGTACACCGTTGAACCTGGCGTTTTCGGTAGAAGGCACACCCGCTGATTTTTTTCGTTCGGGCCACGATTTGCAAAGCCCGTGGGAGCCTCTTGTCCAAGGCAGTGCGCCGCTTGAAGCCCACGTCGAAGCCGAACCCGTGTGGAAGACCCATGCGCGGCTGCGGGGCGAAGCCGGGCTGCATGCCTTGCGCATGCTGCCCAGCGCAGACGCGCGCGCTGCGCTGCTCGCCGCGTACGCCATGACGCTGGCGACACCGACCGACCCGCAGGCTGACATGGCGGGCATGCTCTGGTCAACACTGTTCAACGCCCGAACGGTTGATGCACAGCGGCTGGCCGATGACCTGCGGCCTCTTGACGATGGTGCGGGTGGGCTTGTCGCCCTTCCCGCCGTGCTGAACATCACGCCGGTTGATGCCGAAGCCAGTAAAACCGCCTTGGCCGCGTGGCTGGCCTGGCTGGATGAACTGGCCTATGAAGGCCCGACCCAAGGCGCTGGCGAAAACCCGTCCTGGCAGAAGAACCGCATGGAATATGCGTTCTCCATGAAAGCCGGCAATGTGGTGCTGAAGGCGGACGAATACACCGATGGTCATCTGGACTGGGATGACTTCCGCGCGGAAGCCGCGCCAGCAGGCGAGGCGGTACCCGCAGTCGGCGCACCACCGGTACAGACGTTCACTGTGGCATCGCGCCACCCGTCACCAGTGCGCTACCCGGGCATGCCAGCCGAGCGGTATTGGGAATTTGAGGACGGCAACGTCAGCTTTGCCGGAGCTGAAGCCGGCGTCACCGACCTGCTGCGCATGACCATCACCGAATTTGCGCTGACCTTTGGCAACGACTGGTTCGTGGTGCCGGTGCGTCTGCCCGTAGGGGAGATCTATCGGGTGGCCCGCTTCCAGGTCACCGACACCTTTGGCATCCCCGCCAGTGTGGGCCCCATCAGCGAGCCAGGCAACCAGGCTAACCCGGTTCCGTGGACCCTGTTTGAGTTGACTGCGAGCGCGAACTTGCAGGGGCAACTGCGCCACAACATGTTCCTGCCCGACAGCGTGGACGGCGTGCAGGAAGGCGCCGTGCTGGAGAATACTTTTCTGGTGCGCGACGAGATGGCCAACCTGGCGTGGGCGATCGAGAAGAAAGTACAAGGCGTCTCTGGCGAACCGCTGGACCGCGACATGGAGGCCAAAAACCTGGCGTTCCAGCAGCAAATTGATTTCAAATCGGCTGACGATAGCCCGCAACTCGTCTACCGCTTGGCAACGCCGGTTCCCGCCAACTGGACGCCGCTGCTGCCGGTACGCCCGCTACCGCTGGATGTGCTGAACCCGCTCGCAATCCGGCTGGAGCGCGCCGGCATGAAGCGGTTCTACCCCGAAGCGTCGGTTGAAATGCTGGGGTCGGTTGACCCGGACTACTCGGCGTTTTTGGACGGGCTGGATGCGCAGAAGAACTTCATAAAAAAACTCGCGATTGATGCGAATCTGCGGGCCTATGTGTTCTACCCACGCGGACACCTTCTGCGCAATGATCCCGGGAAACCCATGCCCGATGACGAGCGCCTGCTGATCGAAGAAGAAGAGGTGCCGCGCATCGGCGCCAGCCTCAAGCGCAAGTTTCAGTATGCGCGCAGCAGTGATGGCAAAAGCTGGCTCTGGGTCGGGCGCAGCAAAACGGCGGGGCGCGGTGAAGCGTCAAGCCAGTTGCGCTTTGACGTGGCGGTAAAGGCGACGACGCTGCGCTGACGGTTGGGCTCCCGACGCTTATCGCACCAGCTGGTTGAGCTGAATGATCGGCAGCAGCACCGCCAGCACAATCAGCATCACCACCAGACCCATGCCCACGATCAGAAGCGGCTCCAGCAGCGTGGCCAGTTGCATGGCGCGGCGTTGCACCTCGGTGCTCAGCTGTTTGGCGGCCCGGTCCAGCATCAGCGGAAGTTGGCCAGTTTGTTCACCCAGGCGGGCAAACATGCCCAGCAACCCGGGAAAGCGTTTCTTCTGCGAGAGGGCGGAAGCCAGCGGCGCGCCTTCACGCACCAGTACCAGGGCGTCCAGCGCATCGGCGCGCATCGAGCGGTTGGAGAGGGTGTCTGCGGCGGCTTGCAGCGCCTTGAGAATAGGCACGCCCGCTGCCGCCAGCATGGCCAGTGTGCTGGCAAAGCGGGCTGCGTTGTAGCCCCGCGAGAGGCGTCCGACCAGCGGCAACTTCAGCCACGCGGCATCAAACTTCTCACGAAATGCGGCGCTAGCCCACGCCAAACGTGCGCCGATAGCTATAAAAACAATAGCAAGAATGATGAGCCAGCCCTGGTTGCGCACAAAGCTGCCCAGCCCCAGCATGATGACCGTCAGCACGGGTAGTGCGCGTTTGCTGCCGGCAAACACCTGTGCCACCTGTGGCACCACATAGGCCAGCAAAAAGGTGACGATCACCACGGCCACCAGTGTCACGATGGCCGGGTACAACGCGGCGCCTATCAACTGCGATTTGAGGGCCTGGCTCTCCTCCAGGTCGTCCGCCAGCCGCTCCAGTACCAAACCCAGGTTGCCGCTGTGCTCACCCGCGCCCACCACGGCGCAGTAGGTGGTGGAGAACTCACGCGGGTGCTGCGCCAGCGCCGTGGCAAATGCCGCACCCCCATTGACCTCGGCGCGCAGGGCGGCCACCAGATTGCGTTGTCGCTCGTCCTCGGCCTCGTCAGCCAGTGCGGTGAGTGCGCGCTCCAGCGGCAGGCCGGACGACACCAGCCCGGCGATCTGGCGCGTCCAGATGGCCAGCGCGGTGGATCCAAATACGCGCGCGCTCCACAGGGTGGTTCCCCGTCTGGCGGTGCCCTGACCCGCTTTGCCCGGAGTGCCTGCGCCCACGAGCTCCACACCCAGCGGCACCAGAGCCTGGGCACGCAACAAACCGCGGGCTGTACGGGCGCTGTCGGCTTCAATGATTCCTTTGCGGGTTTCGCCGTCGGCGGTCAGTGCTTCAAAGGTGTAGGCGGGCATGGGGCTATGTTAGCCGCAGGCTTGTTGTGGTGCGGCGGCCACTTTTTCTTGTCTTGTGTGACTAAGGGTAAACCCTTTGATGCACATCAAACCCGTTTCTGGCGTTGCGACGTTCAATCGATTTCGGGAATGTCCCCGACACTTTATTAGCTGGTCAATATGAAAAAACAAGTCATCGCCGCCGCCGTACTCTGCACTCTGATGTCGGGTGCTGTGTTCGCCCAACAGGCCAAGGAAGGCCCATGGATGGTGCGCGTTCGCGCCGTGGATCTGATCAGTTCCAACACCGACAGTACGGGCGCGGGACTGACGGTGAACAACAAGTGGATTCCCGAAGTGGATATCAGCTACTTCTTCAACAAGAATGTGGCGGTCGAGTTGATTCTGACCGTGCCGCAGAAGCACACCCTGTATTCCAACGGCGCTGAAATCGGCACGCTGCAGCATCTTCCACCGACGCTGCTGGCGCAGTACCACTTTGATGCCAACGGCTTCAAACCCTACGTCGGCGCTGGCGTGAACTACACCCAGTTTTCCAGCGTGGATATTGCAGGCGGAGCCATCACCCTGGACAACAGCAGTTGGGGTGGTGCCTTGCAGGTGGGCGTGGACATTCCACTCAGTGGCAACATGTACCTGAACTTCGACTTGAAGAAGGTCTACATCAAGTCCAACGTCAATACAGGTGGCAATAGCATCGGCACCTTCAAGGTGGACCCTGTCTTGTTCGGCATGGGCGTGGGCTGGCGCTTCTAAACCCGATCCTGCTTGGGCGAAAAGCCCCGCTGCGCAGACGCGCAGCGGGGCTTTTTTATTGGCGTGGGCCGGCGCACCCGGGTTTACCAGCGTGACAAAAAATAGTCGCAACACTATGCTTCGTTAAAAGCACGACCGTGCTATTTTGATTGGGGCCGACTGACACAAGCAATCGGTACCCGATCGTCCGGCGACAGCGCCCACACCCCCACCGGTCGCACTGCCTTTTCAGACGGATTCCTTCAACCCTTTTGGCCTCACGGGCCTTATTGGAGACTATTTTGAAAAAGACTTTGATGACCTGGCTGGGTGCCTGCCTCCTGGCACTTGCATTGACGCCTGCCTCTGCCCAGGCAGCGGGCTACACCGAAACAAAGTACCCCATCGTGCTGGTGCACGGCTTGTTCGGCTTTGACAACATTGGACCGGTGGACTACTGGTACGGCATTCCGTCGGCGCTGCGCTCGGACGGTGCCCGGGTGTATGTGGCGCAGGTGTCTGCCGCTAACAGTACTGAAGTGCGGGGCGAGCAGTTGCTCACGCAGGTCAAGCAGATTCTGGCTGCCACCGGTGCCGCCAAAGTCAACCTGATTGGCCACAGCCATGGTGGGCCCACCATTCGCTATGTCGCATCGGTGCGCCCTGACCTGGTGGCATCCGCCACCTCGGTGGGGGGTGTCAACAAGGGCTCCGCGGTGGCCGATTTAATCCTGGGCGTGGCCCCGGCAGGTTCGCTGTCCAACACCGTGCTGGTCTCGGTGACCAACGGACTCGCCACGATCATCAACTTCCTGTCCGGTGGTTCAGGTTTGACCCAAAACTCGCTGGCCGCGTCCCAATCCCTGAGCACGGCAGGCTCGCTCAAGTTCAACCAGGCTTACCCGGAAGGCGTGCCCACCACCGCATGCGGTGAAGGGGCCTATACCGCGCGTGGCGTGTCCTACTTTTCCTGGAGCGGCGCCAAGCCCTACACCAACCTGCTCGACATCATCGACCCGGCGCTGGCACTGACGTCTCTGGCGTTTGGCGGCGCCAAGAATGATGGCCTGGTGGCCAGCTGTTCCAGCCACTTGGGGCGCGTGATCCGTGACGACTACGCCATGAACCACCTCGACGAAGTCAACCAGACCATCGGTCTGGTCAACCTGTTCGAGACCAACCCGGTCACCCTGTACCGCCAGCACGCCAACCGGCTCAAAAATCTGGGTCTGTAAAAAAAGCGTATGCAGCGCAATCGCACCCGGACCATCCTGGGCTTAGGGGCACTGGCTGCCGTGGCAGCGGGTGCGCTCTGGTTTTTTGGCGGGCCGGACAAGGCTGCTGAGGCGCCTGCGCAGCCCGCTACGTTAGCCGCGATTGCGCCCATTGCGCCACCTGCGGCCTTTGTGCCCTCCATGCAGGGCACCATTCCTGATGGTGACTTGCGTGCCCTGCAAAGCGGGCCGGCACTGGGCCAGCCAGGCGGTTTGGCGTATGCAGAATTGAGGCGCTTGTTTGACTACTACTTGAGCGCCGTGGGAGAGCAGAGTATTGCGGCCATCGCGCAACAAGTGAACAGTGAGCTCGATCGGCGATTGCCTGCGCCACAGGCGAAAAAGGCCCAGCGGCTGTTTGCCCTGTACCTCGAATTCAAGCGTGAACTGGTGGAGCTGGAAGCCAAGCCAGACCTTGCAGGCAATGGCGTGCAAGCCATTCGCCGGCGCATGCTGGCCATGCAGGACCTGCGCTCCCGCTATTTCAGCGGCGACGAATCACGGGGTATGTTCGGCTTTGACGATGCCTACGACCTGGATGCGGTGGCACGCCTGGAGGTTAGCCAGAATCCGGCGCTGAATGACGCGCAGAAGAAGCAGCAACTCGCGGCCCTCGATGCCGCCATGCCCGCCAACCTGCGCAGCGAGCGCGAAGCCAGCCATGTGGTGGTTCGCGTGGAACAGCAGGCCACCGAGTTGCGGGCCAAGGGCGCCAGCGAAGACGAGATCTACCGGATGCGTGCCAAGGAATTCGATGCACAGGCCGCTGCGCGTCTGGCGGATGTGGACCGGGACGAGGCCGACTGGAAAAGCCGCATCGCGAACTACCTGAGCGAACGCGGAAAACTGCTCCAGTCACAGGCGGACGTCAGTGAGTCAGAACGGCAACTTGCGCTGACGCAGTTGCAACAATCCCGTTTCACCGAGGAAGAGCGCCGCCGCTTGTCTGCCTACGAGCAGTAAGGCGGATTCTGGGGTCTGGTCAGTGTTGTAGCCGCTTGCCGTGCGGCAGGCTGGCCAGGCGGGAAAACATATGGCCGCAGTAACCCGTGATGTCCAGGCACTTGTTGATTTCGTCCACCGGCAACGGGCCTGAAATGACCACGATGTCGTTGGCGCTGTCCTGTGCGCCGGCAGCCCGCAGCCTGCGGCGCGTGTTGCTGGCCCACGAGTGAATGCGCGAAGGGCTGCCGTGCTCCTGCAGTTCGCCGGTGCGGGCGTCAAAGGCAATGGCCACCGTGTCGGTCATCAGCCGCAGACGGTGCTCGCCGGTGACCTTGCTCGCGGGCGTGCTCAGGTCATACAAATGGTAGTTGCCTTTTTTGAGCTGGTATTGCAGTGCCATGTTGTCTCCTGGATGCTGCCGATTGTGGGCCGCGGCAGGGACAACTAAAGCGAAAGAAAAGCCGGAAATCCGGCCAATTGAATCAGTCCCGCGTGACGCGTACCAACTCTTCGCGCGATGTGATGCCGTTTTGGACCAATCGCTCCCCATCGTCCCGCATCAAGGTCATGCCGTTGTGCAGCGCGGCGACCCGGATCTCGGCTTCGGATGCCTTGCTATGAATCTGTGCCCGGATGGCGTCGTTGGTGACCAGCAGCTCGAACACACCGGTGCGGCCCTGGTAGCCGGTTTGCCCGCAATTCGGGCAACCCGCGCCGTGGCACTGGGTACACAGTTTGCGCAGCAGCCGTTGCGCCAGCACGCCCAGGAGTGAGGAGCTGAGCAGGAACGGCTCAATGCCCATGTCGGTCAGACGCGTCACGGCACTGGCTGCGTCATTGGTGTGCAGCGTGGCCAGCACCAGGTGACCCGTGAGCGAGGCCTGAATGGCAATCTGCGCGGTTTCGAAGTCGCGAATCTCGCCAATCATGATGATGTCCGGGTCCTGGCGCAGGATGGCGCGCAGGGCCTTGGCAAAGGTGAGGTCAATCTTGGCGTTGACCTGCGTCTGGCCGACGCCGGGCAGCTCGTATTCAATCGGGTCTTCCACCGTCATGATGTTCTGGCCGCGCGTGTCGAGCCGCTCCATGGCCGCGTACAGCGTGGTGGTTTTGCCGGAGCCTGTGGGCCCCGTGACCAGAATGATGCCGTGGGGTTGCGAAACCAGATGCTCAAACTGCTTCAGCACCTCGCCTTGCATGCCCACCGACTCCAGACTGAGCTTGGCGCCACTCTTGTCCAGCAGGCGCAGCACGGCGCGCTCGCCGTGGGCACTGGGCAGGGTGCTGACCCGCACGTCCACCGCGCGGGTACCAATGCGCAGGCTGATGCGGCCGTCTTGCGGCAGTCGCTTTTCGGCAATGTCCAGCTCGGCCATGATCTTCAGGCGCGAGATCAGCGCAGCGTGCAGCGCCCGGTTGGGCTGCACCACGTCGCGCAGCGTGCCGTCCACTCGGAAGCGCACTGTGGAGTTGCGCTCGTAGGGTTCGATGTGGATGTCGCTGGCACCGTCGCGCGCCGCTTGCGTGAGGAGCGCGTTGAGCATGCGGATGATGGGCGCGTCGTCCGAGGTCTCCAGCAAATCCTCAATGGCGGGCAGGGCCTGCATCATGCGCGACAGATCGATGTCGCTTTCTACCTCGCTCACCACCGTGGCGGCGCTGGATTCGCTCTGGGCATAGGCGGCGCTGATGCGCTGGCGCAGCAACTCCGGTGCTTCCACCTCAACGCGGTGCACCGCAAACTTGCGCATGACTTCGCTCACGCCACTGGCCGCGCTACTGCCTTCCAGGCTGTGCAGCCACAGGGTGAGATCACCCCCATGGTCCTCCAGCAGCATCTGCTGGCTGCGTGCAAACGCGTAGGGCAGCGAATAGTGTGCGGGCAGGCTCATGGCTGTTTGGTGGGGGCAGGCAGCGCCGGAATGGGGGCGGCAGGCAGCATGGGTGCTTCGTTGATCGGCACCATGGTGCTGGGTACCGGCTGGGCCTGCTGCTGGTTGCTGCGCATCATGTCGTAGCGGTCCAGGGACAGGGCGTCGCTGGCAGCGGCATCCCGCACCACCACCGGGCGCAAGAACACCATCAGGTTGGTTTTCTTGCGGCTGCGGGCCTCGCTTTTGAACAGGTTGCCAAACAGCGGAATGTCGCCCAGGCCCGGCACTTTTTCCTGGTTTCCGGCGTATTCGTCCGACAACAGCCCCCCCAGAACCACGATGGCGCCATCGTTCACGAGCACGTTGGACTCAATCGAGCGTTTGTTGGTGATCAGGCCGGTCGCGGAGTTCACCGACGAGGCCTGCACGCTGGAGACTTCCTGGAAGATGGTGAGTTTGACGGTGCCGCTCTCGCTGATTTGCGGCTTGACCCGCAGTGTCAGACCCACGTCTTTGCGTTCAATGGTCTGAAACGGATTGACCGTGTTGCCTGTGCCACCGGTGTTGGTGTACTGGCCCGTCACAAACGGCACGTTCTGGCCAATCACGATTTTGGCCTCTTCGTTGTCCAGCGTGAGCAGGTTGGGCGTGGACAAAATGTTGCCGTCGCCATTGGCCTCCAGAAAGCGCGCCAGAAAGCCCAGTACATACACGCCGTTGGTCTGGTTGGCGACGCCGATGTTGATCCCGGTGGACGGCGCGACCGTGCCCGAGGCTGCCTTGGTGGCCAGGCTGATGATGTTGGCACCCCCAATGCTGAAGTTGGTGCCGAGCAGGCCCACGTTGGCGTCACCGGCCTTGCCCAGTGCCCCTTGCCACTGGATGCCGAACTCGGCCGCCTTGTCGGCATTGACCTCGGCAATCAGGCTTTCCACAAACACCTGCGCGCGCCGCGCATCGAGTTTGTCGATCACGGCGCGCAACTGGCGGTACTGCGGTTGCGATGCGGTAATGATAAGGGCGTTGGTGGCAGGGTCTGCCTGAATCTGGCCACCGGTGGACGGTGCACTGGCTGCGGCTGCGGTGGTGCCGGGAGCGACCGGCAGCCCGGGTGTAGGGGTCACGGTCGGGCGGGCTTCCGCGCTCATGGCGGCGCGCAAGGTCGGTGCCAGTTGCACCGCATTGGCGTTCTTGAGGTACACCACGTAGATGTTGCCGGCGTCGCCATTGGCCCCGTTGCTGGCGGGTTTGTCCAGCTTTTCAATGAGCGACAGGGCCAGTGCCAGGCGGGCTTGGTTGGCAGCACGCAAGATCAGTGCGTTGGAACGGGGCTCAGCCAGGATGGTGGTCTTGAAGCTCGTGTCCCCCTGGCCGGCAACCGCACCGCCGCCGGAGTCCAGCAGGCGCAGGACCAGCGGGGCCAGGTCGGAGGCATTGGCGTTCTTGAGGGGAACGACCTCCAGATCGGTGGCATTGGCCACATCCAGCGCCGCCACGATGCGGGCCAGGCGGCGTAGGTTGTCCGCATAGTCGGTAATGACCAGCGAGTTGTTGCCGGGGTTGACGTTGATGGTGTTGTTGGGGCTGATGAGGGGCCGCAACACAGGAACCAGGTTGTTGGCGTTCTCATGCTGCAGCCGGATGATCTGGGTCATCAACTGGTTGCCGCTGCCGCTGCCGGTCCGGTCTCCGGATTCCGCCACGGCCACCGTGCCCGCCTGCAGCTTGGCATCCGCCTCGGGCAGTACCTTGTCCAGGTCATCGCCCTGCACGATGGTGAAGCCCTGCAGCCGCAGCAGCGTTCGGAATTGCTGGTAGGCCACGGCGGGGGACACGGGCGTTTCCGTGTTCAGCGTGATGGTGCCTTTGACCCGGGGGTCGACCACCACATTGCGCCCGGTCAGCGTAGCCATGGTGCGGGCCACCGCCTCAATGTCGGCATTGGTGAAGTTCAGCGTGATGGGCTGGCCGCGTTTGGGTACGGCGGCATTGGCCGCTGGCTGGGTCGTCTGCGCCTGCAGATTGAAGGAAAAAAGGCCTGTAGCCCCCGCCAATACGGCGTAAGCAGCTATTGAAATAATAGCGGATGGATGGCGTTTGTAGAGAATGCGTTGCATACGGCGTGATCCCACGTTTAGCCCACTTTGATGATGGAGCGCGCGCCGTCGCGTCGCCCAAGAATGTTCAGGAGATTGGAGAGCGCCTCCACGCGTTCCGGCGCAGCGCTGGCCTCCCCCTCGAATCGCAGCCGCTGCCCCACCCATTGGCCCTGGCCGGCGAGCTGCAGGCTGCCCTCCAGCGTGGTGAGCTGGAAGGTGGAGGGGGCGCCTCCTTGTAACGTGAGCCGGTAACTGCCCATGGGCTGGATGGTCGACAGGCGTGACGAGACCTGGGTGGCGTCCAGCTGCACGCGCCCAGACAGGGACAGCCGTCCTTCCACCCACTGCGCAGCAAAGCCTTGGCTGGAGACCACCAGTTGGCCTTGGGGCTGCACCGTGTTCCACGGTGTCCCCAGGCCGGCCAGCAGACCGGCGGGCCATCGGGACTGACCGTCGGTCAGCGTGAGCTTCAGTCCGCCCCAGCCGGCCAGTCCGGCGGTGAGTTGCAGCGGCTGCGCAGTGCAGCAGTCTGCAGTGATCTGGGCCGTCACGCCACCCCAGGTGGGGCGAATGCGCCAGGCCAGCAGACCCGGAAGGGCGACGGCGTCGGTGCTGCCTTCGCCGCCTGACAGTACCAGTTGGGCAGAGCCTTGCCAGACCGTACCGCGGGCATCGGCCAACTGCACTTGCGCACCACTGACCTGCTGCACGGCGGCTGCCAGCCAGCGTGCCGGGGCAAACGCCACGGTGGCAAGCACCAGCCCGGCCAGCGCGCCCGCCCACGCCAGGCCCCAAGGGGCGGTTTTTGCGGAGTGGGGTGGTGTGCGCGCCATGGGCGTTAGCGCTGTGGCAGGGACATCACCAGCACGCCACTCCAGGTGACTCCGGTGGCGTTGGCGGCAGCCGAAGCGGGTGTGGCCGTACCGCGCACCAGGCGGGCTTCCACGGGTACTGAGCGGGCGTTGAGACGCGCCTGGGCCAGCCACTGGGCCAGCGCGTCGGGTGATGCGCCTTGCAGGGTCACGCTGGCGCGCTCTTCTGCGACATTGACCTGGGCGGTGGCGTCCAGCACCTGCTTGGTGGCGAGGTTCAGCGCCCGCACGGCTTCGTCGAATCCGAGCGGAGGCTGTTTCTGGAGAGACTGCGCTTGTGACTGCAGTGCCCGCATCTGTTCCAGCTGTGCGTCCAGCGCACGGGCTTGTGTCTCGGCGGTACGCAGCGTGGCAACCGTCGGTGCCAACACCAGCAGCCACAGCACGGCCACCAGCACCAGCGTGGCGGCCAGTTTCAACAGATTTTTTTCACGGGTGGCGAGTTGCGCCCAGCGCGCCTGTAGCGGCGCTAACCCCGTGATGGGTGTCATCCGGCTCATGGGCGACGCTCCTGCTTCATCACCAGAGAATCGGCTTCCCAGCGGGCGGCGTAACCCTGGGTCTGCAGCCTGGAGGCGATGTCGGTCAAGCTGGCAAAAGCCGGGTCGAGCCCTTTGAGTTGCAACTCGCCCGCTATGAAATCAATAGCTGCTGGCGCAGGTGTACCGGGGGCTGCAGCCTGAAATTGTCCCAATAGGGTCTCCAGGTCGGCGCTGGATGCCGCGCCGCTCTGGCGTTGCAGGTCGGCCAGGGCCCGGGCCATTTGCAGGGGCGCGTCGACCACCACGCGCACATCGGGGAAAGTGGTCGTCAGGGTATCGCGGATGGCCGTGCGTTTGGCAGCCTGCGCGGATTGTTCTTTCCATGCCCAGGCCTGCACGCCCACCAGGTTGACGGCGACCAGTGCAATCGCGCACCACCGGGCGGCGCGCCATTGGGGCGCACGCAGCAGGGTTGTCACCATCGCAGACAGGTGTTTTCGGGTTCGGGTGCCACGCGTGCGCAGCAGGTCAAACTGGGCCAGGTCCCAGGAGGATTGAGCCGCCGCAACCGCGCGTTCGGTACGCGTCTGCAAGGCCACACTGCGCTTGAAAAATTGCTCCGCCAGGACCGCTACACCTGGCTCGGCAACGACCGCCACCACAGCATCCGGGGCGTCTTGCGCGTCAGGCCGCGTGACCAGTGCCACCGCAGCAGAAGACAGGGGCAGCAGGGTCAGGCCGTCTGGCCCGTTGTGCACCAGCTGGGCCTGCTCGGGAGTGCCCATGATCTGCAGGTCCGCGCCCGCTGGTGCGCCTGAGGAATGCGGCGCCATTTCGGGAACGATGCGGGCCACCGGGCGACCCGCTTGCTCCAGCGCCGCGATCCACGCCTGCAACCAGGCGCGGTCACAGACGGCCACCCACACCGGGGCGCTGTCCTGGGCCTTGGGCTCCAGGGCAAAGTGCAAATGGGAGGGGTCATCCAGTAGCCGGTCTTCCAGCAGCCCCTCCAACACTGACCGCAGGCGGGGGGCGCTGCCTTCACTGAAGTAGCCGTGATACAGGGTCCCGCGTGGCAGCGTAAGACGGTGCCAGGACAAGCTTTGCACCGGCACGACCGCAACGACCTCGGCACCCGGCGCCGATGGCAAGAGAGCCACTGGTGCCTCGACCTGGCGCGCGACGGTTGCACCGTCGTCAACCAGCACGCTCTCGCAGGGCGTTGAGGCCGAGAACGGCAACAGGGGAAGGGTGACGATCAGGGTAGACATGGTGTGCTCTGGAGCGTCATTGTAGGGAGGTGCCTTGCAATGGCGGTGCGCCACGGTCCCGCCATAGGGTTTTCACTTCCAGGCCTTCGCGCTGAACAACCGACAGCTCTTCCACTACAGCCTGATCCAGGCGCAGACGGCCGCGCACCTCAAAAAAGCGGGAGCTCACGCTGTGTTGTACCTCGTTGAGTTGCCCCGGGGCATCACCCAATATCTTGCTGGCATCCGCCAGCGTGCGGAAGTGGGTTACTTGTCGGGCGCTGACCAGTCGCTGCGCTTGCGCCATGTCCAGAAAAGGAACGCCCGCATACAGCACCGTTGCGCTGGCGGTGTTGATGTTGATCGGGGTCCGCACGGGCAGCAGGGTGATGTAGGGGCGTAAAACCGCAAGGCTGCGGGGCGAAAGCCCCAGCCAGACCAGTTGGTTCACGCGTTGCGGCAGCAGGGGCGCCGTCGCCGCGGCACCTTTGTCAGCGCTCGGGTCCAGTGCCAGACGCAGGTTTTCTGCCAGTGCCGCCAGTTCGGTGGGCGGCAACCCCAACAAGTCAAAAATTTTGGCAAAGGCTTTGAGGGCGGGTTCGGACACCTTGGCGCCGTCGACCAGGTTGAGCACGTTCAGGCGACCCTGCAAATCGCTGATGCTCCCGGACAGAAAGGCCTGCGGCATGGTGTCGTCATTCTCCACGGCGGTACTTTTGTCGGCGGATAAGAACGTCGAGAGCCGGGCTTCCTCCAGCGGCACTGCCCAGGGTTCGGCCAGGTGGTCTGCCCCTCCCGAGCGGCCGTCTTCACGCAGGATCAGGCGGGCCCAGTCCAGCGCGCCGGTCAGTACCCACAGGGACTGCAGCCGTGAGCGCTCGGCAGACTCCACTTCGGTATTGCGCCATTGTTGCCAAAGGGCGGTAGCGGCGAGGCTGGCCACGAGAGTGACCGTGAGCATGGCGGTCAGCAACGCGGCCCCCGATTGGCGGGTCTTCATGATTTGCCGCCTCCCAGGGTGGGGCGTATCCAGTCACGGGTGAGAGCCCCGCTGACGGCTTCGCCAGGCGGCAGCGTGATGACAACGCGCAACCCATCGGGGTGTGCCAGGTCGGCCGCAACGGGTTTGCCGGCGACCGGCGCGGCGGCGGTGCCATCACTGGACAGAGGGTTGCTCCAGCCATCATTGCGAAAATAGAAAATCTCCCACTGCGCCAGTGGGGTGATGCGAACTTCGTACTTCTTTTCATCATCCCCGGGGTTCTGGGCCCACAAGGCGGCTTTGGCCCAGGCGGTTTGCAGCTCAGCGCGGGTCCGTACGGGTGGAGATTGCCAGCGCAGCCATTGACCCGTGCCATCGATGTTGCGGCGGGACCAGCACACCACCACCATGCCGTCTTCCGGTGCGGTCGTGCTGCGCCGGATGATGCGCAGGCCGCGACTGTCCCAGTCGAGCGTCTGTGTCTGCGGCAAATCGGCCCATGCGTCCAGGTCGGCAGCCCATTGCGCCAGCCCGGCCTGCAGGGTCAGCAGCGCATCTGCACGTTGCTGCAGTTGGGTCTGCGCCCGCACCATGCCGTCAACGCCGCGCCAGCTCAAACCCGCCATCAGCGCCATGACGCCAATGGCCACGAGAAGCTCGATCAAGGTGAAGCCGCGCAGATGTTTTGGGGAGGCCATCAATACCGGCCCACAACCGTTGACAGCGTGAGCATCGGGATGCTGCCCTCCGTCACCTGTGCCTCGACCCGCAGAAAGTTGGCATTGGGCGTGGGCCGCACTACCAGCCGCACATCCAAACTGCGACCCGCCTGCTCACAGCTTGTCGAGTTGTCGCCTACCGCGGGCATTTGTCTGGACAAGCGCATGCCGACCAATGCATTTTCGGCACACAGTTGGGCCAACAGCAAATCGGACTGGCGCTCTGCATTGCGAGTCAGCGCGGCCGTGGCCTGCGCACCGGCAGCCAGCGCCAGCGCGACGATGCTAAGGGCTACCAGCACTTCCACCAGCGTGAAACCGCGCGTCTTATGGTGGTTCATGGTGTGCCAGCCGGTGCGGGCGGCTCTGCAAGCACCGAGAAGGGCCGAATACCGTCTGTGGCCAGCGTCAGGCTTTGTGCCGGGTTGGATACGGACACCAATCGAATTTGCTGTGGCCCGATGATGGGCTCAGGGCCCAGTACAACCGTGCCGGTGCCAATGGACCGGACATCGTCGCCGAGCCAGCTGGATGGCAGGGGCGCACCAGTGATGCCATCAAATGAAAATCCGGTGGGTGTGGCCCGCCAGCGCACTGCCACGGCGCTCATGCGCGACTGTGCACGGGCCGATTCCAGCAATGCTGCCAGCCGTTGGGCTTCGCGCTCCAGTTGGGCCCCCGAGGAGTCACGCATCGCAAAGCCCACCCCTGCCGTGGCAATCGCCATGATGGCGACCACCACCAGCAACTCCAGAAGGGTAAATCCGCGGCGATGGCGCGGCTGGTTCGTCAGGCTACTGCCAGGAGCCAACATCCGCATTTTTGCCTTCGCCTCCGGCCTGCCCGTCGGCGCCAAAGGACAGCACATCGATCTCTCCCTTGATGCCCGGGTTCAGGTACTGGTAGGCGTTACCCCAAGGGTCATTGGGCAGCTTGTCGAGGTAGGGCTTCCAGTTGGAAGGCACCGGTACCGTGGTCGGTTTGGTCAAAAGCGCCTGCAAACCCTGCGCAGCGGTGGGGTAGCGCTGGTTGTCCAGCCGGTACAGTTTGAGCGCCTGCATGAGGTTGTTGACATCGGTCTTGGCCGCCGTGGCGCGGGCGTCGTCGGCGCGGTCCAGCACATTGGGCACGATCAGCGCGGCCAGCACGCCGATGATCACCAGCACCACCATCAGTTCAATGAGGGTGAAGCCGGCGGACAAGCGGCGCTTGGCGGTATGAAGGAGATGCATGGAAAGAGTGAGTCGTTTGGGGATGTTGTGTCAATCATAATCCGGCTATGCAAACAAACGCTAACAGCATGTGGGGGGTGAGGGTTGCGACTTTCGCACTGGCCGCCTTGGCCGCCGTGAGCGCCACCTATTGGGGCCTGAAAGGGTTCGGTTCCGCGTCACTCGCGCGCGCGCCGGTACTTTCTGCTGCTGCGCCGCCAGTGGACCCCCAGGCAGTCGCCCGTGCCTTGGGTGGTGGAGTGGTTGCTGCGCAAGTCGATTCTGGCGTCGTAGCGCCTTCCGCCAGCAGTCGCTTTGCTCTGGTGGGTGTTGTTGCCGACACGTCCAGTGGCGGGGCGGCACTGATCGCGGTGGATGGCAAGCCGGCCAAACCGTTTCGCGTAGGAACGACCGTGGACGGTCGGCTGCTGCTGCAGTCGGTCAACGGCCGTCGGGCTGTGCTGGCTGCGGGCATGCATGCGCCCGCCGAAGTCGCGCTGGAGCTGCCTGTTTTGGGTAAATGATGCGACGCGCGGTGGGTCATCCGGTGGCTGCCTTGGCGCTGGCGCCGGCCAGAAATGGATCCGTTGATGCGCTGCGTGGCTTTGCGGTGTTGTGGATGACGGCATTTCATTTTGCGTTCGACCTCAATCACTTCGGGTTCATTCATCAGGATTTCTACACCTCGCCCCTCTGGACGACGCAGCGCACGTGTATCTTGAGCCTGTTTCTATTTTGCGCGGGTCTGGGTCAGTCGCTGGCGGTAGCGAGCGGTCAAACCTGGGGCAAATTCTGGCGGCGCTGGGTGCAGATTGCGGGCTGCGCCGCCCTGGTCAGTATCGGGTCCGTCTTCATGTTTCCCCAAAGCTGGATTTACTTTGGGGTACTGCATGGCATGGCGGTGATGCTGCTGATCAGCAGGCTGACCGGCCGCTGGCGGCAATGGCTCTGGCTGGCCGGTGCCGTGGCAATAGGCGTGGGTTTATTGGCACAGCCTGCACACGCGATGTTCCCCCAGTTGGTCGTTCTGAACCAAAAGGTACTGAGCTGGATTGGCTTTGTCAGCCAGAAGCCGATCACGGAAGACTTCGTTCCCGTATTGCCCTGGTTGGGCGTCATGTGGTGGGGAATGGCGGCAGGACAGCTTGCCATCGCTCGCGGATGGCTGACCATGGCCCGGCCAAACCGGAGCGGAGCCGCTTTGCGCGCCCTGGCGTTCATCGGCCGCTGGAGTCTGACCTGGTACATGGTGCACCAGCCGCTGCTGATCGGTCTGCTGACACTGACCGCTGCAGCGCTTCATCAATAGGCGATCAGTACGTCCGTCCCTTGGTCACGGTTTCGCGGGATATCTTCCACGTGCCTTGTACGCGCTCCAGCAAAAGGGTCTTCTCGACCTGGTCGCGGTAGTCGGTGGACCCGTAACCCTGTGTGAAAGCCACTTCTGCGGACTGGGCATCGCAACGCACCGGGCGAAGCTGGCTGGCGCTGGCTTGAATATCGCCTTTCTTTTCCGTAATGCGTTTCTTGCGCAAGCTCTCCCACGCGTTGCGGGTCATGCCCATCGCTGGCACGAAGTTGTCGGAGTAGAGGCTCAGATAGCGTGGAATATTCTTGCTATTCCATGCACCCAGCCAAGTCTCGACCACTTGTGGCAGCTGGGCGCAAGCGGGCCCGGATGCATCGGCTTTGGGTACCGCGGTAGCTGGAGCGACAAGCGCTGGGACCGGCTTGACGGGTTCGGGTGGAAGCGTCGCCGGACGGGAGTCAAAATCGCGGTTCAAGGTGGGTGCAGGCGGCGGCAGGTTGCTGCACTGCATCAATTCATCGTCGTCTTCCGTGCCGCCATTCGCCGATGGCAATTCGTTGGAAAGGGGCTGTAACTTCAAGGCGCTCAGCAACGAACCCGATGATGCAAGCACGCGTATCTGCGCCAGCACCAGATCGTATTCCGCGTTTGACAGAGAGCGGCGAGCTTGGTAGAGCTCGTTTTCCGTGTCCAGCAGGTCCAGAAGAGAGCGTTGGCCAATGTCAAACTGTTGTTGATAGGCTTGGCGAGCTTTGGAGGTGGACAGTTCGTGCTGGCTGAGCAGTTTGAGCTGCGCCACCAACCGCTGGGAATCGTTGAATGCAATGGCACCGGTTTGCCACACATCGCGGCAGGCTTTGTCTCTGAGATCAAACGCGCTACCGAGTTTTGCCACGTACTGCTTGACCCTGGCGCGGTCTGAACCACCGCGAAACAGGTTGTAGTTCAGAACCAGCTCCAGCGCCGAGTCCCGAAAATCGCCCGTGGTACCACTTTGGTTGGTCTCGAAACTTTGACGTGCCCGAAACTCCAGCGTAGGTGAATACGCAGCCCGACGCACTTCGCTGTCAGCACGGTATGCCCGGATAGTGGAAACGGCAGCAAGAAAGTCCGGGTTCTTTCGAATCGCTTCACTCAGAAAACGCGTGTTGGCGGGTAGTAGTCCACCCAATGATTCTGCGGGAGTCAATGATTCTGGCGGGAGTTCACCGACCAGGCGTTGATAGCGGCTCGATACGTCATGCAGGTTGCTGGTTTCGGTTACCCAGTTGGATTCGGCAAGCGCCATGCGACCGGTTGCTTGTTCCAGGTCTACTCGTCGTCCGACACCGGCCGTTACTTTCTGGTTGAGCCGGTCATGCACTTCCTGGTGCGTTGTGAAGTTGTCTGAAGCCAGGCGCAACAGATCCCGATACCGCAAGACGTCGATATAGGCGCGAGCGGCCTCCAGGCCGGTCTGGTTGCTGGCAGAGAGCAACTCAAAGAATGCGGTCTGCTCGCTGTAGCTCAATCGGCGGGTTTCGTTTAGCGTGGAAAAACCATCAAACAGCGTCTGGCGCAACTGAATGGATGAGCGGCTACCGGGATAGTTCAGAGACGAAGCCAAGGATGGCGTCTTGATTTGGTAAGAACCCGTCGCGGCTTCAATGTCGATGCGGGGCAGCCACGCCCCCTCGGCACCTTTGCGCTCCTGTTGGGCAGCTTCCAAGTTGTGAAAGCGCAGTTTCACTTCCGGATTCTGCAATATGGCGCGCTCCACCGCTTCTTTGAGTGAAGTTGGCGATTGAGCTGCGACCAGTCCTGCCCCGAGTCCGGCAAAAGCGAACAGGACAGATTGACTAAGGACTTTCAGTTTGGTCATTAAATTAATGCAGTATTCAATCGCCTCGTGAGCGGGGCTAGTGTGGCGGGTTGTGGGCTATGCTCAAGGTGGACCACCCATAGATATTATCAATTCTCCCTCGAATGACTGGCTTTTGGGTATTGACCGAATGGCTTGCGATGCAATTACAGGGGCTAAGTGCGATGGATTTCACGTTTTCCCGAATTCTTGATGCGATGACGATGCACCGTGCGAAAAAGCTGAGCGCATTGATTGGGTGGCTTTAGTGCCCGTTCACAAGACCGAACATGGTTATCCCACGCTACCTTAAGGCCCTGATTGGGGCAGTGGCCCTGCTTGGGTGCGGTGTGTGGTTTGCCGGTGCAGCCTACAGCGGCGCCAATTTCGACCGTCTGCTGGTGTCATTCTCCCAAAGATGGGGCGAAAGCAATGCTGCAAAATTCAACGGGTGGCGCAATCTGGTCGCGGGTCTGAGTGGGGCACAAGATGCGGAGCGTCTCAAGCGCGTGAACGATTTCTTCAACCGGCAAATCCGTTTTGGTGAGGACATCGAAATTTGGGGGCAACTTGATTATTGGGCGACGCCACTGGAAACCCTGGGTCGCGGCGCGGGCGATTGCGAGGACTTCGCCATTGCGAAATACTACTCCCTCAAAGAAGGCGGGGTGGCCCCAGAAAAACTCCGGCTAATTTATGTGCGGGCCAAGGTGGGGTCGTCTGACAGTGCTCCTTCACAAGCACACATGATCCTGGCCTACTATGCGCAGCCTGGTGCCGAGCCCCTGGTATTGGATAACCTGATTGGGGACATTCGACCGGCATCCCGAAGGCCCGATCTGGTTCCCGTGTTCAGTTTCAATAGTGAAGGTGTTTTTGCCGGTTTGTCTGGCAGGGATGCCACCCCGGTGGCGGGGACGAGCCGTCTGTCCCGGTGGGAAGACTTGCTGCGAAGGGCGCGGGCTGAAGGTTTTGATTAGGCGATTTGGAAAGTAGGAAAAAGATGTCGATGTTCCGTCAACTATGGCTTGCAATCATTGCGAGCATGCTGCTTGCCCTGACCGGCAGCCTGTTCGTTTCATTGTTGAGTGCGCGCAGCTATCTGGAGTCTCAGCTTTCCATCAAGAATGCTGACAACGCCGCTGCGCTTGCGCTTTCGCTTAGTCAGAGCAATCCGGATGAAGTGATGGTGGACCTGGTCGTTGCCTCCTTGTTTGACCGTGGGCACTACGAACTGATCCGGGTGACCGACCCCATAGGAAAAGTCATGGTCGAGCGCTCAGCCCCGGAGGGCGATTTGGGAGCCCCAGGCTGGTTCGTCCAAGTCTTGCCGATTGCGGCGCAGGCCGGGCAGGCCCAAATCAGCAACGGATGGAAACAAGTAGGCACCGTCACATTGGTCAGTCACAGTCGATTTGCCTATGCCGCCTTGTGGAAAAGTGCGAATCAGACCGTGGTGGCCCTGGCCTTGGCGGGGCTGATGGGCGGCTACCTTGGAACATTGGTGTTGCGCCGCTTGAGGCGGCCGCTGGATGCCGTTATTGGTCAGGCCAATGCGATCACACAACGTCGCTTTGTCACCATCGAGGAGCCGGCCGTACCCGAGCTCAAACAATTGGCGACGGCCATGAATGCGACCGTGACCCGCTTGAAGACGATGTTTGACGATGAGGCGGGGCGACTGGAGGCGGTGCGCCGCGAGGCCAACTGCGACTCCCTCACCGGGCTGGCCAATCGGAGTTACTTTATGGCCCGTCTGCGTGACGCGACAACAGCAGACGAGTCGACGGGGGGCACGGTTTTCATCGCGCGGCTGGCCAATCTTGCTGTTGTGAATCAGGCGTTGGGCCGCAACGCAACGGACGAGCTGTTACGCGCTTTTGGTAACGCACTCACGGGTGTTGGCAAAGAGTATTCCGAAGCCCTTGCCGCACGTTTGAATGGGGCTGACTTTGCTCTGCTGGTGCCGGGCATTGCCGTGTCAGAGCCCGCAGCGGAGCGGCTATTGCAATCGCTGACCCAGGCTGCAACCGCATTCCTGCCGGATCAGACCAGTACGTGGCTGGGCTGTGGGCATTTTCCGCGCGGAGTCGAGACAGAGACTATTTTGGCTCAGGTGGATGCTGCGCTTGCATCGGCCGAAATCGAGGGGCGAAATGGGCTGCGCATGGTGGACATGCACCAGGGAGACGATGTACCGAAGAGCGCCGAAGAGTGGTCAAAGCTGATTCGACGCGCGCTCGATCGAAATTGGGTGCGCTTGGTATCGTTTCCTGTTGTATCACTGGAGGGTCGTCTGTTGCACCGGGAGTGTCCGCTGCGCCTGATGTTTGACGAGAAAGGCGAGTGGCAGCCCGCTGGGCGGTTTTGGCCGGTAGCCGAGCGCCTCAGACTGACACCGCAGCTGGATCTTGCCGCAGTCTCTCTTGGGCTGGACGAATTGGAGGCCAAGCCGTCGTTGACTGGCCTGGCCATCAATCTGTCGGCCAGTTCAATTCAGCTGCCTGAGTTTCGCGGCGAGTTGCAGACATTGCTAAGGCGGCGCCAAGGGACACGGCGGCTTTGGCTTGAAGTTTCGGAGGCGGGTGCATTGGCCCACTTTGATGCGTTCAGATCGCTTTGTCTGGAGTTGCGTGATGTTGGTTGTCAGTTGGGCCTGGAGCACTTTGGGCGCCAGTTCAGTGAAATTGGTCGTTTGCACGATTTGGGTTTGGACTTCATCAAAGTGGACGCCAGTTTTATACGGGGCCTGGAGGGTAATGCCGGCAATCAGAACTTCCTTAAAGGCTTGGCCGCCATCGCGCATGGCATCGGATTGAAGGTGATTGCCGAGGGTGTAGCCAGTGAGGCTGAGCTTGAGTTGCTGGCCTCGGTCGGCTTTGATGGAGCGACCGGGCCTGCTGTCAAAGAATTACTCTAGTCAACGAGCAACTTATTGGCGTTTAACAGGCTCTGGATGACTTGCTGGTCGTTGCTGAAGCCGCCGATCAAATCTACCCCCGCCAGTGTAATAGTCTGGACTTCTTTGGCTGCGTTGAAGCCCGCTGCAAAGTCCCCCGTGCTGCTGACATGTACAACAGTGTCTGTACCTGCTTTCTCAAAGTGCAGATAGCTTGAAAGGTTGCCGGTCCCGATTACATGATTCTCCGCTGACAGCAGGTCACGCAGGTCGAGCACATCACCACCAGCGGCAACTGAGGCAACATTGAAGTCGGTAACGGTATCCGTGGCGGGTGAGCCTTTTGCTCCGGCGTCGGCCAATGACCACTTGAACACGTCAGAACCGAGTCCACCGGTCAATATGTCAGTTCCAGCGCCGCCAACAAGGACGTCGTTTCCGTCGCCACCGGAGAGGGTGTCGTTACCCGTACCGCCGCGTAACGTGTCATTGCCGGCGCCACCTTGCAAGTTGTCATTTCCGGCGTCACCAGAGAGCAGGTCATCACCCGTCCCACCGACCAGGGTGTCGTTGCCATCGCCGCCATAGAGCTGATCGTTATCGGCACCACCATCCAGGTTGTCGTCGCCAGCGCCACCCTTGAGGATGTCGCTGCCGGCACCGCCGCTTATGATGTCATTGCCAGCAAAGCCCTCGATGGCGTCGTTGCCGGTTGTGCCTGTGATCGTGTCTACGCCCGCTGTACCTTGAATTTCGTTGGTCACGATATGCAGCGTCAGGTTGGTGGACGATGTGTCGCCCTGAGCATCGGTCAGCGTGTAGCCAATCACCGTGTCGGCGATGTTGGTTGCCGTGGTGTTCAGGTTGACAGGGTTGAACTGAATGCCGTCAATCAAAACGGACGCGTTGCTATTGGGTTCAATGCGGATGCTACCAATATTGCTCCAGTTGCTGGACAAACCGACAAGCCCTTCCGTGGTTATGGCCGCTTGCCCCAGTGGGTTGCCCAAAATGTCGTAAACACTCACGGCAATGGCCGTGCCTGTGGTCAGGTTGCTGCTCCCGGCATTGATATTGAGACTGACGTTTTGTACCCCCTGTGCGTAGCCCGTGAAATTGATGATCAATGTTTCCAGGTTGTCGACGCGGTTGCTTGCGGATCCGCCGGTGACCCCTGCACCCGTGGAGGAGTAGTCCACCGTGCCATTGGGTGCGTTCACATTGCCAGTTCGGGTCACCGCTTGCAGTGTGAGTCCACCTGCGGTAACGAGCGCGGCAGTGTTAAAGCTCACCGTTTGCAAAGTGCCTTGTCCGGGGCTGGTGGTCTGCGTTGATGGAGGCGTGTACTTGTAGTAACCATCACTATGGAATACCAGCGTGTTGGTCGCATCGATAGAACTGGTCCAGGTCAACTCTTTGGCTGCATTGACGGCGTAGGTTCCGCCGCCAAGAATGCCTGCGCTGGGAGTTGCCAGGTTGAATGTAGCTCCATTGAAGGTGATGGATGTTACCTTGGCGTTGTCAAGGGCGTTGTCAGCGCCAGCACCGGAACTGAATACGGTGACGGACTGGTTGGCTCCATCCGTGCTGCTTGCGTTGATGACGTTGCCGTCCAAGGATACATTCTTGGGCAATAAGGTGTCCTGGTCCTCATTTGCAACGGGCTTTCCGTTGATGACCTTGATGGTTTCGATCGCATTGGCAATATCGCCGTCGTTGTCCTTGATGCTGTAACTGATGTCAAACTGGTCACCACTGGTGGCGGCGCCTTGCGAGTAGTAGGAGTAGTCACCGTTGCTGAAACTGAAAACCAGGGTGCCTTTGGTAAATCCAAGTGCTGCGTTCAAGGTGAGCTGGTCGCCAGTCACGGTAACTATGGTGTGTGTGCCGGTGAGATAGAAGTTGTCGTAAGTGATTTGGTTGGTGCCATTGAAGTTGAAACGTACGACCGTATCCGGTGTCGTTCCCGCGTCGTTACTGTCCAACATCATGTCAATGTACTGAACGAAACCGCCGTCTGCTCCGATGTGGACGTAGGGGTTGGTTCCGCCTGTTCCCACGTTGCCGCCAAAGGTGGGGGCAATGGTGCTTGTGAGTGCAGCAGACAAACCATTCAGATCGTTGACCAGAATGGCGGGATCCTTGACGTTGCTGGCGTCAGCATCCACATTGTGGATGCTGTTGAGTGGTGCAGTGTTGCTGATACCTCCACCGATGCCAATAGCATAGGACTTGACCGACGGATTGTTAGCAAGGAATTGGGTGTAGCTGACAGGATTGGTTGCTCCGTTAATCTCATTGGCCGGGTCATTGATGCCGTTACCCGTGCCCACCTGCACGGTAGGAACGCCATCCGAAATAAAGTATGCAATATTTGTTTTGCTGGTGTCCACTGTGCCAAACATGTTTTGTACTTTGTACAACGCATCTTCGTAGTTGGTGCTACCTGCGTCATTTGGAATGCCATTGATTGCAGCGATGGCTGCGGCTTTCGTCGTGAGTACTGTTGTTCCCGCCGTTGCATTGGTTGAGAAGTATCCAACCTGGACTGAAACGCTGGCTGACTCATCAAAATACTTGGTGACCATGTCAACCATGGCCTGTTTGGCTGCTGCCAAGCGTGTTGTGATGGTTACGTTTCCGTTTGCATCCGTCAGGCGCACCTCGCCCCCTGACGTTTGTCCAGACATGCTGCCCGAGACGTCAAGCATCAGCACCAGGTTGTAGTTGGTGAGTGCACCGGACTGCGGAATTTCGACGACATTGTTTTGCGCAGTCGGGACATCGTCAACGATCGTGACGACAAGATTGGCGCTGCCGCCTGTGCGGGTATACCCAAAAGTTTGTTGCAGCTCTGTGAGCGATGCACCTGCGGCGCTGTCGTTGTCGACCGTCGCGGTGAGTGTGTAGGTGTATGCGCCGGAGGTTCGATCAACCACAAGCGTTCCATAGACTGTTGTTACTGTGTACGTGTTGCCCACTAGCGTAACGGTACCTCCCGTCATCGCGCTGATGTTGCCGCTAAGACCTGCGTCGTTGGTAAACAAATTGCCTGAGAACGTGCTTGCTCCGCCGCCCGTGCCATTTGCGAGCGCAGATTCGTTTACCGTCGCCAAGTCATCGCGGGAGTTGAATGCACTCAGGCTGACTGTGGCCGTGCTTGCTTGTCCGTCGTCATCGGTCACGGTATAGGTGAAGGACCCTGTGCCTGCAGTTGCCGGGTTGTAGGTGTAAGTCTGGGTTCCTGTGTCATAGGTCAAGCCAGATGGCAATGTGCCAGTCGTGGATATGGTCGCATGGTCGAGCAGGTTGTCGTTAGCCATCAACTGTGCGCGTGTGAAGGTGAGAGGTGTCCCGACGAGGGTTCTGAATGAATCGTTGGCTGTCGTTGGCGCACCGTCATCGACCGGAGTGATCGTAATTGTCTCAGTCGCAACACCCGACACGGATCCGGTGTTGTCCTTGGCTGTGAAATTGAAGCTGGGGACAATGGATCCGCTCAAAGCACCACTGTTGAAATCGGCCGCAGGCTTGAAGTACAACGTCAAGTTGTTGCCCGTCGCCGCGATGTCGGTCCCGGTAGTCACTAGCGTGGTAAGGGCCGCATCCAGATAGAGGGCGCCGTTGGTGGGCAGTGATGACAGGCTGAAGCTGGAGACGACGCCGTCAACGTCGGTTCCTTGCAGGATGACGGGAATAGAGGCGGCGTCTTCCAGTCCGATGTTGCCTGAGCCGATGGCCACTGGGCCATCGTTGGTGCCCAGGATATTGACGGTGACCGAGCTGGTGGTGCCGTCAGCGCTGGTGACCGTGAAAACGTCGCTGTACGTGGTGCCGCCAACGAACTCGTTGTGGGCGGAAGACGCGGTGTAGGTCCAGGCGCCGGCGGCATTGATGGCCAGGCTGCCGTAGGTACCGGTGAGGGTGGCGGGCACAAAGGTGGCGGCGCTGTCGACATCGGTGATGGTCAGCGTGCCGCTGGCGGTGAGAGGCGCATTGGTCTCGGTCAGGGGCACAGTGGCTGTGGAGATCACAGCCGCATCGTTGGTGCCCAGGATATTGACGGTGACCGAGCTGGTGGTGCCGTCAGCGCTGGTGACCGTGAAAACGTCGCTGTACGTGGTGCCGCCAACGAACTCGTTGTGGGCGGAAGACG
>NZ_JBWMBC010000007.1:169453-257051 GCF_056521285.1 Rhodoferax sp. GT1R46
TGGCCAGGCTGCCGTAGGTACCGGTGAGGGTGGCGGGCACAAAGGTGGCGGCGCTGTCGACATCGGTGATGGTCAGCGTGCCGCTGGCGGTGAGAGGCGCATTGGTCTCGGTCAGGGCGACGGTGGCCGAGGAGAGGACGGCGGGAATATTTCCTATGTCGACTGCGGCGGCGTCGCTGCCTGGGGCGCTGGTGTTGCCGGCTACTGTACGTTCGAAATCCTGCGGACTTCTATCGCCCTGGTCTCCACCCTGCGCAATCGACAAGGGTGAAAGTTGTTCTTCAATACGCATCACCCTCACAAAGCTGTGTGAGTCACTGGCTCCGCCACCTTCCAGACCAGCAGCCGTGGGATCCAGTTCAGCAGAGAGATCACCACCTGCGCCAATAATTTTGGCAAGCTGGGAAGTTCCGCTGTTCAAGTCTTGCAGCGAAGCTTCTGACTTGTCTGTGCTGTCTGTACCCAGCAGACTGGCATCTATCAATAGTTCACGCCCTGATGCAACAAGCAACGGCTGTCCATTTGGCAGGGCTAGCTCAAGGCGAGTGCCTTCTTCCGTGACAACTTGCTGTCCCTCTTGCACTTCATCGCCAACACTAAGCGGTTTTCGGTTGCCTTCAGCATCGATAAGCCAGGCTTTTCCCTGCAAAATTACGACAACGCCACGCGCCTGAGCAGATATTTGATTGGTAGCCATGGGGATTCTTTAAAGTACAGCAAGGGAATATTGGCTGACTGTAGAGAATCCGCTGACTTTGGGCTATTGGCCTCAAGTACAGGGTGCGAGTGTGTTTTCCTCTCAGTTGATTCCGTGCACACGGAGTGCAAGTTGCAGGCGGTCTGTGATGTTCAGTTTGCTGAAAACAGCACTTAAGTGGGCTTTGACGGTTCTTTCAGAAATATTGCAGTCGATTGAAATTGCGTTGTTGGAGGCACCGTTGGCAGCCAAAGTCGCAATTTCCCGCTCTCGTTGGGTAAGCTCTCCACTCCAACTGGAGTCCGGTTCACGTTTGGATGAAACGACTTGATTGACGTTCTGGAGCAAGCGTTGCATCAAGGTTTTTCCAATCCATACGTGCCCGGCATCAACAACTTGCTGGATTTGCTTGAGAGTCGATCCATCTGAGAAAGCGTGGCAATAAGCCACACAGCCAGCATCTAAGGCCTCAATGGCGTCTTTGTCGTTCGGATTGGAACTCGCTGCGATTATCCGGCCCCCGCCTATTTTGCAGACAGAATGCCACGTTGCATCGTTCCAGGCTGGTATGTTTGGTCCTGACAGATCAATCCAAGCGGCTGTGCCATGCATTCGCTCAGCGCTGGAATAGTCTGAAAAAGTGGATTCAACAACTAAGGATTTCCTGCCCAAAGCACGTTGCCAGTGCGCAATCAGCCCCTCGTCTTGACTAACCAAAACTAATTTTGGCGCGCTCTTCATCGCTCTGTCATTGCCTTCGCTTTTGCCCGCAGTATCGGTTTCATCAAGTAAGCGAGTACTGACTTTTTTCCGGTAAGGATGTCGACTTCAGCAACCATGCCTGGGATGATGGGGAAATTCTGGGCCCCAATGCTATTGGAAAGGGTGCGTACCCGAACCAGAAAAAAGGCGTTGCCTTTCTCGTCAACTACCGTGTCCGCACTGATGTGTTCCAGCGTTGCCTCAAGACCGCCGTAGGTCGCGAAATCATAGGCGGTGAACTTCACCAAAGCCTTCTGGCCTGGCCGCAAAAAGGCAATATCCCGTGGCAACACCCGTGCCTCAAGCAACAACGCGTCGTCCGATGGAACAACCTCAATCAAGTCTCGTCCAGGCTGGACTACGCCACCGACAGTATTCACTTTGAGTTGCTTGACCGTGCCGTTGACTGGCGAGCGAATTTCGGTTTGCTTTACCCGGTCTTCCAAAGCAGTGCTACCTTCAGAGAGTGCATTGAGTTTTGCGTTGGCTTCGCTCAACTCTGATCGCGCGATGTTGCGGAACGTCAGCTCAATTTCCTGAATCTTTCGCGCTGACTCGGCAACGGCAGACTCCAGTCTTGGAATATCCGCGTTTGCACTGTCACGTTCACCCCGATACCGTGCGACGTCTCGCTCCAATCGCAACAATTCGACATCGGAAATGGCACCAGTTTTGGCAAGGGGACGTGTCATCTCCAGTTCACGAGCGGTCAGGTTGTAGCTCTGGGCCGCCTGCTCGCGCTTGGCGCGGATCGATATTAGTTCTTGTGACCGTTGGGACGACTGTTGCCTTGCGACCCCTATGGTTGCATCAAGCTCGGCACGCCTGGATTCGTAAAGTGCACGTTCTTGCTCAACGATCTCAGGTGCTTCCTTCGTCACTTCATCGGGTGGCAAGAAACGCGATCCCTCAGCGAGTGCCCGTAGCCGTGCCGCTTTCGCCAGCAACGAGAGGTATTGTGATCGGTTTTCCCGCAAGGAAGACACCATTCGTGTGGGATCTACCTTCAGCAAGAGGTCACCCACTTTGACACTTTGGCCCTCTTTAACCAATATCTCTGAAACGATACCGCCGTCCAGGCTTTGCATGACTTGCACCTGCCTAGAAGGAATCACCTTGCCTTCACCACGCGTAACCTCGTCCAGTACCGCGAACGCGGACCAAAGAAGTAGCACAAGCACAGCAGCAACGCTCAGCCATGCCAAAATACGCGCACCTTCAGGCGTCTGCTCGGCGATAGCCCAATCCGCGTTGGCATCGAAATCGCCGTCCAGTTCCGTGTGCTTGCCCGCAAGGGCCTGCATCACCCAATCCATCCATCCCGAGCATCGTTGGTAGACCGTGTTCCAAGCCGCGGACAGGCGCTTTGACCTTTTGATTTTTTCCTCCATCAGGCAGCCCTGCCAATTCTGCCGCTTTGCAGGGCTTCGACTACCTGTGCTTTAGGTCCATCAGCCATGATCTGGCCGTTATCAATCACGATCAACCGGTCAACCAGCTCAAGCAACGACGTGCGATGCGTCACCAAAATCACCGTCTTGCTGGTCGTAAAGCGTCGCAGGCGTGCCTTCAGAATATCCTCGCTTTGGTGGTCCATTGCGCTACTGGGCTCATCCAGTAACAAGATAGGCGCATCGTTCAGAACCGCGCGTGCAATGCCCACTGCCTGTCTTTGTCCGCCGGAGAGGGACTCCCCCCGCTCACCAATCAACATGTCAAATCCGCGTGGGTTCCGATTGGCAAACTCAGTGACCCCTGCAACCTCCGCGGCGGCAATCACGTCCTGGTCGTCTGCAAAGGGGGCACCCAAGGCAATGTTTTCCTTGAGCGTGCCGTAAAACAAGCTGACATCCTGGGAGACAAACCCTGCGGCCCTGCGCAGTTCGGCAGGGTCAATTTGTCTCAGATCAATGCCATCAATCAGGATTGCCCCTTCGGTGGGCTTGTAAAGCCCCAGTATCAGCCGCTGAATGGTCGATTTGCCCGATCCAACGCGGCCAATAAACGCCACTTTCTCGCCGGCAGTGATCTTGAACGACACATTGCTCAATACGGACTGCTGTTGTCCGGGATAGGAAAAGCTGACGTCTTTGAACTCAATAGTGCCTTGAAACCCGTTTCGGTGAAGAAACGCGGAATCCTCTGCACGCTCTGGCTTCGTCTGCATGTGCTTCTCGATCGACGCCAGGCCGCTTTTTGCGTTGTGATACTGCAGCAGAAGGCCGGCAACCTGGCCAAAGGGCGCCATGGCTCTGCCTGCCAGCATGGACGCCGCGATAATTCCACCCATGCTGACCTGGTTGTCTATGAGCAGGTAAACGCCGACGATCACGACAGTCACCGATACCAACTGCTGCAACATTTGCACCGTGCTCATCGTCGCCGAGGAGAGTAATTTAAGTTTGGTTCCGTTTTGGGCAAGAAAGACCGTGGACTGCTCCCATCGCCGTTGAAAACTGCTCTCTGCCACCATGAACTTGATAGTTTCTATGCCGACCAGGCTCTCGACCAGCGTGGCATTGCGCTGCGATGAAGCACGTTGGGTTATGTCGACCAGCTCCTGCATTTTTTGCTGAACAACCAGAGACACCAAGATCAAAAGCAGAATGCACAAAAGTGGAGGCACTGCAAGCCAGGGCGAAATCCACGCAATGACAAAAAAGAACACAAAGACAAATGGGATATCTACCAGTGCCGTGATCGTTGCCGATGCGACAAAGTCCCGCACGGACTCAAACGCTCGCAGGTTGGCGGCAAACGACCCGACGGAAGCCGGGCGGTCAACCATTCCGAGCCCCAGAACGCGTTCCATGATTCGGGCGGAGAGCGTTACGTCAATGCGTTTTCCCGCGGTGTCGAGAATGTAGGAGCGCAGAATCCTGAGCAGTGTGTCGAAGACCATCATCAGCAACACGCCCACGGCCAGAACCCAGAGCGTTTCTTCCGCGCGGTTGGGGACCACGCGGTCATAGACCGTCATGGAGAACATCGGCATTACCAGCGCAAAGAGATTGATCAGCAGAGCGGCCAACAGGCTGTCCCGATACAGGCGCCAATTCTGGAATACGACACTCCAGAACCAGTGCCGCGATTTCACGTGACCCGTATCCGGTGTCCGTGGATCAAAGTTGAAAACCGGTCGAATAAAGAAAACGATGCCGGCGTAAAGACCCTCCAGTTCCTCTTTGGTCAATACATCTGAAGACTCGCCATTTTCAGGGAAGCGCACACGGGCATCCCCGGTGTCCATCCACTCCAGCAAAATACAGGCCTGATTTTCCTTGAGCAGGAGAATGACGGGCAGCAGGCCCGGGCGCAGGTCCGTCAGAGAACGACGCGCCAGCTTGGCCGTCAGGCCAGCACGAGCCGCAGCACGTGGCAGCAGGCTGGGGGTGATCAAGTTGCTTTCCAGCGGCAACCCGGCGGACAAGGATTCTTGTGTTGTCGTGATTCCGTAAATTCTCGCTATCGCGACTACGCAGTCAAGAAGCGGGTCAAAGTGGGCGCTGTGCTCCCCCACTCGCCACGGGGGTGATTTGTTCGTGCTTTGGTTTGTCTGCATGCAGTTCGTCTGGCGTTGGCTGAGTGGTTGGGTGACAGACTCCTTTTACAGAATTCGCTCGTCCCCTCCCAGCAGATTCAACGCACCCTTGACCCGGTTGCGCAGACCTTTTCGAAGCATCAGTTTCGTTTGCGCGGCGGCAGGCAGATCGGTATGGCGAATCACGTTTTTCATGATGAGGGTGTCGATCAAGTCCTCAAGTACCCGCACAAAGTCTGCATCCGCCGCATTGAAGGCCGGCTCCAAATACTTGGAACTGAAGAAGCGCTGAACTTCCGGGTCGTCCTCGCTTAGCAATTCGCTATCTGCTTGCGGCTCTCTTGACACCGTTTGAATGGTGCCGTCGGCATTGCGGAAAACATGAAACATGGGTCTTTGGCTCATGGTGGGTGAGTCCGTGCCTGAACTTGGTGCGCACTAACTAAATTGGCAAATAGTAGCATTTCGCTATTGCCGCTTGCCAAGGACGTCAATCGACGGAAAGTTCGTCAACGCAACATGCGTTTTATCAACACGCTTGATACCCCATGTAGTATTATCGTATACTGCACGGGGTATACAGGAGAAGATATGAAGACGACAGTTCTGCATCACGATGGCCTTTCGCTGGGGTACGGGTTTTTCGGAAAAGCTTCGTTTGTGGTGGCGGCTACATTTTGTGTTGCCTCTGCCTTGGCGCAATCCACGCCGGTACCGACCTCCCTGGTTCAATCCCGGGCAATAGGCTCGGCCTATGAACTGGATGGCGTTGTGCAGGCGGTCAAGCAGAGCACGATTGCAGCGCAGGCCTCAGGACGCATTGCCACTATTTCCGTAAAAGCGGGCGACAAAGTCCGCGCCGGACAAGTTCTGGCCACGATCGACGATCGCGAAGCTGCTGCGGGCATGCAAAAAAGCCAGGCCCAGATCAATCAGGCGGATGCCGAACTGCGCAACGCACAGGCCAATCTGGAGCGCACGCGAGACTTGCAAAGCAAGGGCTTTGTGAGCAAGGCGGCGCTGGATACCGCTGATGCGCAGTACAAGGGCGCGGCTGCGGTTCGGGATCAGGCAACTGCTACAGCCCGACAGTCCAGTATTTCCCAGGGCTTTACTCGGGTGAGTGCCCCCTACGATGGTTGGGTTCTTCAGACTCATGCGGAGGCTGGTGATCTGGCGGTACCTGGAAAGCCTTTGGTGACTGTGTACGCGCCTTTGCCATTGCGCGTGGTGGTTCAGGTGCCCGCGTCGCGCATTCAGGTGGTTCGCGCGGCGAGCGAAACACTCATTCAAGTCGATGGTGCGCAGAATCAGGCGCAGTGGATTGCTCCTGTATCGCGCAGTGCCGTGCCCTCGGCAGATCCCGTTTCGCAAACGACGGAATGGCGTCTGGAATTGCCATCCCGGGACAGTGCCAATCTCATGCCGGGCCAACAGGTGAACGTCCGGTTCTCACAAGCCCAGCCAAATTCGTCCTCCAAATTACTGGTGCCAGAGGCGGCCGTTGTCCGGCGCGGTGAACTGACGGCGGTCTACGTGGCGGCTAACGGCGCCTTTTCCCTGCGTGCTGTGCGGCTGGGCGCCCATTTTGGCAAGGAGGGTGTGGAAGTGCTGGCGGGTGTGAAGGCCGGTGAGTCCGTTGCGCTGGACCCCATTCGCGCGGGCTTTATCAATGCCATGCCAGCGGCACCCGCAAAGTGAGTCCGTCATGAACGAAAAACAGACTTTGGGCGTTTCGGGGCGTATTGCCGCCGCATTTCAGTCGAACGCGCTGACTCCGCTGCTGGCACTGGTGGCCATGTTGCTCGGCCTTTTTGCGGTGATGGTCACGCCCCGTGAAGAAGAGCCGCAGATCAATGTGACCATGGCCAATGTGCTGATTCCTTTTCCAGGAGCCAGCAGTGCCGACGTACAAAACATGGTTGCCCGCCCTGCAGAGCAGCTGCTGGGGCAGATCGCCGGCATAGAACACACCTATTCAGTGGCTCGTCCCGGTCTGGCGGTGCTGTCGGTTCAGTTCAAGGTCGGCGTTTCCCGTACGGAAGCGCTGGTACGCCTGTATGACGTACTGAACGCCAATCAGGACTGGTTGCCCAAAGATCTGGGTGCGTTGACGCCCATCGTCAAGCCCAAGGGCATTGACGACGTACCGGTGGTAGCCGTCACTCTTTGGAGCAAAGAAGCATTGCCGGCGGTTGGGCTGGAGACCGTTGCCCACACCATGGAGACCGAGTTCAAAGCCGTTCCTGGTGTGCGGGAAGTTCAAACCATTGGGGGGCCGGGCCGGGCCATTCATGTGGTGGTGGACCCCGTACGCTTGCGCGCTCGGGGTGTGGACCTCTTGAGCCTGAAGAAGACAGTAACGGCAGCCAACTTTGGCATGCCCGCCGGAAGCGTCCTGGAAAGCACCAAGGCAGACGCGGGCTCCCAGATGCTGACCGTCGATGCGGGCGAATTTTTGCGCTCAGAGGCCGATGTAGGTGACCTGATTGTAGGCACCAGCCAGGGAAAACCGGTGTTCTTGCGTGATGTGGCTGACATAGAAGCGGGCGCACAGCAGGCCCAACGCTATGTGTGGTTTACCCCGGGAGCCGCCCCAGTCGCAACGGACGCGGGTGCCGCTGCCACTGCCGTGGAGCCTCGCGCCACTGGACAAGCTTTCCCCGCCGTCACTATTAGCGTGACCAAAAAGCCGGGCGAGAACGCGGTTGATGTGTCGCGGGCCGTGGTGGCGCGGCTCCAGGCCCTGCGCAACACCGTCATTCCCTCCAACATTGAAGCAACGGTAACGCGCGACTATGGAGAGACCGCCGCAGAAAAGGCCAACAAGCTGATTCAGAAGCTGGCGTTTGCTACAGGCTCGGTCATCTTGCTGGTCGGGTTTGCGCTGGGTCGGCGCGAGGCGGTGATCGTTGGTGCGGCAGTGATCCTGACATTGACAGCGACGCTCTTTGCGTCATGGGCTTGGGGATTCACGCTCAATCGTGTTTCACTGTTTGCGCTGATATTTTCAATCGGCATTCTGGTGGACGACGCCATTGTGGTGGTCGAAAATATCCACCGACACCAGCAGCTCACACCCGAAGCGGCCCTTAAAGACATCATCCCGCGCGCGGTCGACGAGGTGGGTGGTCCCACGATTCTGGCAACGTTGACCGTCATTGCTGCGTTGTTGCCCATGGCCTTTGTGTCCGGTCTGATGGGGCCCTACATGAGCCCCATTCCTATCAACTCAAGCCTGGGCATGGCGTTGTCCCTGGCCATCGCCTTCACGGTGACACCTTGGCTGGCCTTGCAGTTCATGCGCCAGCAGGGGCATGCCAGCCACGGCCCTGCTTCTCAGGGTGATGCGCCAGTGAAAGAATCCAGAGTACAACGGCTCTTCGGCAAGGTTCTCACGCCTCTGCTGGACAGCGCACGCAAGCGCTGGATGCTGCTGGGCGGCATCATCATTGCGCTCCTCCTGTCCGTAGGCTTGGTGATGGTGCAGTGGGTTGTGCTCAAAATGCTGCCCTTTGACAACAAGAGCGAATTTCAGGTGGTGGTGGATATGCCTGCGGGGACCCCACTGGAAGATACCGCGGCAACCTTGCAGGATCTGGGAGCATTTCTCGCCAAACAGCCTGAAGTGCGGGATCTTCAGGCTTATGCGGGAACCGCCTCTCCCATCACTTTCAATGGGTTGGTGCGTCAATACTATTTGCGCTCCGATGTTGAGCAGGGGGACGTGCAGGTGAACCTGGTGGACAAACACCACCGTAGCGAGAAAAGCCATGCCATTGCACAAAGGCTGCGTCCGGAATTGGAAGCCATTGGTCTGCGGCACCATGGCCGGATCAAGGTCGTGGAAGTACCACCCGGACCACCCGTCATGTCACCTCTGGTCGCGGAGATCTATGGGCCGGATGAAGCGGGTCGTCAGAAGCTTGCGTTGCAGGTAGCGAGCGCGTTTGGCGCTACCGCTGACATTGTTGGCACCGATACCAGCTTGCGGGAAGACGCACCGCGCGCCTTCTTGCGCGTGCGACGTCAGCGCGCTGAATCACTGGGGATTCCGGTGGCCGCCATAGCCCAGACCGTGTCATCGGCCTTGTCGGGCACCGATGCGGCCTATGTGCATGACCAGCAGTCCAAATACCCGATTCCCGTGCGGATTCAGCTGCCACCAGAAAGTCAGGTTGGGCTGGATGCCATTCTGGCGTTGCCGATGCGTGCGGCCAACGGTCAACTGGTCCCCTTGTCGGAATTGGTGCAGGTGCAACGCGGGATCATTGACAAGCCCCTGTACACCAAAGACTTGCAGGGCGTGAGCTACGTCATGGGCGACATGGCCGGAAAGCTGGACTCCCCCCTGTATGGGCTGTTTGCCATTCGCTCGACTCTGAAGGATGCTGCCAAACCCGGTGGCGATAAGACTGGTGAATACTGGATACGGCAGCCCGGAAATCACTACCAGGAATACGCCATCAAGTGGGATGGCGAGTGGCAAATCACCTATGAGACTTTCCGGGACATGGGCGCCGCTTACGGTGTGGGCCTGATTCTGATTTATCTGCTGGTTGTAGCCCAGTTCCGCAGCTACTTAGCGCCCTTGGTGATCATGGCGCCGATTCCGTTGACGCTTATTGGAGTGATGCCGGGGCACGCTTTACTCGGAGCGCAATTCACGGCCACCAGCATGATCGGCATGATTGCGCTGGCGGGAATCATTGTGCGCAACTCCATCTTGCTGGTGGACTTCATTGAGCTGCAGGTGAGTCAGGGAATGGCGTTCAAGGCCGCGGTATTGCAGTCTGCGGTGGTGCGTGCGCAACCCATCGTGCTGACGGGCGTGGCGGCCATGATTGGCGCCTTTTTCATCTTGGATGATCCGATCTTCAACGGATTGGCCATCGCCCTCATTTTTGGTATTTTGGTATCGACCGTGCTCACGCTGGTGGTCATTCCTGTCCTCTACTACGCCTTGTACCGGCGCCGTATGGAATCGCGCACAGACGCGAACATTCTCTTGCAAAGCCCAAATTAATAACCTCTTAACTGAAGGAGACAAACCATGGCACACATCGTCATCATTGGCGCAGGTATTGGCGGCATGCCCGCTGCTTACGAAATTCGCGAGCTTCTGGGAAAAGAACACCGCGTGACGGTAGTCAACTCAACCGACTACTTCCAGTTCGTACCCAGCAATCCCTGGCTCGCCGTGGGCTGGCGCGAACGCGAGCAGATTACCCTGCCAATTGCTCCGTATCTTGCGAAGAAGGGCATAGACTTTGTGCCCAAAGCGGTAACGGGTATTGATGCTCCCGCCAACCGCGTGACGCTGGATGGTGGGGCAACACTGGACTACGATTACCTGGTCATCACCACCGGCCCGAAACTTTCCTTCAGCGAAGTGCCGGGCGCCGGGCCCTTGGCCTCGGGTGGCGGTGGTTTTACCCACTCCATTTGCAGCGTGGACCATGCGCAGGAATTCTTCAAGGATTACGAGAAGTTTCTGGAAAACCCGGGCCCTGTGGTGATCGGCGCGATGCCGGGCGCAAGCTGCTTTGGCCCCGCGTACGAATTCGCATTCATTCTGGATACCGACTTGCGCAAGCGCAAGCTGCGCAACAAGGTGCCCATTACCTATGTGACCAGCGAGCCCTACATTGGTCATTTGGGTCTGGGTGGCGTAGGCGACAGCAAATCGATGCTGGAGTCCGAAATGCGCAACCGTGACATGAAGTGGATCACCAACGCCAAGACCACGCGCGTCGAAGAAGGCAAGTTGTTTGTAACCCAGCTCGATGACTTGGGCGCCGTCTACAAAGAGCATGAGGTCGCGTTCAAGTTGTCCATGATGCTGCCTGCGTTCAAAGGGGTGGATGCGGTAGCCGCCGTGCCCAATCTGTGCAATCCACGGGGCTTTGTGCTGATTGATGAATTTCAGCGCAGCAAGGCGTACCGAAATATTTTCTCGGCTGGCGTATGCGTTGCCATTCCGCCGGTGGAAGTGACGCCTGTGGCGACCGGTACACCCAAAACCGGCTACATGATCGAAAGCATGGTGGGTGCCATTGCACACAACATTGCGGACGAGCTCAACGGAAAACCCGCCGAAGCCAAAGGCACCTGGAATGCCATTTGTCTCGCTGACATGGGGGACACCGGCGCGGCATTTGTGGCGTTGCCACAAATTCCCCCGCGCAATGTGAACTGGTTCAAAAAGGGCAAGTGGGTCCATCTGGCCAAGATCGGCTTTGAGAAGTACTTCATGCGCAAGATCAAGACGGGCAACTCGGAGCCCGTCTATGAAAAATATGTTCTCAAAGCCTTGGGCATTGTCCGCTTGGCCGAGAAAACGAAATCGTAAGTTTTCTGTCTTTTCAATTTGTTTTTTCTTTAGGAGTATTTCCATGACTGTTCAGCGTTACATCGTTGTTTTTGCCGGTTTGTTCATCATGATTTCTTTGGCACTGGGCGTTGAGGGCAGCCCCTTCTTTCTCAGCAAATGGGCGCTCGCTTTCACAGCCTTTGTGGGAGTCAATCTGTTCCAGTCCGGCTTTACCAATTTTTGTCCTTTGGGCATCATCCTGAAAAAGCTGGGTGTGCCAGAGTCAAAAATTGGTTGTGCTAACTGAGACCGGACGAGCCATGAGCGAATCCGCCATTCAGGTCCACCTGCAGCAAAAGCAGGATTACCAGTTCGACATCCAGTTCGGGGTGTCGGTACCTTCCATCCTGGGTGATGAGCCGGCGCCATTGGGCAGCGGGCTGGGCCCGTCACCTGTGCAGTTGCTTGCCGCAGCGGTTGGAAGCTGTCTGTCTGATTCGCTGCTGTTCGCCTTGCGCAAGTTCAAGCAAGCGCCGGAGCCCCTGCAGTGCGACGTGCACGCGGAAGTGGGACGTAACGAGCAGGGCCGGATGCGCGTGTTGCAAATCCGCGCCGTGCTCACTTTGGGGGTGCCCGCTGCGGCGCTCACGCACTTGGACCGTGTACTGGACCAGTTTGAAGCCTATTGCACCGTGACCCAAAGTGTCGGGCTGGGAATTCCTGTGACGATTGAAGTCTTCGACAGTCTGCAGGCACGTTTGAAGTAGCACCCGACTAACAACCTTTCTGGTGGTCAACTATGGGAATAGCAACGAAAATGGACGGCGAAATTGCAAAAACCAATGAAAGCCGCCCCGTGACCGTGTTGAACGATACCCAAGCCCGAACCGATGTGTTGAACCGTCTGCGCCGCGCGGAGGGCCAAATCCGTGGCATTCACCGCATGGTGGAAGAGGGCGAAAGTTGTCTGAAGATCGGGCAGCAGTTTTCAGCGGTCCGCAAGGCCCTGGACAGCACCTATCTGCGCATGACGGTGTGTTTCATGGAGCAAGAGCTCAGTGCCCGCATGAACCCGGACGCCGAGCAAAAAGTCGATCTGGACAACATGCTCAAGGACATGGAAACCCTACTCGCCCGCATGGGCTGAGGCAATTACCCCACCCCCCAGGCAAACGTCTCCGTCATACAGCACGGCAGACTGTCCCGGCGTGACAGCCCATTGTGACTGTGTGAAATGCAGGCTGAACCGGTCTTGGATTGCGTCTTGCAGCAGGCACTCTGCGTCGTTTTGGCGGTAGCGGGTTTTGGCCGAGAGCGTGCCCGCACCGGGCGGCGCCCCGGCAACCCAGCTCACGTCCTGTGCCTGCAGGTCCAGTGATTGCAACCACGGATGTTCATGTCCCTGCACGACCCATAGGGTGTTGGTCTGCATGTCTTTGCGTGCAACGAACCAGGGTGCGTGCTCCCCCCCTCCTTTTTGTGCGCCTTTGGCTTTGAGGCCGCCAATGCCCAGTCCTTGGCGCTGGCCCAGGGTGTAGAAGCTGAGCCCCACATGCTGGCCAATGGTCTGGCCTTTGGGGTTTTTGATGGGGCCAGGCTCCTTGGCGATATAGCGGTTCAAAAACTCGCGAAACGGCCTCTCGCCGATGAAGCAGATGCCGGTGGAGTCTTTCTTCTTGGCGTTTGGCAGCTTCATTTCCTCGGCAATGCGGCGCACCTCGGTCTTGTGCAATTCACCCACCGGGAACAGCGTTTTGGAAAGCTGCGCCTGGCTCAAGCGGTGCAAGAAGTAGCTCTGGTCTTTGCCGGGGTCCAGGCCTTTGAGCAACTCGTGCAGGCCGGTGGTGGGGTTCTGACGGACACGGGCGTAATGGCCGGTAGCAATCTTCTCCGCCCCCAGTCGCATGGCGTGGTCCAGGAATGCCTTGAACTTGATCTCGGCGTTGCACAGGATGTCCGGGTTGGGCGTGCGCCCTGCCTGGTACTCGCGCAAAAACTCGGCAAATACACGGTCCTTGTACTCAGAGGCAAAGTTGACGTGTTCAATTTCAATGCCGATGACGTCTGCCACGGCCGCAGCGTCCACGAAATCGATGTTCGACGAGCAGTACTTATTGTTCTCGTCATCGCTGTCGTCATCTTCCCAGTTCTTCATGAAGATGCCGACGACCTCATGGCCTTGCTGTTTCAACAGATAGGCGGTCACCGCCGAATCCACGCCCCCGCTCAGGCCCACCACGATACGTTGCTTACTCATGGCGTGATTTTAAGGAGTCTGGGTGCAGAGCCCCGGTGCTGAGTGCCAATTAGGGCTCTAGCCCCCGTAACTATTGCGCAAGCCGCTATTATTTTCATAGCAATACGTCAGCTGGCCAGACACTGGAGTCGGTGTTGATGAGCGCCATCGGGTAGCGCTGGCCTTTGAGATAGTCCTCCATGCACTGCAGTACCAGCGGGCTGCGGTGGCGCGCAGCGCTTTGGCGAACCTCGTCGGGTGTCATCCACAAGGCGCGCACGATGCCGGTGTCCAGCGTGCGATCGGGGTCAAAGGTGCCCAGTTCGCCGCAAAAGGCAAACCGCAAATAGGTGATGTCTTCGGTCGCGCGCTGAAAGCGCGATAGATAAATGCCGACCAACGCCGTGGGCGTGAAGTGCCAGGCAGTCTCCTCCAGCGTCTCGCGGGCGCAACCCTGGGCGGGCGACTCGCCAGGGTCCAGGTGGCCAGCGGGGTTGTTCAGGCGCAGACCTTCAGGGGTGTGCTCTTCCACCAGCAGAAAACGGCCCTCTTTTTCGATGACCGTCGCTACGGTGACACTGGGTTTCCATCGTGTATCCATGGCCAATTATCAGATACGACTCCTTTTGGGTCTCATCAGGCGCAGACCTTAGCGGTAGCAGGGGCAAATTCAGTTAAAGTTGCGGCCGCAATACCTTTCGCGGAACTTACCGTTGAAGGGTCTGACCGCGCAGTTTCCAATAACAAGTCTAGGAGTCGCTTCATGCAGGCTGGTGTATCCACTGAAACGTCGCAACGCATTGGCGTTCCACGCGAGATTTTTCCGGGCGAAAAGCGCGTGGCCACGGTCCCCGAGGTCGTCGAAAAACTGATCAAACTCGGGTTCAAGGTTGCGGTGGAATCGGGCGCTGGTGATGCGGCCAATTTCAGTGATGACACCTACCGCGCCGCAGGTGCTGACGTGATCGAAGGTGCTGCCAATCTGTGGGCTGCATCTGACATCGTCTTCAAGGTGCGTGGCCCGACTCCCGAAGAAGTCGGTCTGATGCGCGAAGGCGCAACGCTGGTCAGCTTCATCTGGCCTGCACAAAATCCGGAATTGCTGCAGCTGCTCGCCGCGCGCAAGGTCACCGTGCTGGCCATCGATTGCCTGCCGCGCACCCTCAGCCGCGCCCAGAAGATGGACGCATTGACCTCCATGGCGGGCGTCAGCGGCTACCGTGCCGTCATTGAGGCGGCCAATGCCTTTGGCCGTTTCTTCAATGGACAGATCACTGCCGCTGGCAAGGTGCCTCCAGCCAAGGTTTTCATCGCCGGTGCCGGTGTGGCCGGTTTGGCCGCGATTGGTACGGCTGCGAGCCTGGGTGCCATCGTGCGCGCCAATGACACCCGCGCTGAAGTGGCGGACCAGGTTGTGTCCCTGGGCGGCGAGTTTGTCAAGGTCGATTACGAGGAAGAAGGCTCGGGCGGTGGCGGCTACGCCAAGGTCATGTCGGAAGGCTTCCAGCAGGCGCAGCGCGCCATGTACGCCCAGCAGGCCCGTGAGGCGGACATCATCATCACCACCGCGCTGATACCGGGCAAGCCGGCTCCCAAGCTCATCACCGCAGAGATGGTCAAGAGCATGAAGCCGGGCAGCGTGATCGTCGATATGGCGGCTGAGCAGGGTGGCAATTGCGAGCTGACCGAGCCCGGCCAGGCAGTGGTCAAGCACGGCGTCACCATCGTTGGCTACACGGACCTGGTCTCGCGCCTGTCCAAACAGTCTTCGACGCTGTACGCCAGCAACCTGTTTCGCCTCTCGGAAGAGTTGTGCAAGACCAAAGACGGCGTCATCAACGTCAACATGCAGGACGATGCCATCCGGGGGCTGACCGTCATCGAGCAAGGTAATGTCACCTGGCCGGCCCCCGCGCTCAAGCCAGCAGCGGTGCCGGCGGTAGCCAAGCCTGCTGCGGCAGTGGTGGCCAAGCCGAAGGGCGGGCATGGGCAAAGTAGCGCGCCCGCGTCTGTGCAGCGCACGGCCGTTATTTTTGGCTTTGCCGCCGTGCTGTTCTGGCTCATTGGTACCAATGCGCCCAAAGAGTTTTTGGGGCACTTCACGGTGTTTGTGCTGGGTTGCTTTGTGGGCTACATGGTGGTCTGGAATGTCAAACCGGCCTTGCACACACCGCTCATGAGCGTGACCAATGCCATCAGCAGCATCATTGCGATTGGCGCGCTGGTGCAGATATCGCCGATTGCTGGTGCCCTGAACCGGCCCAACGACGCGATCACCTGGCTGGCCGCAGCGGGCATTGTGCTCACCGCCATCAATATGTTTGGCGGCTTTGCCGTCACCCAGCGCATGCTGGCCATGTTCCGTAAATAAGGGAGACGATTGATGTCTGCAAATTTGGCAACGGTCTCCTATATTGGCGCGACCATTCTTTTCATCTTGAGCCTGGGCGGTCTGTCCAACCAGGAAACATCCTTGCGCGGCAATCTGTACGGCATGGTCGGTATGGCGCTGGCCGTGCTGGCCACGGTGTTTGGCCCCAGCGTGACCATGGCCGGTATCCCCTGGATCATTGGCGCCATGGTGGTGGGCGGCAGTATTGGTTTGTACGCCGCCCGCACGGTGCAAATGACCCAGATGCCCGAGCTGGTCGCACTGATGCACAGCATGGTCGGCTTGGCTGCCATGCTGGTGGGTTTTGCGACGTTCATCGACCCGTCCGCGACCGAAGGTTTCGCAGGGGCAGCGAAGGCGATTCACGAACTGGAAATCTACATCGGCATCTTCATCGGTGCCGTCACGTTTGCCGGCTCCATCGTTGCATTTGGCAAGCTGTCGGGTCGTATCGGTGGCAATCCGGTGTTGTTGCCGGGTCGCCATTTCATGAACCTGGCGGGCCTGTTGGTGGTGATCTATTTCGGGCGCGAGTTCCTGCACGCTGAAACCATGGCCGCAGGCTTGACGCCGCTGATCGTTATGACGGTGGTGGCTTTGCTGTTTGGGGTGCACATGGTCATGGCCATTGGCGGCGCGGACATGCCGGTGGTGGTGTCCATGCTCAACAGTTATTCGGGCTGGGCCGCAGCGGCCACCGGCTTCATGTTGTCCAACGACTTGCTGATCGTGACCGGCGCGCTGGTGGGCTCCAGCGGCGCGATTCTGTCCTACATCATGTGCAACGCCATGAACCGCAGCTTCTTCAGTGTGATAGCGGGCGGTTTTGGTACCGTCGCCAAAGCCAAGCCGGTGGCCGGCGCGGAACAGCCCGCAGGTGAGGTGGTTGCGGTAACGGCTGCCGAGACGGCTGAACTGTTGCGTGAAGCCAAGAGCGTCATCATCGTTCCCGGCTACGGCATGGCGGTGGCGCAAGCCCAGCACACCGTGTTTGAAATTACCAAGCTCCTGCGCGAAAAGGGCGTCAAAGTGCGCTTTGGCATCCACCCGGTGGCAGGGCGCATGCCGGGCCACATGAATGTGTTGCTGGCCGAGGCCAAGGTTCCGTATGACATCGTGTTCGAGATGGACGAGTTGAACGATGACTTCCCAGCCACCGACGTGGCCATGGTGATTGGCGCCAACGACATCGTCAACCCGTCCGCTCAGGACGACCCGACCAGCCCGATTGCTGGAATGCCGGTGCTGGAAGTCTGGAAAGCCAAGACCTCGGTGGTCATGAAACGCAGCATGGCCTCCGGTTACGCAGGGGTCGACAACCCGCTGTTCTACAAGGAGAACAACCGCATGTTGTTTGGCGATGCCAAGAAAATGCTGGACGAGGTTTTGACCGCTTTAAAGGCCTGATTTCCTTTCTAAATACTAGGGAAAACACAGCCCGGGTGGCAGTACGGCGCTGTGAAAATACCTGAGCCTGCATTTGGATACAACGGAGACGACGACATGACAGAACGCATCTGGCTCAAAAGCTACCCCAAAGGGGTGCCAGCCGATATCAACACGTCCGGCTACACCTCGTTGGTGGCCTTGATGGAGGAAAGTTTCAAGAAATACGCTGGCAAGGTGGCTTACAGCTTCATGGGCAAGGACATTACCTACGCCCAGACCGACAGTTTGAGTCAGGCATTTGCAGGCTACCTGCAAACGCTGGGGCTGGTCAAAGGCGATCGCATCGCGATCATGATGCCCAACGTGCCGCAATACCCTGTAGCAGTAGCCGGTATCTTGCGTGCGGGCTATGTAGTGGTGAACGTCAATCCACAGTACACACCCCGCGAACTGCAGCACCAGCTCAAGGACTCTGGCGCCAAGGCGATCATCATCATCGAGAACTTTGCCTCGACCCTGGAGAAATGCATTCCGGCTACACCGATCAAGCATGTGGTGATGTGCTCCATGGGTGATCAGCTGGGCCTGCTCAAGGGCGCACTGATCAACTATGTGGTGCGCAATGTCAAGAAGATGGTGCCTGCTTACAGCCTGCCCAACGCAGTGCGGTTCAATGCCGCGGTCGCTGTCGGTACCAAGGCACCTTTCAAAAAGCCGGACCTCAAGGCCGATGACGTGGCCGTGCTGCAATACACGGGCGGTACCACGGGCGTTTCCAAAGGCGCTGTTCTTTTGCACCGCAACGTGATTGCCAACGTGCTGCAGTCGGAGGTCTGGAATCAGCCGGTGATGGCCAAAGTGCCAGCCAATGAGCAACCCACCGCGGTGTGCGCCTTGCCGCTCTACCACATCTTCGCTTTCACCGTGGGCATGATGCTGTCAATGCGCACCGGTGGAAAGCTGATCCTGATCCCCAACCCGCGCGACATTCCTGCGGTGCTGAAAGAGTTGAGCAAGCATACGATCCACAGTTTGCCTGCGGTCAACACCTTGTTCAACGGTTGGGCCAATCACCCGGATTTCAATAAAGTCGACTGGAGTCACCTCAAGGTGTCGGTGGGCGGCGGCACGGCGGTTCAAAGCGCGGTGGCCAAACTGTGGTTCGAGAAGACGGGTTGCCCGATTTGCGAAGGCTACGGCTTGAGCGAAACCTCTCCGTCTGCGAGCTGCAATGTGGTGACAGCGACCGAGTACACCGGAACGATCGGTATTCCCCTGCCCAGCACCTACATGAAGCTGCTGGACGACGACGGCAACGAAGTGCCAGCCGGGCAGTCAGGCGAAATTGCCATCAAGGGCCCGCAGGTGATGGCGGGTTACTGGCAGCGCCCAGATGAGACAGCCAAGGTCATGACTGCCGATGGATACTTCAAGACGGGCGATGTCGGGGTGGTGGATGCCAACGGTTTCTTCAAGATCGTGGACCGCAAGAAGGACATGATCATCGTCAGCGGGTTCAACGTATTTCCGACCGAGCTGGAAGATCTTGTAGCACAAATGCCCGGCGTCATGGAGTGTGCCTGTGTGGGTATGGCGGACGCGAAGTCCGGCGAGGCGGTCAAGCTGGTGATTGTCAAGAAAGACCCGGGTCTGACGGAAGCCGACGTACGCGCCTACTGCAAGGAAAACCTGACCGGCTACAAGCAGCCCAAGGTCGTGGAGTTCCGCGCAGATTTGCCCAAAACGCCTGTCGGCAAGATTCTGCGCCGCGAGTTGCGTGACAAGTAACGCACCCGAAAACCAACCCACTGCCATCCTGAGCGCCTTGGCAGAAGAGCAGGGTGGTCTCATCGCCCTGCTGCATAACCCGCAACGGGTCCAGCGTGCCGGGCGCGATTTCTGGTGTGGTCATCTTGCGGACAAGCCGGTGGTGCTCGGGCTTTCCCGTATCGGGAAAGTGGCTGCGGCCACCACAACCGCAGCTCTGATAGAAACCTTTGATGTGGGCCGCGTGGTCTTCACCGGCGTCGCTGGGGGCGTGGGTCCTGGTGTGCAGGTGGGCGACGTGGTGGTGGGTACCGGTTTTGTGCAGCACGACATGGATGCCTCACCGCTGTTCCCGCGCTATGAAGTTCCCTTGTACGGACAGTCCGTTTTCCTCGGAGATGTCCGGCTGACCGCCCTGCTGGTGCAGGCGTGCGGCACGGCTCTCGGGAAGGATATGGGCGCGGCAGGCGTTCACCAGGGACTGATTGCCAGCGGTGACCAGTTTGTCAGCGGCTTGACTGAATCGGCGGCCATTCTGCGTGCTCTGCACGATTGCGGTCACCTGCCGCTGGCGGTGGAAATGGAAGGCGCTGCGGTGGCACAGGTGTGCGCCGACTATGGCGTGCCATTTGCCGCCGTGCGCACCATCTCGGACCGGGCGGATGACCAGGCACACGTCGATTTCCCGAAATTTGTGTCAGAAGTTGCCAGTGTCTACGCCCGCAGCATCATGGGCGAGTTCATGCGTTTGCTATAGTTTTTATAGCTGACGGCGCACTATCTGCGGGGGCTAGAGGCCGATTTCTCTTGATTATTTGAGCCAGCCGCGTTTTCGGAAGTACCACATGGGCACCAGTGCGCTCGCCAGCATCAGTACCAGGGCATAGGGGTAACCCAGCGACCAATCCAGTTCCGGCATGAACTTGAAATTCATGCCGTAGATGCTGGCAATCAGCGTAGGCGGCAGCAGTGCGACGCTGGCGACTGAAAAAATCTTGATGATCTTGTTCTGGTTGATGTTGATGAAACCGACCGTCGCATCCATCAAAAAGTTGATCTTGTCAAACAAGAATGCCGTGTGGGAATCCAGCGAATCGATGTCGCGCAAAATTTGCCGCGCCTCTTCAAATTGCTCGCCGTTAAGCATCTTGCTGCGCATCATGAAGCTCACAGCACGTCGGGTGTCCATCACATTGCGGCGAATGCGGCCGTTCATGTCCTCGTGGCGGGCAATGGAGCCCAGCACCTCACCGGCCATCGCATCGGTCACGTCGCCTGAGAGCACTTTGTTGCTCACTTTTTCCAGCTCGTCGTAAATGCCTTCCAGCGTGTCGGCCGAGTATTCGGCGTCGGCATCAAACAGTTTGAGGAGTACCTCCTTGGCGTCCTCGATCAGGCCGGGCGCACGGCGCGCGCGCATGCGCAACAAGCGGAAAACCGGGACATCTTCGTCGTGAATGGAGAAGAGGACGCCTTTGCTTTTGAGCTCGTCGTTAACCAGATTCAGGATGAAGGCCACGCGCACCGTGCGGGGCTCGTCGTCATCGGCAATCAGGAAATCGCTGCGGATGTGGAGCTCACCGTTGTCTTCTTCGTAGAAACGTGCGGATTCCTCAATATCCTCGTCCATCGCATCTTCAGGAATCGACAGGCCGTAGTACTGCTTGATCCAGCGCTTTTCTTCTACGGTGGGGGACTCCAGGTCGACCCAGATAGGCTGAAATTGCGAAAGTTCTTCCAGGGACTCGATCTCTTCCTGGAAGAGGCGTCCGTTGGCGAGCGTGAAAATATTGAGCATGGCTCACTCCCAGGTTTGGATGGCATCGGCTGAGGCAATGGGTGGCTGCTTTCAACCCCGCCGCAGTGATGGGAGTTGAAAGCTACCGACTGGGGTAGGTTTCCAAGGAGGGCTCTCCAGAGTTGTGCTGGCTAAATTATCGCACCGAGCGGTGGCGTCAAAGCGCCCGGTCAGCATTTTTGATCCTGGCGGGAATATGCCCCTCAGATGCTGCAGTGCGTTAGAAATAGGCGTTGCAATTGCCAAGTTTAGGGTGCATAGTGAAACCACTCGAGACGAGTTTCTGAACATTTTTTGGTTTGTGTGCTGACCGTGTTTCCACGGAAGGCTTTTTCAACCCCGAGAGCAACTGGAGGCTATTTATGAATTTGACGATCAGCGGTCACCATCTTGAAGTTACCCCCGCCTTACGTAGTTATGTGACGACCAAGCTAGATCGAATCATGCGACATTTTGACCAAGTGGTTGATGTCAAAGTACTCCTCACCGTCGAGAATCAAAAGGAAAAGGAACGACGGCAGCGAGCGGAGTGCAATATCCACGTCAAGGGCAGCGACCTGTTTGCCGAGAGCGCCCATGAGGATCTGTACGCGGCAGTAGACGAGTTGGTGGACAAGCTGGACCGACAAGTGGTACGCCACAAGGACCGCCTGCAAAATCACCACCACGATGCGCCCAAGCGCCTGATGTAACCCCCACCTTGAATCGTATTTTGGAAAACCGCCCCTAAAACGGGCGGTTTTTTTATGTGCATAATCTGCCCCAGACCATGAACAGACTAGCAAGTATCCTGTCCCCTTCGCAAGTGCTTGCGCAAGTCGACGTCACCAGTAAAAAACGGGCATTCGAAGAAGCGGGCCTTCTTTTCGAAAATTTGCACGGACTCAGCCGTGCGCTGGTCACGGATAGCCTGTTCTCCCGTGAACGCCTGGGGTCTACTGGACTGGGCCACGGTGTTGCGATACCACACGGTCGTATCAAGGGTTTGCGCGCACCCATGGCCGCAGTGTTCCAGTTGGCGCAGCCGATTGGTTTTGACGCGCCGGACGATCTGCCCGTCAGCCTGATGATCTTTCTTTTGGTCCCCGAAGCCGCGACACAAAAGCACCTTGAAATTCTGTCTGAAATAGCGGAATTGTTGAGCGATGCCTCGTTGCGTGAGAAGTTGACGGGCACTACCGATGCATTGCAATTGCATGGTTTGATTGCTGGCTGGCAGTCATCTGCCCAAGCCACCTGAACCTCCAGACCCTTCTGCGGCTTTGTTGTGAAACCCACCGTTGTCAGCGCCGACGTCCTGTTTGAGGAGTTTCGTGGCCGTCTGCGTTGGGAATGGGTCGCGGGCCTGGGTGCTTCGGAGCGTCGCTTCGACGAAGTCGCAGTACGTGCGGCCCGCTCGGGCGCTGATTTGGTCGGCTACCTCAACTACATTCATCCTTACCGCGTGCAGATTCTCGGTGAGCGCGAGATCGCCTATCTGATCAATGCCACGCCGGAAGACTGCGCCCGACGCATCTCCCGCATTGTGACCCTGGAACCCCCTGTGCTGATCCTGGCCGACGGCCAAACGGCCCCCCAGGCTTTGCTGTCGATGTGTGAGCGCGCGCAGATTCCCATGTTCTCCACGGGTGAATCGTCCGCATTTGTGATTGATGTGTTGCGGGCTTATCTGTCCAAACACTTTGCCGATCGCTCATCCATGCATGGCGTGTTCATGGATATTCTGGGGCTGGGTGTGCTGATTACGGGTGAATCCGGGCTTGGTAAGAGCGAACTGGGTCTTGAGTTGATTTCACGGGGCAATGGTCTGGTGGCGGACGATGCGGTCGATTTGTTTCGCATCAACCAGACGACGATTGAAGGGCGCTGCCCTGAGCTGCTCCAAAATTTGCTCGAAGTTCGGGGAATCGGCTTGCTCGATATCCGCGCCATTTTTGGGGAAACAGCCGTGCGCCGCAAGATGCGGCTGAAACTCATCGTTCACCTGGTCCGGCGGGAAACCATGGAGCGTGAATATGAGCGCATTCCGTATGAGCCGCTCACGCAGGATGTGCTGGGCGTCCCTGTGCGCAAGGTCGTCATTCAAGTCGTCGCGGGTCGCAATATCGCGGTCCTGGTGGAGGCGGCCGTTCGCAACACCATTTTGCAATTGCGTGGAATCGACACCTATCAGGAGTTCGTGGAGCGGCACCGCAAGGCCATGGAGCAAGGCAACCACTAGCGCTTGCGCTGCTGCAAACGATCAGCTGCGTTCCCGTTGTGCTGTCACGCGATTCGGGCAATTTTCTTTCGTGCAGGTGGCGTACAGACTCAAAGCGTGGTCCGTGATGGAAAAGCCCTTGGCTTTGGCCACTGCATGCTGGCGTTTTTCAATTTCGGCGTCGTAGAACTCTTCCACCTTGCCGCAGTCCAGGCACACCAGATGGTCGTGGTGCTGCCCTTCATTCAGTTCGTAAACCGCCTTGCCGCTTTCAAAGTGGCTGCGGCACAGAATGTCGGCCTGTTCAAACTGGGTCAGCACCCGGTAAACGGTGGCCAAGCCCACATCCGAGCGCTCTTGCAATAGCACCCGAAAGACATCTTCAGCCGTCATGTGGCGCTGTGTGCTGCGTTGAAAGACTTCGAGTATTTTCAGGCGCGGTACCGTTGCTTTGAGGCCGGTACTTTTCAGTTCGTCGATATTGGTCATGGGCGTTTTTCCAGCGGGGTCACGCAGGGGGTCGGCAAGGGGGTAGCCGCTACAATGACGCGATCATATATCCCGTAAGCATTCATGTCAGATCACATTTGCCGAAGCATCCGTTTTCCCCTGGCGGCGCTCGCCTTGATGGGGCTGGCTGCATGCAGTGGCCTCAGTGGCGCAGGCAGCAAGGTCGCGGGAGTGGTGTCGCCCTACCGGATCGATATGGTGCAGGGCAACGTGGTGACCCGCGAGCAGCTTGCGGTATTGAAGCCCGGGATGACGCGCGCCCAGGTTCGTGACGTGCTGGGCACCTCCCTGCTAGCCAGCGTGTTTCATGCGGATCGCTGGGATTATGTGTTCACGCTGAAGCGCCAGGGCGCTGAGCCGCAGTCGCGCAAAGTCACTGTGTTTTTCAAGGGTGATGTGCTGGAGCGCATAGAGGCCGATGAGTTGCCCAGCGAGGCAGAGTTCGTGGCAACCCTGAAATCAAAACCGGTGTCGGGTCCGCAGCCGGTGCTGGAAGCGTCTGAACAAAGCCTGAAGAAATTTCCTGTCGCACCCAAGCCTGCCCCGGCGCCCTTGCCGGCAGCGACTGCCCCGGCTACCTACCCGCCGCTTGAGCCTGCAGGGCAATAAGCCGATACCTCCGGAATTTTCAATATGACCCACAAAATCGCCATTGCCGGGGCCTCCGGTCGCATGGGCCAAATGCTGATTGATGCTGTGCGTGCCGCCGACGACTGCACCCTTTCTTGCGCGCTCGATATGGCTGACAGCCCGGCGATTGGTCGCGATGCAGGATCCTTTTCCGGGCAGACAACTGGCGTGCTGATTACGTCTGATTTGCGCCAGGGCTTGCAGCCGGGGTCTGTGCTGATCGACTTCACGCGGCCTGAAGGCACGATGGAGCATCTGAAGGCCTGCCGTGAATTGGGGGTGGCTGCCGTGGTGGGGACTACCGGTTTCACCGATGCGCAAAAGGCCGAGATTGCCGTGATCGCAAAAGACATGGCTATCGTCATGGCGCCCAACATGAGTGTGGGTGTGAATGTAACGCTCAAGCTGCTGGAGATGGCTGCCAAGGCGCTGTCCACGGGTTACGACATTGAGATCATTGAAGCGCATCACCGCCACAAGGTGGATGCGCCGTCAGGAACCGCCCTCAAGATGGGTGAAGTGATCGCAGGTGCCTTGGGGCGTGACCTGAAGGACTGCGCTGTCTATGCGCGCGAAGGCGTGACGGGCGAACGTGATCCTTCCAGCATCGGCTTTGCGACGATTCGCGGTGGCGACATCGTCGGTGACCATACCGTGCTGTTTGCCGGTATTGGCGAGCGAATCGAAATCAGCCACAAGTCGTCCAGTCGCGTCACCTATGCCCAAGGCAGCCTGCGGGCCGCGCGTTTCCTCGCGGGACACAAGGCCGGTCTGTTCGACATGTTCGATGTGCTGGGGCTTGCATGAACGCGTTGGATCTGCTGTTGCGAGGGGATGCCGTCAGCAGCGGCGTGGCACTGGTTTTGCTGGTGATGTCGGTAAGCAGCTGGGTGGTGATCTTGTGGAAGGCCATGTTGCTGCGGCGTGCGCACGGAGATGTGGCGCGCAGCACTGCGGCGTTCTGGCAGGCAGGTTCGATGGAAGACGGCCTTCGCGTCCTGCGCGCTTTTGACCGTGAAGCAATGGTTGGCCCGCTGGTTGAGGCGACGCAGATCAATGCCGCGGGCACCTTGGCCGGCGCTGGAGACAAGTCGCAGCAGCTCACGCGGGTATTGCGCGATGCCTTGCATGCCGTGCTGCACAAGTTGCAGTCAGGGCAGGTGTTGTTGGCCACAGTGGGGGCCATCGCGCCGTTCGTCGGCTTGCTGGGCACTGTGTGGGGCATCTACCATGCCTTGATGGGTATCTCGGGCGCGGGGCAGGTCAGCATCGACAAGATTGCCGGTCCGGTGGGCGAGGCCCTCATCATGACGGCGGCGGGCCTGGCAGTGGCCATTCCGGCCGTACTGGGTTACAACATTCTGGGTCGCTACATCGGACGCATTGAGGCGGATCTGGAAGGTTTTGCGCGTGATTTGCGCGAGCTATTGCTCACGCAGTCCCCTGACAAACGCTAGGACGTACTCATGTCTTTTGGCCGACTTGAACGTACCCCGGGCCCCCAGCCCATGAGTGAAATCAATATGACGCCGCTGGTCGACGTCATGCTGGTGCTGGTCGTCATCTTCATCATCACGGCGCCGCTGCTCGTCAGTGCCGTGAAGGTGGATCTGCCCAAAGCACAGAGCGCGACGGCACTGGAAGCGCCCAAGTTCGTAGTCCTTGCCTTGGATAAAGCGGGTCAGGCCTTTGTCGACGACCGCCCGGTGGGCAATGATGAGCTGGCTGCGGTGTTGCTGAAGGCGGCACAGCTCAACCCGGACACCGAAGTCCGGCTCCGTGCAGATGCCACCGTGCCTTACGGTCGGGTGGTTGAGGTGATGGGACTGGCGCACCAATCCGGGCTCAGCCGAATTGGCTTCGTCGCCGAAGCGCCACCCGCAGCCAAGTAAGCAGCGCTGCGCCTAAAATCCCTGTCAAGCACTCCATCAGGCGGCTCCTCCGCCCAGCTCTTACTTATGCAAGACAAATACCAGCACCTGGACATCGAAAAAGCGGCACAAGACCATTGGGCGCAACCCCTGTGGAACGGGCAAAACGCCTACCGTGTGATCGAAGACGCGTCCAAAAAGAAGTTCTACGCCTGCTCCATGCTGCCCTACCCCAGCGGCAAGCTGCACATGGGCCATGTACGCAACTACACCATCAACGACATGCTCGCGCGCTACCTGCGCATGAACAGCTACAACGTCCTGATGCCCATGGGCTGGGACGCGTTTGGACTGCCGGCCGAGAACGCGGCGCTCAAGAACGGCGTGCCGCCAGCCCAATGGACCTACGAGAATATTGCGTACATGCGCACGCAAATGCAGGCGATGGGTTTGGCTATTGACTGGAGCCGCGAGGTCACCACATGCGACCCCAGCTACTACAAGTGGAACCAGTGGCTGTTTCTGAAGATGCTGGAAAAAGGCATTGCCTACCGCAAGACCCAGGTCGTGAATTGGGACCCCGTGGACCAGACCGTGCTGGCCAACGAGCAGGTGATTGACGGCAAGGGTTGGCGCACCGGTGCACCGGTTGAAAAACGCGAGATTCCGGGCTACTACCTCAAGATCACCGACTACGCCGAAGAGTTGCTGGACCAGGTGCAGACCGGCCTTCCCGGTTGGCCCGAGCGCGTCAAGCTCATGCAGGAAAACTGGATTGGAAAATCAGCCGGTGTCCGGTTTGCGTTCACCCACGACATCAAAGGCGAAGACGGCCAGCTGATCGGCGATGGCCGCATGTACGTGTTCACCACGCGGGCCGACACCATCATGGGCGTCACCTTTTGTGCAGTGGCCCCTGAGCACCCGCTGGCACAGCACGCAGCGCGCACCAATCTGCGTCTGGCCGCTTTCAACGAAGAGTGCAAGGCCGGTGGCACCACCGAGGCGGAGCTGGCCGTCAAGGAAAAGCTGGGCATGCCCACGGGCCTGCAAGTGGTTCACCCGCTGACCGGGCATCGAATTGATGTCTGGGTCGGCAATTACGTGCTCATGAGCTATGGCGATGGCGCGGTCATGGGTGTTCCGGCCCACGATGAGCGCGACTTCGCGTTCGCGAAAAAGTACGATTTCCCCATCTATGACGTGGTGCACGTCGACGGCCTCACCTACGATCACCGCCAGTGGCAAGACTGGTACGGCGACAAGCAACGCGGCATCACCGTCAATTCGGACGTATTTAGCGGCCTGTCGTGTGCCGACGCGGTCGACGCCGTGGCGCATGCACTGCACAAGCTCGGTCTGGGCGAGAAAAGAACTACCTGGCGCCTGCGCGACTGGGGCGTGAGCCGCCAGCGCTACTGGGGCACGCCCATTCCCATCATTCACTGCCCCGAGCATGGGGCCGTGCCGGTGCCGGAAAAAGACCTGCCGGTGGTATTGCCCATGGATTGCATTCCCGACGGCTCGGGCAACCCACTGCACAAGCATGAAGGATTTCATGCCGGCGTGACCTGCCCCGTTTGCGGTGTGGCGGCGCGCCGTGAGACCGACACCATGGACACTTTTGTGGACTCGTCCTGGTATTTCATGCGCTATTGCGACCCGCACAAGACCGATGCGATGGTGGGCGAGGGTGCGGCGTACTGGATGCCGATGGACCAGTACATCGGGGGCATTGAACACGCCATCCTGCACCTGCTGTATGCGCGCTTCTGGACCAAGGTCATGCGGGACCTGGGGCTGGTCAAGGTGGACGAGCCGTTCACCAAGCTGCTGACACAGGGCATGGTGCTTAACCACATTTATTCCCGCAAAAGCGAGAAGGGTGGCAAAGAGTACTTCTGGCCACACGATGTGGAGCATGTCGTCGATGCCGGCGGCAAGGTTACCGGGGCCCGGCTGGTCAACCCCGTGGGCGATTTGCCCGTGGGCACGCCGATTGACTACGAGGGCGTGGGCACCATGTCCAAGTCCAAAAACAACGGAGTCGATCCGCAGGACCTGATTGGCAAATACGGTGCCGACACCGCCCGCCTCTACACCATGTTCACCGCGCCACCCGAAGCCACGCTGGAGTGGAACGACGCGGGCGTCGAGGGCAGCTACCGCTTCCTGCGCCGCGTCTGGAACTTTGGCGTCAAGCTGTCTGCTATGGATTTTGTAGCTGCTAACGCAGGTACTACGGGGGCTGGAAGCCTGAAAGGCGTTGAGTTTGGCAAAGAAGCCAAAGTGCTGCGACGCGAGATGCACACTGTGCTCAAGCAGGTGGACTACGATTACCAGCGCATGCAGTACAACACCGTGGTATCAGGTGCCATGAAGATGATCAACGCACTGGACGACTTCAAGGCAATGGACTCAGCGGGTGCCCAGCTTGCGCTGATGGAAGGCTTCTCCATTCTCTTGCGCTGCCTCTATCCGGCCACTCCGCACATCGCCCATGCCCTGTGGAGCGAACTGGGCTATTCCGCCACGCTGGGTGACCTGCTGGATACTGCCTGGCCGGTAGTGGACGCATCTGCCCTAGTGCAGGACGAAGTGGAGCTGATGCTGCAAATCAACGGCAAGCTGCGCGGCTCGGTGGTCGTGCCATCGAATGCCTCCAAAGAGGTAATCGAAGCCGCGGCACTCGCGTGTGAAACCTTTGTCAGCTTTGCTGCCGGTGCACCGGTCAAAAAGGTGATTGTGGTGCCGGGTCGCCTGGTCAATGTGGTGATCTAGGCCCATGTCGCTTTTTGGGATCCACCTATGAACCGCCGCACTATTGTTTGGGCTGGATGCGCTAGCGTGTTGCTGGCGGGTTGCGGCTTCAAGCTGCGCGTCAGCCAGAACTTTGTCTTCCAGACCATCGCCGTCACGCCCGAGACGGGTGGTGCGGTCGCGTCCGAGCTGAGTCGCTATCTGGGTGGTGCCGTGGTGCCGCTGGTGCCGAGGGGTGGTTCCACGCCGCCACAGGTCGTGGTGGACATTCTGCAGGAGCTGCGTGAAAAGACCGTGGTGGGCGTCAATGCATCTGGCCAGGTGCGCGAATTCCAGTTGCGCATCCGGCTCAAATTCCGCGCCCGCACGCCCCAGGGCAAGGACCTGATCGCCGAGACCGAAATTGCGCAGCAACGTGACATCAGTTTCAACGAATCTGCGGTGCTGGCCAAAGAAGCCGAAGAAGGCCTGCTGTACCGCGACATGCAGTCCGATATCGTGCAGCAGTTACTGCGCCGACTGGCTGCAATCAAGAAGCTGGATTGAGGCCCGGCGCCAGCGCCCTACAGGCGGGCGCCTGCGCCGCTAAGGGTCTAACCAGCTGGTACAGATCTTTGGGGTCCGAGAGTTGCGGGATCAGCGGAATCGCTGCACCCAAGCCGAGCGACTGGGCCAGGTCGTGCACATAGCGCAGGGCCGAAAAATCTTCCATCGCAAATCCGACGGAGTCAAACATCGTGATCTGCGCGTCGTTATCGCGGCCGGCTTTCTGGCCATTCAGCACCTGCCAGAGTTCGGTCACGGCAAAGTCACCGGTCATTTGCTGCAGGTCCCCTTCGATGCGGGTTTGCGGCTCGTACTCCACAAACACCTTGGCGGCGTGCAACACGTCGGCGTGGATCTCTGTTTTGCCCGGGCAGTCGCCACCCACGGCGTTGAGGTGCATGCCGGGCGTCAACATATCGGCGGTGACGATGGTCGCGTTGGTCTTGTCGGCCGTGACCGTGGTCACGATGTCGGCGCCGCGCACGGCCTCTGCCGTGCTGGCACAGGCGATCAGCCGAAGCCCGGCTGCATCCGGGTTGGATTGCAAATTGCGCATCAGCTTGGCGATCGCGCGGGCGTCGGTATCAAATAGACGAACCTCCTCAATGCCCACCAGGTGATGAAAGGCCAGCGCCTGGAACTCGCTTTGCGCGCCATTGCCGATCAGGGCCATCACGCGGCTGTCGGGCCGCGCCAGAGCGCGGGCGGCTACGGCTGACGTGGCGGCGGTACGCATGGCAGTGGTCAGAGTCAACTCACTGATCAGCAGCGGCACGCCGGTGGCCACATCGGCCAGCACGCCAAAGGCCATGACGGTGGACAAACCCTGGTGGGTGTTCTTGGGGTGGCCGTTGACGTATTTGAAGGTGTAGGTGTTCGCGTCGGCAATGGGCATCAATTCGATGACGCCATCGGCGGAATGGCTGGCCAGGCGTGCGGATTTGTCAAAGCTTTTCCAGCGCAGGAAATCCTGCTGGATATAAGCGGCCAAGCCCTGCAGCGTGGCGGGCATGCCCTGCCGACTGACGATGCTGGCCACGTCCGGGGGGCTCAGGAAGAGCGTGTTGGTGCGTGCGGCGCCGGGGGTGGTGGATGGGTGTGTCATGGGGTGTCTCTTCGTTGGCTGAAAGCTAGGGTTCGAGTGTGGCCACCTCCAGAGGTAATAACAATCGTCAATAATGCATAAAAAATGGTAGTTAATTACCGTTATGGCATGGTAAATTGCCGAAATGGATGAAACGGACCAAAAACTGATCTCCTTGCTGCGCCAGGACGCGCGCCTGTCGGTGGCCGCGCTGGCGCTCAAATTGCGGGTGTCACGCGGCACGGTTACCAATCGCATTCGCCGTCTGGAAGACGATGGCGTCATCGTGGGCTACACCGTGCGCTTGCGCCCGGATGTCCAGCACAACGCCATCACCGCCTGGATGAGCATTGCGGTCGAGGGTAACCAGACCCGTACCGTCATCGCCCGCCTGCTGGGTGAGCCGGGTGTGGCCACCCTGCACGACACCAATGGCCGCTGGGATCTGTTGGCCGAACTGCGCGCGGAGACCCTGCAGGAATTGGCCAAAGTGCTGGAGCGTATCCGGCTGCTCAAAGGCATCAGCAACACCGAGACCAGTATTCACCTTGAGACGTTTCGGCTGTCCTAAACTACCCCCATGCAAATCGCGGCCAATCAGCTAATCAACCACCTGCAGCGTGGGCTCAAAAGCCTTTATACGCTACACGGTGACGAGCCCCTGCTGGTGCAGGAGGCGCTGGACGCGATTCGCGCCGTGGCCCGTACCCAGGGCTATACCGAGCGCACGTCTCATACCGTAGCGGGTGCCCACTTTGACTGGAGCGAGGTGCTTGCCGCAGGCGGTAGCCTGAGCCTGTTTGCCGACAAGCAGATCGTCGAAATCCGCATCCCCTCGGGCAAACCCGGCAAGGACGGCAGCACCGCCCTGCAGCAACTCGCCGAGATCTCGCAGGGCAATGACTCGACCCTCACCATCGTCATGCTGCCGCGTCTGGACAAGATGACCAAGTCCAGCGCCTGGTTTGCTGCGCTGGAGAGCTTTGGTGTCACGCTGCAGGTTGAGCCCGTCGAGCGCGCTGCATTGCCGCAGTGGATTGCCCAGCGCCTCTCCAGCCAGGGCCAGCGCGTGGCGGCCGGTGAGGAAGGCCAACGCACGCTGCAGTTCTTCGCCGACCGGGTCGAGGGCAATCTGCTGGCCGCCCATCAGGAAATTCAGAAGCTGGGGCTGCTGTTCCCGGTGGATGGTGCTGCCGGTGGCGTTTTGTCATTCGAGCAGGTGGAAAGTGCCGTGCTCAATGTGGCCCGCTATGACGTGTTCAAGCTGTCCGAAGCCGTGCTCGCCGGACAGGCGGTGCGGGTGCAGCGCATGCTCGACGGCCTGCAGGCCGAAGGCGAGGCCGAGGTGCTGGTGCACTATACCCTGAGTGAAGACATTCGCGCACTCAAGCGGGTGAAGGACGCCATGGCCCAGGGTCGCCCCCTGCCCATGGCCCTGCGGGAAAACCGCATCTGGGGCGTGAAAGAGCGTCTGTTTGAACGGGTCTTGCCCAAACTCAGTGAAGTCCAGCTGGCCGGGTTGCTGCAGTCTGCCCATGTGGTGGATGGCATTGTCAAAGGTTTGAAGCAGCCCGACTGGCCCACCTCAGGATGGCAAGCCTTGCACCGCTTGGCGCTGCAGTTGTGTGCGCTGTGCGGAGCGGGTGCCAAGTCTTCGCCCGCACCCGTCAAACGCTAGCCCACCCGCGGCATCTAGCCCACCCGGCCCCAATCTGCGAAAATTGCGCCATGAATGCCATCAACATCACCGAATACACCAACGCCCTGGGTTCACAGGCAAAAGTGGCATCAGCCCGCATGGCTGCTGCGCAGACAGCTACTAAAAACATAGCGCTTCGCACGCTGGCCAGCCTGTTGCGCGAGAACGTGGAAAATCTGCAGGTCGACAACGCCAAAGATATTGAGCGTGCCGTGGCTGCTGGCCTGGCCGCACCCATGGTGGACCGTCTCAAGCTCACCCCCAAAGTGATCGAGACCTGCGCCCAGGGCTGCGAGCAGTTGGCCGCCATGCCCGACGTCATCGGCGAAATCATCGGCATGAAGCAGCAACCCAGCGGCATTCGTGTCGGGCAGATGCGGGTGCCGATTGGCGTGTTCGGCATGATTTTCGAGAGCCGCCCCAATGTGACGATTGAGGCCGCCAGCCTGAGTATCAAGAGTGGCAATGCCTGCATTCTGCGGGGTGGCTCCGAGGCGATTGACTCCAACAAGGCGCTGGCCAGACTAGTGCAGCAAGCGCTGACCGAGAGCGGCTTGCCCGCCGACGCGGTGCAACTGGTGCAAACCACCGACCGCGAAGTGGTGGGCCAGCTCATCACTATGCCGCAGTATGTGGACGTGATCATTCCACGCGGCGGCAAGGGCCTGATCGAGCGCATCAGCCGCGACGCCAAAGTGCCGGTCATCAAGCACCTGGACGGCAACTGCCATGTGTACGTGGACGACCCGTGCGACATCGCCATGGCAGTGCGCGTGGCGGACAACGCAAAAACCAGCAAATACAGCCCGTGTAACGCGGCTGAAGGCTTACTGGTAGCGCGCGGTGTGGCCAAAGACTTTCTGCCCCAAATCGCCGCCATTTACGCGGCCAAAGGGGTGGAGATGCGCTGCGACGCCGAGGCACTCGCCATTTTGGGGGTGCCCGGTGTGCCCGCTCAGGAGAGCGACTGGTACGAAGAGTACCTGGCGCCCATCATCAGCATCAAGGTGGTGGACGGGCTCGATGAGGCGATTGCCCACATCAACCGCTACAGCAGCCACCACACCGATGCCATCCTCACCCGTGACCACATGCATGCCCAGCGCTTCCTGCGCGAGGTGGATTCCGCCAGCGTGATGGTCAACACCAGCACCCGCTTTGCCGATGGTTTTGAGTACGGTTTGGGCGCTGAGATCGGCATCAGCACTGACAAATTCCACGCCCGCGGCCCGGTGGGTATTGAAGGCCTGACCTCGTTGAAATACGTGGTTCTCGGCGATGGGGAAGTGCGGGCATAACGGGATTCAGTTCACTGACCATTGATGAAGGCAATCACCATGAAACCATTCAGCACACTCTTGGGCGCGCTGGTCGCCACACTGGCGTTGCCGCTGATCGCGTTGGCCAACCCGCAACTGACCAGCGAAAAGGGCTGCTACAACTGCCATGGTGCCAACCTGCGCGGTGATGCCCCCAGTTTCAAGCGTTTGCCCGAGCGGCTGTCCAAGCTCAAGGGCGATGCACAGGCAGAACAAAAGTTCGTCGAAAAATTCGAGAGCGGCGAGTTCCTGGTGCATATTGATGCCCATGAGCGGCTGAGCCCCGAATCAGCCAAGGCGCTGGTCCACTGGCTGGCCGAAGGTGGGAACTAAGCGCCTGTCAGGCGCCTCCCACCCCACTCTGTATTGATCACATTACCTCTCCAATAAGGCCGTATGGTTCCACATCTCGTTACTGCCCTGACCGGCCCCATCAATGAACTCGAACAGCGCATTCTGGATTCGATGCCCGCCATCGAGCGCTGGTTTCGCCTGGAGTGGATGGAGCACACCCCGCCGTTCTACAGTTCCGTGGATATTCGCAACGCGGGCTTCAAGCTGGCACCCGTCGACACCAATCTGTACCCCGACGGCTGGCAAAACCTGACGCCTGCCATGCTGCCCCTGGCGGTGCAGGCAGCCATGGCCGCGATCGAAAAAATCTGCCCGGAGGCCCGGAACCTGCTGGTGGTGCCGCAGAACAAGCCGAGCAACACCTTCTATCTGAGCAACCTGGCGCAATTGCGGCGCATCTTCCATATGGCGGGGCTCAACGTGCGCATTGGCTCCATCAGCCCGGACGTCAAAAAATCCACCGTCATTGAACTGCCCAACGGTGAGAGCATCACGCTGGAGCCGGTGATTCGCACCAAGGGCCGTCTCGGCGTCAAGGACTTCGACCCCTGCACCATTCTGCTCAACAACGACCTGAGCACGGGCGTGCCCGGCATTCTGGAAGACCTGCACGAGCAGTACCTGTTGCCCCCGTTGCATGCGGGTTGGACCTCCCGGCGCAACAGCATTCATTTCAAGTGCTACGAAGAGGTCTCCAAGCGTTTTGGCAAACTGATTGGCGTGGACCACTGGCTGATCAACCCGATGTTCGAGAAATGCGGCACGGTGGACTTCGCCAGCGAGGCGGATATGCAGAAGCTCACCAGTGCAGTGAGCGCGCTGCTGGCCAAAATCAAAAAGAAGTACAAGGAATACGGCATCAAGGAGAAGCCCTTTGTCGTGGTCAAGGCCGACAACAGCAGCAACGGCATGGGCATCATGACGGTGCGTGACGTGAAGGAACTCGACTCCCTGCGTCCCAAACCGGTCGGCAAAGCGGCAGGCGCGACAAAAATGGCCGCCCAGGTGCACGACATCATTCTTCAGGAAGGGGTGCTGACCAACGAACGCATGCACGATGCGGTCGCCGAGCCCGTGGTCTACCTGATGGACCGTTACGTGGTGGGCGGTTTCTACCGGGTACATGCCGAGCGCAAAGTGGACGAAAACCTCAATGCACCTGGCTCAAGCTATGTTCCATTGGCGTTTGCTGAGAGTACGCACTTACCTCAGCCCGGCATCCGGCCCGGCGCCAGTGCCCCGAACCGTTTCTACATGTATGGCGTGATTGCCCGGCTCGCGATGCTGGCGGCCAGCTACGAACTGGAAGCGACCGATCCGGAGGCGGAGCAGTACGATTAGGGCAAGCGATCCAATGCTGCAGTTGCTGCATTGCAACATGCAGTCAAATTCCCGCTGATTGGTCCCGATTGCGCTTGCAAGATGGGCCGGCTGGCGCAAAATAGCAATCCCAAATGGAATGGAACCCGCCTCGAACCGGGGTAGGGTGAACTTGTGGCAGCATCCAAATCGTCTCTTACGGCGCTCACCGTTGGCGCCATCGGCGTTGTTTACGGAGACATCGGCACCAGTGTCCTTTATGCCGTCAAGGAGGTGTTTGGTTCCGGCCACGTTCCCTTCACCCCAGAGAATGTGTATGGCGTCCTGTCCATCTTTTTCTGGACGTTGACGGTCATTGTTTCCCTGAAGTACGTGGTGCTGGTGCTGCGCGCCGACAACCATGGCGAAGGTGGACTGGTGGCCATGCTGGCGCTGGCATCCCAGTCGGTCAAAGACAAACCCCAGTTGCGCCGGGTGCTGCTGCTGGTCGGTATTTTTGGAACCTGTCTCTTCTATGGCGATGGCGTCATCACGCCGGCCATTTCCGTGCTCTCGGCGGTCGAGGGTATGGAAGTCATATCGCCTGCCCTGCACCGCTTTGTGATCCCGATCACGCTGGTGATCTTGCTGGGCTTGTTCATGGTGCAAAAACGCGGCACCACCGGCATCGGCAAGTTCTTCGGGCCCATCACGCTGGTGTGGTTCGCCTCCATTGCCCTGCTGGGTGTGGTGCACATTGCCGACAACCCGAGTATTTTAAAAGCCATCAGCCCGTACTACGCACTGGTTTTCATGTGGAACCAGCCAGGTATCACCTTCATTATTCTGGGCGCTGTGGTGCTTTGCGTAACCGGCGGCGAAGCGCTTTACGCCGACCTGGGGCATTTTGGCAAGAAGCCGATTCGTCTGGCCTGGTTTGCGATCGTGATGCCCGCGCTCACGCTCAACTATTTTGGCCAGGGGGCACTGCTGCTGGACAACCCTGCTGCCGTTAAAAACCCCTTCTTCCTGATGGCACCTGACTGGGCTTTGGTGCCTTTGGTGTGTCTGGCCACCATGGCCACCGTGATTGCCTCGCAGGCCCTTATTTCCGGGGCTTTCTCCGTCACCAAGCAGGTCATTCAGCTGGGCTATCTGCCTCGCCTGCAGGTGATGCATACCAGCGTGAAAGACACCGGTCAAATCTATTTGCCCTTTGTCAACTGGGGGCTGTTTGTTTGCATCGTTTTGGCGGTGGTGATGTTCAAGTCATCCAGCAATCTGGCAGGGGCCTACGGCATTGCGGTGTGCACCGACATGCTGATCACGACGGTGCTGACCTTCTACGTGATTCGCTATGGCTGGAAGTACAACCTGGCTCTGTGCATTGCCGCGACCGGGTTCTTCTTCATTGTGGACTTCGCCTTCTGGGCCTCCAACCTGCTCAAGCTTTTTGATGGCGGATGGTTTCCCCTCCTGATTGGTGGCGGCATCTTCACCCTGATGATTACCTGGAAAGACGGGCGTCGATTGCTCAACGAAAAGCTGCGTTCCGACGCCATTGATTTGCCCAGTTTTCTGGAAGCCGTGTTTGTCAGCCCACCCGGACGCGTCGAGGGCACCGCCGTGTTTCTGACGGCTGAAGTCGGCACTGTACCCAACGCCTTGCTGCATAACCTCAAACACAACAAGGTGCTGCACGCCAACAACCTGTTCGTCACCGTGCGCAACCATGAAGTGCCATGGATTGGTTTGGACAAGCGGCTGGAGATCGACTCTCTGGGTCACGACTGCTGGCAGGTCGTCATTCACTACGGCTTCAAGAATGATCCGGATTTGCCCAAGGCATTGCAGCAAATCAAGCAGCGTGGGTGCGACCTCAACCCCATGACCACCAGCTACTTCCTGTCGCGCGACACCGTGGTGCCCACCATTGGAGCCGGTATGGCGCAGTGGCGCGAGAAGCTGTTTGCGCAGATGCACCACAACGCCAGCGGCGCTGCCGCCTTCCTGAACTTGCCCAGCAACTCGGTTGTGGAGCTGGGCTCCAAAATCGAAATATAAGCCGGTCATGCCGTGTTTTGCCTGCGGTGTCACAATGGCCCGCATGCATTTTTTCAAAGACCTCAGCCTATCCGCTTTTACCGCCGGTTTCGTCGCGGTACTGGTGGCTTGGAGCACGCCCGGGGCCGCCGTTCTGGCCCGTGCCGGTGCCGTGGGTGGTATTTCCATCAACGAGGCCATCGGTGCTTTCTTGGTGTGCGCCGCACTGATCACCCTGGCAGGCTGGACCGGCTGGTTCGAGCGCGTGATGAACCGCATTCCCCTGGCGCTGGCCGCGGCGCTGCTGGTGCAGCACCTTGGACGCAGTTCACTGATGCGGAATTCCGTCTGACGAAGACCCCGTTTATCCATTGGCTTTCTGCGCAGTAGCGCTGGCATTTTTTAACATTTACTTTGGCTGGATCCCATGGACATTCTTTTTATTGCTGACCCCCTCGCATCGTTCAAGATTTACAAGGACACCACCTTTGCCATGATGCGCGAAGCGCACAAGCGCGGACACCGCATCAGCGCCTGCGAACAGCAGGACCTCATGTGGCAGCGCGGCGCCAAGGTGATGGCCCATGTGCGCGACATCACTTTGACCGGTGATGCGCAGGACTGGTTCGAGGAACGCGGCACGCGCGCAGTGGCACTGAAGGAGTTCGATGCCATCCTGATGCGCAAGGATCCCCCGTTCGACAGCGAGTATTTCTACGCCACGCACCTGTTGGAGCAGGCCGAGCGCGAAGGCGCCCGCGTCTTCAACAAACCGAGCGCCCTGCGTGACCACCCCGAGAAACTCGCCATCATGGAGTTTCCACAGTTCATCGGCCCGACACTGGTCACCCGGGACCCCGAGGACATCAAACGCTTCCATGCCGAACATCGAGACATCATCCTCAAGCCGCTGGATGGCATGGGCGGCATGGGTATCTTTCGCGTCGGCCCGGATGGGCTGAACCTGGGCTCGATCACCGAAACACTCAATCGGCACGGGGCGCAAAGCCTGATGGTGCAAAAGTTTTTGCCAGAGATCGTGGATGGCGACAAGCGCGTATTGGTGATCGGCGGCAAACCCGTGCCGTTCTGCCTGGCGCGTATTCCCCAGGGAAGCGAAGTGCGGGGCAACCTGGCTGCCGGTGGCAAGGGGGTTGCTCAGCCGCTGAACGATTCCGACCGGGCAACGGCCGAGGCCTTGGGCCCGGTGCTGGCTGCGCGCGGTCTGCTGCTGGTGGGGCTGGATATTATTGGAAGCAGCCTGACCGAAATCAACGTGACCAGCCCGACCTGTTTTCAGGAAATTACCGACCAGACCGGCTTTGATGTGGCCGCGATGTTTATGGATGCGCTAGAGACGGCTCAGGCACGCGCACGGTAGCGCGCCGATCCGGTATCGGTATGCCATCGACAAACACCTTGAACTCGCCGGGTTGAAACGCAATCCAGGTTTCATTGGTGGTCAGCGGCTCGGTGACGACGATGGCTAGACGGTCTTCGGGCCCATTGAGTTCGGCCAGATTGACGCGTACATCGTCATCCTTGAGTTGCACTTTGCAAAACGGGTGTTGGCGCAACAGGTAGTGCAGCTTGGTGCTGCAGTGGGCCCACATGGCCTGACCGTTGCTCAGCAAAAAATTGAAGGTGCCGTGCCGGGCGATCTGCGGAACCAGCTCGTGCAAGGTGAGGGTGAGCTCTTCCACGCTGGGCACAGTGGCGTGCGATTTGGCTAACTCCTGCAGCAACCAGCAGAAGGCCAACTCGCTGTCGGTGTTGCCCACGGGGTGAAAACTGCCATGCAAGCGTGGGTTGAAGTTTTTCAGGTCACCGTTGTGTGCAAACACCCAATAGCGGCCCCAGAGTTCGCGCACAAAGGGGTGACTGTTCTCCAGTGTGATGGCGCCCACGGTAGCCTTGCGCACATGGGCCACCACATTGTGGCTCTTGATGGGGTGGCTGCACAGCATCTTGGCCACGGGTGAGGTGGCGGCGCTTTCGCTATCCAGGTAGCAACGAACGCCCTTGCCGGGCAAGCCACCATCGGCACCAAAGAAGGCAATGCCCCAGCCGTCGGAGTGGTGGTCGGTACACCCTCCGCGTTGTGAAAACCCGGTGAAGCTCAGCGTGAGGCTGGCCGGCAGGTGGCTGTTCATTCCGAGAAGTTGGCACATGGGATAACAGTTTACCCTGTTGTTTGCAAGGTTATGTGCGCAACGGGGCCATTGTTTATTCGCGTGGCTCGGTCCAGAGCCTGCCGCCGGTGGACCAGTTTTCGCGTTTGACGTCAACAATCAGGATGTCGACTGAGTCGGGCGAGCCGCCCAGCACTTCCACACTGACGCGGGTGATTTCTTCAACCAGCTTTTTCTTCTGTTCCAGGGTGCGGCCTTCGAGCATTTCAATGTGGTAAGTCGGCATGGCAATCCTTTTTGGGGTGGTTGGTTGTGAATGGGTGGTCTAAATTATCGGCGCGGCACAGCGCGCGCAAACGCAGGCCATGTTGCGCGCCTCTGGCGGAATGCGCTCCAGCAGCGCACTGTCAAACGTGGCGGTGGTGCACCAGCAGGGCGGCTGCTTGATGCCGGTTTCCCGCTCGATTTCATTGGCGCACTGGTTGCTTTGCTGGCACAGGGGGCACAGGCGCGGGTCGATGGTGGCGAATTCAGGCATGGCAGGCTTTCCTTAGTGTGCCGCAGTTTAGACTGCGGGGGTTTTCATTTGGTAACAGTTTCCCCTTGCACTCGTTCCCTACCTCTTTTGCTATTCCCGGCAACGTCCGCTTCCTGCTGGCGGTGGTGCTCGTTATCCATTTTTGTCTGGGTGCGTTCGTCGGTCTGTCGGTGGACGAGGCGCACTATGCCTTGTACGCGGTACACCCTGCGCTGAGCTATTTTGACCACCCGCCACTGGTGGGTTGGGTGCAGTGGCCGCTGGTGGCTCTGAACGCACCCACGGCGGTTTTGCGGCTGGTACCCGAGTTGCTGTGGCTGGGTACGGCTGTGCTGGTGCACGCATTGGCCGAGCGACTGCAGGGTGATGAAGCGTCTGCCGATCGCGGCGCTGGCGCGGGTGGCAATGCCGGCTTCTGGGCCGTGCTGACCCTGGCATTGGCACCCTTGCTGCATGTGCTGGGTATTGGCTTGCTACCCGACACCCTGCTCATGTTTTTCACGGTGGCGCTGATGTGGCTCACACGGGAGTTGATGGATGCGTCGGCCTTGCAGCGCCCGTGGCTCTGGGTGGCATTGGGCGTGGCGTTGGGGCTGGCGGGCCTGAGCAAATACACGGCCATTCTGGCGGCGGTGGCCGTGGCGCTGTGCTTGATCATGGCGCACGGCATGCGTGTGCTGCGTACCCCCTGGTTGTGGCTGGCAGTGCTGATTGCGCTGGTGCTGGTGGCACCGGTGGCCGTGTGGAACTACCAGAACCACTGGATCTCCTTCACCTACCAGGCCGAGCACGGCGCGGGTGGCGGCTGGCAAGTGCAGCACCTGCTGCGGTTCTTGTTGACCCAACTGCTGGTGTATGGACCCTTGCTGTTGTGGGGCTGGGTAGGCGGGCTGCAAAAATCGTTGCGGCTGTTCTTTGTGGTGCCGTTTATGGTGATGGCGGCCCTGTCGGGCGGCGGCACCAGCTTGCCCCATTGGACGGCACCCGCCTGGGTGGCGCTGGCACCGTTTGTCGGCATTGCGCTGGCGCGCACTTGGCGCCAGGGGCGCCGCGCAGTCGTGCTGGCTTTGGCCATCGCGCAGGGCGTGGTGAGCGTGGGCCTGCTGGGGCTGATGCTCACGGCCGGCGTGCCCTTTGTCACCAGTGCCAGTGGCCAGGGCAATACCCAAGCACCGTCCAATCCGTTTGCCGATTTGCATGGCTGGGACGCCGCCGGTGCGCGTGCCCGTGCCCTCGCGGCGCAGCAAGGTCTGCAGAGTGTGAGCGTGCAAAACTGGACACTGGCCAGCCGTCTGGGCTGGTACGCACGGCCTTTGCCGGTGCACGTGCTGGAAGACCGGTTTGACCAGTTCGACCTGTGGGCCGGCGACCTGCCGCCAGAAGGCAACACGCTGCTCGTGGACTGGTCACAACTGGCATATGAAGTGCCCCTGGGCGTGCATGGTTTTTCGGACTGCCGCCTGCTCGATACGCAAGATGTGCACCGCCTGGGTGCCACCATTGCCACGTTTCGGTTTTATGCGTGCAGCAACTGGTCGGGTGATCCGAAACCCCATTTGAAAGCAAGCCCCTGATGTCCCGGTTAAAGACCTATTTCACGGTGTTCACGGTGCGCATGTGGTTGTTGCCGGTGCTGCTGTTCGTGCTGACCGCCCCGCTGTGGCTGCACTGGGTTGAGCCCGCCCTGTTTGTTGCAATCAACACGCTGTGTGCGCCCGTGGCTGCGCCGGTGTGGACCGGACTTTCGCTCTTGGGCAATGGCTGGGGTGTGCTGGGCGTCACCGCCCCGCTGCTGGTGCTGGCACCCCGCCTCATGTGGGCTTGGCTGTGTGCTGCGCCGTTCGCCATTGCGTTTGCCCGCATCGGCAAGGGCTTCATAGAGAGCCCCCGGCCCGCGGCGGCGGTGGACAACGCGCAGATGCGCATTGTGGGTGAGACCCTGCACAACGTGTCCATGCCCTCGGGCCATACCCTGACTGCTTTTGCAGTGGCGACCGCTTTGTACTTCGCGTTGCCCGCCAAAGGCAGAGCCTGGCACCTGTGGCTGTTTGTACTGGCTGCTGGTGCCGGTTTGTCGCGCATTGCCGTGGGCGCACATTGGCCGGGGGATGTGGCAGTTGGCATGAGCCTGGGCTTGCTGGCAGGCATGTTGGGCCACGGCTTGCTCTTGCGCATGGGCCCCGCGCATTTGCGGCCCACTGCCTGGAGCTTGCGTGCCGTGGCCTTGTTGCTGGCCGCTACCGTCTACAACCTGGTGAATGACGCGTTGGACTTTGCCGAGAACCAGCCGTTTCAGGACCTGCTGGCCGCTGTGGTGGTGCTATCACTCATCGGCTTTGTCTGGCAAAACTACCTGGCCATTCGCAAGGCCAAGGCGCTGAGGGCCTCGTAGGCCGCGCCCGTCTGCGGGTCCCAGGCGCTGACGGCTGCACCTTGTCGCGCAATGGCCTCTGTGTCGCCCCGGGCGGCCGGGCCGGTCAATGCGGCCTTGGGGCCGAGTGCGGTGATGTTGGCAACCGCATTGCGCAGCAATGAGGCCCGCAGCGGCGGAATCAACTCCGCAGGCACACCCGTGTTGCGCCACAAGTCCTCGGCAACCGACTGCAGAACCGGTAAAAAGTTGGTGGCAAACACGGCTGCGGCGTGGTACAGCAATTTGTCGGCACTGGCCACATCAAAACAGCGCGCGCCAATGGCGGTAAACGCCGGGCGCAGCGCGGCGCAGGCCGTTGCGTCACCTTCCAGCGCGCACGGCGTGCCGGGAAACTGCGCAATCGCCGTGGTGACGGCGGCAAAACTCAAAATGCAATGCGCGCTGGCCACCTGCCAGCCCAGCGCAGCCAGTGGCGCCAGCGCAGCGGCACTCAGCGCGCCACTGCAGTGGAAGGCGATGGCAGGCGGTGCATCTTTGAACTGATCGGCCAGCGACTGGGCCGCAGCGGCCACTTGGGCGTCGGGCACGGCCAGCATCCACACATCGGCATTGCGCATGGCGTGCAGTTGATCCACTGCTTGTCCTGCGCCGATGACACCAACCGCTGATTGCGCAGTGGACAGTGATGTGGTCAGGACGTCCTGAATTGTGAAGGTTTGTTGCAGTTGCCATAGCCGCGCCAGAGCTTGTCCGACGCGGCCGGAGCCGATGAGGTTTAGGTTTGGTTGGCGTGTGTTTACTGGGCTCATTGTTTCTATTTTTTACGATGTACTTTCCTGACTAGTCAGGTGGCTATTGGTTGTCTCGTTTGGGCCCAAAGCGGTCTGCGGGGATTCGGAAAAGCAGACCATCACCATCAATTAATTCGCTTTGGTTCCGTGGCTGGCTTGCGATTACTCCAACCGGATATTCTCCGACTCATGCACAAATGGACCATTGTCGACTTGACGCCGGTTTACCGTGAAATGAATTGGGAGTGAGAGTATTCCCGATAGTGGGCACTTGGCAAACTCATGTAGTAGCAGTGACAACTCTCAAGAACTCCAATAGAGCTGCGTTGACTTGGGCTGGTTTTTCTTGTTGCGTCCAGTGCCCACACTCAGGAATCAGAACAGTTTTTGTCAGCTTTGGAACGTTCAAAGGCAGTTCATCGAAGTTACGCTTTGTCTGGAAGCGCACAGGGTCACGCTCACCAGATATAAAAACTGTTGGGACCTGGATTTTCGCGTCCTTGAATTGAGCCATTAATTCCCAATTCCTATCTAAATTTCTGTACCAATTCAATGGCCCAGTAAACCCATGCCGACTGAACTCGGTCACGTAATACGTCAAATCGGATTGACTTAGCCAAGACGGCGGTTTACCTGGATCAACTAAAGTTTCAAGCAGCTTAGTTGCTCTTGATGGAGGTCGAAATTGCGAACGAGCTAATTCACTTTCGTAGGAGGCAGAGTAGTAAAACGAACGTAAGCCCTTTTCAACTTGGCTATTCAACTCTTCATCAGCGGCACCAGTTTCCTGAAAGTAGAGAATGTAAAAAAAGTTGTTCTTGGCGAATTTCTGAAAAGTTGCAATGGGGGCATCCTCGCGGCGGGGCGAATAGGGAACGCTCAAAGCCGCCACAGCTTTGAACTTGTCAGGATGTAACAAAGCCGCATTCCAAGACACAACGGCACCAAAATCATGCCCAACAATCACAGCCGATTTCTCGCCCAACGTGTCAAGCAGGCCAATCAAATCGTTGACGATCTCCACGATCGTATAACTCTCCACGCCCTTGGGGCTATCAGTCTTTCCATAACCTCTAAGGTCTGGTGCAACAACACGATAGCCTGCCGCAGACAACACAGTAATTTGGTGCCGCCACGAATACCAACATTCAGGGAATCCGTGGCATAGCAGTACAAGCGGCCCCTTCCCCTGTTCAACGTAATGCATGCGAATTCCATTCGTCGCCACAATTTTTGATACAGCCCCAGATAACGACGGAGGTAAGTCATTTGCAAATGCAGCAACTGGAGACAATGCCCAATTTAAAGCGGCCACTGACCACATTCCAAGCAAAACTCGACGGGAGTTGCTCACGTCGCATCTTGATTCTTGAAAATCCACAACCGTGCTGTAAATAGAAGCATTTTTTTGCGACATGAGCATTCCCTTAGTCAAGATCCACCATGCATATCAATTGACCGCGATTGGCTGGATGGCTAGTGTTCTGCACCAGCATAGACCGGACAGATTACTTTAGCAAATCTGGTTTTTTCCTCCCAACAAGGAGATGACCGTCTGCTTTGGGGGGAACTTCTGTATGACTGATCTTGGTCGATAGCTCCTGCTGGCGGACGGTCTGCGGCAGCTGAGCCCAAAGTGGGTTTCCAGCCCATGGGACGGCTGACATCGAGTAAACAGTTTGAGTACCCGCGAAGGCAGCAGCAAGCTGACCACCGCAGTCTGGTGTGTTGCGGAGCGATTCGGGGACTTATTACTTTTGCATTTGGCGCCGTTACAGCGCACTTTGACGGTGGTTTCGGCACATTGCGTCGCAAACCGGTTCACCGGGAGTACCTGCGCTGGCACAGTTCGGGCATCACCCATTCGCTCACCCGCCAAAAGGAATCGCCATGTTGATGCACATAGTTGCCAGTACACCCAAATGGGTTTTAGTTTTGTTTGTTGCCCTGCTCTCGCTGGGTCTGAAGCAAATGCTGCCTAGCCGCGTGAGCCTGAATCGCGCGACCGTCCTCCCGCTGGCTATGACGGTGCTGTCACTTTTTGGCGTGGTATCGGCTTTCGGTAACACGCCACTGGCGTTGGTGGCTTGGCTCGCAGGTGCAGCAGTTGCCTTCGGGGTATGCATCCGAATGCTGACTTCAACAGAAATCCAGTTTGACGCCGTGGGCCGTCAGTTCAGCATTCCAGGCAGCGCGGTACCACTGGCGCTGTTCATGGGCATGTTCTTCACCAAGTACGCTGTGGGCGTGAGCATAGGGATGCACCCTTCACTCGCGCAGGACAGCAACTTTGCACTGGCATTCAGCGTGCTGTATGGAATCTCCAGCGGCATATTTGTTGCGCGCGCCAGCCGGCTGTGGCGTTTAGCACTGGCAAACGACATCGCAAATCAGGTGGCAATCGCTTCACACTAAATGCAACCACTAAACCCCGTGTCCCCGTATCAGAAGACGCAACAGACCAAGGTGGCATTCAAACATTCTCGCCACCCTGGCGATTAGGTCGAAAATGCTGCGCGTGCGACTGCAATGGAGCAGTCTCGTGGATGGCTGCTCTTGGTCGAAACCAGTATTACGGTGGTGCCTAGAATTTGTTCGTTGACGCAGGTAGCGGCGAAACAACCGCTGTGGCACGGGACAAGCCGCGCCCCGATTTCTGCGCATTTGGCAGAATGAGGGACTTGGCCTGTGCCGCAGCCTCTCCAACGAAAGGACTTTAAACCACGGCAAGTTGGCGGGGAAGGTGAGGTGGACTGTCAATCTCGCGCAGCGGTGCTTAGCTCGATTCGCATCTCTGTAGGCACCGGCAAGCCATTGCGTACGCCAGGGCTAAAGCGCGTGGTCAAAAAGTCGCGGCGGGCTACTTCGGCAAAGATGTCTGGCAAGTCGGAAGATTCAACAATCACCTGATCCACCGTGCCATTGGCGTTAATCAATAGCGTCAGAACCATGGTCCCGGACTCGCTACGCCCTTGTAGTTCGGGCGGATCGCCGGGTATGTCCTCAATAACAACGGGTCCTACTTCGAGGAGATCGGTTGGCAGATAGACAGTGGAGTCCGGGTCATCTGCAGCGGCGGGACGCTCTGGATCGGTATCGACCGTTGTTGGTGGGGTGTGCTCCGGTTCTTTGTTGTTCAGTGTGGCCGAATGGGGCTGGCTGACCGCAAGGCTGGACAAAACAGGAATCACGTGCAATAGCTGTGTTGGCACCGCTACGATTCTTCCTCTGCTGTGCAGTCTGGATGCCCTGTATTCAACCGAGGTGTGGCTGAAAAGCAAAAAGACCGCCACGTGCAAAGCGCAAGAGCCCACAGCTGCAATTGCGAATTGATTTCGTATTGGCCAAGTCATTCCTATTCTCTACCGCCAGTGCGTTTCTTCAATACCCGTCTTCAAACCACCAGCGGCTCTTCCTGCATCGCTTCCATCTGCTCCTCCAGCATCAGCACCTGGCCCTTCCAGTAGTCGCTGGAGCCAAACCATGGAAAGTTGACGGGGAAGGTCGGGTCCTCCCAGCGGCGGGCCAGCCAGGCGCTGTAGTGAATCAGGCGCAGCGTGCGCAGCGGCTCGATCAGCGCCAGCTCGCGGCGGTCGAAGTTGCGAAACTGCTCGTACCCATCCACCAGTGCGCCGAGCTGGCGTGTGCGCTGCGAGCGGTCGCCACTGAGCAACATCCACATGTCCTGCACGGCGGGGCCCATGCGGGCGTCATCCAGATCCACAAAATGCGGGCCGGGGCCCGCGCTGGCGGCGGCATCCGTGGGTGTCCACAGAATGTTGCCGGGATGGCAGTCGCCGTGCAGGCGCAGGCTGGCAATGCCATCGTCCTGAGAGTTATTTGAATCTTTTAGGCCTGTAGCCCCCGTCAACGCAGCGTAACCAGCTACTAAATCAATAGCGCCCTGGCAGGCTTTGGTCCAGGTGGACTGCACATCCAGCGGCACCTTGTCGTGCTCCAGCAGCCATTGCATGGACTCCATACCGAAAGATTCCAGGTTCAGCGTCGGGCGCACGGCAAAGGGGCGCTTGGCACCCACGGTGTGGATGCGCGCCAGAAACCGGCCAATCCATTCCAGCACCTCGCCATCGTCCAGCTCGGGGGGGCGGCCCCCGCGGCGTGGGCTGACGCTGAACGCAAAGCCGCCAAAGTGGTGCAGCGTAGCGCCCTGCAGTTTCATGGGCCCGACGGCGGGCACCTCGGCGGCCATCAACTCGGCGGCAAAGTCGTGTTCTTCCTGAATCTGCGCGTCGCTCCAGCGTGCGGGGCGGTAAAACTTGGCCACCACGGCGCTGCCGTCTTCCAGCTGCACCTGGTAGACGCGGTTCTCATACGACGACAGGGCGGTCAAGCGGCCGTCGCCGCGCAGGCCCACGGTGTCGAGGGCATCCAGCACCTGGTCGGGGGTCAGGGTTTCAAAAGGGTGGCGGGATGGGCCGTTGCCAGCCGGGGGGGTATCGCGTTCATGGGGCATGCCGCGATTGTCGGCCTTTATCGCAAGAGGGGGAGGCAGACTAGCCCAGCGGGCCCAGGTCGTCGCCGTACACGGAGGGCTGATCCGAATCCGAATCCGAGTAACCACCACTCTGCCCTGATCCACCGGGCGATTTTTCGCCCAGCCGTTCAAACGGCAGGGCCTGCTTGACCAGGATGATGGTGCAGGGTGCCTCCATGGCCACCTTGATTGGCACGGTGGCAACAAAACGCTGGGTCTTGAGACCGTGGGTGGCGGCGCCCATCACGATCACGCTGGCGTGGTTGCCCACGGCGTAGTCCAGCAGGGCCTGGGCTACGTCGCCGGATTCGAGTACATGGCAGGAGGTCTGGCGGCCCGGGTAGTCCAGCGGCTGCGCCCATTGCCGCAGGGTGGTCAGGTGGCGGCGGTGCACACTGGTTTCACTTTTCGTTTCATCGGATGTACTGCTGATTCCTGACGGTATGACCGTCACGCATGCCAGCCGCGCACCGGGGCGTGTGCCCAGAGAGCGCGCCACGGCCTGGCGCAGGGAGTAGAGCGTGGCGTCCGTCACGTCCTTGTAGGGTATGGCCACCATGACGATGGGCACCTCTTCAATCTGCTGGGATGCAATCGGGCTGGGCTGGTAGTGCATGCCCGCTGCCTTGATCCAGCGCTTGAAGTGGGTACGAAACCGGGTGCCGGTGACGTTGCGTCCGCGCTCGGTGATTTGCACCTGCTCGGGGTGGCTCAGGTCAAAGGCGAGGTGTGCAGCCGAGGGATAGCGCTGGGCTGCTTCGGGCTCCAGGCAGCGCAACACCACCTCTTGCAGCCATTCGGGCAACTCCGGTTTCAGCTTGCGCGGTGGTACCGGGTCTACCCACAGGCGCTGGCGCAGGCCGGCGGCCGTTTGCGGCTCGCCAAAAGGCAAGCGGCCGGTGCACAGCTGATAGAGCATGACGCCGATGGCAAAAATGTCGCTACGCGGGTCACCGCGCATACCCACCACTTGCTCCGGCGCAATCCAGGCCGGGGAGCCGACGGCCTTGCGCAATTGCTCGGCCATCAGGTCGGGGTAATGGGCGTGGCAGGAGAGGCCAAAGTCCAGCAGCACCGCGCTGCCGTCTGGCCGGAACAGCACGTTGGCGGGTTTGAGGTCCAGGTGCACCGTGTTTTGCTGGTGCAGGGCATGGGCCGCGTGTGCCATGGCAGAGCCCAGCCGGGCAATCTCGTCCAAAGTCGGGGCCAGCTCGGCGTCCAGCCAGTGCTGCAGCGTGTTGCCAGTGATGTATTCCATCACCAGATACGGCACCCGGTCCAGGTCGCCCGCAGCAACGAACCGGGGCACGTGGGTGCCGGTGAGCACCTGCATGATCTGGCTCTCGATCTCGAAGCTGACAATGTTTTCAGCACCGTCACCCGCGGTCATGCGCGGAATCTTCATGGCCATCGCAAAGCCCGGACTGCGTGTGCGGTCGGCGTAGTGCACCCGGTAAATATGGGCCATGCCCCCGGAGTGGATGCACTCCTCAATGATGAAGCCATCCAGAAGGGCGCCGGGCTCCAGCAGTTTCATCGTCCGGTCTCCAGGCGGTCCGCAAAGAAGGGAGGCAGCCCTGCGCGGCGAATGGCGCTTGCCGCGCTGAAATGGTCATAGGCAACGCGGTGAAAGGTCAGCTGCGCGCGATCCGTGTCAAAGAGCGTGTACATGGCCTGGGTGTTGCCATCACGGGGCTGCCCGACCGAACCCACGGTACCGAGCCATTGGCGGTGTTTGGGCACAGGCACCGCCACACCGGGTTGGGGTTTGAACGGCATCAGGCCGCCGCCCGCGCCGCGGTAGTAGAGTGTTTGCATATGCACATGGCCGCCAAAGACGTAGTGCACGCCGGGCCAGGCGTTGGCGGCATCCATGCTGGCGGTGGCTGCGCGCGCGTCGTACACATAGCGCCAGAGCTCGGGGTCGTTGGCGCTGGCGTGGACGAAGAGCACCGTGTCTTTTTGCAGGGTTAACGGCAGCTCCTGCATCCATGCGCGGTGGGACTCGTTGAGCTGGTTGTGGGTCCAGGCCGCGGTGCTGTCGCCCACCGTTTTGACCTCGGGCGGGGGCTTTACGGCCATGGCATCGTGGTTGCCCTGGATCACCATGGCTCCCTCTTCCGTGAGCAGCTGAATGCGCTCCACGACCGCGACCGGGTCGGCGCCATAGCCGACCATATCCCCCAAAAAGACAAACCGTTGGGCTTGCTGTGCACGCGCGTGGGCCAGGCAGGCATCCAGGGCCTGCAGGTTGGCGTGTATATCGGACAGGAGGGCCAGTCTCATCGTGACTCCGTAGTTTTCATGGGTTCAGGACCCATCATGCCGCACGCGGCTGACTACAGCGAAAGAATGTGCCCCACGCGCGGGTCGCCCCGACCTCCCAAAACCTGCAGGTAAGCGGCCTGAACGGCTTGCTCGCCCGCGTGGTGTTGCACGGTGAGCCATGGATGTTCCGGGTGGGATACCTCGGCGATGAAGGCCTGCCAGGAGTGCACCAGCCGCTGGCCAAACTCCTGGGGGCCCCACTTGGCACTGCGTTTCTTGATTTGTGCCGGCGCAAAGAACAGGGTGGCCTTGGGGCCAGCCAAATCTTTGGCGCCGCCCATTTCCGCCACATGCGTGGCGCCAATGGAGCTGCTGAACTTGAGCTGGGTGCAATGGGCGTGCAGGGCTTTGCGAAATGCGGCGTTGCCGGCAAAGTCCACATAGACACTGGGTGCGTTGGGATCTATCTGTGCCAGCTGGTCATAGGTGAGCACCCGGTGGTAACAGCCCAGGCTTTCACAAAACGCTACGTTGCCCGGAGATGTGAGTCCCACCACCTCCACCTCCGGACGCTGGGCCAGCTGGAAGGCTGTGCCATAAGCGGTTTTGCTGGAAGCGCTTGACAGCAGCATGAGACCCCGCTGCCCGGGGATGGCGGTTGCACCAAAAAAGGCGTTGTCGGCCAGAAAATCGTCAATCAGCCAGGACGTGATGAACAAGGGGCGCAGCAAGGCCTGCACGTCTTCGGTGTCCGCGGTGTAGAACGGGTCAGTGGCGCAGCGGGTGTACTGGTTGTAGACGGCGTGCAATTCGGCGCGGTGGGGCGCTGCGTCCGAGAACGCGGTTGCCGAGATTCTCTCAGGCGCAAGGTCCACAGAGGACGACATGGGAAAGTAGCCATACAGGCGTTCACCCACGGCCACTTGCGGGTGGCGGGATTCGCTGACCACCCCAAACCCCCACACCGGAATGCGGCCCCAGGCGACGCCGTCACTACCCGTATCAGTCACCGGGAAGAAACGCCAGTACTGCATGGCGTCGCCCATGGCTGCATAGGTGATGTTGTTGGAGGTGAGCGCGAAAGACGCAATGCGGACCCGTACCTGGCCCTCGGGCAAAGCAGTGGTGGGCGTGGTGCGCAACGCGGTGGTGGCGAGTTGGTCTTTGCGGACCAGGAAGTCGGTGGTGTTCATGGGAGAGCACGATAAAGCAAACGGCCAGCCCCGACAACCGGGGCTGGCCGCGCAGGCGACAGCAGGGTGGCTTCTACTTAAGCAACCGTCAAGGTGACTTCAATGTTGCCGCGGGTCGCGTTGGAGTAGGGGCACACCTCGTGGGCTTTTGCCACCAGGGCTTCAGCCGCAGCGCGCTCCATGCCGGGAATGCTCACGACCATTTGCACTTCAATGCCAAAGCCGGCGGGAATCTGGCCAATGCCTACAGTGGCTTCAATGCTGGTGTCTGCTGGCAATGCAATCTTCTGCACGCCCGCCACAAACTTCATCGCGCCGATGAAGCAGGCGCTGTAGCCTGCTGCAAACAGCTGCTCCGGGTTGACGCCGCCGCCCGCGCCGCCCATTTCCTTGGGGACGGCCAGCTTCAGGTCCAGCAGGCCGTCGGAAGTGCGGGTGGTGCCGTCGCGGCCACCGGTGGACTTGGCGTGGGCCTGGTAAATCACTTTTTCAATTTTGGTTGTCATGGAGCTTCCTTCGGGTTGTGCTGCGCCAATGCAGCGGTTTAAAAATGGGATCAGCGGGAGGGGGCCAGGCGTCCCCGTAGCGCCTGCACCTGCTGGGTCAGGGCCATCAGGTCCGGAATGGGGCAGCCCGTGGCTTCAACGACGCAGCCGGGTATGCGGGCGGCCTGGGTCTTGAGCGAGCGGCCATCCGGAGTCAGATGCACTTCCACGCGTCGTTCGTCTTCTTGGGAGCGTTGGCGGACCAGCCAGCCAGCGGCCTCCATGCGCTTGAGCAGGGGCGTCAACGTGCCCGAATCCAGGTACAGGCGCTCACCCAGGGCGGACACGGTCAGGCCATCGCGTTCCCACAGCACCAGCATGACTAGGTATTGCGGATAGGTCAGCCCCAGCGCGTCCAGCAAGGGTTTGTACAGCTTGGTCATGGCCAATGAGGTGGAGTACAGGGCGAAGCACAGCTGGTTGTCCAGCATTAGGGCGGGGTTGGGCGTGGAGTCAAGTGCTTTGAGTGGCATGGGTTGAATTATTGCACACAATTAAATTGTGTGCAATGTAAAATCAAAAACTGCGGCATCCGGGTAAGTCGGGGCTTGGCATGGGCAGGTGGCTGGGCTAAGGTGCGCGACGGCACTGAAAGTGCCACACGTACAAAGGACACACGGCATGTTTGACTACATCATCATTGGCGGCGGCTCGGCCGGCTGCGTGCTGGCAGCCCGGCTGACGGAGAACCCCGACATTACCGTGGCCTTGCTCGAAGCGGGACCGGCTGACAAGAGCGTACTGATTCATTGCCCGGCGGGACTGGCCCTGATGGCCAAAAGTGGGGATGCGAACTGGAAGTTTGATACCACCGTTCAGCCGGGTCTGAACGGGCGGCGCGGCTACCAGCCGCGTGGCAAGGTGCTGGGCGGCTCCAGTTCGGTGAACGCCATGATCTACATCCGTGGCCAGCGTGAAGACTACGACCACTGGGCCGCGCAGGGCAACCCGGGCTGGTCATACGACGAAGTGCTTCCCTATTTCAAGCGCGCCGAAGACAATGCCCGTGGCGCCGATGCGTTTCATGGCAGCAAAGGGCCGCTGCATGTGATGGATCTGACCAGCCCCAACCGCCTGGGGCCGGTGTTTGTGGAGGCCGGTCAACAGGCGGGCTTTGCCGTCAACCCGGACTTCAATGGCGCCAGCCAGGAAGGGGTGGGCCTGTACCAGGTGACCCATAAGAACGGCGAGCGTTTCAGTGCCGCCAAGGCATATCTCACACCCAACCTGCAGCGGTCCAACCTGCAGGTGTTCACCGGCGCGCACACCACCCGCATTCTCATGGAGCGCCAGCGCGCCGTGGGGGTGGAGTTTGTCCACGAGGGGGATACCAAGCAGCTGCGCGCCGCACGCGAAGTGTTGCTGTGCGCAGGTGCACTGCAATCACCGCAACTGCTGATGCTCTCGGGTATCGGCCCACGACAGCATCTGGTGGAAAACGGCATTGCGATAGTGCACGACCTGCCGGGAGTCGGGCAGAACCTGCATGACCACATCGACACCGTGCAAGTGGTCAATGCACCGCATCTGAAGGAATCTTTTGGCGTGTCGTTCGCTGGCGTGGTTGCCGCCATCCGGGGAATTTTTGAATGGCGCAACCAGCGCACCGGCATGCTGACCACCAACTTTGCCGAGGCGGGTGGTTTTGTCAAAAGCCAGCCCCAGGAGCGAACGCCTGATTTACAGTTTCATTTTGCCATCGCCAAGCTGGTGGACCACGGCCGCAAGACGGTGCTGGGCCATGGCTACTCGTGCCACGTCTGTCTGCTGCGACCCGTCAGCCGCGGCAGTGTGACACTGCAAAGCAAGGACCCCTTTGCCGCCCCACTGATTGACCCCAATTTTCTGGGCGAACGCGACGACGTGGACCGGTTGATGCGGGGTTTCCGCCTCATGCGCGGGCTACTGCAGCAACCCGCGCTGGCCGCATTGGGTGGGCAGGAGACGGCGAACTCCGCGAAGGCCACCAACGACTTTCAGGTGGAGCAATTCATTCGCGACCACGCCGACACGGTCTACCACCCGGTGGGTACTTGCCGCATGGGAACCGGTCCGCTGGATGTGGTGGACCATGAACTGAAGGTGCGTGGAATACAAGGTTTGCGGGTGGTGGATGCGTCCATCATGCCGCGCGTGGTGAGTGGCAATACCAATGCGCCGACCATCATGATCGCGGAGAAGGCGGCCGACATGATCAAGTCATCCTCGGCGTCAAATACTGCCAGACAAGTTGCGTAATCGGGTCACATCGCGGACCTTAATCATCGAAGCCCTAAGCGTCAACATCCAGTGCAATTCCTTTGGTGCGATGGCTACCCGGAAACTGCTTGATGCGCTGTCCCTGTGCACGATCACTCTTTGCAAGGTGACGATCCCGACTCTTAGTGGCAGTACCGCTGCAGTCATGCTCAAACCAAGCGCAAGCGACTGCCATTGCAGGGCGGCTTCGGGAACTTTCATGCCACTGCAAGAATGCACCAACCAGGTAGTACACGCCAATTTGCTTGGTAAGGTAGGCAGAAATGAGTCCGACCATCACCAGTAGAGAAAACTCGGATCCAGGTGCATGAGGGATGACTATCCTCCCCAAAAATATCAGCACCAGCGGTAAGCCGACGGCCGTGGCAAGCAGGACGCCGGACGACATGGCGAGTTCTACGTAAGATTCTGATTTCAAAATCAGAAACAAAAGCAACAATGCGAGCAACTCGCCCACGATCGCTTTGCTCGTAACCCAGAATTGTTCTTGTTCGTCGAGTCCCAGACTTTGCAGGGAATCCAGAATGAAGCCAGTCGAAGGGGTTAGGAGTGTCAGCGCAACCAGTCCGGCCACCTGCCAAGAGAAATCAAAATTGGTCATGCCGATCCATGCATTCCCAGCCAACACAAGCGTGCGTATCAGCATATGACTCAATAGCGGCCAGAGGCCTCTGCGCAGATCTTGTACCGCTGCAACATGCGCGGGATCACCAGCAGAACAAAAATGATGGCGAGGTCGGAAATTTGCGACCGTACGACGGAGCTTTGCAAATTGGACCTCCGGGAAATATTCAGTGGGCTCGTGCTGAGTTTGTGGCAAACGGTGCACGTCGGCACGCATTGCCACATGTCACCCGTAGGCAGACATGCAGGCGACTCGTCGTGCCTCGCCCCGTTTACTCGCGCACCCGCCAGTTTCGCGGATGGGTACACTTTCTTGGAGAAGTAGAGTAGTCTGCCCGTTTTAAGGATGCGAACCATGCAAAAACCCTTCTCCATGATCCGGGAGTTCCACCTCGCCGACTGGGTCACACTGGCCAATGCGGTGTGCGGCGTCGGGGCGCTGTTTTCCATGATGACCTACCTGCAAACCGGAGGGGTCGTCCATATCTACTTTGCCTGCGCGCTGGTGCTGGCCGCCCTGGTCTTTGATGTACTCGATGGCCGGATCGCCCGGTGGCGGCAGAAGACCTCTGCCTTGGGTCGGGAGCTGGATTCGCTCTCGGACATCATCTCGTTTGGCGTGGCGCCCGCCGTGATTGCGTATGGCTGCGGCATGCAAGGGCTCTACGACCGTGTCGTTCTGGCCTATTTTGTCGCCTGCGGCGTGTCGCGCCTGGCCCGCTACAACGTAACGGCCGAGGTGCTTTCGCAAGGTCAGGACAAAGTGAAATACTTTGAGGGAACGCCGATTCCCACCTCGCTGCTGCTGGTGTTCATATTGTTTATTGCCGCCACGCAAGGGGCCCTGCATGGGGCGATGTGGTTTGGGGAGGTGAGGGTGTTTGGCTTTGCCTTGCACCCCCTGGTTTTACTGTTCGCTGTGTCCGGCTCATTGATGGTCAGCCGCATCCGGCTGCCCAAGCTCTGAGGGCAGCGCAGACGTTCACCGGGCTACGGACAACCCCAACCGGTCCGCATTGCCGCCTGTGGGCGCATTCGCAGCCCCCCCAAAACGGATGTCGCCCGTCAGTTGGCCACCCTCTTCGATGATCAGCTTGCCGTAGCTCACCTTGCCAGTGACCTTGCCGGTGGAATAGATGATCAACTTTTGGCGAACTGTCAGGTTGCCGTCGAAATGGCCATGAATCTCGGCAATGTCGATTTCCGCGGAGCCCTTGAAGGCGCCTCGCTCAGAAATCTGGATCACGCGCGAATCCATGGTCGCCTCGACGATGCCTTCAACGACCAGCGTGTCGCAATCGGTAATTTCAACTCCTTTGAGCTTGATGTTGGGTCCCACGGTCAGCTTGCTACCGCCCTCGGGCGGACTGGCGGTAACCGGAGTCACCACAGTGAACTCTGAACCGGTTTGAGGCGAGGTAGAGGGGGTTGCATGGGCTGCGGTATTACTCGCCGCACCACTCCCGGTGGTGTTTTGGGAGCCAGAAGCCTGACGCTGTGGGGAGGTAACAGGTTCGCGCTTGCCGAAGAAACTTGGAGCCATTGCCATGTGATTTCCTTTCAAAGATCAATGGTAGGTGTCATGCCCCAGAAAATCTACCCAGAAAATGCAACATGCGTAACAGTTTGAATAGGCCTTGAATGGGCTACAGCCCGAACCTTTTGCGTGTCAGCGCCAGTGCCAGCCAGAACGACACAACGGCGTAAGCAGTCAGCACGAGCGCGTGGCGGGCGGCCTCGGCAGGCCACTGGTCCATGAACAAAGGCCGTACCAGCGCCACCGCATTGCTCAGAGGCAGCCAGTCAGCCACCACGCGCACCGCCACAGGCAATTGTTCGAGCGGAAAGAAAATGCCGCTCAAAAACATCATGGGGGTGAGGAACAGGGTGAAGTAGTAGGTGAAAAAATCATAGCCCTTGGCCAGCGCGTTAAAGATCAGCGCAATGCAGCTGAACGTGACGCCCACCCCCAGCAGAATCGGCCAGGCCACCAGCAGTTTGGGTGAATGGCTGATGCCCAGCGCCAGCATCACACCCAGAATGGCGGTGACGGTGAACAGTGACTTGAAGGCGGCCCACAGCATTTCGGCCAGCACGATGTCGTCCAGGCCCACCGGCGCATTCATGATGCCGTCCCAGGTTTTTTGCACATGCATGCGCGAGAACGCGGAATACAAAGCCTCGAAAGACGCTGCCTGCATCGCGCTCATGCAAATCGAGCCGCTCGCCAGAAACAGGATGTAGGGCACTTTGACCTCCCCATCCGGTCCGCCCACGCTGATCTGGCCGACGAGCGCACCCATGCCGTAGCCAAAGGCCACCAGCCACATGAGAGGTTCGGCAATATTGCCCACCAGACTGGGGATGGCAAGCTTGCGCCACACCAGCAGGTTGCGCAGAAAAACGGGCCAAAAGCGCATGGAGAGTTGCGGCGCGCGCCACACACTTTGCCGCACGGGCGCAAGGGTGGGGGTCGTCATGCTGGAGGTAGTCATATCAAGCGTCCTCCCGGATCTGGCGTCCGGTTAATTTCAGGAAAAGATCTTCCAGGTTGGCGGGTCGGTGCAAAGTACGCAGCTGGGGATGCGCGTGCAGGGCCTGCAACAGTTCAGCCGCATTGCCGGTATAGAAAAACACGGTTTCACCGCTGATTTCCACGCGCGATGCCAGCGCGCGCAGCGGCCCTTCAGCCAGTGCCAGAGCGCCCACACCATAAACCTCCACGACATCGGGCTCCAGGTGCTGGGCGATCAGGTCGCGGGGCTTGCCTTCTGCAATCTTCTTGCCGTGGTCGAGCACCAGCAGGCGGGTGCACAGGCGCTCGGCCTCGTCCATGAAGTGGGTCGTCAAGAGAATGGACTTGCCTTGCTGCAACAGCAGCTGCAGGCGTTCCCACATGAGATGACGTGCTTGCGGGTCCAGGCCCGTGGTGGGCTCATCCAGCAGCAGCAGCTTGGGGTCGTTGACTAAAGCACGGGCAAGCGAGAGCCTGCGCTTCATGCCCCCGGACAATTCGCCCGGCTTGGCGTTGGCCTTGCTGGTCAGGGATGCAAACTCCAGCAGCTGCGGTATGCGCGCGCGGATTTGCGCGTCCTTCATGCCAAAGTAGCGGCCATACACGAGCAGGTTTTCAGCGCAGCTGAAATCGGGGTCCAGGGTGTCCATCTGGCTCACCACGCCGAGCTGGGCCTTGATGGCCAGTGCATCCTTGGGCATTTCCATGCCCAGTGCGTGGATGCTGCCGCCATCTGGCGCCGTTAGCCCCAGACACATGCGGATGGTCGTGGTTTTGCCGGCCCCGTTGGGCCCGATCACGCCCAGACATTCGCCTGCGGCAATCTCAAAAGACAGGTCATTGACGACCGTCGCATCGCCATAGCGTTTGTGCAAATGCTGCACACGAAAAAGTTCTGATTGCATGCGGCGGATTGTGCCGCAGCTTGCCCGCAGGGGCTCAGTCAGCCACCTGAAGTCGACCGCGCCCAAGGTGTTTGGCCTGGTACAGGCCAAGGTCGGCACGCCCCATCAACGCGGTAAGAGAGGCGTCGCCCCGTTGAAGAATGGCCAGGCCCGCGCTGTAGCTGACTTTGAGTGAAGGGTGCGCGAGGAGCGCAGCTTGCAGGGCATCGCGCAAGCGTTGTTCAAACAGCTCGGCTGCCACGCGGTCGGTCTGTGGCAGCAGTATTGCAAACTCTTCCCCGCCAATTCGGGCCGCCAGATCGCTGCTACGCCTGCACTTCTGGATGCTCTCCCCGAGCAAGGCCAAAACCCTGTCACCTGCTTCGTGGCCTTGGGTGTCGTTGATGTGTTTGAACAGGTCCAGATCAAGCGCCAGCAATGACAAGGGCGTGTCGTGGCGTCGCGCCTGGTCAAACATCGCCGGGGCGCGCAGTTCCCAGTCGTGGCGGTTGTGCAGGCCCATCAGGGCATCGGTGTAGGCATGGCTGCGCAGCTTCGCCTCGGCTTCCTCACGCCAGGCCACCAGCGCAGCCAGGTTCACCAGCACCAGCGATACGTTGGTGGCCAACATTGCCAGGACAATGATTGGATGCGGCGTGCTGAAGCTGGGATACAGCTCCGTGTAGAACGCGCCCATCACGCCACGCGCTACCGTGAATCCGGCAAGGATCAAAGTGCAGGTAAAGATGACCCACCTCCATGCGCCCCCCCCCAGCTCTGAAGCGGGACGCAGTGTGGCCAGGCAGATGATGAGCATCTGTAGCGCCAGCAGCAGGTTGGCCCAGCCCACCCGCATCGGATAGTTGTTGAAGGCGAGCGCGTAGCCCAGGGGGCCCAGCACTGCGGCGGCCACCATCAGCCATTCACCCCGGCGGGGCCCCAGCCACCCCTTTTATGCCCGAAACAGCAACCAAAGGCTGGCGCTGGTGCAGGCGATCGACACGGTGGGCATCAGCCACAGACCAACAGCCGAGTACGCATCAGCCAGAACAGCGGGCACATGGTCCTGCCAGTGCTTGCTCAACTGGCTGGTGACGATGAAGCTGACCCACCCCAATGCATGGATGACGAGGGCCGCCCGGGCGCACGCTGCGGCCGGGCTGAGCCGACGCCCCATGATGATCGACAGCACGATCGCCATCAAAAACAGATTGACCGCGTTGACGGTTACCAGCGTGTTGACGTCAAGTGCCATGTGGTCTTACTGAAACGCCACTTCAGCAAAACTGCGCAGCTTGCGGCTGTGCAACTGGTCGACTCCCTGGGCCCGCAATAGCTCCACTGCGCGCATGCCGATGCGCAAGTGCTGGTCGACCCGCTCGCGGTAGAAATGGTTCGCCATGCCGGGCAGCTTGATCTCGCCATGCAGCGGTTTGTCGCTCACACACAGCAAGGTGCCGTAGGGCACGCGAAAACGAAAGCCATTGGCGGCGATGGTGGCGCTTTCCATGTCCAGTGCCACTGCCCGGCTCTGGCTGAAGCGCCGTTGGGGCTGGTTGTTGGGCAGCAGCTCCCAGTTGCGGTTGTCGGTAGAGGCCACCGTGCCGGTGCGCATGATGCTTTTGAGTGCTGCGCCCTTGATTTGCGTGACATCGGCCACGGCCTGCTCCAGTGCGACCTGAATCTCGGCCAGTGCGGGGATCGGAACCCACAGTGGCAGTTCCTCATCCAACACATGGTCTTCGCGCACATAGCCGTGGGCCAGCACGTAGTCGCCCAGTTGCTGGGTATTGCGCAGGCCCGCGCAGTGGCCCAGCATGATCCAGGCGTGCGGGCGCAGCACGGCAATATGGTCGGTGATGTTCTTGGCGTTGGCAGGGCCGACGCCGATGTTGACCATGGTGATGCCAGCGCGGTCGGCGCGGACCAGGTGGTAGCCCGGCATCTGCGGCAGGCGCGGCGGTGCTTTGCCCAAGGCATCGGCGTCATGCGCCGGCAGGCCGGCGCGGCGGGTAACGACATTGCCTGGCTCCACAAAGGCGACGTATTCGCTGTGGGGGTCGGCCATGGCCGCGTGACCCAGCGCGATGAATTCGTCGATGTAGAACTGGTAGTTGGTGAACAGCACAAAGTTCTGAAAATGCTCCGGCCCGGTGCCGGTGTAGTGGCGCAGGCGGTGCAGCGAATAGTCCACGCGTGGGGCGGTGAACAGGGCCAGCGGCTGGGCATCACCGGGCTTGGGCTCGTAAGTGCCGTTGGCAATGCCGTCGTCCATGGCGGCCAGGTCGGGCAGGTCAAACACATCACGCATCAGCATGCGCCGCGGGGCATCCATGTTGCCTTCGACGTGGTCATGCTCGGCAAACGAAAAGTGCACCGGAATCGGCTGTGAGCTGGTGCCCACCTCCAGTTCGACCTGGTGGTTCTGCATCAGCAGCTTGAACTGCTCCAGGTAGTAGTCGCGGTACAGGTCGGGGCGGGTGAGCGTGGTCTCGAAGCGGCCCGGGCCTGCGACAAAGCCGTAGCTCAGCCGCGCGCTGTCTGCTGTGGCGTTGCGGCTGACGGTGTCGGTGTGGATGCGCACCAGCGGGTAGCAGGCGCGCACATGGCCCAGCGTGTTGTCTCCCCCCACAAAACGCTGCATGGCCTGGCGCAGGTGCGCAATGTTGGTGTCGTAAATGAGCGCTACCTGCGCCAGCGCAGCCGCCGGATCAGTGAAACGTGTGGGGGCGGTAAAGGTGGGCAGGTTGGGCATATGCCTATTGTGCCGTGGCACGGTCTGGCATGGCTGCTTCAGTTAGAGTGTTTGCTTTGCAGGCATCGGGAAATCAACATGGCGCAGGGAAAAAACGGGTTCAAACGCACGCTGTTCACGGTGGGTGGCTTGTTGCTGGCACTGCTGGTGGTAGCGGTGTCAGCGCTGGTCTATTTGGGCGTTCCGCGGAATGCGGCCGGCATGGCCGCCAAGGGACTTTGCTCTGCTGCGTTTGTGGCCGGCCGACCGGCTAAGGAATTGTTTGCGCAGGATGTTCTGCCTGCGAGCCCCGTTCTGGCCGCCATCTCCGTGTCAGTCGACGAAGCTGATCACAGCGTGACCGCCCGCTTTGCGGGTGTGGTCTCGCGCCGCTCTGTCCTGCTGCGTGACAGGGGTTGCGTCCTGGATGAGGAGCCAGACCCCGCCGCGCAGGCCTATAAGCCATCGGTCGATGCCACCAAGCCCTGGCCAGAGGGTGAGGCCGCCGTTCTGCCGGGCCAGTGGGGCCCCGGTGTCGATGCTGCAAAACTTCAACAGGTTCTGGACAGCGCGTTTACCGGTGCGGGCGATCCGCTGGCGGCCAATGCCCGCGGTGTGGCGGTGGTCCACAAGGGCCGCATGCTGGCCTTGCGTGACGCGCCTGGATTCACACCCGGTACGGCTTTGCATGGCTGGTCCATGACCAAAACCGTGACCGGCATGCTGACCCACAAACTGGCCGCTGAAAACGGGTTGCCGCTGGACGCTGCTGTCGTGGATGCGTTTCCGGCGGGCCGGGAGCCGGCCTGGGTGGCCGACTGGCGCAAAGACGCACGCAAGCGCATCAAGGTGTCGGACCTGCTCTACATGCGTGATGGGCTGGCCAGCACGGAAGACTACAACCCCTGGGGCTCGGTGCCCCAGATGCTGTGGGGCTCACCCGACGTCGCCGCGTGGGCTGCCAACCACCCTGCGGAGGCAGTGCCCGGTGCGCGCTGGCGTTACCTGAGTGCAACCGCCAATTTGCTCTCCGCCGTGGCGCGCGGACGCTTTGCAAACGACGCTGATTACTGGGCCTATCCATACAAGGCGCTGTTTGGACCCATCGGCGCACGGTCGGCGGTGATGGAGACCGATACCCAGGGCAATTGGGTGGGTTCCTCTTACCTGTGGGCCAGCGTAGGTGACTGGGCGCGGCTGGGGCAACTGATGCTGCAGGATGGCAAATGGAGCGACGTGCAAGTCCTGCCGCCGGGCTGGCTGAAGCGGGCCAGCATGCCCTCGACTGCGCAGGGCGAAGGGCGGGGCTACGGTGCACAGAGCTGGTTGTTTGGCAACCCGCAGGAAGGGGAGTGCAAAGCGTACCCCGGCGTGCCGGCTGACACCGTGGCCATGAGTGGACATTGGGGGCAGATGGTGGCGGTGGTGCCGTCACGCGAAGCCGTGGTGGTGCGGCTCGGGTGGACCTTCAAGCGTGGCCAGTTTGACAATTGCAGGCTGCTGGCCGATGTGCTGGCGACACTGCCACAATAAGCGACCGCAAGCTGCCGCCGTACCAACCAAGATCTTCCGTGCACGACCCACAGGATTCACGATTTCATGAAACGGGCTTCCCCTCTTTGAGCTGGGAAGAGGAAGACTTGCCAACGCGTCCGATGCCCTTGCACGAGCGCCCCCTGCAGGCGCGCATCGACAACGAAATGGCCATCATCGCCCTGCACCATGCCCGCATCGCCATGGCCATTGAAAAATTCTGGGGCCACCGTGATTGTGTGGAATACCTGCAGACGCTGGTTCTGAGTGGCGGTGACAACGATGGACGAACACGGGTCGGCTTCAAGGCGGAAGTGATGTCGGCGCTGATCAATCTGATGTCCCTGCACACCTTGAAATGATTTCTATAAGGCTTTTTGGCCTGTAGCCCCCGTCAATGCTGCGCAAGCAGCTATGAAATAGATAGCATCTGAATGAACCCACTACTTTCTCCGTCGCACTACGCGTTTGACGTTCTCATCGTTGGCAGCGGCCTGGCGGGCCTGACGGCCGCTTTGCGCCTCGCACCCACCCACCGTGTGGCCGTGCTCACCAAGCGCGCGATGAGCGACGGCTCCAGCGCCTGGGCGCAGGGTGGCATTGCCGCCGTATTGGCCGAAGGCGATACCTTTGACTCCCATGTGCAGGACACGCTGGTGGCCGGTGCCGGTCTGTCCGACCCTGCCGCCACCCGCTTTGTCGTGGAGCATTCGCCCGAGAGCATTGCCTGGCTGCGCGAGCTGGGTGTTCCTTTCTCGCAGGAAGACGGCCACTTGCACCTCACCCGCGAAGGCGGCCACAGTGCCCGGCGCATCGTGCACGTGACCGATGCTACCGGCGCGGCGGTGCAGAAAACGCTGATCAACGAGGTGCGCGGCACGCCCAACATCACGCTGTTCGAGAACCACACGCTGGTGGACCTGATCACCAGCCACAAGCTGGGCCTGGGCGGCCCGAACCGCTGCCTGGGCCTGTACGCGCTGGACGAGAGCACCGATGACGTGCAGACCTTCAGTGCGCCCCAGACCATTCTGGCCACCGGCGGTGCGGGCAAGGTCTACCTCTACACCACCAACCCCGACACCGCCACGGGCGACGGCATTGCGGCGGCCTGGCGCGCGGGCTGCCGGGTCACTAACATGGAGTTCATCCAGTTCCATCCCACTTGCCTGTACCACCCGCTTGCCAAGTCGTACCTGATTACCGAGGCGGTGCGCGGCGAGGGCGGACGCTTGTTGCTGCCGGACGGCACGCGCTTCATGCCCCTGCACGACGAACGGGCGGAGCTGGCGCCGCGTGACGTGGTGGCGCGCGCGATTGACTTCGAGATGAAAAAGCACGGTCTGGAATGCGTGTACCTGGATATTTCGCACCAGCCGCTGGCCTTCATCCAGGAACACTTTCCCAACATTTATGCCCGCTGCCTGGAGCTGGGCATTGATATTTCCAAACAACCCATTCCGGTTGTGCCGGCGGCGCATTACACCTGCGGCGGCATCCATACCGACCTGTCCGGCCGTACCGACATTGCCGGCCTGCACGCCGTGGGCGAAACCGCGTACACCGGGCTGCATGGCGCCAACCGCCTGGCCAGCAACTCGCTGGTCGAATGCATGGTGTTTGCCCGCGCGGCCGCCACCGACATTGTGGATGCGCCACTGCCCACGCCCCCCGCGCTGCCCGCATGGGACGACAGCCGCGTGACCGACGCCGACGAGGTGGTGGTGATCTCCCACAACTGGGACGAACTGCGCCGCTTCATGTGGGACTACGTGGGCATCGTGCGCACCAACAAGCGGCTGGAGCGCGCATCCCACCGCATCGCCTTGCTGCAAGGGGAAATCCAGGAGTTCTATGCCCACTTCCATGTGACGCGCGATCTGCTGGAGCTGCGCAACCTGGTGCAGGTGGCCGAGCTGATCGTGCGCTCGGCGCAGTCCCGGCATGAAAGTCGGGGCCTGCATTTCAGCCGCGATTACCCCGACATGGCTGCGCAGGCGGTGCCCACGGTGCTGGTGCCTCCTGGCGTCTAAAGGTCCAGGTCTGCGTCAATCCAGCCGCGCAGGCTGTTCACAAAGGCGGCCGCCTGAACCTGTGGCAGGTCGTCCACGCGCACCACCGCCTCGGTCATGCGGCCCTCGGCGATGGCGCGGGCCCGGCCCACACCGGGCAGCAGGCCACAGGCCAGCGGCGGCGTAAGCCATTGGCCGTCCAGTAGCAGTGCGATGTTGCCCCGCGTGCACTCGGTCACTTCGCCCTGCGTGTTCCACAGCACGGTGTCGAACGCTGCGGGCTGCGTCGGGGTGTCTTGCGGGGTGAAGGCATCGTAGTGCGCCCGGTGGGTGGTTTTGAAGCGGACAAATTCACCATGTGCTGCCTCCAGCGGCCGTTCCGCCAACTGCAGGCGCACTCTTGCGGGTGAGGTGGGCAGGGGGTAGGCCTGAACGGTAGGACGGCCTTGTGCGTCGAGCAGCAGGCGCACGCGCCAGGCGCCCTGTGGATGCTGCTGCGTTATGCGCTGCAGCGTGTCCTGCACTTGCTGTGCATTCCAAGGGTAAGCAAAATGCTGCGCTGCGTGTTCCATTCGGGTGAGGTGGGCCTGTGGATCGCGCAAATGGCCGTCAAACAGCCCTAGCGTCTCCAGCAGCGAGAACGACGCGCTGGCGCGCTGCACGAAGGCCTGCTTGTGCTGCCATTCGCGCCACTCGCCGTCAGCGGTCGATCCGGATGTGATGCCGCTGCCAATGCCGCAACGCGCCGCTGTGCCGCGCAGCGTGACCGTGCGAATGGGCACGTTGAAGGTGGCGTGGCCGCCGGGTTGCACCACGCCCAGTGCGCCGCAGTACACCCCGCGTGGCGCTCCCTCCAGCGCATGGATCGCCTGCATGGCGCGCACCTTGGGCGCCCCGGTGACCGAGCCACAGGGGAACAGGGCAGCGAACACGTCGGCCAGGCTGCAGCCGGCGCGCGTGCGGGCTTCTACATCGGATGTCATCTGCCACACACTGGGCAGGGCTTCGGTGTGGAACAGGCGCGGCACGCGCACGCTGAAGGGCTCGGCAACGCGCGACAGGTCGTTGCGCAGCAGGTCCACGATCATCACGTTCTCGGCGCGCTCTTTGACCGAGGTGCGCAGAGCTTGCTCCACCACGGCATCTTCTGCTGCCGTGGCGCCACGGGGCGCGGTGCCCTTCATCGGGCGGGTCAAGATTGCGCCGCCCTGCCAGTCAAAAAACAGTTCAGGGGAGACGGACAGCACCTGCTCGGCGCCCGTGTCCAGGTACACGGCATAGCCGCCGGGCTGGGCACGCTGCAGGGCGTGGAACAAGGGCGGGGCGGGTGCAGCCACCGATGTCTGCGCGGCGTGGCTGGGGCTTGGGTGCGTCACCGTGCCCTGCATCTGCGCTGTGTAGTTGACCTGGTAGAACGCGCCTGAGCTGATGTCGCGGTCCAGCTGGGCCAGCGCGGCATCAAAGGCGGGGCGCGGCATCACGTCTTGCCATTGCACCTCTGCGGTTGCGCTGGCAACCACACTGGAACCCTCACTTTGGCTGGTGGCGATGGTGTCGGAGTTGCTGTCAGGCTCGGGCCACGGCAGGGCTTCGTCGTACACGGCAAACCAGGCCAACGGTCCGTCTGCCGGGTGCACTTGCAGCGCGGCGTCAAAGGCGGGTGCCGCCTCGTAGCGCACATACCCCACGCACCAGGCTCCACCGTGCGCAGCGGCCTGCACGGCATCGAGCAAGGGGCGTACTTCGCCCGGCTGCTGCGCTACCAGTAGCTGGCGCGCGGCGCCAAACGCGTGGCGCAGGCGCGGCCCGCCGGGATCGCGTGGGTTGGCGAAATCGATGAGAGCCGAAAAGGCGGATAGGGCGGGTGTGGCTGGTGCAGCGAGCGGCATGTGCTATCAATTAAATAGCTGCTTGCGCAGTATTGACGGGGGCTACAGGCCAAAATCGCATGAAGACATCCGTCAACTAGGCCGCGCCAATGTTGGGCACCAGGCCCGCCACCGGTTGGCCACTTTTCAGCGCAGCGGTGAATGCCAGCATCCGGTCGATCGGGCGGCGTGCGCGCATTCCCAACACCGGGTCCACCTGGATTTCGTTGGTGCCATGCTCCAGCACGTGGGCCAGACCGGCCAGGCCGTTCATGGCCATCCACGGGCAGTGTGCGCAGCTTTTGCAGGTGGCGCTGTTGCCGGCGGTGGGCGCCTCCAGGAAAACCTTGCCGGGGTTGAGGGTGCGCAGTTTGTGCATCATGCCGTTGTCGGTGGCGACGATGAACTCGGGCGCATCCATCTCGTGTGCGGCCTTCAGAATGCCCGAGGTGGAGCCGACGGCATCGGCCAGCGCCACCACATCGGCGGGGGACTCGGGGTGCACCAGCACTTTGGCTAGTGGGTGCGCTTGCATCAGCGCTTGCAGCTCGAAGGCCTTGAACTCGTCGTGCACGATGCAGGCGCCGTTCCACATCACCATGTCCGCACCGGTTTCGCGCTGGATGTAGCCGCCCAGGTGCCGATCCGGCGCCCACAGAATTTTTTGACCCGCGTCTTTCAGGGAACGCACGATGTCGAGTGCGCAGCTCGACGTGACCAGCCAGTCGGAGCGCGCCTTGACGGCTGCACTGGTGTTGGCGTAGACGACCACCGTGCGGTCGGGGTGGGCATCGCAAAAGGCACTGAACGCATCGACCGGGCAGCCCAGGTCCAGCGAGCAGGTGGCGTCCAGATCCGGCATGAGGATGCGTTTCTCGGGTGAGAGAATTTTGGCGGTCTCGCCCATGAAGCGCACACCCGACACCACCAGCGTCTGGGCCGCGTGGTCGCGCCCGAACCGCGCCATTTCCAGCGAGTCGCTGACGATGCCACCGGTTTCTTCCGCCAGGTCCTGCAAATCGGGGTGCACGTAGTAGTGCGACACCATCACCGCGTTGCGTTCTTTCAGCAGGCGGCGAATGCGGTCTTTGAGTGCGGCGCGTTCGGTCGGTGTGGGTTCCACGGGAACGCGGGCCCAGGCGTGGCGTGTGCTGCAAGCGCTGGGCTCGCCCGCACTGTCGGTCTCGGGCTGTTCGTAGTCGACGTTGATGGTGTGTTGCATGACTCAGGCTCCAGTAAACGGTTCAAAACGCATGGAATAGTCGGTGGCCTGCACGTCCTTGGTCAGGGTGCCGATAGAGATGCGGTCCACGCCGGTTTCGGCCAGTGCGCGCAGCCCTTCCAGGGTGACGCCGCCCGAAATTTCCAGAATCGCGCGTCCCTGGTTGATGCGCACCGCCTCGTGCAGGGTGGGCAGATCCATGTTGTCCAGCAGCACCATCTTGGCGCCGCAGTCCAATGCCTGGGCCAGCTGCACCAGGGTCTCCACCTCAATTTCGACAAAATCGGCCTGCGCTGCCAGATGCGCCGCTTGCGCCATCACCTGGGGGATGCCACCCGCCGCAGCAATATGGTTTTCCTTGATCAGGATGGCGTCATACAGACCCACGCGGTGGTTGGTGCCGCCACCGGTGCGCACCGCATATTTCTGCGCGAGGCGCAGGCCCGGCAGGGTCTTGCGGGTGTCGACAATTTTTGCTTGGGTACCCGCCACGATGGCCACATAGGTGGCCGTTTTGGTGGCGACGCCACTGAGCAGTTGCAAGAAGTTCAGCGCGGTGCGCTCGGCCGTCAGCAGGGCCTGCGCACGACCGGTGACTTCGAACACCACCTGGTTGACTTGGCAGCGTTGGCCGTCCTGCACCTGCCAGGTGATCTGAGCCTGCGGGTCACATTGCAGCACCGCAGCGTGCACCCAGGCCTGGCCGCACACCACGGCGCTTTCACGGGCCAGCACGCGCGCCCGCGCCATGCGGGTGGGGTCAATCAACGACGCGGTGAGGTCGCCCGTACCCAGGTCTTCGCGCAGGGCACGGGCGGCATCGTCTTGCGCCAACTGGGCAATGGATTCGGGAGAAAAATCAAAAGTTTTAGGCATAAAAACGGGCGTTAGCCCCCGTGGAATGTGCGCAAGCAGCTATCAAAAAGTGAGTAAATGGGCAATCTTTAGAAGTCGTATTCTCCCGCAAGAGGCTATCTCCAAAGGGTGGTGCGGGTACCCATGGCAAACGGGCACACTGGAGGTCTTTGGGCAAACCAGGAGCGAAGGCACTATGAAGGCACTATGGCAGTAGAAATCGAACGCAAGTTTCTGGTGGTGAGCCGTGCCTGGAAAACCGTGCCAGGCATTCTGTACCGCCAGGGTTATTTGAATAGGGACCCCGCGCGCACGGTGCGCGTGCGCCTGGCGGGCGATGCGGCGTTTCTGACGGTGAAGGGCATCAGCCACGGTGCGACCCGCGCGGAGTTTGAATACCCGATACCCGTGCAGGACGCGCACGCGCTGTTGGCGCTGTGTGACGGTCCGCAGGTGGAGAAGACGCGCTACCGGGTGGAGCACCAGGGCACGCTCTGGGAAGTGGACGAGTTTGGGGGTGACAACGCCGGTCTGGTGGTGGCCGAGGTAGAACTGGCGTCGGAAGATCAGCCCTTTGCCAGGCCCGACTGGCTGGGCGAAGAGGTAACCGACGACGCGCGCTATTTCAACTCCAGCCTGGTCAGTCGGCCGTTCAATACCTGGACTGGGGACTAGGGGCAGATCTTCGGTCCTATACTGCGACAGAGGTCATTTTTCCCGACTCAGGAGGTCACTGTGTTTCGACTTTTATTTGTCACATTTGCGCTGCTAGTTTCGACCACGCAGCCTTTGCTGGCCGGCCCGCTCGACGAGGCAAAAGCCAAGGCGCACCTCGAGGCGGTTGCGGCGGGCGATCTGGACGCCCTGATGCGGGACTATGCCGACACTGCCGATCTGGACTGGATCGGTGGCCCTCTGGATGGCCATTACCACGGCAAGGCGGCCATTGGCGAGGTGTGGCGAAAATTCATGGCGGCCAATGCGGGCAAGCCACGGCCAGCCCGACTCGGGAAACTGAGCTCGTTTGCCAACCCCGCGGGAACCTCGCTGGAAGTCTCCGCGGAATACGGTGGCGTGACGCCGGTCAAGGTCTGGCATGTGCAGGTTTACCGCGATGCGGTTTTGACCCATGAGATCTGGCAAATAGCGCCGGCCATCCAGCTGGCTCCATGAGTCGCTTTCGCGCGGCTGGCCTTGCGGCATGGCTGGTGTTATGTGGGGCAGCCCAGGGCGCCAGTGTCGGGGTGCTGGTGTCGTCCCCCTCTGGCGTACCGGTGAAGGATTCGGCGGTGGTCATCGAGCCGCTTGTGAACAGCGCGGTGGGCCACCGTGCAGTGGCCAGCATCGTGCAGGAGGATCGTGAATTCCTGCCGTATGTCACCATCGTGCAGACCGGTACGACGGTGAATTTCCCTAACCACGATCCGATCAAACACCACGTGTATTCCTTCTCGTCCGCCAAAACGTTCGAGATCAAGCTCAACGCTGGAAAATCGGCCCAGTCCATTGTTTTCGACAAGCCGGGCGAGGTGGCCATTGGCTGCAACGTGCACGACTGGATGGAAGCCTATGTGTTGGTGGTGGATTCGCCCTATTTCGCCAGAACGGGCAACAACGGTCGCGCAACGATTGCCAACGTACCACCCGGGCGCTATCGCTTGAAACTTTGGCACCCGCGCCAAATCAGTGCGCCGCCGGTGCGAGAGCTTGTGGTGACCGCTGCATCCGCCAAACTGGAGTTGACGCTGGATGTTGCACCGCGCACCGTCAAGCCGAAACCCCCGACCGACGCGGATCGTTACTAGCCGATGCCTGTCCGCTCCCTCCAGCGTCGCATCGTTTTCGTGTTTGTGGGCTTGCTCGCGCTGGTGATGGCCCTGATTCTTCTGCTGGTTACCGGTAGCAACGAACGCATTGTGGTTGCGGAAACGCAGAGTGAGCTCGCGGCTGGCAGCCGGGTATTCACCTTGCTGATCGATCAGAATCGACGCCAATTGGAAACGGCTGCCACGGTCCTGGCCGCTGATTTTGCGTTTCGTGAGGCCATCGCCACCCAGGACCGCCCGACCATGCGTTCTGTCATCCGCAACCATGGCTTGCGGATTGGTGCCCAGGTGATGATGGTGATCAGTCCGGAGGGTCAACTCATCGCTGAAACCCAGCCCGAGTTCAGGGAGCCTCGTCGTTTCCCGTTTCCCGATCTGCTGTCTGCTGCGGTGTCCGAGGGGAAAAGCAATGGCTTTCGGGAAATGGCGGACGGCACGTTGCACCAGTTTGTTCTGGTCCCTATCCTCGCGCCCAAGCTGATTGCCTGGGTCGCGATGGGATTCCAGGTGGATGACCCGTGGGCGCGAGGACTGTCCGAGATGACGGGCCTCGCTGTCAGTGTGATACGCCGTGGCGGGGCCGAGCCGCACGTTCTGGCCTCTTCTTTTGATGCCTCCCGGCGTGGTGCGTTGGCTGATGCGCTGAGGCAATTTCCTCAGGATATTCCGCCAGCGCTGTCGATTGGAGGGGAGCACTACCAGACAGTTCAATTGCCGCTGGGTCAGGGTGCTTCAGCGGTGCTGCAACGCTCCATCGAGCAAGCACAGGCACCTTTTCAGACCCTGCAAAGGGTTCTGTGGGCAATTGTGCTGGTGGGTGCCGCCGTGTTTGCCGTGGGCAGCGTGATGCTGGCCAGGCGCATTGTCCGGCCGGTGAATGAGCTGGCCGAGGCCGCGCGCCGCATTGAGGCGGGAGACTACGCCGAGCCTGTGCCCATTCTTCCGCCGGATGAGATCGGCCACCTGGCGATGAGTTTCGACCGCATGCGCGAAAAGGTGGCCAGCCGCGAGCAAAAAATCCTCAAGCTGGCTTACGAAGACACGCTGACCGGGCTACCCAACCGCACGCGCTTTCTCGAAACCTTCGATCAGTTGCCCCCCAGCGGCCAGGGGGCCGTGGTCGTGTTGAACCTGGACCGATTCGCCTTGATCAACAGTGCGCTCGGGCACTTGGTCGGTGATCGGTTGTTGAATGCCATCAGTCCGCGGTTTCGCCCCGTCCTTCCTGCCGATGGCCTGGTCGCCCGGCTGTGGGGCGATGAGTTCGTGTTTCTGTTGCCGGGAGCCGAGCGGGCCAGCGCCACCCAGTTCGGCAACGCGGTGCTCGCTATCTTGCAGGAGCCGGTGACCCTTGACGGTCAGCGGCTCGACGTCGGGGGCAGTCTGGGTATCGCCCTCTATCCGGGGGATGGGGTGGCTGGCGTCACGCTGCTGCAGCGCGCACAGTCTGCCATGCATACCGCCAAACGGCGGCAAAGCGGCGTCGCTTTCGCCAGCGAGATGGGCGCCCCGCCTGCGCATGAGCAGTTGTCCCTGATTGGGGAGATGCGCGAGGCCCTGGTGCGCAATGAGTTTCTGTTGTACTACCAGCCCAAGCTGGACCTCCATAGCCGAAAAATTGTGGCCGCCGAAGCGCTTATCCGTTGGCGCCACCCACAGCGCGGCTTGGTGCCGCCCCTGCAATTCATCCCGTTTGCGGAGCAGACAGGATTCATCCGGGAGATCACACCGTGGGTGCTGGAAACCGTTGCTGCACAGACCATGCAATGGCGCAAGGACGGACTCTGCATTGTCCCCTCGATCAATTTCTCGGCACGCGACCTGTTGAACCCGGGGCTGGTGGAGCACATGCGCGGTGTGCTGGCTTCGTATGGCCTGCCGGCCGACGGGCTCTGCATTGAAATTACCGAAAGTGCCCTGATGGAAGACCCGGAACTGGCATTGACGCACCTGTGCGCGCTGGCGGAGCTGGGCGTCAAACTGTCCATCGATGACTATGGTGTGGGGCAATCGTCGCTGGCCTACCTGAAGACCTTGCCGGTGCACGAACTGAAAATTGACCAGACCTTTGTGCGGTCGATTGCAGACTCGCCGAAAAACGCCGCCATCGTCCGTTCGACGATTTCGCTGTGCCATGAATTGGGTTTGACGGTGGTGGCGGAGGGCGTAGAAACCGCAGAAGACCTCGACTGGCTGGTCCGCAATGCATGCGACACCGCGCAAGGTTACGGCTTGGCCAGGCCCATGCCCGCGCAGGACCTGCCCGCGTGGATCTCCGCGTACCGCGCAAAAACGGGTGCAGTATCTTGAAGAGCTAGGGCTTTTTAGCAAATCGGCCTCTAGCCCCCGTGGATATTGCGCAGGCAGCTCCTAAATCAGGAGCGCCTGCGCTGTCGCACCATCAAACCAGACTTACGCCGCCGCCTTCACCTTCAAGCGCCATGCGTGCAGCAACGGCTCGGTGTAGCCGCTGGGCTGCACCAGTCCCTTGAACACCAGATCGGTGGCCGCTTTGTAGGCCATGCTGGTGTCGAAGTGACCGGCCATGGGCTGGTACAGCTTGTCGCCGGCGTTTTGCTTGTCCACCACCGCGGCCATGCGCTCAAACGTTTCGGTCACTTGCGCTTTGCTAACGACTCCGTGGAGCAGCCAGTTGGCCATGTGCTGGCTGCTGATGCGCAGGGTGGCGCGGTCTTCCATGAGGCCGATGTTGTGGATGTCGGGCACCTTGGAGCAGCCCACGCCCTGGTCGATCCAGCGCACCACGTAGCCCAGGATGCCCTGGGCGTTGTTGTCCAGCTCTTGCTGCTTCTCGGCCGCGCTCCAGTTGGGCGTATTGGTCACCGGCACTTGCAGCAGGTTGTCCAGAATGCCATCACGGGCCTTCTCGTAGTTGGTCTTTTCCAGCTCTTTTTGCACGTCGCTGACCAGCACCTGGTGGTAGTGCAGGGCATGCAGCGTAGCGCCGGTGGGGCTGGGCACCCAGGCGGTGTTGGCGCCGGCCTTGGGGTGGGCAATCTTCTGCTCCAGCATGGCTTTCATCAGGTCCGGCATGGCCCACATGCCCTTGCCGATTTGCGCTTTGCCGCGCAGGCCGCAGCTCAGACCGACCAGCACGTTGTTTTTCTCGTAGGCGGCAATCCAGGCGCTGGTCTTCATGTCGCCCTTGCGGATCATGGGGCCGGCTTGCATGCCGGTGTGCATCTCGTCGCCGGTGCGGTCCAGGAAGCCGGTGTTGATGAAGGCAACGCGGCTTGGCGCTTCTGCAATGCAGGCCTTCAGGTTGACGCTGGTGCGGCGCTCTTCGTCCATGATGCCGAGCTTGACGGTGCTGTCGGGCAGGCCCAGCATTTTTTCCACGCGGCCAAACAGCTCGGCGGCAAACGCCACTTCAGCGGGGCCGTGCATTTTGGGCTTGACGATGTAGACCGAGCCCTTGCGCGAGTTGCGGATGCCGTCTTTCTTCGTGCGCGCCAGGTCGTGCATGGCGATGGTGGTGGTCACCACGGCGTCCAGAATGCCTTCGGGGATTTCTTTTGTTGATCCGTCTACGGCGGTGTACAGGATGGCCGGGTTGGTCATCAGGTGGCCCACATTGCGCAGAAACATCAGCGAGCGGCCATGCAGAACCACGGGCTTGTTGCTGTTGGGGGCGTTGTAAACGCGGTCCGCATTGAGGCCACGGGTCAGCGTTTTGCCGCCTTTCTCAAAGCTTTCCACGAGGGTGCCATTCAGAATGCCCAGCCAGTTGCTGTACGCCAGCACTTTGTCCTCGGCATCTACTACCGCCACGGAGTCTTCCAGATCCAGAATAGTGGACAGCGCCGCTTCCAGTACCAGGTCGCTCACGCCCGCGGGGTCCTTGGCTCCAATGGTGGTGGCACGGTTGATGATGATGTCCAGGTGCAGGCCGTTGTGCTGCAGCAAGACGGATGAGGGATTCTTGGCGTCGCCCTGATAACCCGCGAGCTGGGTTGCATCCGCCAGGCTGGTGTTGCTGCCGTCCTTGAGTTTGACAGCCAGTTTGCCGTCCTTGATGCGGTAACCAATGGAGTGCAGGTGCGAGCCCTTGCGCAGGGGGCAGGTGCGGTCCAGCACATGGCGTGCGTAGGCGATGACCTTGGCGCCACGCACCGGGTTGTAGGACTTGCCGGCTTTGGAGAGCTTGGTGGCGCCTTTTTCTTCAGAAATGACGTCGGTGCCGTACAGCGCGTCATACAGGCTGCCCCAGCGTGCGTTGGCAGCGTTCAGGGCGTAGCGCGCGTTCAGCACAGGGACGACCAACTGCGGTCCCGCCTGCTTGGCCAGCTCAGCGTCTACGTTGGATGTGGTGATTTTTGCTTTTTTGGGCGAGGGAACCAGGTAGCCAATTTTTTCCAGAAATGCGCGGTAAGCCGGCATATCGGTGATGGGGCCGGGGTTGGCCTTGTGCCAGGCGTCCAGCTCGGTCTGCAGGCGGTCGCGCTCGCCCAGCAGGGCTGCGTTCTTGGGTGCGAGGTCCGCCACAATGGCATCAAACCCGGCCCAGAATGTGGCGGGGGCAATGCCGGTACCGGGCAGAACCTGGTCTTCTATAAAGCGGTGCAACACGGTGGCTACCTGGAGACGGTGGGCCTGGGTGCGGGTTGAGGTGGTTGTGGACATGGGAGCCTTTCCAATAAACGAAGCTGAAAACGAAGCAAAAATCAGGTGTGACAAGCATCTTGCGCGCAGGGCGTGCAAGAGCGGCCAAAGTACTAAGGTACTTTATTCCATACTTAATGAAAAACTATATGGATAAATATTAATCTATTCATGACAAAAACACAGGTAGTCTAAAGCGCTATGGCTGAATCAAAAAATCTTCCCCTTCACGGTATTCGCGTCGTCGAGTTCACCCACATGGTGATGGGCCCCACCTGCGGCATGGTGCTGGCCGATCTGGGCGCTGAGGTGATCAAGGTGGAGCCGCTGGCCGGGGACAGCACGCGCAAGCTGCTGGGTTCGGGCGCTGGTTTTTACCCCCTGTTCAACCGAAACAAGAAAAGCCTCTCATTGGACCTGCAGAGCGCCAAGGGCCGCGAAGTAGTGCTTAAGCTCATTGCCACCGCCGACATCGTGAGCGAAAACTTCAAGACCGAGACCATGCAAAAGCTGGGGCTGGACTATGCCACCCTGCGCACACGCGACGAGCGCCTGATCTACGTCAGCCACAAAGGCTTCTTGCCCGGCCCCTATGACCACCGAACCGCCCTCGATGAAGTGGTGCAGATGATGGGGGGCCTGGCCTACATGACCGGCCGCCCCGGTGACCCCCTGCGCGCAGGCAGCAGCGTGAACGACATCATGGGCGGCATGTTTGGTGCCATTGGCGCGATGGCGGCGCTGATGCAGCGCGCCACCACGGGCATGGGCCAGGAGGTGCAGTCGGCCTTGTTTGAAAACAATGTGTTTCTGGTCGCTCAGCACATGATGCAGTTCGCGGTGACGGGCAAAGCGGCCGCGCCCATGCCCGAGAAAATTTCGCCCTGGGGAATTTACGACGTCTTCAGCGTCATGCACGGCGAACAGATTTTTCTGGCCGTGGTGGGCGATACCCAGTGGGCTACGTTTTGTCAGGCCTTTGGTTTTGCAGACTGGCAGCAGGACATCCGCTTGACCACCAACAATGACCGGGTGCGGGCGCGGGGCTGGCTCATTCCCCAGATGCGTGAGCGCATGGCGCAGCACACGGCGGCTGAATTGGCTGCGGTGTTTGAGAAGAGCGGATTGCCTTTTGCCCCGATTACTGACCCACAGCACCTGTTTGACGATCCGCATTTGCTGCAAACCGGCGGTCTGGCTCCCATGACCTTGCCCGATGGCCGGCAAACGACGGTGCCCTTGCTGCCGCTGACGCTGGATGGCGCGCGGCCTGGCGTGCGCCTGAATCCACCCCGACTGGGAGAGCATGGTGCTGAGTTGCTGCACAGCTTGGGGTATTCCGAGGACGAAATTGCCGACATGCAGCAGGACGGCGTGTTGAATCTGTCGCCATGAGCAAGCTGAAGCAACTTGAATCGTTTGTATCGGTGGTCACGCGCGGTAGCCTGACGGCGGCCGCCATTGCCGAGGGAGTGGCGCCTGCCATCATGGGTCGCCGGCTCGATGCGCTGGAAGAGCGCCTGGGCGTCAAGCTCTTGTTGCGCACCACCCGCCGCATGACACTGACACATGAGGGCAGTGCCTTTCTTGAGGACTGCCAGCGTCTGCTGGCGGATCTGGCCAATGCCGAGGCCAGCGTGAGTGCGGGCGGCGTCAAGGCGAGCGGGCATTTGCGTATCACGGCGCCCGCCGGTTTTGGCCGTCGCCATGTAGCCCCCCTGGTTCCCCGGTTCCGCGAGCTTCATCCAGAGGTGACCATTTCCCTCAACCTGTCCGACCGCGTGGTGGACATTGCGGGGGAAGGCTTTGACTGCGCCGTGCGTGTGGGCGACATGCCGGATTCGTCCTTGGTCAGCGTGCGCATGGCAGACAATCGGCGCCTGTGCGTCGCCACGCCCGCCTATCTGGCACGCTATGGGACACCCCAGACCCCGGCAGATCTGGCCCGGTTCCACTGCCTCACCCTGTCCAGCGACGCGTCCCAAACCCGGGGTTGGGCTTTCCGGCTGCCTGCAGGTGCGAAGGGCACCACGGGTAGCGACACGGGCGAGGTGGCTTATCTGAAGCCTGCGGGCCCGTTGGACTGTTCTGACGGCCAGGTGCTGCACGACTGGTGCCTGGCCGGGTATGGCATTGCGTGGCGCAGCACCTGGGAAGTGGAATCCGAAATCGCTGCGGGCCAGTTGGTGGCCGTGCTGGAAGACTATGCCGCCCCACCCAACGGCATCTACGCTGTCTTCCCGCAGCGCAAGCACCTGCCACTGCGCGTGCGACTGTGGATCGACTTCCTCAAAGAGCATTACGGTGCGCCCGGGTTCTGGAAGGCGCTATCGAAATAGGAGCTTCTTGCGCAATACACACGGGGGCTACAGCCCTGAATCACTTCAAGACGCGCCAAACTCCTGTCCCAGTTCTGTAGCGCGTTTCTGGGCTGCAAACAGGGCTTTTGCAAACAAGGCCTTCACACCATCCTCGTCCATGGAAGTGATGGCGGCATAGGTCGTGCCACCTTTGGACGTCACGCGCGCACGCAGCACCTCGGGTGCTTCCGTCGATGCGCGGGCCAACTCACCAGCGCCGATGAAAGTAGCCACGGCCAGCCTGTGTGCCTGCGTGGCGTCAAGGCCCATTTCCACACCGGCTTCTGTCATGGCTTCCATGAAATAGAACATATAGGCCGGCCCGGAGCCTGAAACGGCCGTCACGGCATCCAGCTGTTCCTCCTTGGTGAGCCACAAGTACTCACCGGTGGTGGCAATAACCCGCTCGGCCAGTTGCCGGTCCGCCCCTGTAACGGCAGGGCGCGCGTACAGGGCGGTGATGCCTTTGCCTATCAGTGCGGGCGTATTGGGCATGGACCGGATGATCCGCTCGTTCTCCAGCCAGCGGGCAATGCTGTCGCTGCGAATGCCCGCTGCAACGCTCAGATGCACCGCATTGCGCGTATGCGCCGCGACCTGAAGCGCTGCTTCCCGGAAGGTTTGGGGCTTTACCGCCCACACAACCAGCGATGCTTGGTTCAGAAATGAATCGCCCTGCGGATGCGCAGCGATTCCAAATCGGGACTGAAGCAGTTCCTGGGCTGGGGCAAAGGGTTCGACCACGTCAATCTGATCGCGCGCAAATCCCTGGTTGATCAGGCCGCCGATGATGGCGCTGGCCATATTGCCTCCGCCGATAAATGCAATGCGTTCAGTCATGTGATCCTCTGTTGTGCTGCGGAAGCCATTGTCGCAGGCCGTTTGTTGCGCTTTGCGGCGCTTTTTTGGCGAACATTTGTGAGTGCTTGAAGAAAAATGTTTGACCAGGACTAAAAACGGTGGCATACTAGCGGGCTTCGCTTGTAAAAGTACGAAGTTTCTGCCCAAATGGATGCAGCACGAGTGGTTTGTGTTGTAGACAACGGGCCCAAGACTGACTTGGTGTTGGTGCTTTCCGATGGTCGGTAGGTGTCACTCCTGGTGCAAGTTGGGAATATTGAAATGATCCAGACTGAATCTCGATTAGAAGTTGCCGACAATACCGGCGCTAAATCCGTCCTGTGCATTAAGGTGCTGGGTGGTTCGAAGCGTCGTTACGCAAGTGTCGGTGACATTATTAAAGTTAGCATTAAAGAAGCTGCTCCACGTGGACGCGTCAAAAAAGGCGAGGTCTACAGTGCGGTTGTGGTTCGCACTGCCAAGGGTATTCGTCGTAGCGACGGTTCCTTGGTCAAGTTTGATGGCAATGCTGCTGTGTTGCTGAACGCCAAATTGGAGCCTATCGGCACCCGCATCTTTGGACCCGTGACGCGTGAATTGCGTACCGAAAAGTTCATGAAGATTGTGTCTTTGGCTCCTGAAGTTTTGTAAGGACGCGCCATGAATAAGATTCGCAAAGGCGATGAAGTCATCGTTATCACAGGCCGTGATAAGGGTAAGCGCGGGACTGTTTCCCTGCGCAAAGACGAGACCATGCTGGTCGTCGACGGTGTCAACTTGGTGAAAAAACACACCAAGCCAAACCCGCTCAAGGGTGCGGTCGGCGGTATTGTTGAAAAGACAATGCCCATCCATCAGTCCAACGTAGCGATTTTCAACGCTGCGACTGGCAAGGCGGATCGTGTCGGTATCAAGATGCTGGCTGACGGTAAGCGCACTCGCGTTTACAAGTCGAGCGGCGAAGAAATCAAGGTGGCATAACCATGGCTCGTTTGCAACAAATTTACCGCGAAAAATTAGCGCCTGAGTTGATGGCCAAGTTTGGCTACACATCTCCGATGCAGGTGCCGCGTCTCTCCAAGATCACCCTGAATATGGGTGTGAGTGAAGCAGTAGCCGACAAGAAGGTTATGGACAACGCAGTGGGTGACCTGACGAAGATTGCTGGTCAAAAGCCAGTGGTTACCATGTCCAAGAAAGCTATCGCGGGTTTCAAGATTCGTGAAAACCAGGCAATTGGTTGTATGGTGACTTTGCGTGGTGTGCAGATGTATGAGTTCCTGGACCGTTTCGTTACCGTGGCTCTGCCGCGTGTTCGTGACTTCCGTGGTATCTCGGGTCGAGCATTCGATGGCCGCGGTAACTACAACATCGGCGTCAAAGAGCAGATCATTTTTCCTGAAATTGAATATGACAAGGTTGATGCCTTGCGTGGTCTCAATATCAGCATTACCACGACGGCAAAGACCGATGAAGAGTGCAAGGCGCTTCTCGTTGGCTTCCGTTTCCCGTTCAAGAACTGAGGTGACTCGTGGCTAAAATGGCTTTAATCCAGCGAGAGCTGAAGCGTGATCAGTTGGCGGCAAAGTACGCCAAGAAATACGCTGAATTCAAGGCAATTGCCGGTGACTTTAAGCGTACCGATGACGAGCGCGCAGCGGCTCGTCTGGGTTTGCAAAAACTCCCGCGCAATTCAAACCCAACCCGTCAACGTAACCGTTGTGCCATCACTGGCCGTCCACGTGGTACGTTCCAGCACTTCGGTCTGGCTCGGGCAAAGATTCGTGAAATGGCCTTTGCAGGGGAAATCCCCGGCATAGTCAAGGCCAGCTGGTAAGCGATAGGAGAACGAACCATGAGCATGAGTGATCCAATTGCTGACTTGTTGACACGCATCCGCAATGCACAGATGGTGGCCAAAACCACTGTTTCGGTGCCATCTTCCAAAGTGAAGATTGCCATTGCGCAAGTGTTGCAAGACGAAGGCTACATTGACAGTTTCAAAGTTTCCACAACAGACGGCAAAGCTGCTCTGGAAATTGTCTTGAAATATTACGCTGGTCGCCCAGTAATCGAACGCATTGAGCGTGTGAGCCGTCCTGGTTTGCGCGTTTACCGTGGCAGCGATGCAATCCCACAGGTCCAAAATGGCCTAGGTGTTGCAATCATCACAACACCTCAGGGTGTGATGACCGATCGCAAGGCTCGCGCTACCGGTGTCGGTGGCGAAGTCTTGTGTTACGTCGCTTAACGCTACATAGAGGAGAAATTAAAAATGTCCCGTGTAGGTAAACTTCCCGTTCTGGTGCCAGCTGGTGTCGACGTGTCTATCAAAGACGCTCAGATCAGTGTGAAAGGTGCAGGCGGCTCGCTGCAGTTGACGCTCAACGCCTTGGTAAAGGTTGTTAGTGACGCTGGTAAGCTGAGCTTCTCTCCCGCCAATGATTCCCGTGAGGCAGATGCCATGTCCGGCACCATGCGTCAGTTGGTGAATAACATGGTTGTGGGCGTCACAAAGGGTTTCGAAAAGAAGCTCAGCCTGATTGGTGTGGGTTACAAAGCCCAGGCCGCTGGCGCCAAGTTGAACCTCGCAGTCGGATACTCGCATCCTGTCAATATCGACATGCCTGCTGGTATCTCCGTTGCGACGCCAACGCCAACCGAAATTTTGATTAAAGGTGCTGATCGCCAGCGCGTTGGTCAAATCGCCGCAGAGATTCGTGCTGTTCGTCCACCTGAGCCCTACAAGGGCAAGGGTATCCGCTATGCGGACGAGAAGATCACGATCAAAGAAACCAAGAAGAAATAAGGAGCTGCATCATGTTGACCAAAAAAGAGCAGCGCCTTCGCAGGGCACGTCAGACCCGCATCCGCATTGCCAACCAAGGCGTTGCGAGGTTGTCGGTAAACCGGACCAATCTGCACATCTACGCTTGTGTTATCTCTGGCGACGGTGGAAAGATTTTGGCTTCTGCCTCAACGGCCGAACTCGAAGTTCGCAAGTCGTTGGGTGGTTCGGGCAAAGGCGGGAATGTTTCCGCAGCCCAAATTATTGGCAAGCGTCTGGCTGAAAAGGCCAAGGCGGTTGGTGTTGAGAAAGTCGCGTTTGATCGTGCAGGGTTTGCGTACCATGGCCGCGTCAAGGCGTTGGCTGATGCGGCACGTGAAGCTGGCTTGCAGTTCTAAGCAGATCGGAAATAAAGATGGCTAAAGTTCAAGCGAAAATGCAGGGTAAGGCTGAAGGGCCTGAAGACGGACTGCGCGAAAAAATGATCGCGATCAATCGCGTTACCAAAGTGGTTAAGGGTGGTCGAATCCTCGGATTTGCTGCGCTGACTGTTGTGGGTGACGGCGAAGGTCGCGTCGGCATGGGCAAGGGCAAATCCAAGGAAGTGCCTGCTGCAGTGCAGAAGGCTATGGAAGAAGCCCGTCGCAACATGATCAAGGTAACGCTGAAAAACGGTTCCATTCACCACAAAGTGATGGGTCACCACGGCGCTGCAAACGTCATGATGGCTCCTGCCCCCAAGGGTACGGGCATCATTGCCGGCGGTCCGATGCGCGCTGTGTTTGAAGTGATTGGTATCACGGACATCGTGGCAAAAAGCCATGGTTCCTCCAATCCTTACAATATGGTCCGTGCCACTCTGGATGCTCTGTCGGTGTCTACGACACCTTCGCAGGTTGCAGCCAAGCGCGGCAAGACTGTAGAAGAGATCTTCGTTTGATCGGGGACTTCAAAATGACTACACAACAAACCGTAAAAATCCAATTGGTCCGCAGTCCAATTGGTTGCAAAGAATCTCATCGCGCTACTGTGCGCGGATTGGGTCTGCGCAAGATTCGTAGCACCAGCGAGCTGGTCGATACGCCCGAAGTTCGGGGCATGATTAACAAGATCAGTTACCTGGTCAAGGTGCTTTAAGAGGTTAATGATGGAACTCAATAGCATTAAGCCTGCTGATGGCGCAAAGCATTACAAGCGCCGCGTGGGACGCGGAATTGGATCAGGAATCGGCAAAACGGCAGGTCGCGGTCACAAGGGACAAAAATCCCGTGCCGGCGGCTACCATAAGGTCGGTTTTGAGGGTGGTCAGATGCCTATGCATCGCCGCTTGCCAAAGCGCGGTTTCAAATCCCATTTGCTCCAGTTCAACGCTGAAGTTACTCTGACGGCACTGGAGGCGATTGGTATGCCCGAGGTCGATCTGTTGACTTTGAAGCAGGCGAAACTGGTGGGTCAAATGGCCAAGGTTGTGAAGGTTATCAACACCGGAACAATTTCGAAAGCCGTGAAGCTCAATGGTATCGGTGCAACTGCTGGTGCCAAAGCGGCTATTGAAGCTGCTGGTGGCAGTGTTGCCTAATTCGATAAGCTGAAAGATAAAACAAGTGGCAACTAACGCAGCTCAAATAGCAAAAACAGGGAAGTTCGGCGATTTGCGTCGCCGCCTCGTGTTTTTGTTGCTGGCGCTCGTCGTGTACCGGGTCGGCGCGCACATACCTGTGCCGGGAATCGACCCAGCACAGCTGCAGCAGTTGTTCAAGGGACAGCAGGGCGGAATCCTGAGTCTCTTCAACATGTTTTCTGGTGGAGCCCTGTCGAGGTTCACAATTTTTGCGCTGGGGATCATGCCGTACATTTCGGCGTCGATCATCATGCAACTGTTGGGGTATGTGTTGCCCACTTTTGAGCAGTTGAAAAAGGAAGGCGAAGCCGGACGGCGGAAAATTACGCAGTACACGCGGTACGGGACGCTCGGACTGGCGTTGTTCCAGTCTCTTGGGATTGCGTTGGCCTTAGAGTCTTCTGCGGGCTTGGTGATTACACCTGGGTTTGCTTTCCGGATGACATCGGTGGTTACGTTGACCGCCGGTACGATGTTTTTGATGTGGTTGGGTGAGCAGATTACCGAGCGCGGGCTTGGCAATGGCATCTCCATCCTGATATTTGGTGGTATCGCCGCAGGCTTGCCCAATGCGATTGGTGGTCTGCTGGAGCTGGTGCGTACTGGCGCTATGAGTATCATCGTTGCACTGTTAGTTGTTGTGCTGGTGGCCTTGGTAACGTATTTTGTGGTGTTCGTGGAGCGTGGGCAGCGAAAGATACTGGTGAATTACGCTCGACGTCAGGTGGGTAACAAGGTCTACGGTGGGCAATCGTCGCACCTTCCCTTGAAGCTGAACATGGCGGGTGTGATTCCTCCGATATTTGCGTCATCCATCATATTGCTTCCGGCGACGGTAGCGAACTGGTTTAGTTCGGGTGACTCTATGCGCTGGCTGAAGGACATCGCGAGCACATTGAGTCCAGGACAACCGGTGTATGTGATGTTGTATGCCGCTGCGATTATTTTCTTCTGTTTCTTCTACACCGCGTTGGTCTTCAACAGCCGTGAGACGGCAGACAACCTGAAGAAGAGCGGTGCGTTCATACCGGGTATCCGACCTGGAGACCAGACCGCGAAGTACATCGACAAGATATTGTTGAGGCTGACATTGGCTGGTGCGATCTACATCACGCTGGTGTGTTTGTTGCCGGAGTTTCTGATTTTGAAGTACAACGTGCCGTTCTATTTCGGGGGCACGTCGCTACTGATTATTGTGGTGGTGACCATGGATTTCATGGCCCAGGTGCAGAATTACATGATGTCGCAACAGTACGAGTCATTGTTAAAGAAGGCTAACTTTAAGGCTTCCTGAGGCGACCGAAGACAGACGTCTGATGACGATGTTGTTCAGAAGCCGGGAGAGGTGATAAAAAATCTCCCCAACGCGACATTTCGCGTGAAGCTGAAAATGGCCATGTGGTTTTGGGTCACATTGCTGGGAAAATGCGGGTTCACTAGATTCGCAAATTGCCAAGTGGCTAAGTGACAGTGGGATCAAACCCGTACGAGCTAAGTCGTGCGAGGATTGTTTTCAAAGCAAAGTAACAGCGCATGTTCCGCGCGAATCAAAGTCGGAACGGAGCGAAAAGTTTTAGGAGAGAAATATGAAAGTTTCAGCTTCGGTCAAGAAGATTTGCCGCAACTGCAAAATCATCCGCCGTAAGGGTGTTGTGCGTGTGATCTGTACCGACCCGCGCCATAAGCAGCGCCAGGGTTAATTGCAAGAGTTTTAGAGGACGAAAATGGCACGTATCGCTGGCATCAATATTCCGCCGCAACAGCATTCCGAGATTGGCCTGACCGCCATTTTTGGTATCGGTCGCACACGCGCTCGCAAAATTTGCGAAGCTTGTGGCATTGCTTATTCCAAGAAGGTCAAAGACCTGACCGATGGTGATCTGGAAAAAATCCGGGATCAGATCGCTCAGTTCACGATTGAGGGTGATTTGCGTCGTGAGACGACGATGAACATCAAGCGTTTGATGGATATCGGTTGCTATCGCGGTTTCCGTCATCGCCGTGGTCTTCCCATGCGAGGTCAACGGACCCGCACGAATGCACGTACTCGCAAAGGCCCGCGTAAGGCTGCTGCGTCATTGAAGAAATAACAGGGATTGAGAGACCACTATGGCAAAAGCTCCCGCAAATAACGCAGCTCAGCGCGTTCGCAAAAAAGTTCGTAAAAACGTAGCGGACGGCATTGCGCACGTACACGCTTCGTTCAATAACACCATCATCACGATCACTGATCGTCAGGGTAATGCCTTGTCGTGGGCGTCGTCGGGTGGTCAAGGTTTTAAGGGCTCCCGCAAGTCCACTCCGTTCGCTGCTCAGGTGGCTTCCGAGGTGGCAGGACGTGCAGCTCTTGAGCAAGGCATCAAGAACCTGGACGTTGAGATCAAGGGCCCCGGTCCCGGTCGCGAGTCCTCGGTTCGTGCACTGGCCGCACTGGGCATCCGTATCAACATGATTGCCGATGTCACGCCAGTTCCACATAACGGATGCCGCCCTCAAAAGCGTCGCCGGATCTAATTTTTAACAAGCCCACCGCCATCAGCAGCCGCTGATGGCTCCCGCATTTCTGTGCGGCAGATGACATAAAGGAAGTTCAAGTGGCACGCTACCTCGGCCCCAAGGCCAAACTATCACGCCGTGAAGGCACCGACCTGTTTCTCAAGAGCGCACGTCGCGCCATTGGTGACAAGGCGAAATTTGATTCCAAGCCTGGTCAACACGGACGCACTTCCGGTGCCCGTACGTCTGATTACGGTTTGCAGTTGCGCGAAAAGCAAAAAGTCAAACGCATGTACGGCATTTTGGAGCGCCAGTTCCGCCGCTACTTCGAAGAAGCTGACCGCCGTAAGGGCAACACGGGTGCCAACCTGCTGTCTTTGCTGGAATCCCGTCTGGACAACGTCGTCTATCGCATGGGTTTCGGTTCGACGCGTGCAGAAGCCCGTCAGATGGTTTCGCACAAGGCCATCACGGTTAATGGGAATTCTGTGAATATTCCGTCGTACCTCGTGAAGGCTGGCGATGTTGTCGCCGTGCGCGAGAAGTCCAAAAAGCAGAACCGTGTGGTCGAGGCGCTGCAACTCGCTCAACAAGTTGGCATGCCTGCTTGGGTTGAGGTTAGCCTTGACAAGGCCGAGGGTACGTTCAAGTCCGTCCCCGATCGTGACCAGTTCGGTGCCGACATCAATGAATCATTGATCGTCGAATTGTATTCACGCTAATCGCGTTTGAATCTTAGAAATCGTTCCTTGGCCGCAGGATTCTGCGGCCAAGGTGCTTCACCAGCCTTACCGACGTAACGAGTCGGGGGTATTGAGAGGAAGTCTGCATGCAAAACAGTTTGCTGAAACCCAAATCCATTAGCGTAGAACAACTCGGGTTGAACCGCGCCAAAGTGTCGCTGGAGCCATTCGAGCGTGGCTATGGCCACACCCTCGGTAACGCGCTGCGTCGCGTATTGCTGTCTTCCATGCCGGGTTTCGCGGCGACGGAAGTCACCATCGCTGGCGTACTGCACGAGTACTCATCAATCGATGGAGTTCAGGAAGATGTCGTCAACATTTTGTTGAACCTCAAGGGTGTGGTTTTCAAGCTGCACAATCGCGATGAAGTGACCCTGAGTTTGCGCAAGGATACGGAGGGTGTTGTTACTGCTGCGGACATCCAGACGCCTCACGACGTCGAAATTATTAATCCCGGTCACGTCATTGCCAATTTGTCTCACGGCGGCAAGCTGGACATGCAGATCAAGGTTGAAAAGGGGCGCGGTTACGTGCCTGGTACCATGCGCCGTCACGCGGATGAGCCAAACAAGTCCATTGGTCGTATCGTGTTGGATGCGTCGTTTTCGCCGGTCAAACGCGTTAGCTATACCGTTGAGAGCGCTCGCGTCGAGCAGCGTACCGATCTGGACAAGCTGGTGGTCGAAATTGAAACTAACGGCGCAGTCTCGGCTGAAGATGCCGTTCGGGCCTCTGCCAAGATTTTGGTAGAGCAACTGGCTGTATTTGCTCAGCTTGAAGGTAGTGAGCTGGCTGCATTCGATGCACCGGCACCACGCGGAAATACGCAGTTCGATCCGATTCTGCTGCGTCCGGTTGATGAGCTTGAGTTGACGGTTCGGTCGGCAAATTGCCTGAAGGCGGAGAACATTTATTACATCGGTGACCTGATTCAGCGCACCGAAAATGAGTTGCTTAAGACCCCTAATCTGGGCCGTAAGTCACTCAATGAAATCAAGGAAGTACTCGCTTCCCGCGGTCTCACTTTGGGCATGAAGCTCGAAAGCTGGCCGCCTGCAGCGCTCGAAAAGCGTTAATTATTGAACCCCTCGGGGTTCCGTGCCAAGAGCAGTACCTGATACGGCTGCTTTTTTAAATACTAAGGAAATCTACCATGCGTCACGGACACGGTCTACGTAAACTCAATCGCACCAGCTCACATCGTTTGGCGATGTTGCGCAACATGATGAATTCGCTTATCGAGCATGAAGTCATCAAAACTACCGTTCCAAAAGCCAAAGAGCTGCGTCGCGTAATTGAGCCGATGATTACTTTGGCCAAAGTGGCCACTGTTGCCAATCGCCGTCTGGCATTTGACCGGCTGCGCGATCGCGATAGCGTGACCAAGCTGTTCAATGACTTGGGCCCCCGTTTCAACGCGCGTCCAGGCGGCTACACCCGTATTTTGAAGATGGGTTTCCGTGTTGGCGATAATGCGCCGATGGCGTTGGTGGAATTAGTTGATCGTGCTGCAGAAATTGTTGCTGCAGATGATGCAACGGTAGCGTAAATAGGTTATAATTTAGGTCTTGACGCGGAGTGGAGCAGCCTGGTAGCTCGTTGGGCTCATAACCCAAAGGTCGTTAGTTCAAATCTAGCCTCCGCAACCAATAGATACGTGGAATTCCACGACACAATGGCTCACTTCGGTGGGCCATTTTTGTTTTGTGCCTTCGTTGTGCCCAGGCTGTTTTACCTAGATGGTTTTATGACCATTGGGTCTGTGCCTAAAATTAAGTAGATTGCAATGTATGCACTCGAACGTGTTGGTGGCCTCATGAACCATTGGTTAATCCCGGTCGATCTTCAGCTCTAGCCTCGTCAATGTAGCAAACTGGATCGCTTCTTTGACCGACTCTGTAGGGCAATAGCTGTCGGCCATGGCCGTTTGGCCAATTCACACAATCGACCCCAAGCGGACTTCTATCAACCCGGGCTCATGACCGGATAGCAGAAAGTGATGACAGCGTTTTGCAAGAGGGCTGTGACATCGGTCGGTAGTTTGACGACAGATGGGATTAAATGGTGTCTCAGCGGGCATGGCGTAAGTGACTGATTTATATAGGTGAACAACGATAGAAGCCATACCGTGTGTTAGTGCAACATCCTTTCTGTAATTTCCCTGAGCATTGAACCTGGCGGTTCTTGGTTCTGGGGATTTTTTAAACAGGCCCCTGCCAGGCCGCCGGAGGCCCCCCTTGTCAGGGGTC
>NZ_JBWMBC010000008.1:0-227390 GCF_056521285.1 Rhodoferax sp. GT1R46
CGCAACAGCATGATTGGCGAGTTGCTGCCACATCGCTGGACGCCGCCAACCGCGTCACCCTGACTGTCACCACCACTGCAGGGCCGCGGTCAATATGGGTTTGCCGCGCGCTTACGTTCAATGTGAGGTAGCCAAAAGGGTAATGGGGAGGGTAGGGGGCCTGAATCTCCAAGGAGTTTCAACGTTGGACCGTTACTTATCCCCCAAGTTCACGCTAACCCACAAAACGCGTCGCGCGCGCGAGGCGGGAGGGGGCATCAAAAGTGTGAGGGCGGCGGGAACTGGAAACCTCCTTGTTTGGCACGCGGAGAACAATGTCCCGGTTCACATCAATTCAAATGCGTCGAATCGCGGTTGAAACAAAAAAGGCACCCGAAGGTGCCGTTTTTGAGATTGAAAGTCATCAAACTTTACACTTGCGACCAACTGCAGCGAGTCCGGCTAAACCAAGACCGATCAGTGCGAGTGAGCCGGGTTCAGGGACTGCTTGAGTATCTGGCAGTTCCCGGGACGCGACGTTTTGAAATTGGGCGGTTGCATTCAATCCGGCCGCGCTGTAAAGCAACGAGCCCGCGACATCAAAGAACGACACGTTAAAGACGTCCCGATTGGAGCAGCAATCTGTTCGTCCCCAAACATTGATAGAAGCCAGTTCCTCAATGGACGCAAATGTAATAGTCAGAATTTGAGTTGCACCTGTACTACCCGAATGAAAAATATTTGGAAAGACACCATTAGTGCTCCCGTCTATTGCCTTCCCTGGCAGAGAATTGCTATCCCATGTGCTTGGGGCGCTCGCAATTGCACCATAGGAAGCGAGCGCTACGTCAGTCGCGGACATGTTGAACGCCTGGACTTCAGCAATTTGAATCCAGTCGTTGTTTGTATTTGAAATTTGAATCGAATTGACACCAACAAGGCCAGCGTGTGCGCTGAAAGACAACCCAGTGCTGAGGGAGAGCGCGATTACGGCTAATTTCAAAGTTTGAGAAATTGTTTTTTTCATATGGATTCAACACATTCAGTTTTGATATTCGTCAAATAAAGCAAACTTTGTGCCATCTTTTTATATGTTGCAAGGAAGACATCTAAGTCCTTGATCTGCATGGATTTAATATGACTATCGGTTGTAAGTACCAATCGGTTTCTGACTAAAAGTCCTATTGCATGTAAATTATTCCGACACATGCTCGCGCAATTCCGAAAAATGGTAATTTGGTTCCGAAATATTGTCGCTGAGTGTTCGGGCAAAAGTTTGGTGCATGCAAGCTACTGATTGACCGGTGTTGGCGTTCCATTGCTATGTGGGTCGCAAAGGCAAAGCGGGGGAATAGAACGGGGTAACAAACGGATGTTTTCAGAGTTGAAACCTAGCATCCATGCGGGTTTCAAGGCAACATTCGTGCGGTTTTACGTGCGGGTTGGCGTTTGCTAGCCTTTTTGTCTTTCTGGCTGTGTTCGCGGCACGTTCGGTGACACCTTTCCTATAGGGCATATCCACAAACTTCGATCAATTTCGCCACTGTCGTAGTCGAAGTTTGGCGGCCTGTATCGGCCTCTATTGAATCGCCCCGGATTTGGTCAAGGCCAGTTGAACTACGTTAAGACCTCGGACCCGGTCTGCTTGGCTATTTGACGGTAGTAGTTTGCATCGGCTTTTGCCGGTTGATTGCGACATCACGCAGCACATTTCAGTGGTTGGGGCTGCAGTAGTATCGATTCGGCTCTCAAGGCTTCATCAATGCGGCTCCGCCCGTTTTGTTGTAAGGTTCGGCTGCGCTCGCCCGGCTGCTCAGGAGCTGGGATTTGAGGCGATTGAAGGAAACCCAAGTTGCATAACGACGATAGCAAGAACACTCCGGCTCCTACTATGGCTGTGCCCAGCGGTCGCGGCTCCCGGCTAGTGAGGTTGGGATGGATGGCTACAGGCATTGCCGGAGGCATGCTCGCCGAGGGCGCACGCCAGATTGCCAAGGGCAACCGCCCGAAAGTGAGTGATCTTCTGCTAACCCCCGCCAATGCTCGCCGCGTTGCAGATCAGCTAGTCAAACTGCGCGGCGCCGCCATGAAAGTGGGGCAATTGGTGTCCATGGAATCGGGCGACCTGTTACCGCCAGCGCTGGCTGATATTTTGGCGCGCCTGCGCTCGGATGCACGGGCCATGCCCAAATCCCAAGTGGTTGGCATGTTGGAGGCCAATTGGGGCAAGGGCTGGGAAAAGCAGTTCAAGCACTTCACTTTCACCCCTTTGGCTGCAGCATCCATTGGGCAGGTCCATCGCGCGCAGACGCTGGATGGGCGTGACTTGGCAATCAAGATCCAATACCCTGGTGTGCGTGAAAGCATCAACAGCGATGTGGACAACGTGGCGGGCTTGCTGCGGATGTCTGCCCTGCTACCCAAGGAAATGGACATCAAACCCCTGTTGCGAGATGCCAAGCGCCAACTGCATGAAGAGGCCGATTACGTCCGGGAGGGCAACTACCTGCATCGCTATGGCGAACTGCTGGCTGATTCGCCGCAGTACCTGCTACCCAGAATGCATGCTGATCTGACAACTGACAGCGTCCTTGCCATGGACTATGTGGGGGGAGTGCCAATTGAAGCACTGGTGACTTCTCCGCAAATAGAGCGTGATCGCGTAATGGCGCTACTTTTTTCGCTTCTGATGCGGGAAGTTTTTGAATTCCGGTTGGTTCAGACAGATCCCAACTTTGCCAATTATCAGTATGACATCGAGTCCAAGCGGCTCATCCTTCTCGACTTCGGAGCTACAAGGCCCTACAAAGCGACGATGGCCCGCGACTATCGGCGTCTTATAAAGGGTGCAATGGCTGGCGACCGTATATTGATGGGTGAGGCGTGCCTGGCCATCGGTTACTTTGATGCCACGACCCAGGAGAAACACAAGAATGCTGTGCTGGACATCGGCGAACAAGCGTTGGAGCCTTTTTGCGCGAAGGACGGCTACGACTTTGGTGCATCTGACCTACCTGAGCGCATCCGGGCTACCAGTATCGCCTTGGGTCTGGACAAGGAATTCTGGCAACTACCCCCCTCTGATGCCATGTTGCTTCACCGCAAGTTCGGTGGTCTCTATTTGCTGGCGATCCGGCTCAAGGCCCGCGTGAACCTTTATGCGCTCACGACTGCCGCCTTGACACCCTCCAAACGTCGTCCATAAAGATTGATCTGCCACGCGTGCTTCAACTGTTAATCCAGTGGTAGCCCCCTTAGATGTTGCGCGGGCAGCTCCTATTTCTATAGCGACTTAAGTCGCTCCAATGCGGAGTAAAGCGTGGCGTCCTGCTTGGCAAAACAAAAGCGCACCACGCGCTGGTCAAAACCGTTGCCGTAGAACGCTGATAGTGGTATGGCTGCGACGCCGACCTCTGCGGTGAGCCATTGGCAGAAGTCGGCTTCACCCAAGTCGCTCACTTTCGAGATGTCCACGCACTGAAAGTAGGTGCCCTCACTCGGAAGCAGCCTCAAGCCTGTGTTCGCCAGGCCCGCTCGAAACAGGTCCCGCTTGCGTTGATAGAAGGCGGGCAGATTCAGATAGGCCGCTGACGTGGTCATGTAGGCGGCCAGGCCATATTGCATAGGCGTGTTCACGGTAAACACATTGAACTGGTGAACCTTGCGAAATTCCGCCGTCATCGATGCTGGGGCGGCCACATAGCCTACTTTCCAACCCGTCACATGGTACGTTTTGCCAAAACTGGAAACGATAAAGGCGCGCTCTGCCAGGCCGGGGAAGCGGGCCGCACTTTCGTGCTGCGCGCCATCAAAGACCATGTGCTCATACACCTCGTCACTGATGAGCAGCACGTTGGTGGGTGCCAGCAGATCTTGCAGGGTCAGCATGTCCTGACGCGTCCAAACCGTCGCACTGGGGTTGTGCGGCGAGTTGATGATGATGGCGCGCGTTTTGGAAGTAATGGCCGCTGCAATCGCATCAAAGTTGGGCCGAAAGGTACCCGGAGTGAGCGGCACACGCACGGGAGTACCGCCTGCCAGAACGACGTTGGGCACATAGCTGTCGTAGCAGGGATCCAGCACAATGACCTCATCCCCAGGATGAACGATGGCCAATATGGCAGTAATGATGGCTTGCGTAGCGCCAGCTGTAATGGTTATTTCGTCTGTAGCCCTGTAATGGTGGGCGTGGAGTGCTTCTATTTTTGTAGCAATAGACTCCCGGAACAGAGGCACACCGGGCATCGGTGGGTATTGATTGTGCCCCGCCTGCATGGCTTGGGTGACATGGTCGACCAGCGCAGGATCGCAGGCGAAGTCAGGAAACCCTTGCCCCAAATTGACAGCATTGTGTTGTGTGGCCAGCGCCGACATCACGGTGAAGATAGTGGTGCCTACAGAGGGAAGGCGAGATTGGAGTATCGGTGTCATGGTGTGTGAAGCAGAGGCAATCGATTCAGAATTCGTAGTCTTCTATATGACCATCCATGGCGCGGGCAATCAACTTGCGGTCCAGGCGGTCGCTCAACAGTTCGGCAAAGGTGTAGACGAAGTTGCGCAGGTAGGCGCTGCGTTTGAACGCCACCCGCGCTACATTTTGGCCAAACAGGTTACCTGCGGGCCTAGCCACCAAGCCGCCTTTGCCACCATTTTTTTCGCAATCTTCCAGCACATCACGCACGGCCATCTCTGCGGCAATACCTACGCCCAGGCCTAAGCGCACGTAGGTTTTGATGACATCGGAGTCGATGGCTTCAAGCGCAATGCGGGGTTCCAGCTTTCGGATGGCAAAAGCCTGGTCTATTTTCGTGCGGCCAGTAAATGACGGATGGTAGGTAATGAGAGGTTCCTGCGCCACGTCTTCCAGGGTTATGCGTTCTTTTCGCGCCAGGGGGTGATCAACGGGTAGAACCAGCATGTGCTGCCATTCGTAGCAGGGAAGGGTGACCAGTTCGGAATAGGCCGCCAGTGATTCAGTGGCGATTCCGATTTCTGCCACTTCATCAATCAGCATGCGGGCCACCTGATCGGGCGAGCCCTGGTGCAGGCTGATGTTGACCTTGGGGTACGCAGCGCGCAGTGCAGCGACTTTTTCAGGCAGTACGTAGCGGGCCTGAGTGTGGGTCGTCGCAATGGACAAGGTACCGCTGTCCTCCGCACTGTATTGCTCGCCAATGCGTTTTAGGTTGCCGACTTCACGCAGGATCAGTTCAATGCTCCTGAGAACATGCTGGCCTGGCTCCGTCACGCGTTTGAGGCGTTTGCCATGGCGGGCGAAAATCTCGATGCCTAGCTCTTCCTCCAACTCAATGATGGCCTTGGAGACGCCAGGTTGCGATGTGTGTAGCGCTTTGGCCGCCTCGGTGAGATTGAGGTTGCGCCGGACAGCCTCTTGAACAAAGCGAAATTGGTGCAGGTTCATATCGAATTTCAGCTAAAGATGAAATTCATTATGCAGTAATTGCATTTTTTAAAGGCTAACGGGTACTTTCAAGGGCGATTTGAGCCAGCAACTCTACCAATCGGGCGTCTTCGCCGACAGCCGTTTGCAAGGTGAAAGTAACTGAGGGATGCTGCTGTTGCATGTCGGCAACCAGCGCTGGTAAATCTTCACGGGCATGCCTCCCAACGCCTAGAAACATAGGCACGATCCTGATGGAGTTCACACCAGCTTCGATCAACGTGAATGTTGCGGTCGCAAGGTCAGGTGTGCTCAATTCAAGATAGGCACACACCACGGGTGTTTGACTGGACAGTGTCGCAATGTGCGCCGCCACCGCCTCTATGGGTTTGTGCCACAAAGGGTCGCGAGACCCGTGCGCGAATAGCACGATACCTTGGGAAATTGAAAAAGTCGTCATCGTCGTATTACGAGCCACATGAAGGCTGTTAAAGAAGCAAAGGAATAAATCAGTCCCGGTAGGGCGGCCGTAATCCATGGAGCCCAGCCTCGCAGGGCGCCCAGATCACCGAGTACGTTGTTCAGCAGCACAAAGCTGATACCTGCCATGACCCCGCCGAAAACGTAGGTCGTAATGCTGCCGGAACGGAAATGCAGGTAGGCAAATGGCAGGGCCAGTACGACCATAACCAGGCAACTCAGTGGGTAAAACACCTTCTTCCAGAACTGAATCTCGTATTTTTGTGCTGATTGTCCGTTGGCATTCAAGTGGCGTATGTACTGAAACAAGTCAATGGTGCCCATGCGCTCCGGGCGCAGAACCGCCGCCGCCACCATTTCGGCGCTAATCTGAGTCGGCCAGCGAAAACTGTCAACAAATGCGCGGTCGACCCGGGATCCTTTGGCATCTGTACTCGTGAACTCGGTACGGTCTACCTTTTCCAGCAGCCAGTCATCATGCTCTCCAAAGTGGGCTGTCTGTCCCAAGGTCATGGAGACCAGATAGCCCTGATTGTCAAACTCGAAAACCCGTACGTCCGCCATGCTGGCGTCAGGCGCAAGGGCTCCGACATTTACGGCGAAATGTCCGTATGCCTGCTTTTCCTTCAGCCACGCGCCGGTTTTGCCCACCGTGATGCGTCCCTGGAACTGCGCCTTTAGCAATTGCGCGGTTCTGTCAGCCAGCGGCGCAACGTAGTCGCCCACAGCAAAGGTAAACATCACAAAGCCCAGGCCCAACACCAGCAGCGTTCGCAATGCGCGCCAGGGACCAAGCCCGCTGGTGCGCAGGATGGTGAACTCGGAACTTTGCGCAAGACGCGCCATCACGAAAATGGTGCCAATCAGCACTGTAATGGGCAGTAGTTCATACACATGACTGGGCAACATCAGGGCTACGTATAGCAGCGCTTTCACCACGGTGTAGCCCATGGCGCTCTGCTTCCCAACCGACTGCAGTTCTTCGACAAAATCAAAAAAATAGAACAGGGCAACGAAGCCCAAGGTGACAAGCAGTACAGCCTGTACAACTTCCACGTAAAAGAGACGTCGTACAGTTTTCAACGTGCGGCTCCTGGCTGAATGTCTTTGGTGGCGGCGCGGCGGGGCCTCCTGAACGCCCAGTTGTTGTGGCGCGTGGCAAGCCAAATCAAACCTAACGCAAGCGCGCCACCATGGAGTGAAAGCAAATACACCCCGAAGTTCACCTGGCCCGCTTCAATCCAACTCTTGCCCAGTACCAGCAAGTTGAAGTAAACAATAAACGCCATAAATGCAAAACCCAGGTTGGCAGTGCGTCCGACCCGGGGGTTCACACCTGCTGAAGCCAGCCCAATGACTATAAAATTTATCGCTGCCAAAGCCAAGCCGGCGCGCCAGGATAGTTCTGCCAGTCGCCGTTTATCGGGGACCCTGATAAGTTCTATCGTATCCATGACGTTAGTCGGAACATAATTTCTTGTGGACTGGTCATCCGCACCGATTCGGGCTCCATAGGCTGCAAAAACGCTGACGGTTAGATCAGGTTTGCCGACGGTCCTTTCCAGGCGTTGTCCCTTTTCCAGAATCAAGAACTTGTCGGGGCCAATCGCCTCGACCTTTCCACTGCGAGCTGAGGTGATCGTTTCCTTCCCCTGCTCATTCGTCGCGATAAACACGTTGCTGCCAGCCTGCTTGCCAGTGGCATCTTTTTCAATGAAAAAAACCCGATCTCCATTGGCGGATTCCTGAAATTGACCAGGCTCAATCCGGGCTAGGTCGCCCCGCTTCTCGTATTTGTCGCGCATGTCCTCAATGCGTCCAAAAGCCCACGGGAGTATGAAGAAAGCTAATGCCATGATGACAACCAGTATCGGCCAGGCAAAGCGAAACAAAGGCCCGATCAGGGAGGCAAGACCACGTCCGCTGCCAAACCAGATGACCATTTCGCTGTCACGAAACATGCGTGTCAAAACACTGAGCACGGCAATGAACAGACTCATCGACAAAATGGTCGGCATGTCGGATAGAACCGTATAGCCCATGATGATCATCACGTCCGCAGGGTTGAATGTTCCCCGTCCCGCCTCGCCAAGGGTGCGGATGAGCGTCATTGTCATCACCACGGTGACCAGAACCACAAGTGTTGCGCCAAAACTGCGGGCTAGCTCTTTGCGAATGGAGGAATGGAATAACATGTTGGCGAAGGAAAACCCGAATTATGAACTTTGAACTCAAACCTCTTGGCCTTGTGGGCGTTGCCAGTGAAAAATGCGACGTTTTAATTGTCCTCGTGCCGCAGGACTTCAAGCCCGCCAAAGACGATTTGTCGGTTTTGGTGGCGCATGCGCTGAAATCTGGTGATCTGGAGTCAAAGCCTGGCAAGCTATTGCCGCTTTACCGGCCCATGCAGGCGAATGCGGTGCGCGTCGTTCTGGCGGGCGTGGGAGAGGGCAGCGCCAGGCAAGTCAGGACTGCTGTTAGCGCTGCGCTTGGGTCTGCAAAGTCGGCTACCTTGAAAAAATTGCTGGTTTGCTTTGCTGCACCCGCCCGCGAAGAGTCGGTTCGCGCTGTTGTATTGGCGGTTGCGGACGCAAGCTACGCTTACACGCACACGAAATCCAAACCGGAGGGGCGTACTCTGCTCAAGACGGTTGTCACCACGACGAACGCGAGTGAGGTGCAGGCATCGTTTGATCGTGCCGCGGCCATCGTGGTGGGTGTCGAGTTGGCAAAAGAATGGGCCAATCGTCCTGCGAACCACGCGACGCCCTCACTTCTGGCAGAGGCTGCAGAACACTTGTCAAAATTTCCCAAGATCAGTTGTGAAGTTTTGGGACCTAAAGAAGTCGCCAAACTGGGCATGGGCTCTTTTATGGCAGTCGCACAGGGGTCGGAGCAGCCGCTGCGCTTCATCGTGCTGCGCTACAACGGAGCGGCCAAGTCTCACGCTCCAACCGTGCTGGTCGGCAAAGGGATTACGTTTGATAGCGGCGGCATTTCGATCAAGCCTGCTGCTGAAATGGATGAGATGAAGTTCGACATGTCGGGCGCTGCCAGTGTGCTGGGAGTGTTCAGGTCCCTGGCAGAGCTCAAGCCAGCGATCAATGTTGTGGGCCTGATTCCCTCCTGCGAAAACCTGATCAATGGCAGGGCAGTGAAGCCAGGTGATGTGGTCGTCAGTATGAGTGGCCAAACCATTGAGATACTAAATACCGACGCGGAAGGTCGCCTGGTGTTGTGCGACGCTCTGACCTACGCCGAACGATTCAAGCCAGCGGCAGTGATTGACATTGCCACTTTGACGGGTGCTTGCGTGATTGCCCTCGGTGGCGTCCGTAGCGGTTTGTTTTCTACCAAGGATGAGCTGGGTAACGCATTGTTTGCCGCTGGAGATGCCTCGCAGGACCTGTGCTGGAAGATGCCTCTGGACGAGGAGTACGCAGAAGGTTTGAAAACCAGTTTTGCCGACGTGGCCAACGTGGGCGGACGCGCTGGTGGAGCCATCACGGCAGCCAAGTTCCTGCAGCGTTTTGCCGACAAATTCCCGTGGGCGCACTTGGATATTGCCGGTACAGCGTGGAAAAGTGGGGCGAGCAAGGGTGCGACCGGCCGACCTGTTGGTTTGCTGGTCGAGTACCTGATGACCCAAGCAGCTTCAAAGTGACGGAAGTTGCTTTTCATTTTGGTGCACCCGAGAAGGTGGCCTATGTCTGTCGGCTTCTACGCAAGGCGGTTAGCGCCGGTGCCAAAGTGATTGTGCTGGCCGATGCGGAGATGGTGCAGTTGATTGACGCCGAGTTATGGGCGCTGTCCCCGGTAGATTTTATTGGGCATTGCGGGGGTACCGCAAATTCGACGATGAAGGAAATTTCCTCCGTGGTCCTGGTTACCGAGATTCAGCAAGCCTTCGCAAATAGACAGGTTCTGGTTAACCTGACCGAATCGGTCCCTGAAGAATTCGACACATTCGACCGATTGATCGAAGTCGTCAGTGTGGATGAGGCTGATCGCAATCATGCGCGTCGGCGCTGGAAAGTCTATGCGGATCGAGGGTATTCAATAGCACGTCATGACTTGACATTGAGAGGTGCAAGCTGATGGCGACCGCAAAACCGACCCCAAGATTTGTTCCGACTTTGACTGAAGTGGTTCAACCTGACCCACCCGTTCCAGTACCCACAGAGTTCGACGCGGAATTGTTAGTGGCACAAATATTGCATAGAGTGGTTCCTCTGGTGGTGGCCGAGTTGCGTGGTTCCCTGCAGGTTCTATTTCAAGAGCAAAGATGTGCGATGGAAGAGGGCTTGCACAAGGAAATCCAGAGCGCTGTTCAGCAGGCATTGGTGCAAGTGCAACATGACGCAACGGGCAATTAGGAAGCGCTGTCGTAGTGCCCGCTAAATTCGCTGGCTTGGTAACTTCCCTATGTTGCCACGAGTCAAACTCGGGTATCGTGTCGGGTGTTGAATAATTTTATTCACGCTGTTTTTTTTATGTTTTTATTTTTGGAGTTTTTATGCAATTCAAAGTGAAAAGTACTTTGACAGTATTGGCTGCAGCAACTTTGCTGGTGGCTTGCGGTAAGAAGGAAGAGGCTGCGGCTCCTGCTGCGCCAGCAGCAGCTCCAGCACCTGCCGCTCCCGCTGCTGCAGTTGTGAAGATCGGTCACGTTGGTCCTACCAGCGGCGCGATTGCTCACTTGGGTAAAGACAATGAAAACGGCGCGCGTATGGCCATTGAAGAACTCAATGCTGCTGGCGTGATGATCGACGGCAAGAAGGTCACGCTCGAACTGATGGCCGAAGATGACGCGGCTGATCCAAAGCAAGGCACCGCAGTTGCCCAGAAATTGGTTGACGCTAAAGTGGCTGGCGTTGTGGGTCACTTGAATTCGGGTACCACGATTCCTGCTTCCAAGCTGTATAGCGATGCTGGCATTCCCCAGATCTCTCCTTCTGCTACCAACCCCAAGTACACACGCCAGGGCTTCAAGACGGCCTTCCGTCTGGTTGCTGACGACGCACAACTGGGCGGCACCCTCGGCAAATACGCAGTGGGTACCCTCAAGGGCAAGGCTATCGCTGTGATTGATGACCGCACTGCCTACGGCCAGGGCGTCGCTGAAGAGTTCACCAAGGCTGTAGAAGCGGCTGGTGGCAAAGTGGTTGCCAAAGAGTTCACAACAGACAAGGCGACCGACTTCAATTCCATCCTGACCACAATCAAAGGCAAAAAGCCTGACGTCGTGTTCTTCGGCGGTATGGACGCAGTTGCCGGCCCTATGTTGAAGCAAATGAAATCTTTGGGCATCAAGGCCAAGTTCATGGGCGGTGATGGAATCTGTTCAACAGAACTGGTGAAGCTCGGTGGCGACGCCATTGCTGATGACCAGGTGTATTGCGCTGAAGCTGGCGGTGTTGAAGGTGAAGCCAAGGCTGGCATGGAAGAGTTCAAGACCAAGTTCAAGGCCAAGTTCAACGCAGACGTGCAAGTGTATGCACCGTACGTTTACGACGCTGTGAAAATCATGGTTGCCTCCATGGTCAAAGCCAATTCTTCGGATCCAGTGAAATACCTGCCCGTGTTGGCCGCTACAACAGACTACAAGGGCGTTACCGGCCCCATTTCCTTTGACGAAAAAGGCGACATCAAAAATGGCGCTTTGACTCTGAAGACCATTCGCGGTGGCAAGCTGGAAACCCTGGCAGTGATTCGCTGATTCAGCGACTCTGACGCCATTGATTTGGCGTGCAACAAGAAGGGCACGACTAAAGTGCCCATTTTTTATTCCACATCACGTCAAAAGCGACTTCAAGGCAAGGTAGAATCATAGGCTCTGGAGCGGTGGATGAGCGGTTTAAGTCACACGCCTGGAAAGCGTGCGAGGGGTAAAACCCTCCGCGGGTTCGAATCCCGCCTGCTCCGCCAGTTATAAGTCTTTGACGGTCTCCAACCGTCCAAAGCAAACCCCTAAAGGCCCTTGTTTCCTAGTGAAGCAGGGGCTTTTTTGTTGTCTTGAGTGTTTTCCGGTATTCTTGAAGCCACGGTCTGGCGTAGGTATGTTCGTAGGTATGCCAGTGAATCCCTGTAGGTATGTAGGTACGGAGGTGGCGCAATGGCACTGACAGACACGCAAATCAAGAAAGCCAAGACCTGCGACAAGGCGCTAAAGCTGTTCGATGGTGATGGCCTGTTTCTGCACCTGATGCCAACAGGCAGCAAGATATGGCGGGTGGCCTATCGGGTGGACGGCAAACAGAAAATGCTCACGCTCGGGAAGTACCCGGAAGTTTCACTATCTCAGGCGCGGGAACTGTGCCTAGAAGCACGGAAGAAACTGGCGACCGGTGCTGACCCAGTGGACGCAAGGCGGCAAGAAGTAAAGGCTAGAGCCGTCGCCAACGAAAATTGCTTTGAAGCCGTGGCACGTCTGTGGTGGGAACATTGGAAACATGCACGGACTAGTGACCACCATGTGGCGCAAACCCTGCGGAGGCTTGAGGCGGACGTATTCCCCAAGCTAGGCACGCGACCCATTTCCGAGATCGAAGCCCCCGAACTGGTGGAGATGGCGAAGGAAATCGAGAAGCGCGGGGCGGCAGAGCTAGCCAAGCGGTCACTTCAGGTGTGCAGCATGATTTTCAGATACGCCATTGCCAACGGTAAGGCCCGGCGCAATCCAGCTATCGAAATCAGGCCTAGTGACGTACTCAAAGCCCGCAAGGTGGAGAACTATGCACGGGTAGGGGCAGGCGAACTGCCGGGGCTAATGCGCAAGATCGAAGCCTATCAGGGCACGCCTATAACTCGACTCGCCATAAAGTTAATGTCCCTGACCTTCGTCCGCACCAGTGAGTTGATAGAGGCCAAGTGGTCAGAATTCAACCTGGACGCGGCAAGGTGGGACATTCCCGGCGAGCGCATGAAAATGAAGACGCCGCACATCGTGCCGTTGTCAGAACAGGCCATTGGCGTATTAAGGACGCTGCAGACCGTTACAGGCGAGCGGGAGCTACTGTTTCCGGGTGAGCGTGACCATGCGAAGCCGATGTCCAACAACACGATTTTGAAGGCGTTGGAGCGCATGGGGTACAAAGGCGTTATGACCGGCCACGGATTCCGGGGCATTGCGTCCACCGTCTTGCATGAACATGGCTTTGAACATGCCCATATTGAAGCCCAGCTTGCCCACGCAGAGCGCAGCAGCGTAAGTGCAGCCTATAACCACGCGGTGTACCTGCCCCAGCGGGCGGCGATGATGGCATGGTGGGGTGCCTTTATGGAGTCAGCAGCTAAGGGCAACGTGGTGCCACTGCGGAAATTGACGGCGTGAATGGGGCAGGCCGAGAGGCCTGTGCTTGCGAACCACGATCATTTGTTGCATAAAAACAACGGAGGAAATGCCCGATTGACCCACATAGATGACCTTAGTCGTTCTTTGCTCCACTTAGTGTTTGAACAAAAATCGGGGTTTAGCTTGGACCTCTGCGCACCCACTAATCTGTGCATAATGACAGCATGCGTAGCTAGAAAACCCGTTATCACGGGTCAAGTCTAGCGATTCCCTTTCAAGGGAAGCCAGTTAAACGATAAGCCTCACGGACCCGTTTGCGTCGGTAGCTACTCCACCTTTTCGTATTTTCGTATGTGTTCAGCATTGCTGAATCCGTGCGCCTATTTGGAGCTATTTGATGCAGACGGATACCAATGTGGCAACAGCCACCGACAAAACCCAGCAACCGGCCCGCGCCGCGCTTTACGCCTTACCCGATATCTTGGCGCGAGGCAGTTTTTCAAAATCGCACATGTACAACTTGGTTGCCCGAGGGCATTTCCCGCAGCCGTGCTTGCGTATGGGGCCACGTTTTACGCGCTGGAGTTCTACGGAGGTCGATGCATTTTTTGATGCACCTGCCGCATGGATTGCCGCCAACGCCGGGGGACCTACAGCATGAACGCCGAACTTCTGCGCACTGAGTTTGATCTAGCCGAGCAGGCCGAACTGGAAAGCGACGAACAGTTACGCGGTCTGGGTGACCTGATCGACAAGGCAAGCAAGCCGGGGGGAGGCGTTAGTGCCTCTGACTGTTCCAAACTGGTGGCCGCTGCGCTGGCCTTGAATGAACGACTGCGGGAGCGCACTGCGTCGATCAGGCAATTGATGGTTCGCGCTGCGAATGCAAGCGCGTCTAAATCAGCCTAGAAAAAAATGCCCCGCCACATAGAGGGCAGGGCAAAGGATATAAACACATGACTATACAAGGTAGTGACGCTACAGGCAACGCTGCGCCTAAGCGCAAATTCAAGCCGATAAACCCGCATGCATTTTTCAAAGCCGTACAGGTGGGAACAGCGGACGCGGTGCAATGCATGGTTACTTGGGGTCCATCTGGTACGCCTAACGATCACACATGGGCGGCGGCGGGTGTGGACTTTGCGGACTGGGTTACACCGAAGTCTGCAGGACGCAAACCTGCTTATTTCTCACTGGCCGCGTTTGACAGTCGAAATACAAACCGCTTCAAGGACAGCGGGCGTACCGGCGACAACTGCACTGCAGTTCAAGGCTTCTGGATCGATATCGACGGCGGGCCTGTCAAATGGGTTAAGGCACTGGCGAAGGGCAAACCCACAGAGGGGCTATATGAAACCGCAGAAGAAATAGTCGCAGCGGTCTCGGAATTCATCGAGGATTCAGGGCTGCGGCCGACCTTCATTGTTGAGAGCGGTAGTGGCGGTCTACACCTGTACTTCATTTTGGACGCTCCAATTAGTCCCAAGGTATGGCAGGGGCGGGCCAATGCGTTGGTATTGCTGGCAAAAACTCACGGGTTAAAGATCGATGCACCATGCACAGTAGATATTGCGCGTATTTTTCGAGCACCGGGTTCGATACACCAGGACACTGGCGCAACAGTACGTGCGCAAAGTCGGGGGGACCTCCCGTTTACTCTGGCCGAATTCGATGCACTTGTGGGGTACGACCCCGGCATTGAAGTGCCTCAGGTAAAGGGGCTAGGTACAGCACCGGCAGGCCTTGCGCGAGCAGGCATCAATGATGGGGTGATCGCGAGCCACTCGAAATACAGCTACAGCCAAGCTGCAGAAAAGTGTGCGGCCCTGAAACAGGCGGCGCAGCGAACCGGACGGGATACAGCGTATCCAGTATGGATACTGGCGGCAAAAACTGCTGACTTATCAGTTGAGGGGCGCGAGTTCGCCCATGAAATAAGTTGCGGCCATACTGACTACGACCGCGCTACCACCGATACGAAAATCGACAGCTTGACAGGTGGCCCGGCGAACTGCGAAACGTGGGCGGTGGCATATGGTGCTGGCGGTCCGTGCGATGCCTGTGAATGGAAAGGGCAGATTAAGAACCCAGCGTTGCAACTTGGGGGCATTGTGGATACCACAGCGCCGGGCAGTGTTGAAGTTAGTGGAGCGGTACCGGTAACGCCTTGGGTTGCTGAACTGAACCATCGCTATGGGTTGGTTCGCACTGGCTCGAAAATGATGGTGGCCGACTTTCAGACGTTCAGCACTGGCGGCACTGGTGTAGGTTGGTTAGATGTAGCTGCGTTTCGCCAGACGTTTAATGGACGGTTTGCACCGATTGAAAACGCTAGGGATAAACCGAAGCCTTTGGCAGTTGCGTGGCTTGAGAGTTTGGAACGCAGGCAATACGAAGGGCTTGTCTATGCACCGGGTGACAAGCTACCGGCCAACATCCTGAACTTATGGCAGGGGTTCGCTGTGGTCCCTGAGTCTGGCGACGTGACGATGTGGCTGCAGGTGCTCGCGGCTTTGGTGCCGGACGCCACTGAGCGCGCCTACGTGCTGCGCTGGCTGGCATGGAAGATTCAAAACCCCGGAGGCGTACCGGACACCATACTGATATTCAAAGGTGCGAAGGGCACGGGTAAGAATTCGCTGTTTGACCCACTCATTGCGATGTTTGGCAGGCACGCTATGTTGGCCGATGACCCCGAGTTAATCGCAGGCACGTTTAGCTGGCACCTAATGTATCTGTCCTTCGCCGTGCTGGACGAGGCTGTATTCGTTGGTGACCCAAGGCAGGCAGACCGCATCAAATCGCGGGTCACGGCTAAGACCATGACGTATCACCAGAAGGGCATGGACCCTGTGCAGGGCGTCAACCGCTGCGCGTATGTGATGCTGACTAACCACGAACACGTATGGCAGGCAACCACTGACGAGCGCCGGGCAGTGGTCATCGAAGTGGGCGAGGCGCTGCGCGGTAATCTGGAATTCTGGGCACGCTATCACGCATGGGGCAATGGCACTGGCCCTGCTGCACTGTTGCACTACCTTCAATCGGTAGACCTGACCGGCTTTAACCCGCGTGAAATTCCCAAGGGTGAAGCACTGCGCAATCAAATCGAACAAACCGCGCTACGTGTCCCTGCTGCGGCATGGTGGCACCAGTGCCTAACCGAAGGTCTGATTCGGTGGCGTGATGGTATTGGGGAACGCACTGTGCGCCTTGATGAAGACTGCGAAACCGAAATCGACCGGTCAGCCTTGCGTTTGTCCTACGAGCATAGCGCCGCTGCAAGGGGGCGAGCGGTAACCGATTGGGCGGCAACGTCAAAGCGGGTAGGTGGATGGGTTGGAATGGACGGGATACGCAAAACGCGGGTGCGCAATGGCACCGAACGCGAGTGGCGGGACGTTCTACCGCCGCTTTCCGTCATGCGCAAGGCCTTTAGCTCTGCCACGCACGTGCGGGTGACCGAATGATGAGCGGGGCCAAAGTGGGCAGGGTGGTCCGGGCAATGCACGCGCGCTTGAAAATGCTTGACCCGCTGGAACCCGCATGGATAGGGGCTTGGTCCGGGTGGTCTAAGTGGTCTAAGCATTCTCAAAGATTAGTAAATAAGAAAACAGACTGCCTCTTTTTTAAGCACACCCCCGATATGCATTCGCCGTGGCAAATGTGCGAAAAAGCCCGGACCACTTGGACCACTTGGACCACCCCTTTCACATACGCCCGCTACTGCCCGCATACGCCCAATCTCTGGGCCAAGCAGTCTTTTGCCGAAACCCCGTGCTTAGCCCACCCCGGACCAGCTTGGCCCACTACGCCACCGGCAGTGCTGACCACTAAACCCGCCTATCCCGCTTAACCATCATTTTGAAAGTACACAACCATGCAACACCAACCAACACCCCCAAGCATCCGCAATGCCGAACAACGCACGCCAAGTGACCGCCGGGAGCAAGCCTACCGGGATGAAATTCTGAGTGCCAACCTCGCAAAACGAACAACAGTGCAGACACCACCCAGCGTACAGATGCAGGCACACCGTGACTACGAGGTGGCAAAGTTCGGCATCATGGGTCGAAGGGGCAGCCCCCCCACGCTCGGGTACAACCTATATGAGGACTCCGCACGCTTGCTAGGCATGGCGCACCGCTTTTTAACTGATGACCCGCGCACCACCAGAGCATTAACCGGATTTACACCCAAGACGGTGCCGCGCCGTGCGCTGGGTTTCATTGCAAAAGCCTACGGTTACCGCTATCTGCGTGGCCTTGGAGTCATTGAGCACAATTTGGCCAACGGTGCGCAGCAAGTGAAATTCCGACATGAGCGAATGGAGTTCAGGTACGCGCTAGAACTAAATGCCGACGCGGCCCACGCGATCAATGACAAGGGCCAGAACCGCGCCGCTGCACTTGAGGTTGTGATGATGTTCGCCAATGAGTTGCTAGCGTTGTGTCCGTGGCTAGAGCTTACGGGGCACGAGGGAAATGCCAAGTGGTTGCGGCAGGGTGTGACGGAGGCTATCACCCGCACGGAAGATGAAGACTAGGCGCACTCACGGTGCCCTTTCACCCTTACGACCCTTTGGCAAACCCAGCGATTCGTATTTGTAGTTCCCGCTGTGCCTGAGCGATGAACTGGGCGTCTTCCAATAATTCAGACTTGAGGTCGGCAACAACAGTGTCCCTGATCTCCTGCTTCAGTTCTTTCACGTACCGATCTCGAATATGCGGGCCAAGCTCAAGCTTCAGCTTTTCACGTACTTCAGCTTCGATAGACTCGCGGCTGCTTGAGAGCATTTCGTCCATCATGTCGCGCTCTAACTCTTGTCGGACACTCTCGCGAATATCAGAAATAGCTCGCGCCCTCAGTTCGTCTGCATACTCTGTTTTGATTGCGTAAACGAGGTCATCTTTAAGACTTGCGATCAGAGCATCAACGAAAGCACCATGTTGATGCCGCTGAATTTCTTGGATGAAAATATCCCAAAGGTCAGCGAGTTCCAGACCGTCATCGCTGGCACGGTACAAGGCAGCGCGCAGCACTTCATTTGCAGCACTTTCAACTTGTGGGTGATCGTTATCTGAATAATTGGACACGATTTCAGACCTCACAACCCAAGGCACTAAGCGCACGGTCCCGCAATTCTTTTCGGCTGCGGATGGCAACCATGGCCTTGCTTTCTATCTGGCGCACACGCTCACGCGTGATGCCCATCGCGTCGCCAACTTGCTCCAGCGTCATATCGTGCAGATAACGCATGATTAGAACCATCTTGGCGCGTTCGCCTAGGCGGTTGGTGGTGATTGCATTCATACTTTCTCTCCCTTGTTAAATCGGATACCTGCGGCGACCAGAAGCGGCACCAGCAGCACTAGGCAGGCCATTTCGGAAACCATCAACGAAGTGCTTATGCCATGACCGGAGTTCAGCCCGTCATACTGAATTGCCAACACCACGGCACCGGTTGCTAGTGGAACAGCCCAGTGCCACATACCAAAAATTCGGTTGATCGGGTAAAAGATGACTGCACTTGTCACAAGTGCCATCAGCGGGCCTGCGGCAAACAGTGGTGCGAATTGCAGCGGGGGCGGGAACGATGTAGCAATCGTGCCGACTGGGGTCATACCGGTGAGGGTTCCCCAAAGCGTGAAGGTTGCCAGCACTGCAATGGGGAAGCTCAGATAACGAAGGTAATTCGGCAGGTGTACGCCAGCACGCTGCATTTTCCAAAGCCCAAGGCACGTGGCGATGTATAGGGCTACAAACAAAGCATTCTGCAGCGTGGGATAGATCAGAAGTTCATTCGACCTCAATGCGTACACCCATCCAATCAGTAACGCCGCGCCCAAAGCGGGCACCCTCATAGTTGCCGATCTAGCTATTGCATTCATTTTTTCCCCCTGTGCACAAGATGACCTTGTAAAACCACCATACAGGATCAGACCTAGGGTTATCTCTCTAATTCTTATTCTTATTCTTATTCTTCAGGACCTACAACGTAGGGGCGCGTTTTTATTTGGCCGGGGAAATCTTCACAGATTGACATGTTGTTTACGTGACAATCTGAACCCGAGGCACTTCAGATTTTCTGAGGTTTTCAAAAATTGCCCCCCAAAAACAGCGCCATCTATATGACCGGGGGGCTTGTTTATTTCGCGGGGACCCACATCGGGGGGGGGTAGGGTCTTCCTGCCGCGATTTTCCACAACGTGCCATTGATTGAAGTGCTTTCACTTGTAAACATAGTTTGACAAACTAATTAGTTTAGGCTAAAATCGAGACTGATTTAATCCACTGGGGCACTCTATGCAGCACACCGCACACCACGCCATCAAAACCCGCTTGAACATGTGGCGCATGTTCTTTGCCACGAGAGTTAGCACCCTGCCAGACGATGTCTACGACCTCCAGAACGACCCGGAATACAACATTGACGACCTAATCGACTTGGCGCGGGCAGGGAATAGCACCGAACTGCACCAGCTAGCGGCACGGGTGGAACAGATGGAGCAGGAACACATGCTCAAGTTGGACGACCGCGAAGCTGAACAGCGCGAGAACTACGCCTTAGTAACGATGCTGGACGATGTGGGCGACTTAGATGCCTTTGCCGGGTCCATAACCAACGCCGTAACCAACACCCTGATCAATGCAAGGGGAGTCTGATGGCAAAGGAACAGGTTTACGACACGCCTAAGCTGGACGATGACCAGCGGGCGGAACTGGTGCGACGTGCCTACGTTGCTTGGTTCAAGAGTGGCGGCACGGACATGCCGACGGACCGCAGTGTCGTCAAGGTGCGCCTAGGGCTTGTCTACGTGGTACTGCACGGTGCCGCCGGGGTGCTGGCTGTGTACCGGGTGCGGCCTGATACGTTAACGCTGCGAATGCTGCAGCGATGGCCTGCAAGTCTGGCGAATTGAGGTCACCAGTGGGGTGTGTAGGTATGTTTGTAGGTATGAAAGGAAAAGTGAAATGAAGAATGCAGCATTCATGCGGGTTTCCGGGCATCTTAGTAAAGACGCCTGCCGCCAGATAGTCAATGTTTATGCGGGTTTCAAGAGGGTTTCTCATCCAACCCACCCAAAAACCCACCCAAAGGAAAAGCGATTGCAGTGCAGTCGCTTTTTTTTTGTGGAGCCTGAAAACAACAAGAAACCCGTCAAAGCGGGTTGGGCGAGTGTCTAGATGTGCGCACAGATCAAAAAGTCTTGTTGTATTTCTCTATTCCATGCCATTTGAATGCTTCGGTCCATGGACGTTTGGCCCGACAATGGGCCACAATACGCCAAATTGACACTTATCGATGGTGTCGCGTGGCTGTAATCCTCCCAAGTGGATAACCTAATACAGGGAAATGGCAAAAACAATGGCCCAGGCCCAGCCTTTAGAACTGGACGTCCGTCTGAAGGACGATCTCAACGCGTTTGGGAGAAGCGTTACGCACACCGATGCGTATGACAAGGTCGTTTTCCGCCGCTTGGAGAACGATTGCGATACGCTGCAACGAACGGATGTAGTCCATGGGAGCCGAACGAGGCGCGGACCTTTGACTCAACTTCTTTGGCGATCAGCTCTTGCATTTGCTTCCAGAGGTTCTTTTCGCGCCCTTGCAGCTCGTCGCGCATGCGGAAGAACTCACGAATCAGGGATACCTTGAACTCGATGACGCGGGGCGTATTGCGCATGAAGGCAATCAGCAGCCCGGCCTGGTGCTCATTGAGCATGGCGAATTCGGTTTTACTGCCTTGCCGGTTAAGTCGCGTTTCAAACGCGACTTGTCCAAACGCCTCGAAATCTGCGTGATGCTTGTGCACCAAAGCAAGAACGTTCTTGTGTTGTATCTCTACGCCATTCGCAATGATCTCGGTGGAGGCTCTTGCCTCGCCCTCAATCGCCGTAACAAGTGGGAATTTGAAATTCTGCATAAGCACTCCATGCTCCGAGAAGAAATTGCGCAGCCTGATGCGGTCGGAGCTAAGTCCGCATCTTTTCGGGAGCTACCCTAGGCTGCGCAAAACCGTTAAACCGTGGCGACGGAGGTGTTGCGGGCAATCTGCACCGACTGGCCACCTTCAAGGTTGTTCAGGAACTTCTCAACCACAGAGAGGTAGCGCACCTTCACATCAGCTTGCAAATAGCCCAGGGCGATGCGGTTGGGTGTGTTGTTGCCCAGATCGCACTGCACGCTGTAGTCGTCAATCTGGCGCTGGCCCTTCATGGCTTCGAGGAAGGCCGCGAGGGTGGCACCGCACTGCGCCCGCAACGGGTCAACGGGTTGACTCGATTGCAGCCGCCCGACAAACTTGCCCATGCCCGCGTTGAACGTGTACGCGAGGTAGTTGGTCATGCGGGTGTAGTTGTCGCCGGTGGTGGGCGAGCGGCGCGCGCGGTAGAAGCCTTGGCGCAGCAGCTCGGCCAACTGGTCGGCAGGGCGCTTGTAGCCAGTCACCTGCTCTATTTCGGTTGGCAAAAGAATGATAGACGTCATTTTCCCCCTTCATATGATGTCAGCCACGCGGCTGATACAAGCTCCTGACATGCGCCTTGTAATCAGACCACTCCCTCGACCGGAATCCGTGAACTTTTGGGTTTTGAGAGACTTTTTTCTTTCCTTGCGGGCTTCGGGGGCCGGTTGATTGGTCCCACGGCTTCCACCGCTGAATGGCTTCGCGCTGTTGTTGCCGTTGCTCTAGTGTCCATTTGCGTGTTGCCATAGCGTTGATCCTCTAATAGTTTGCTCGTCTTCAAAGCTGTCTTGTTCTTCCCATGCGCACGATTGAGCGCAGGCTGAGGCCCTGTCCCCACGTTCACCTGCTGCGGGCCGTTGGCCACGTTGGTCTGGCGCACAAAGGCCACTGAACGCGGGTTTTTGAACTCGTTGAGGGTTTCCAGCGTCACCCGGCAATTGCTCTGAGCCTTCAGCGCCAGCTGCATGAGCGGCTGCAACCTGTTCAGGTCTTTTACGCTTGATGCCCGCTGCATCAATTCGGTGAAGACTGCCTGCAAAGCCAGAGCTTGGCTCATCAGCATGCGCTCGGGCAAGTCCATGCTGCCTTTTTGCACTGCGTCAGTTCGCTCTTTGACCTTTTTGTAAACAGCACCAGATCCGATGTCCTTATACATGTTGGAGACGAACGAAGCTGTAACGATAGTAGCCAAGCCTTCGGCATTGATCGCTATCTCGGCAGACATTGGCTTCTTTTCTTCAACGGCAGTTTCATGCTCATTGCCCGACGGGACGGCAAGGCTGCCATCCATGGGATTCTTTGCTTTGGTTGCCATGGTCATTCTCCAAAAAAGTATTCGTGGCCGCCGGCGACAATCTCGCCGCCGATGATTCCAGATACGACGGCCGCGCCGATGATTCGTTGAATCTTGGCCTTGTTGCTGAAAACCGCAGGCCCGAATATTGGGCGCGGCGGCATCTTGGAGGTGCCGAACTCGTGATAGAACGCCTTGTCATCTGGCGAACCGATCACCGCCTCATGGCCAGATACCTGGTGCGATATGTTGTCCCGCATGTCTCCGCTGGCCAGGAGCGGCGCACCGGCTGGGTAGACCTTGGGGTTTGAGTCATCATCAAAACGACCGGCCAAGACAATCAGCACCACTTGGGCGGGGCGCAAGCCATCAGCGCGAGCTTCAGCGATGGCCCTGGCGTCTCCACGGGGGTAGGGCAGAGTTTTCATCGTGCACCATCCCATGGCTTGGGCTGGGGCTTGCCAGTGTCGAATGCAGTCCGTGATTTACTGTTGTCCAGCCATTCGGCTTTGAAACTACCCCAGCTGCGTTCACAACAGGTCCTGATAGCGTCTTCAAAGCTGAGCCCGGCCTTTACAGCTTCGCGCCGGATTCCGTCTACCGCCGTTTTGGTGATCGTGGCTTTCTTGGTTTTCCGGAGCTGGGCGAAGTCTGCAAAAAGTTCATCAGGAATTTCTGATAACAGGGAGCGCGCAGCGCGATTGGCTTTGCTTTCTTTATTTGCTTTTGCTTCTGCTTCTGCTTCTGCTTCTGCTATAGGTTGATTCGGTTGAGTCTGTTGAGTCTGTTGAGTTGTCTCCGAATTATTGAGTTTTCGTTTGTGCCAGTACTGACGGTGGTACTCCCTGCGCTCTGTCTCTCGCTGCAGCTGGCGGTAGTGCGAGTAGTTCACGATGCGCCAGCCCCAAGTGCGACCCTCTGAGAGCGGCACGATGCGACGTCCGTCCTCGGTGGGTGTGCGGCTTTCCGAATCTGGCTTGAGCAATTCCTCAATGCCAATCTCGATGATCTCAAGCGGGATCGTGGTGCGCCTGGCAATAGCTGCCACTGTCATGTCAACAGCGCCGTCCTGATCGGCCAGTACCAGTAGTTGCTGGAATGCCACGAGCGCCTGCCACGGGCCATTGGTGCAAAGCGTGCCGTCGTATATCTGGGAGAAAATTTTCACGTACATGGGGTCAGGCCTGCTCGTTCAGCCCAAGGGCAACGGTCCTGCCGGTCACCCGGGCCAGCCAGGTCGCGACCTCGTTCAGGTCGTCAAATGACTTGCAAAGAGCCCACTTGCTGGCAACGTAAAGAGGTGCGCCTCGGTCGCTGTCAGTTTGGACGAGGGTTACGCCGGCAAGAGCGGCAGAGGCTTGTAGCGTCGTGAAACGCTTGGGGTCGTGGGCGGTGGTCATGCTGCGGCCACCATGCGATCACGAAGTGAGCCGACCCTCCAGCGCGTGCAGCCGGGCCCAATCTTGAGCGGCTTTGGTAGATTGCCATCGGCTGACCAGCGCCATACGGTGGGGACGCTGCAGCCGAAGAGCCCCGCGACTACTTGGGCGCTGACGTGAGCGTCGTTGGGGAGATTATCGAAATCCAGCAGACCTGCCGGTGTTGGACCATCTTGAGTAAGCTTCTTAGGCATCGCGTGCACCTTGTTGATACAGTGCCGCAATGGTGCGGATTACTCGCTTTTATGACTACGGCGACAAATTCAGCTTTTCAAAGACACGCGGGAATCCGCGATAGAACTCAATCCGCTTTGCAATTTCCGTATCCGTCCACTTGGCCCCAAAGCCGGACAAAAGTACGTCCCGTTCAAAGTTGCGCCAGTCAGTGCGATGAACCTCATTCAAAATCACGTCCCTAGCGCACTGAATACTGACTTGCGCTCGCTTTTCTTGTTCAAAGCGCAGTGTCATGAATGCCTTGTACTCGGGAGTTATGCTTCTGCTCCTGCCTGGTTTGCGAACACTGAAGGCTTTGTCTGGAGTTTCCCCATCAAGAATTTTTTCCAAGCACCGATCAAGCCAAAGCGCTGCTGGCGTGCACATGTTTTCCGGTGTTAGGTGGTTTTCGCGGAAATTTTCGGCGAGCATGTGACGATCGGCAATCGTGCCGATCCCATCATGCAGCCTCGCAAGTGCTGCCCACTGTTCATCTGTTCCGCAGAGCATGTCTGCACCCCTTCAAGGTGTCGCTTCAAATAGGAGCCCCAGCAAGCGGGTGAAGGTGCCCGCCTTTCGTCTGGCCGGACTAGCTGGGGCAAAACTGGCTTATCGGTACTGCGTTACTCGTACGGCGAAGGCTTGCGGGGTTGGGGGAATGGTCAAGGTGTTCATGCTCATGTTCCTTCAAGGATGGGGGCTAAATTGGCGGGGAGGTCGGCAAGGATTCCGGCGTTTGTCTTGCGCATGGCATCAAGCTGCTCGGCCAGGCCAGCTTCGTGGAAATCTAATGTGTGCTTGAACACTTCGGTGAAATCAAGCCTGGATGCGGCGAAATTGAACACCTCCTGCAAGGTGCTAGCAAAGCCGACAGCAGCCCCACGCTTGTCGGCTGTGTCGTGCTTGCCATCACTACCACCAAGCTCTTTGGATGATTCTGCCAGCACATTCTCCAGGCGGTCGAAGCTGTCGTCCTGCGCTGCTTCCTTGAGCAATTCATAGACAAGCCTTGTGCCTGTCAGGCATCCATCGTTATAGGTCTCCAGAGGAACATCGAAGTAAGTCAAGCCTTTCAGCTCGTATTCGCCGCAGTCTGCATCGACGGTGATGCAGGAGATGTTTTCGTAAAGACGTTTACGTTTGACAGATTTGTCAAACGTGTTGACAGTGGTATTAGCCATGATTCAAGCCCTCCCGCCGACGGCTGACTTGGTGCATGCCTGTTTGGGCATGGATGCGGCTCGCAGAGTTTGATAGTGTGCCTCGGCATCTGACACCGATTCGTGTTCTGCTATCAATTCGCCATCAATGTAGACGCCATACGGTGCCTCCATATCCATTCCGATGGTTTTCCGACTCTTGCTAGACTCTGTTTCAGCCATGATTCACTCCTGTTTAGTGAGTTGTGGTCAGGGGCTGGGCGGTGTTTACGCACCTACCGGCCCCGCCTTTGTTGCCCCGCATAGACCGCCGCAGGGCTTGGCGGGTTTCATTCTGCGGCGCGTGCCCGTCCGATCGGTATCACGTCCGCTTGCGTCTGCTCCGGTTGAGCGCAGAACTGCGCCCAGTCATTCATCATCTTGCGCCGGCGTTCGAGCATGTCACCGCGGCGATATGCTGCCTCCACCTTGTCGCCAATGGCATGCGCCAAGGCCATCTCAGCCATTTCATTCGGGAAAACGGTGCGCTCAGCGGTCCAGTCCCGGAACGAAGAGCGAAAGCCGTGCGGTACGGCATCAACTTCCATTCGGCGCAATACGGCCGTCAACGTCATGTCGGACAGTTCCCCACCACGGGGCGCCGGGAAGACTCGATCATTGTTCGCCAACCTGGGCAGGGCCCTGAGCAGCTGCAGGGCGGCATCGGACAGCGGAACGCGGTGCTCACGTTTGGCCTTCATACGTTCAGCAGGGATCACCCATTGACCTGAGTTCATATCGATCTCATCCCACGTCGCGCCGCGAACCTCACCGGAGCGGGCAGCGGTCAAAATGGTGAACTCCAAAGCTCTTGCACCCATGCCGATATGCTCGCGTAGCCGCTCCATGAATGCACCGATCTCACCAATGGGGAGAGCAGTGTGATGCTCCACTTTCGACACCGAGGCGGGCTTTGGCAGCATCTTGTCCAGGTGACCGCGCCAGCGGGCAGGGTTGAGGCCTTCGCGATAACCCCGCACAGTTGCCCAGTCCAGAACCTGCTCAATACGACCGCGCACGCGTGTCGCTGTCTCCGTCTTGGTGCGCCAGATTGGTTCAAGCACTTCCAACACGTTGGAGACGGAAATATCACTCACCAGAATTGCGCCAATGGCCGGGAAAGCGTGGGTCTCCAGGGTATTGCGCCATTGCTGTGCGTGTTTGGCGTTTCGCCATCCGGACTCTTGTGCCTCAATATAGGCGGTGGCAGCGCGCTCGAAGGTGATGGCCGAGGCCCTTTGCGACTTCAATGCACTTTGCGCCAGCCTGCGCTCAAGAATCGGGTCTTGTCCCTTGTCGAGCTTTTCGCGTTCCTCGCGCGCTCTGCGTCGTGCGTCCGACAGGCCGACGTCAGGGTAGGGGCCCAGACCCATCTCGCGGCGCTTCTTTCCATCGGGATAACGCAGCAACCAACTGCGTGCGCCAGAGGGCGAGATTTGGAGCGCCAGGCCGGACACAACACCAACGAAGTGCAGCCCCGGCCGATTCAACCGGGAGACCGCCAGAGGACTCATTTCCTTTGCTCGCTTGGGCATGATTCGAATCCCTAACAAGGATTCATGATGCCTAGCAGGACGACCCCACCATGTACCCACCAATGAATCTAAGACTGGATGATATGACCTAATCTAGATTGATACAAGCAAATATGGACTTGCCAATGAGAATTCCTCAAAATGGCAATATTCAGATACGGGGTGATACGGGGTGAAGTTCGAATCCGGCGGACGCCTGCTCCGCCAGATAAAGAAAAGCCCTGTAATTCATTGAGTTACGGGGCTTTTTCCATTGATGAGTGCTCCAATGCGGTGAAAGCCTTCCGGCTGTTGAAACTCACGCAGCGGCGATCACTATCGGGATGCGCTTACAACCGAAGTTCCCCGCTTCGCTGGCAAAACGTCCAGCTATGGGTAAAGCGCACACCGGGCAATGCCCCACTTCGGTCAATCTATATTGCCTGATCTGATACCAGTCGCGCTCGATCAATGCTGTGTTGCATCCCGGGCAGAAAGTGGTGTCACCCTCCCGGTGGCGCACGTTGCCTGTGTAGACATATTGCAGACCTTCACGCATGGCAATCTGGCGCGCACGCACCAGGGTGGCGGGTGGTGTGGCAGGTACATCGGGCATTTTGTGATCCGGGTGAAAGGCGGAGAAGTGAAGGGGTATTTCTGATCCCAGCTCTTTCATGATCCAGCGGCTAAGGGCCGTGAGCTCTTCATCTGAATCGTTGTGGCCTGGTATCAGTAGCGTGGTGATCTCAAACCACACTTTGGTTTCATGCCGCAGGTAAACCAGAGTGTCGAGTACCGGCTGCAGATGCGATCCCGTCAATTTGAAATAGAAATCGTCAGTGAACGCCTTGAGGTCGACATTGGCCGCGTCCATTTTGGCGTAGAAATCACGTCGAGCCTGATCATGCATGTAGCCAGCCGTTACGGCCACGGTCTGGACGCCACGCGCATGGCAGGCATCGGCCACATCCATGGCATATTCGGCAAAAATGACGGGGTCGTTATAGGTGAAAGCGACGCTCTTGCAGGCGTATTTTTCAGCCTCCGCAGCGATCGCATCCGGTGATGCCTGATCCATCAGGCGATCCATATCGCGCGACTTGCTGATATCCCAGTTCTGGCAAAACTTGCACGCCAGGTTGCAGCCGGCGGTGCCGAAGGACAACACGCTGCTACCGGGGTAGAAGTGGTTCAGTGGTTTTTTTTCAATCGGATCGATACAGAATCCAGAGGATCTTCCATAGGTGGTCAGCAACATGCGATCGTTTTCGCGCATGCGTACGAAGCAGGCCCCACGCTGACCTTCATGCAACTTGCAGTCACGTGGGCACAGATCACACTGGATACGTCCGTCCTCAATCCGGTGCCAGTAGCGGGCCGGGTATGCGTCCAATTCCATCATGTCGTCTGCGTCTTGGGGTGGATGGGGTTATCTCGCTTCTGGTCTGACTCCTTCCACTTGCTCACCGTATAGCGCAGCAAACGGACATCCTCGGACCAGAATTCGCCGGGGAGTCCGGCCTTTCGTTTGAGATGGGCCATGAAAGCGTCTGGTGTGGGCAACTGCTCCCAGACCTGTGGCAGGAATGTGCTGCGCCGGGCGCCAAACTCAAACACCACACCGTCGACCTCTGGGCGCAATTGCGCCAATGCCTCTGCTTCGCTGGAGAAACTCAAAGCGTGCATGGGGGACAGTAGCGAGACTTCAATTTCTGTCCTATTCAGCTCACGCTCAACCAGAGGAGGAAAACGCGGATCATGGAAGGCCGCCGCTATTGCATTGGCCCTGACATCCGCCAGCAGCGAGCGACGTGCTTCCAGCGTGCCGATGCAGCCACGTAAATCGCCCTGCTGAGTCAGTGTTACGAAACAGGCCCCCATGTCATGCAACCAAGGTGCCCCTTCATCGGCGGCCCGGGAGCCATCCAGTGCACAGACAATCGATGCGCGCGCAATAGACAGCAGGGTTTGACCGTGGTTACTGGATGGCATTTGGATCCTCCAAAAATGCGATTGATGTGTATCCCACCACCCGCTGCCGGTCGCCCGCAGTGTCGCCGGAGTTGCAAAGACTGAGCAGATGGGTCTGCAAGTGGTGGCGCTGGGCCGCCAACAGGAGCCCGCTAATGGGCGTGCCACCGCAGGCCTGCTCATGCGTGAGCGGGCCGTCCAGGTTCAGGATGTGCTCAACGGTATCCTGGTCAATGGCCTGTGCTGTGTGGTAAGGCAGGAAATGCGACAGATCTGAACTGATCACGATCAACGTTTCCGGGCCGCCCCAGAGGGCTTCCAGTACCTCTGCCACTTCAGCCGGAGTGGCGTCACCCACCGCCAGCGGCACCAGCTTGAAGTCATCGAGCATGGTTTGCAGAAATGGCAGCTGTACTTCCAGCGAGTGCTCCAGGGCATGTGCTGCTACGCTGGTGACCACTTGGGGCAGATGAGCGAGCACGGCTTCTGCGGTTTGATCCACTCCGATGGGCCCCAACGGGGTATCAAAGGCGGATGCACCGGCCAAGGCCAAACCCTGCACAGCAACCCGGTGAACAGGCCCCAGCAAAACCACTCGGCGGACGGTGCTGCGCACGGCAGCAAGCTGCGCGTAGGCCGTCGCGGCGGTCAGGCCTGAATAAACATAGCCTGCGTGGGGAACTATCAGTGCCTTGGGCGCCGCTATTGCGCCGTCGGCCTGCAACCGGGCGGTTGCCAGCAGGCCGGCAATCGTTGTGACCAAAGCCTGCCTCTGCCCGGGGTAAAAGGCACCTGCAACGGCGGAATGGCGAACGTGAGGCATGACTGCTTCCAAGGAATGGATTAGAAACTAAGGAAGTGAGGATGACTTGTGTCATATCAAGTCAGCGATGATTTACACCCTGACAATCCAGCAGTAATGGTCTTGTAGACGCCCATTTTTTGATGCGAGTCAACAGCGGAGGTCAGGATGAATGCCGAGTTGCGCACAACCCTCTATGGACAAAAGCAATTGGATTGCGTGATGGACGCCATGGCGGCCACCATCGCGTCGAAGCTGATCGGGGTTGAGCGGGTGTCGCTGGTTGGTGTGTTGCGCCGTGGAGCGCCGCTGGCAGACCAGTTAATTGAGCGATTGCATGCCCGTCTACCCGCCGTGGATATTGAGCGCATCGACCTGTCGATCAAACGGTCCGCAGATGACTTGACCTTGTTACACCCGCAAACCCAACTGACCGAGAAGCCGGAGCACGCCAGCATTGATCTGTCAGGTCGAACTGTTGTGATCGTGGATGACGTTCTCTACGGTGGATTCTCGCTGTTCAGAGCCGTACAGTATTTGCTGACAAAGGGCGTAAAAAAGGTGCTCACGGTCATATTGGTCGACCGGGCTTGCGCTGTTTTGCCCATTCATGCTGATGTCTGCGGGCTGACACTGCAAATGGCTCCCGGGAACATTGTCGAGTGCCACGTACCGCCCTCTGAGTCGACTTGGCAGATCGTGCTGGTTCAGCCCTTGGCGTCGACCTGATGAGCCGCTATTTTGGAAGTTGAACCATTTTCATGGCGGAACCAATCAGCGCAGCCACTTCTGTCATGTTGCTGGGAACAATCAAGGTTGTGGTGGCGTCGGCTGCAACTTTGGAATAGGCATCGACGGCCTTTTCCGCAACCTTGAGCTGCACTGCAAGCTCGCCACCTGGCTGACGAATGGCGGCTGCAACGCGTTCAATGGCTTGGGCGTTGGCTTCAGCCACCGCCAGAATGGAGGCGGCCAGACCTTGGGCGTTATTGATGGCGGCCTGTTTTTCGCCCTCGGAGCGGGCAATGAATGCCTCTCGCTCACCCGTGGCGATATTGATTTGCTCCTGGCGCCGGCCTTCTGATGCGGCGATCAATGCGCGCTTTTCACGCTCAGCGGTAATCTGCTGCTGCATGGCATGCAATATCTCTTTGGGGGGTGTCAGATCCTTGATTTCATAGCGCAGAACCTTCACACCCCAGTTCAGGGCCGCTTCGTCAATGGCCTGTACTACTTGGGCGTTGATGATGTCGCGTTCCTCAAAGGTCTTGTCCAATTCCAGCTTGCCGATGACGGAGCGAAGGGAGGTCTGGGCGAGTTGCGAGATGGCCATGATGTAGTTGCTGGAGCCGTAGCTTGCACGCATGGCATCCGTCACCTGGAAGTACAAAATACCGTCCACCTGAAGCTGGGTGTTGTCACGGGTAATGCACACCTGGCTGGGGATATCCAGCGGAATTTCCTTGAGAATGTGCTTGTAAGCCACCCGGTCGATGAATGGCATCAAAAAGCTGAGCCCGGGCGTCAGTGTGCCGTTGTACTTGCCCAGGCGCTCGATTACCCACGCGTGCTGCTGCGGGACAACCTTCACCGATTGGGTAATGAAGATGATGGCAATTACCAGCAAAATAAGTCCAAGTGTCATCACGAATCCTTCTTATAGAGAGTTAATTTCAGCCAAAAATTGGCTCCGGCATCACAGTTTGCGCACAACGAGTCGACTACCAACTACTTCCACGATGCGGTGCGGTCCCGCCACAAGCGGGGCTTCGCTGGCGCTGGATACGGCCCAATTGGCGCCGCGGTATTTCACCGTGGAGGTTCCGTCCGGATTCCAAGACGCGACCTGAACCGTCTCGCCCACGTCCATATTGACATCGTGGTTCGCACTCGCTGGGGCCGAAGGCGGCTGACTTTGTTTGTACCGGCGCCAAGCCAGCACCGAGCCCGAACCAAGCACCGCGGCAAGCACGATTTGCAGTGTGGACGACGCACCCATGTGGGCGGAAATGGCGGCGGCTGACAGCCCCAAAGCCAACATCAACAGATAGAACGTGCCAGTAACCAGCTCGATACCGATGGCAGTACCGGCAAACAGCCACCAGATTGTTGAATCAGCCATAGGGTCCTTGCATGTGTTGCTATCGTGATATTTTGAGGCAAAAGGGGGAGCGGTCAGTGAAGAGGACACATTTAGTCCTTACACTTCGCGCCTGTTTTCTTCCTTTTTTCGCTTCCGGTTGGAGCTTGCCATGAAATTCCGCTTTCCTATTGTCATCATCGACGAAGACTTTCGCTCTGAAAATACGTCTGGTTTAGGCATTCGTGCGCTGGCCCATGCGATTGAAACCGAGGGCTTTGAGGTGCTGGGCGTGACCAGCTATGGTGATCTGAGTCAATTTGCACAGCAGCAAAGCCGGGCCAGCGCCTTCATTTTGTCCATCGACGACGAAGAGTTCACACCCGGCCCGGATCTGGACCCCGCCGTGCTGAACTTGCGGCATTTCATTGAAGAGGTGCGACGCAAGAATCTGGATGTGCCCATCTACGTGTACGGCGAAACCAAAACCTCCCGCCATATTCCGAACGACATCTTGCGTGAATTGCACGGGTTCATCCACATGTTTGAGGACACGCCCGAGTTTGTGGCGCGGCACATCATCCGGGAAGCCAAAAGCTACCTCGAAGGTGTGCAACCCCCGTTTTTCAAGGCATTGCTCGACTATGCAGAGGACGGCTCCTACTCCTGGCACTGCCCCGGACACTCGGGCGGCGTGGCCTTCCTGAAAAGCCCGGTAGGCCAGATGTACCACCAGTTTTACGGTGAAAACATGCTCCGCGCCGATGTATGCAACGCGGTCGAAGAGCTGGGTCAATTGCTGGACCACAACGGCGCCATTGGCGAGAGCGAGCGCAATGCGGCCCGCATCTTCAATGCGGACCACTGCTTCTTTGTGACCAACGGCACCAGCACCAGCAACAAAATTGTCTGGCACCACACGGTGGCACCGGGTGACGTGGTGGTGGTAGACCGCAACTGCCACAAGTCCATCCTGCACGCCATCATCATGACCGGGGCCATTCCCGTATTTTTGAAGCCCACGCGCAACCACTTCGGCATCATTGGACCCATCCCCAAGGAAGAGTTCGAACCCGCATCCATCCAGCGCAAGATTGCCGCCAACCCTTTGCTTCAGGGCGTGGATGCAAAGGCCGTCAAACCACGCGTGATGACGGTTACCCAGTCCACCTACGACGGCGTGCTCTACAACACCGAAACCATCAAGAAAATGCTGGACGGCTATGTCGAAAACCTGCATTTTGATGAAGCCTGGCTGCCGCACGCCGCCTTTCACCCGTTTTATGGCAGCTACCATTCGATGGGCAAGAAGCGCGTTCGCCCCAAGCACGCCGTGGTGTATGCCACGCAGTCCATTCACAAACTGCTGGCGGGGATCAGCCAGGCCAGCCATGTGTTGGTGCAGGACTCGCAAACCGTGAAGCTGGACCGCCCGTTGTTCAACGAGGCCTACCTCATGCACACGTCCACGTCGCCACAGTACAGCATCATCGCCAGCTGCGATGTGGCGGCCGCCATGATGGAGCCCCCCGGCGGCACCGCGCTGGTGGAAGAAAGCATCGCCGAGGCGCTGGACTTCCGCCGCGCCATGCGTAAAGTGGATGAAGAGTATGGCGCTGACTGGTGGTTCAAGGTCTGGGGACCTGACAAACTGGTGGATGAAGGCATTGGCCGCGCGACCGACTGGATCATCAAGGGTGAATCCAAAAACGCCAAGGCCAACTGGCATGGCTTTGGCAAGATGGCCACCGGTTTCAATATGCTGGACCCCATCAAGTCCACGATCGTGACGCCGGGCATGGACTTGAACGGAAGATTTGCCAAGACCGGCATTCCGGCCAACATCGTCACCAAGTTTTTAACGGAAAACGGCGTGGTGGTGGAGAAAACCGGGCTCTACAGCTTCTTCATCATGTTTACGATCGGCATCACCAAGGGCCGCTGGAACAGCATGCTGACCGCGTTGCAGCAGTTCAAGGACGACTACGACAAGAACCAGCCCATGTGGAAAATCTTGCCCAAGTTTTGCAAGGCGCACCCGCAATACGACAAGATGGGCCTGGCTGATCTGTGCCACCACCTGCATGCGCTGTACGCGAAGTACGACATCGCCCGGTTGACCACGGACATGTACCTGAGCGACCTGACTCCGGCCATGAAGCCCAGTGACGCCTACGCCCACATTGCGCTGCGCAAGACCGAACGGGTTGAGATAGATAACCTGGAAGGCCGCATCACCGTGGGGCTGGTCACACCCTACCCACCGGGTATTCCGCTGCTGATTCCGGGTGAGGTGTTCAACAAGAAGATTGTTGACTATCTTAAGTTTTCACGCGAGTTCAATACCCAGTGCCCCGGGTTTGAAACCGATATTCACGGTCTGGTGGAAGAGAAGGGTGCCGATGGCATCAAGCGGTATTACGCGGATTGCGTGAAGTAAGACTTCCACCCAAAAAAAATAGCGCCATCAAGGCGCTATTTTTTTGATAGCTGCTCCCGCATATTCCACGGGGGCTAGAAGCCAATTTCATTCAAATCAGGACGTTTCCACCACTGCCACGGCGGTCTGGCTGACACCACAATCCACGTAAGAGATCTGACCCGTCATGCCGGAGGCCAGGTCGCTCAGCAGGAATGCAGCCACGTTGCCCACCTCATCAATCGTCACATTGCGCTTGAGCGGTGAGGCCGCTGCGGAAATGCCCAGCAACTTGCCGAAGTCCTTGATGCCACTGGCAGCCAGCGTCTTGATGGCACCGGCGCTGAGTCCGTTGACGCGGATGCCTTTAGGGCCCACGGCATCCGCCAGGTAACGCACTGATGATTCGAGTGAGGCCTTGGCAAGTCCCATGGTGTTGTAGCTCGGCACCACGCGCACGCCGCCCAGGTAGGTCAGTGTCAACAAGGATGCGGTGTCGTTCAGGTAGGGCAGGGCCGCTTTGGCCATGGCCGGAAAGCTGTACGCGCTGATGTCATGGGCGATACGAAAGTTCTCGCGGGTCAAACCGTCCAGAAAATTGCCGGCAATGGCCTCGCGCGGAGCGAAACCAATGCTGTGCACAAAGCCATCAAACTTGGGCCACACCAGGGCCAGATCGGTAAAGAGCTTCTCAATCTGCTCGTCGCTGCCCACGTCGCAATCAAAAATCAGCGTGGAGCCAAAGTCGGCCGCGAACTCGGTAATGCGTTCCTTGAAGCGCTCGCCCACATAGCTGAACGCGAGTTCCGCACCCTGCGCATGGCAGGCCTTGGCAATGCCATAGGCGATGGAGCGGTTGGACAGTACACCGGTGATCAATAATTTTTTGCCAGCTAAAAAACCCATTGCGTCCTCTTATAAGTTGCGTGTCTTGGTGCAGAATTGTCGCATGCGAAACCTGCTGATCCTGTTGACGGCACTGACAGTGTGCTTGATCGGCCAACCAGCTTGGGCCGCACATGGCTATTCGCTATGGGGTGATTTCAGGTATCCGCCTGACTTTCCCCACTTCGCTTATGTCAATTCCAACGCGCCCAAAGGCGGTGAATTGCGGCTGGTCAGCAACCAGCGAACCTCCACATTTGACAAATACAACCCCTTCACCATCAAGGGATCTGCGCCCGCTTATCTGGCGAGCCTGATGTTCGACTCATTGTTGACCGGCGCGCTGGATGAAACCTCTGCGGGCTACGGCCTGCTGGCACAGGACGTTACGGTGGGAGCTGACGGCCTAAGCGCCACGTTCCAGTTGCGTCCGCAGGCCCGCTTTCACAACGGTGCGCCGGTGCTGGCGCGCGATGTCAAATTCAGTTTTGATACCCTGGTGGGCCCGTTTGCCTCGCCTGGCTACCGCAGTCTGCTGGAAGACGTTGCGGGAGCAGACGTCGTGGATGCGACGACCGTGCGTTTTCGCTTCAAGCGGCCCAACCGCGAACTGCCGCTGACCGTGGGCGGATTGCCCATCTTCAGTCACCAATGGGGGATGGAAAACGGCCAATCCAAACCCTTCGACCAGGTCGTCATGGATATTCCCATTGGCAGCGGACCGTACCGCATCGGCCCCGTCAATTTTGGCAAAGACATTACCTATGTGCGTGACGCCCAGTACTGGGCCCGGGATCTCAATGTGCGCCGGGGTACGGCCAATTTCGACCGCATCACCGTCAAGATCTACAAGGACAACACCGCGCGCCTGGAAGCGCTCAAGGCCGGAGAGTTTGATTTGATGCGCTTCTTCTCGGCGGGTGACTGGGCGCGTCGGGTGAATGGCAAACGCTTTGATTCGGGCGAACTGGTCAAGGCCGAGTTCAGGCACCGCCTGCCGACCGGTTTTCAGAGCTATGTCCTCAACACCCGACGGGACAAGCTCAAGGATGTTCGGGTGCGACAGGCCTTGGGGCTGGCGCTGGACTTTGAATGGATGAATCGCCAGATGTTTTACGGCGCCTACCAGCGGGTGCAAGGCATTTTCGGTAATACCGACTGCCAGGCCAGTGGTGTACCCGATGCGCAGGAGCTGGCCCTGCTGGAACCTTTTCGCAATCAGATTCCGGCCGCGGTGTTCGGTCCCATGGCACAAGCCCCCCGTACCGATGGGGCGCACAGCCTGCGCGAGAATTTGCGCCAGGCGCAGACACTGCTCAAGGAGGCGGGCTGGGTGTACCGTGACGTCGCACTGCGCAATGCCAAAAACGAGGAGTTGACCCTGGAATACCTCGATAGCAACGAAGCCGGAGCCCGTGTGGTCAGCCCCTGGGCGCGCAATCTGGAGAAGATTGGTGTCAAGCTGGTGTTTCGCCCTGTTGACTTTGCGCTCTACCAGCAGCGGCTGCAGAAGTTCGAGTTTGACATCACCTCGTTGGCTTATCAGGGAACCAATAACCCAGGCCAGGAGTTCGCCGATCTCTTTGGCAGCAAGGCTGCGGATCAGGAAGACTCAGGCAACCACAGTGGTATCAGGAGTCCAGCAGTGGACGCGCTGATCACGCACATGACAGGCGCCAAACGCAAAGCCGACTTGCTGCCGGCCTGTCGCGCGCTGGACCGGGTGATCAGCCACAGCCATCTGCTGGTCCCGCAGTGGTCGGCTGGCACGCACCGCATTGCCTACAACGCATGGCGTCTGGCCATGCCCCCGCAAATGCCCCCCTACTCGCAGGGCGAGACCTGGGCCATCGACACCTGGTGGGCCAAGTAAGCCATGTTCTATTACGCCTTGAAACGGTTGTTTTTGATGGTTCCCACTGTGTTGGGGGTGTTGCTGGTGACCTTTGCCGTGGTGCAATTTGTGCCCGGTGGTCCTGTTGAGCAATACCTCGCCGAGGCCAAGGCCGGCGCGGGCACCAGTGCCGAAGGTGGGCTGAGCTACCGCGGTGCGCAAGGCGTGGACCCCAAGCGCATTGAGCAGGCCAAGGCGCTGTATGGCTTTGACAAGCCGGCGCCGGAGCGTTTCTGGCAAATGCTGGTGCAATTCGCCCGCTTTGATCTGGGTAAGAGCTTTTTCCAGAATCGCGCAGTATCTGACTTGATCTGGGAAAAACTGCCGGTGTCCATGAGCCTGGGCTTGTGGACCTTCTTCATCAGCTACCTGATTGCCGTGCCTCTGGGCGTTGCCAAGGCGGTGCGGGCGGGTACCCGGTTTGACTTGGTAACAACCCTGCTGATTCTGGTGGGCTATGCCATTCCCGGTTTTGTGCTGGGCGTGGCGCTTCTGGTGATCTTTGGGGGCCAATTGCAGTGGTTCCCGCTGCGGGGCCTGACGTCCAGCAATTGGGAGCAAATGACCTGGGGTGCGCGCATTGTCGACTACCTCTGGCACATCGCGCTGCCGGTCACCGCCATGGTGATGGGCAGTTTTGCGGTCACTGCCATGCTGACCAAGAACGCTTTTCTGGAAGAGATCCGCAAACAATATGTGGTGACGGCTCGCGCGAAAGGGCTATCCGAGCGGCAGGTGTTGTGGAGGCACGTGATGCGCAATGCGCTGATCCCCATCATCACCGGGTTTCCTGCGGCCTTTGTGGGGGCATTTTTTACTGGCTCGCTTCTGATCGAAACCCTGTTTTCGCTGGATGGTCTGGGCTTGCTGAGCTATGAAAGCGTGATTCGCCGTGACTATCCCGTCGTGATGGGTACGCTTTATCTTTTTACCCTCATCGGATTGGTGACCAAACTGGTTTCCGACCTGTGCTACGTCTGGGCGGATCCGCGTGTCAAGTTCGACTGATTCCATCCCGCCATTGCGTTATCCCAGTCCGTCCGTAAGAGCGTGGCAACGCTTCAAGCGCAACCGCTTGGGCTATGTGAGCTTGCTGATTTTTTGCGGCCTGCTGGTGGTGAGCCTGTTTGCTGAGCTGGTATCCAACGATCGCCCACTGGTCGTGGTGTACCAGGGGCAAACCTATTTCCCGATGTGGAAGGACTATCCCGAAACCACTTTCGGCGGCGACTTCAACACGCCCACCGATTACCTGGACCCATTCATCCGCCAGCGCCTGCAGCAGACAGGAAACTGGGCGCTGTTTGCGCCTAACCGATACGGCCCCAAAACGCTCAATTATTTCGCCGCTGAACCCAATCCCTCGGGTCCGAGTCGTGCCAACTGGCTGGGAACCGATGACCGGGGACGCGACCTGCTGGCCCAACTGATCTATGGATTTCGGGTCAGCGTGCTTTTTGCGCTGGCGCTCACCTTTTCAGGGGTTGTGCTCGGGGTGATTACCGGTGCGGTCCAGGGCTTTTTCGGTGGAAAAACCGACCTGGCTTTTCAGCGGTTTATCGAGGTGTGGAGCGCCATGCCGGAGCTCTATTTGCTGATTATTTTTAGCGCCGTCTTTGCGCCCAGCATTGCATTGCTGCTCGTTCTGCTGAGCCTGTTTGGCTGGATGGGTTTGAGCGACTATGTCCGCGCGGAATTCCTCCGAAACCGCCAGCTGGATTACGTTCGGGCCGCACGGGCACTCGGGGTTTCTGACTGGAAGATCATTGTGCGTCACGTCTTGCCCAACAGCATGACACCGGTGGTCACCTTTCTGCCTTTTCGCATGAGCGGCGCCATCCTGGCGCTGACCTCGCTTGACTTTCTCGGTTTGGGCGTGCCGCCTGGAACCCCCTCTCTGGGTGAACTGCTGTCGCAGGGCAAAAACAACATTGATGCGTGGTGGATCTCCCTTTCAACCTTCGCCGTGCTGGTGATTACTTTGTTGCTGTTGACGCTGATGGGAGATGCGCTACGCGATGCACTGGACCCCCGAAAGGCGGAGCAATGACCCGCATCGGGCCTGACGTCATGCCCTCTGCGCCGCAACCGGTGAGTGCGCTGACGCCGCTGCTCCATGTTCAGGGTTTGACCGTGTCCTTTGACGGCCGGGAGGTCGTGCATGGCATCGATTTCGAGATCTTTCCGGGAGAAAAATTGGCTTTGGTGGGAGAGTCTGGCTCAGGCAAAACCGTCACCGCACTCAGCTTGTTGGGCTTGGCGCAGGGCGCTCTGGTCAAAGGCACCGCCCGTTTCGTGCCCATTGCGGGCGCGTCTGCGGAATTGCTCACATTGCCCGACAGACAAATGCAGGCGATTCGCGGCCAGGACATCTCGATGATCTTTCAGGAGCCCATGACGGCCTTGAACCCGCTCTTCACCATTGGTGAGCAAATCGCTGAAGTTCTTCAGCTAAAAATGGGCTTAGCCCCGGTGGAATCTGCGCAGAGAGCTATTAAATTGATAGCAGATACCGGCATTGAAGAGGCTGGTCGCCGCGCTGGTGCCTATCCTCACCAGCTTTCAGGTGGCCAGCGCCAACGCGCCATGATTGCCATGGCACTGGCCTGTCATCCCCAGTTGCTGCTCGCAGACGAACCGACGACCGCGCTGGATGTGACGGTACGCAAGCAGATTCTGGATTTGCTGACCCAGCAGCAGAATTCCCGGGGCATGGCGGTATTGCTCATCACCCATGATCTGAATCTGGTTCGCAGCTTCGCAGATCGGGTGGCCGTTATGGAAAACGGCCACATCGTGGAGCAGGGCAGGGTAGCCGACATATTCGCCAAGCCGCAGCACCCCTACACGCGGCGCCTTCTCGACAGCCGGCCGGTTCGCGACGTTGTCGAGCCCGTCGCAAATGCACCGGTAGCACTGAGCGCGCGCGGTGTGCGTGTGGTCTATCCGGTGCCTCGGCCCGGCATTCGTGGCTGGTTTAAAAGCGGCGAATTCGTCGCGGTGTCTGGCGCGCATCTGGATCTGGCCTGTGGCCAGACGTTGGGCGTGGTGGGTGAATCGGGGTCGGGCAAATCCACCCTGGCTTTGGCGGCACTGGGTTTGCTGAAGTTTGATGGGACGCTCGCTGTGCTGGGGAAAAGCTGGGGAACGGCACGCGACCAGGTCTTGCGAAAAAGCGTTCAGGTGGTGTTTCAGGATCCATTTGCCTCTCTGTCACCCCGCATGACGGTGGAGGCTATCGTGGGTGAAGGCTTGCTGGTGCACGAACCCGGGTTGAGCGCGGATGCCCGCCGGGACCGGGTATGGGCGGCTTTGAGCGAAGTGGGGCTGGATGAAACCCAATTCCCGGGCCTGTTGCAGCGCTATCCCCACCAGTTTTCGGGGGGCCAGCGCCAGCGCATTGCGATCGCCCGGGCGTTGATTGTGCAACCCCGGCTGTTGGTCCTTGATGAGCCGACCAGTGCGCTCGATGTCACCATGGGAAAACAGATTCTGCAACTGCTTCAGCGGCTGCAACGTGAGCGAGGCCTGGCATATTTATTGATCACCCATGACGTGGCGGTCATCCGCGCGATGGCTCACCAGGTTCTGGTGATGCGCGGTGGGAAAATCATCGAAAGTGGGCCGGTTGCGCAAGTCTTCGAGCGCCCCCAGCAGGAATACACCCGTATATTGCTGGCGGCCGCTGAATAACTCCTTAAGAATCAAGGGCTTTAAGGCGTTTTTGGAGTACAATCCGGGCTCACGACCAAACGGGCGGGTAACTACCGCCCGTTTTTTTTGGGCGATTGTTTTTGAATGGGCTGATTTCACGTGGCATTGCAGGAAATTGTTGAACAAACCGTTAGCGGTCTGGGATATGACTTGGTGGAGATTGAACGCTCCGCGGGGGGCTTGCTGCGCATCACGATTGATTTGCCCTGGGTTGCGCCGGTCGACGGTGTCGCTGCACCACAGCAATTCATCAATGTGGAAGATTGTGAAAAAGTCAATCGCCAGTTGCTTTTTGCGCTGGAAGTGGATGGTATCGAATACAAGCGGCTGGAAGTTTCTTCCCCTGGCATAGATCGCCCTTTGCGGCATGCGCAGGATTTTGAGCGATTTGTGGGTCACATCATTGACCTCAACCTCAAGGCTCCGATGGGCGAGGCTGCGGCAGGGCAAGTGCATCCCAGTCGCAAGAAATTTCGCGGCGAGCTGGAGAAGCTTGTCGCCGCCGACGGCAGCGTGGGCTGGCAAATCGTCTGGAGCGATGCGCCGGCAGTCAAGCCGGGTCAGAAAGTTAGCAAGAAGCGCGTTCCTCCGCCATTGCAGGCACTGGGTTTTGCGCTTGATGAATTGCGTGACGCGCGTCTTGCGCCCATTGTGAGTTTCAAGGGTCGCGGTGCGGCGGATGCCAGCGATGGTGTGGCGGACGCAGACACGGCTTGACAGCTTGCAGACCCCATTAGGTTTGCATCAAGATTTTTTTAGTTTTGTATTGGTTAATTCGAGTATTCAGGAGAGTCATGGCATGAATCGCGAACTGTTGATGCTGATAGAAGCAATTTCACGTGAGAAAAACGTGGAACGTGATGTGGTAATGGGCGCCGTGGAAGCGGCTTTGGCCCAAGCGACCAAAAAGCTGTATCCCGGCGACGTGGATATCCGCGTCGCACTGGATCGTGACAGCGGCAACTACGAAACCTTCCGCCGTTGGCACGTGGTCCCCGATGAGGCTGGTCTGCAGCTGCCTGACCAGGAAATACTGCTGTTTGAAGCAAAAGAGCAGATAGCCGATATCGAGGTGGATGAGCACATCGAGGAGTCCATTCCTTCGGTGCCGATCGGCCGCATTGGTGCCATGGCTGCCAAGCAGGTTATTTTGCAAAAAATCCGTGATGCTGAGCGCGAAATGTTGCTCAACGACTTCATGTCCCGCGGTGAAAAAATCTTTGTTGGCACTGTGAAGCGCATGGACAAAGGTGACCTCATTGTGGAGAGCGGTCGCGTCGAAGGTCGTCTGCGCCGCAGCGAGATGATCCCCAAGGAAAACCTGCGTACCGGTGACCGGGTTCGCGCCATGATCATGGAGGTGGACCTGACACTGCGTGGTGCACCCATTCTGCTGTCCCGTTCCGCACCGGAATTCATGATTGAGCTGTTCCGTCAGGAAGTGCCCGAAATTGAACAAGGCCTGCTGGAGATCAAATCCTGCGCCCGTGACCCCGGTTCACGCGCCAAGATTGCGGTTCTGTCGCATGACAAGCGGGTCGATCCGATTGGCACCTGTGTGGGTGTACGGGGAACCCGCGTCAATGGCGTGACCAATGAACTCGCTGGCGAGCGTGTCGACATTGTGTTGTGGAGCGAAGATCCGGCGCAGTTCGTGATCGGTGCGCTGGCTCCGGCCAACGTCTCCAGCATCGTGGTGGATGAAGAGCGCCACGCCATGGACGTCGTGGTGGACGAGGAAAACCTCGCGATTGCCATCGGCCGTGGTGGACAGAATGTGCGCCTCGCGTCCGAGCTGACAGGCTGGAGAATCAATATTCTTGATGCCGCAGAGTCGGCCCAGAAGCAAGCCAGCGAAACCGATATCGGTCGCAAGCTGTTTATGGAAAAACTCGATGTGGACGAGGAAATCGCCGACATTCTGATCGCCGAAGGCTTCACCAGTCTCGAAGAGGTGGCCTATGTGCCGCTTCAGGAAATGCTGGAGATTGAGTCCTTTGATGAAGACACCGTCAATGAGCTGCGCACCCGTGCCAAGAACGCTCTGCTGACGATGGAGATTGCGCATGAGGAAAGTGTTGAAGAAGTCTCGCAGGATTTGCGTGACCTTCAAGGCCTGACTCCCGAATTGATCGGCAAACTGGCAGACGGCGGCGTGCATACCCGCGACGATCTGGCTGATTTGGCCGTTGACGAACTCACAGAAATCACCGGCCAGTCTGCGGACGAAGCCAAGACCTTGATCATGAAGGCGCGCGAACATTGGTTTACCAATGACGCCGCTTCTCAAGAGTAATGGTCATGAAAGGTTACACAACAAATGTCCAGTACGACCGTCGCCGAGTTTGCAAGTGAACTCAAAAAATCCACTGACACGCTGCTTGAGCAGTTGAAGTCAGCCGGGGTAGCCAAGGCGGCTGCCTCGGATGTCCTGACCGATGCCGACAAGCACAGCTTGCTGAATTATCTTCAAAGTAGCCATGGAACGGCCAGTTCCGAGCGCAAGAAGATCACGCTCGTGAAAAAGCAGACCACAGAAATCAAACAGGCCGATGCAACAGGCAAGGCACGCACCATTCAGGTGGAGGTGCGCAAAAAACGCACGTTTGTACGCCGTGACGACGAAGTCGAGCAGCCCGTTGAAGCACAGGAGCGGGAAGTTCCTGTTCAAGAGTCGGCTGAGCCGGTGATTGACCACGCCGAGCTCGGACGCCGCGAAGAAGAAGCGCGACGCCAAGCGGAGCTGATCCGCCGCCAGGAAGAAGATTTGGTGGAAAAGCGTCGCCTGCGTGAAGCGGACGAAAAACGCGAACGCGATGCGGAAGAGCGTGCCGCAAGCTATGCGGCCGCAGAACAAGAGAAGAAGAGCCTGGCCTCTACAAGCAAGACAGAAGCCAGTGCTGAGGCCATCGAAGCTGCTGCAGCCCGTGCTGCGGCGCAGGTTGAAGCGAGAGAAAAAGCCGCCGCCGAATCCAAGGCCCGTGCCGATGAAGAGGCAGTGCGTGCTGTGGACCTGAACGAGCGTCGTCGCAAGGCCGAAGCCGAAGCGGCTGCGATTCGCTCCATGATGTCTGCGCCTAAACGCGTGCTGGTGGCCCACAAGCCCGAAGAAGTCAAGCCGGCGGTAGCTGGCGTTAAAGGCACTCTGCACAAGCCAGCAGCCGGAAGCACAGTGGCAAAGCCGGCAAAACCGGCGGCGCCTGGCGCTGCGGGCACCACTCCTGCTGGCGCTGGCAAGGAAGTGAAATCGGCCAAATTGTCCTCCAGTTGGGCAGGCGATCCAGCCAAGAAGAAAGCTATTCCTACCCGTGGTGACACCGGTGCGGGAGCCGGTCGCTCGACCAATTGGCGCACCGGGCCAAGGGGCCGCCGTGGCAGCAATGACCGCAACCACGATCACCAGCCCATGTCGGCACCGGTGGAAGCGCGCGTGCTGGAAGTGCATGTGCCTGAAACGATCACCGTGGCGGAATTGGCGCACAAGATGGCCGTCAAGGCATCTGAGGTTATCAAGCACCTGATGAAACTGGGTCAGATGGTCACCATCAACCAGCCACTGGACCAGGATACCGCCATGATTGTGGTGGAAGAAATGGGCCACAAAGCGGTGGTTGCGGAGCTGGATGACGCAGAAGCGTTTACGGACGACGAAGTGCAGCAGCAGCACGCTGAGGCGCTACCACGCGCACCGGTGGTCACCGTCATGGGCCACGTGGACCATGGCAAGACCTCGTTGCTCGATTACATTCGCCGGGCCAAAGTGGCTTCAGGTGAAGCCGGTGGCATTACCCAGCACATTGGCGCCTACCACGTGGAAACCCCGCGCGGCATGGTGTCCTTCCTGGATACTCCGGGTCACGAGGCCTTCTCGGCCATGCGTGCCCGTGGAGCCAATGCAACTGACATCGTGATTCTGGTGGTGGCTGCGGACGACGGTGTCATGCCCCAGACCAAAGAGGCTATCAAGCACGCCAAGGCTGCTGGAGTTCCTATCGTGGTGGCGATCAACAAGATCGACAAGCCTGATGCCAATCCTGAGCGCGTGAAGAACGAGCTGGTGGTTGAAGAGGTGATCCCGGAAGAGTTTGGTGGTAGTTCACCCTTTGTTTCCGTGTCCGCCAAAACTGGCCAGGGTATCGACGAACTGCTGGAGCAGGTGCTCCTGCAGGCTGAGGTGCTGGAGCTGCGCGCACCGGTGGATGCCATGGCCAAGGGCCTGGTGATCGAGGCGCGTCTGGACAAGGGACGCGGACCTGTGGCGACTATCTTGGTGCAGTCGGGTACGCTGAAAACAGGCGATGTGGTGCTGGCAGGACAGACCTTTGGCCGCGTGCGTGCCATGCTGGACGAAAACGGCAAAACCATCAAGACCGCGGGTCCATCGATCCCGGTCGAGATCCAGGGCCTGACCGAGGTGCCGCGCGCTGGCGACGAATTCATTGTCATGGCCGATGAACGCCGTGCCCGTGAAATCGCAACCTACCGTGCAGGCAAGTTCCGCAACACCAAGCTGGCCAAACAGCAAGCGTCGAAGTTGGAGAACATGTTCACCGACATCAACGCCGGCGAAGTCAAACTTGTTCCGATTATTGTCAAGGCCGACGTGCAGGGTTCGCAGGAAGCCTTGGCACAGTCGCTGGTCAAGCTGTCCACCGACGAAGTCAAAGTGCAGATGGTCTACACCGCGGTGGGCGCCATCAGCGAGTCCGACGTCAATCTGGCCATTGCCGCAAAGGCCGTCATCATTGGATTCAACATCCGTGCCGACGCCGGAGCCCGCAAGCTGGCAGAGAACAACGGTGTTGACATTCGCTACTACGACATCATTTACGATGCAGTGGACGATTTGAAACTGGCCATGTCGGGCATGTTGACGCCAGACAAGAAAGAAGAAGTCATCGGTACCGCCGAGATTCGCCAGGTGCTCAAAGTGTCGAAGATTGGCTCGATCGCGGGTTGTATGGTTACCTCGGGTTTTGCCCGCCGCACCGCCAAACTGCGCTTGTTGCGCGGCAATGTGGTCATCTACACTGGCGAGCTGGATTCGCTCAAACGCTTCAAGGACGACGCCAAGGAAGTCAAGGAAGGCTTCGAGTGCGGCTTGACGATCAAGAACTACAACGACATCCAGGAAGGCGACGCGCTGGAGTTCTTCGAAATCCGCGAAATCGCCCGGACGCTGTAATTGGTAATGAACTATGGTTCGTAGAAAATCATCCACCCCCAACCGCGGCTTCCGCGTGGCCGATCAGATCCAGCGGGATCTGACGGAGTTGATCGCCCGCGAGTTGAAAGACCCGCGGGTCGGGATGGTGACGATTCAGGCTGTGGAGGTTACGCCCGACTACGCTCACGCCAAGGTTTTCTACAGTTTGCTCAAGGGCGACCCGGTGACGACGACAGAAGGGCTGAACCAGGCGGCAGGTTTCTTGCGTGCTGGCTTGTTCAAACGCCTGCATATTCATACCGTTCCCACGCTGCACTTTCAGTTCGATCGCACGACTGAAAAGGCAGCGGACATGAATGCCTTGATCGCGCAGGCTGTGGCGTCGCGTTCCAAGAACGAGGACTGACAGGATGAATGCGCCGCGTGCACGGGTTGCCAGGCGCCCCGTGCATGGGGTGCTGTTGCTGGACAAGCCATTGGGCTGGTCCAGCAATGATGCTTTGCAAAAAGTGAAGTGGTTGTTGCGGGCGGAAAAGGCGGGCCACACCGGCACGCTGGATCCTCTTGCCACCGGTGTGCTGCCCTTGTGTTTTGGTGCGGCCACCAAGTTCAGCCAGCTTCAGCTGGATGCCGACAAAGAGTACGCGGCGACCGCACGCTTAGGTGAGAAAACCAGTACGGGTGATGCAGAAGGCGAGGTCATCGCGGTGCGGTCGGTGCAAGTGACGCAGGAGGATATTGAGCGCGTGGTGCCCGGGTTTACCGGACCGATACGCCAGACGCCGCCGATGCACAGTGCGCTGAAGAAGGACGGCAAGCCCTTGTATGAGTATGCGCGCAAGGGAATCGAAGTGGAGCGGGAGGCGCGTGCCGTCACGATATTTGAGTTAAATGTGGCTCTAGCCCCCGTGGAATCTGCGCAGCCAGCTATCAATATGATAGTGAAATGCAGCAAGGGGACCTACATCCGCACACTGGGTGAGGATATTGGAGAAGCGTTGGGATGCGGCGCGCATTTGACCGCGCTGCGCAGAACGGGGACTGGTGGCTTTGGTGTGTCGCAATGCGTGACGCTGGAGGCGCTGGAGGCCATGACGGAGGAAGAGCGCTTGGCGTGTTTGATGCCAGTGGATTCGCTTTTGGCGAATCACACGGTTGTCACGCTGGATGCGGAAAATGCAGGACGGTTTTTGAGCGGCGTTCGCCGACGTGGAAACTGGCCTGATGATGAGCGTGTGGCCGTATACGGCACGCACCCACCGGCTCTGCTGGGCACTGCCCATACCAAAGCAGGTGAATTGATACCGGGGCGTTTGCTGAGCCCACTTGACATTGCGCAAGTTCAAGCTCAGCAGGCGGTTGGCATGACAACTGATACGAATGTGGCCTCAGAAGGCCACGAAGAACAGATTCAAGAGAAAGTGAACCATGAGCATTAAACAGATCCGCAACATCGCCATCATCGCCCACGTTGACCATGGCAAGACCACCATGGTCGACCAGTTGCTGCGCCAGTCCGGCACCTTTGCCCAACACGAAAAAATTGTTGATACCGTCATGGACAACAACGCGATCGAAAAAGAGCGCGGTATTACCATTCTGGCCAAGAACTGCGCAGTGACCTGGGAAGGTACCCACATCAACATCGTGGATACCCCCGGACACGCGGACTTCGGCGGTGAAGTGGAACGTGCCTTGTCGATGGTCGACGGCGTTGTTCTGCTGATTGATGCGCAGGAAGGCCCCATGCCACAGACCCGCTTTGTGACCAAGAAGGCACTGGCGCTGGGACTGCGACCCATCCTGGTGGTGAACAAGGTGGACAAGCCTGGTGCCCGCCCCGATTTCGTGGTCAATGCCGCTTTTGACTTGTTCGACAAGTTGGGCGCCACAGACGAACAGCTCGATTTTCCTGTGGTCTACGCATCCGGCATCAACGGCTGGAGCTCACTGGAAGAGGGCGAACAGGGTGAACAGTGGGGTCCCGACATGTCGGCTCTCTTCAACACCATTCTGAAGCATGTACCCGCCCAAACCGGTGATCCTGCCGCACCACTGCAACTGCAAATCTCTGCACTTGATTTCTCCACTTTTGTGGGTCGCATTGGTGTCGGCCGTATCAGCCAGGGAACCATCAAGCCCATGATGGAAGTGGTGGTCATGGAAGGCCCGGACGGCAAGCCCGTCAAAGGCCGCATCAATCAGGTACTGACATTCCAGGGTCTGGAGCGAGTGCAGGCTACGGAAGCCGGCCCAGGCGAGATCGTGCTGATCAATGGCCTGACGGACATCGGTATTGGTGTGACCATTACCGACCCGGTCAATCCGGCTCCGCTGCCCATGCTCAAGGTGGACGAGCCGACCCTGACCATGAACTTCTGTGTCAATACCAGCCCGCTGGCCGGCCGTGAAGGCAAGTACGTTACCAGCCGCCAGATCTGGGATCGTCTGCAAAAAGAACTGCAACACAACGTCGCACTGCGCGTCAAGGAAACCGACGAAGAAGGTATCTTTGAAGTCATGGGCCGCGGAGAACTGCACTTGACCATTTTGCTGGAAAACATGCGTCGCGAAGGCTACGAGATGGCTGTGTCCAAGCCACGCGTGGTGATGAAGGAAGTCAACGGCGAAAAGTACGAACCCATCGAGCTGGTGACGGCCGACATTGAAGAGCAGCACCAGGGCGGCGTCATGCAGGCGCTCGGCGAGCGCAAGGGTGACCTCGTGAATATGGAGCCGGACGGCCGTGGCCGCGTGCGCCTGGAGTACCGCATCCCGGCGCGTGGCCTGATCGGGTTTACCAACGAGTTCTTGAACTTGACGCGCGGCTCGGGTCTGATTTCCAACATCTTCGACAGCTACGAGCCACACAAGGGTGAAATTGGCGGCCGCAAGAATGGCGTGCTGATCTCCATGGACGCCGGTGAAATTTTCACCTACGCGCTGGGCAAGCTGGACGACCGTGGCCGCATGTTCGTGCGCGCCAACGACCCGGTGTACGAAGGCATGATCGTCGGTATTCACAGCCGTGAAAATGATCTGGTGGTCAACGCCACGCGTACCAAACAGCTGACTAACTTCCGGGTCAGCGGCAAGGAAGACACGATCAAGATCACGCCACCCATTGAACTCACGCTGGAATACGGTGTGGAATTCATTGAAGACGACGAACTGGTCGAGATCACGCCCAAATCGGTCCGTCTGCGCAAGCGTCACCTGACCGAGAGTGAACGCAAGCGCGCTGGACGCTAACGTCTCAGCCCATCGCCGGGCATGAAGCTCAGTCACAACCGCGCCGTCGTCCTGATGGCTGCGGTGGCGCTGATGTGGTCCACTGCGGGCGTGGTGACCCGTCATCTGGACGGAGCCCGCAGTTTTGAGATCACGTTTTGGCGGGCGTTTTTCACATCGCTCTCACTGGTGCTGATCCTGCCTCTGATACGGGGGCGAAGGGTGTTTGCAGACATTCGCCATGCGGGCACTGCCTTCTGGGTGTCAGGTGTGTGCTGGTCCGTGATGTTCACCGCCTACATGGTGGCGTTGACCCTGACAACGGTTGCCAATGTGCTGGTCACCATGTCGATCGGCCCCTTGCTGACCGCGCTGATTGCCCGGATTTTCATTGGGCATCGCATTCCCCTGCGAACCTGGATGGCCATTGCCGTTGCGGGCGCGGGGATTGCCTACATGTACGGGGCGCAGGTTTCGGGGGACCAACTCATCGGTACCCTGGTGGCCTTGTGCGTGCCCGTTGCCGGCGCCACCAACTGGACCGTCACCCAAAACGCCCACGCGCAGGGGCATGACGTGGATCTGGTCCCGGCGGTGTTTGTTGGCGCCGTGATCAGCTGCCTCGTCACGCTGCCATTGGCGCTACCCTTTCAGGCGACCACGCACGATCTGGTCCTTCTTGCGTATCTGGGTGTGGGCCAGCTGGCCATTCCCTGCGTGCTGTCGGTCATGTGTGCCCGTGTGCTCAAAGCCCCAGAGCTTTCGCTGCTGGCGTTGCTGGAAGTCGTTTTTGGCATCGCGCTGGCCTGGCTCGGGGCGGGTGAAGCACCTGGCCCGACGGTACTGCTGGGCGGAACGCTGGTGATCGGCGCCCTGGTGACCAACGAGCTGCTGGGATGGAATCAAAGGAGAAACGAAATATGAACCCTGAATTGACTGAAGTCCAGACGGAAGTGGTTGAAGGCGTGGGCCTCATCACGCTGAACCGCCCCAAAGCGCTCAATGCGCTGAACCTGCCCATGGTACGTGCGCTTCTGGCCACATTACTGCTTTGGCAAGACGATCCGGCCATCTTTGCGGTCGCGATTCGCGGCACCAACAAAGTGGGCCGCCCCGGTACCCCGGAAGGCTTTTTCGGTGGATTCTGTGCAGGTGGCGACATCCGCTTTTTCCACCAGGCTGCCTTGGCCAACGATCCCGCTCTGGGTGAATTTTTCAACGAGGAATACACCCTTAACCACCTGATTTACAACTACCGCAAGCCCTACATGGCCTTTATGGACGGCGTGGTGATGGGCGGCGGCATGGGTATCAGCCAGGGGGCCAGTCTGCGCATCGTGACGGAACGCACCAGGATGGCCATGCCAGAAACTGGCATTGGCCTCTTTCCCGACGTGGGCGGAGGCTATTTTTTGAGTCGTTGTCCCGGCCATGTAGGCGAGTATCTGGCGTTGACCGGAGATACCATTTCCGGCGAACAGGCCGTAGCCTGGGGACTGGCAGATGTGTGTGTGCCTTCCGCTGAATTGCCTGCGCTCTGGGCGAGCCTGCAGACGCAGGGTTCGCTGGAGTCATTGCAGCAGTGGGCTGCTACCAATGTGATAGCTGACCACGCAGTATCCACGGGGGCTGAGGCCCCAATTGACTCAAAGATTGAGGCGGCTTTCCGTCTGGGAAGCGTCGCGTCTATCGTGGCGGCGTTGGAAGCCCAGGGCAGCAAGCCGGCGCGTGCTGTAGCCGCCACCTTGCGCCACCGAAGTCCGCTGATGCTGCACGTCGTGCTGCAGCAGATCCGGCGTGCCCGCACCATGACACTGGCGGATGATCTGCGCATGGAGCGTGATCTGGTACACCACTGTTTTCACACGGCGCACCTGGAGCGCTCCGGTGCGTCGAGCGAAACGGTTGAGGGTATTCGCGCGCTGGCGGTGGACAAGGACTTCACACCGGTCTGGAATCCTGCACGCATTGAAGATGTCAAGGTCGGCATGGTGGAGCCGTTTTTCGTGAGCCCTTGGGCTGCTGATGCGCATCCCCTGCGCAATTTGCAGTAACTTAAAGCTGCTGATAGACGGTTTGGGCCAATTGCATCAAGGCGTCCCGTTTTAGCGGGCCCGTCAAGGCGTAGCCAAAGCCCTGATCTACCCAATAAAAGCTGGGAAGGGCGCCCTCTGTCGCAAACCGGAAAGCGGTTTCCTGTCCGTCCATATCGCCAGTCCTGGCACCTGTCGTGGCGTCTGCCTTCGGGCTGATGGCGCCGAGGTACAGGGTAACCCGGACTCCTGTGGCGTTCTGGAACATGAACTGCGCGCGTGCGCCTGCATCCCCTGGCAAAAGGCGCCCTCCGACCAATTCGTAACCCTGTGAGGACAGATTGGGCACCTTGATTGGTTTCCCCACCCGCTTGGACAGCCATTGCACCAGGTGTTCCTGCTCGGCTGCGGCAACCTCTACGGGGTGTCGTACCTCGGGTGCGTACACCGCATGGGCGTAGCTCGCCTGGCGCACGAAATCCGCGGTCAGCGTTGTCTTGGCCAAGGCACCCCCACGCTGGGCCTGCCATTCGTTGTGCGTCAGCCAGCCCGTGCCAAAAGAGAGTACAACTGCGGCGGCCATGCCGCCCCATCGCCACCCCTGTTGAAGGGCGTGCCGCGAGTCGACCGTCTGCCGGGCTGCCGCCATCAGGGTTGGTGGAATCGGCTCATCCAGAACGGCCTGATGCAGGCCACGCAGCAAGTCGCGCTGTTGCCGCCATTGCGCAACCGTCGCCAGGGCGGCGGGGTCCTGCGACAGACGGGCTTCCAGCGCTGCACGCTCGGCGCCATGCACCTGTTGATCCACCAGCCGATGCAGTTCGCTTTCAGTGAGGGGGGAAGAGTTCCTGTCCATCATTTCTGTCCTGACAGTCATTTCATGCGGCGTAGCGGTGACACCGCGGCGCCGGGTACATCACTCTTTTCGGGTGTCAAAGCCGGGGCATCCATGAGCGACTGCAATCTCGCGCGTGCCCGTGAAAGGCGCGACATGACGGTACCCATGGGAACGCCCGTGACCCGGGCAACGTCTTCATAACTCATATCTTCGAGGCTCACCAACAGCAAAACCGTGCGTTGCTCTTCGGGCAGCATCAGCAGGCACCGCTGCAGGTCGAGTGCCAAATCGGTGGCTTGATCGGGTGCCACCAATTCATGGGCCACGTCGTGGATGTCAACCCGCGTTCCGGCCTGCTGACTCCTGACGACGCGGCGACCATCGCTGGCGTACAGGTTATGCATCAGCGTGAACAGCCAGGCGCGCAGATCAGTGCCAGCTGCCCACAGGCGCCACTTGGAGCAGGCACGCTCCAGCGTATCCTGCACCAGATCGTCAGCCGCCCACGCGTTTCCCATGAGTGCGCGCGCATAGCGACGCAAACCGGGTATCTGGGCGATGAGGTCGGTTCGGTCCATATGCCCGGATGGTAGGCCCTAAAGCGAACCGTAAGTCAGCACCTGGAGATCAGGGCTTGGCGGTATGCCATACGGTCAGTACGCCATCACCGGTTTTGTCGCCCGGTTTGGTGTCTTTTGCCCAGTAGTACAGCGGCTTGCCTTTGAGTGCCCACTGCTTTTTGCCGTCGTCACGGGTGACGACCGAGTAGTCGCCGCTGGCCTTGTCCGTATCAGCCGCCATTAAAGGTGGCCAGTTGGTGGCACAAGGGCCATTGCACACGGATTTGCCGCTGTTCTGGGTGTCTTTGTCAAAGGTGTAGAGCGTCATTCCGTTGGGACCGGTCAGCACACCATCGGCGGTTTTGGTGGGAGAGGGCGTATCCATAGAGGCGCAGCCGCCGAGGAGGGCTGCGGTCAAGGTCGCAATGGCAAGAAATTTCATGGGTTTTCTCCAGTAGTGCAGTGCGCAGAAAACTGTCTGCAACTAGATGAACGCCCAATGCACGAGGTTTATTCCCGGGGGCAAGAAATATTTCAACGGGTGCGGGATTTCATGGCGCGGTCCACTTCACGCTTTCCTTCGCGGTCCTTGATGGTGTCGCGTTTGTCGTGCTCTGCCTTGCCTTTTGCCAGCGCCACTTCGCACTTCACCTTGCCATCTTTCCAATGCAGATTGATGGGGACCAGGGTGTAGCCCTTCTGCTCTATCTTACCGATCAGTTTTTGAATCTGCTCCTTGTGCATCAAGAGCTTTTTGGTACGCACGTTGTCGGGGTTGACATGGCTCGATGCCGTATGCAGCGGGTTGATCTGCAGCCCGATGATGAACAGCTCACCTCCACGGACGACCACGTAGCCATCGGTGAGCTGGACCTTGCCTTCGCGCAGCGATTTGACCTCCCAGCCCTCCAGCACCAGACCGGCCTCAAAGCGCTCTTCGAAAAAGTAGTTGTACGCGGCCTTCTTGTTGTCGGCAATGCGGGTGTTGATAGCGGGTTTTTTAGCCATGGGACTCAAATGGGGGTGACAGACGGGAAATGAAGGGGGGTGCCTCAGGGCTTGACTACAATCCCGCGCAGACCCCCATTCTATGAAAACTGTTCACAAGTCCGTTCTTATTTGGTACAGCCCGCAGGAAATGTATGTCCTGGTGACCCGTGTCAGCCAATACCCTGAGTTCCTGCCATGGTGTGACCATGCCAATGTGGTGGATCAGGATGCAAGCGGAATGACCGCGGAGGTCGGTCTGTCCTTTGGAGGCGTACGCCAGAGTTTTACTACCCGCAACACCCACACGGAGGCCAGTCGTGTTGACATGGTTTTGGTTAACGGTCCGTTTTCGCATCTGGATGGGCAATGGAATTTCTACCCGATTGGGGACGGCTCGCAGCGCGCCTGCAAGGTTGAGCTGACGCTGAACTACGGTTTCGACAACGCCACCCTGGGTAAATTGGTGGGGCCGGTTTTTGACCGGATCGCCGCCAGTCTGGTCGATGCGTTCGTGAAGCGCGCCCAGCAGGTGTACGGAGACTGAGATGCCATTCCCGGTTGTGGTTGTCTACTCCCCAAAGCCCCGCGAGGTGCGCGAAGTGAACTTGCTGATGGAGCAGGGTGCCACTGTGGGAGATGCTATTCGGTCCAGCGCATTGATTGAGGGGCTGACGCCAGCAGAAGTGCATGCGCTGGAGTGTGGCGTGTGGGGCCGCAAAGTGCCTGTTGATCATTTGTTGCGGGTTGATGACCGCGTGGAACTTTACCGTCCACTCACCGTAGACCCCAAGGTGGCTCGTCGGGAACGTTTTGTGCGTCAGGGCGCAAAAAAAGCGGCAGGCCTGTTCGCCAAGCGCCGTGCTGGCGCAAAAGCAGGCTACTAGCCGCAACCCACTGGCCCGTGCCTATTTGCAGTCGGTGTTGATAATGCCCTGAATGCGTTTGGCCTCGGCGGCACGCGCGGCGTCATCCATGATCTCGCGCTCACCCGCAGCGTTGGTGCGTGCGATCCGTACGCCTGAGTCAAAACTGGTCTTGGCCTGTTTGGCGCGGGCACAGTTTTCGATTTTGGCCTTGGTCACACGCTCTTCGTCCGCTTTGCGCTTGGCAACCTCGGCATCGGCAGCCTGCTTCTTCTTGGCTTCCAGCTCCTTGTCAATGGTGGCAACTTTGCTGCCGCTGGCAGGCAATGCTGGCGCTGCAGCCTCGGCCGATCCGGCGTTCTCTTCGGCGGGTGCTGCGCTTGGTGCCCGGCCCGCTGGGCGTTTGAGAATATTCTTGTCCAAAATATCAGCGGGAGGCGCGCGATCGCTGAATACTTTGCGGCCGTCCTTGTCGATCCACTGCCATTGGGCGAAAGCGGCACCGCAGGCCCCGGTCAGGGCTGCAATCAAGAGTAGTTGAAGCATTTTCATGGATGAAGTGTATCGTTCAAGGCCTTCATTGGCCTGGGAATTCAGTCGAAGTGTCGGGTTTCACCACCACTTTATCGGCACCTCATCCAATTTACGAAGGGCGCGACGGGTACAATTTCGACATTTGGAGCTTTGACATGCGCCTCCTCGGCAAAGCGCTCACCTTCGACGATGTGTTGTTGGTGCCAGCGTACTCCCAGGTCCTCCCAAAGGACACCTCCCTCGCCACCCGATTTTCACGCAACATTGCCTTGAACCTGCCCCTGGTTTCAGCGGCGATGGATACGGTTACCGAGGCACGTTTGGCCATTGCCATTGCACAGGAAGGCGGCATCGGCATCGTTCATAAAAACCTGACGGCAGCAGAGCAGGCTGCGCAGGTCTCCAAGGTCAAGCGCTATGAGTCCGGCGTACTGCGAGACCCCGTCGTGATTACTCCGAACCATACGGTTCGCCAGGTGATGGATTTGTCCGCACAACTCGGCGTCTCCGGTTTCCCCGTCTGCGAAGGTGGCAAAGTGGTCGGCATTGTGACCGGCCGGGATTTGCGCTTTGAGACGCGCTACGACCTGCCTGTGAGCAAGATCATGACCCCCAGGGAGAAGTTGATTACCGTGCCGGACGGCACGACGATCAGCCAAGCCAAAGTGTTGCTCAATCAATACAAAATTGAGCGCCTGCTGGTGGTTAACGACGCGTTTGAGCTGAAGGGCCTGATTACGGTCAAGGACATCACCAAGCAAACCAGTTTCCCTAACGCAGCGCGGGACGCTCTGGGCAAACTGCGCGTCGGCGCCGCAGTCGGAGTGGGCGAGGGCACAGAAGAGCGCGTGGAAGCGTTGGTGCGTGCCGGTGTGGACGCCATCGTGGTGGACACGGCACACGGCCACAGCCATGGCGTGATCGAGCGCGTGCGCTGGGTCAAGAAAAACTACCCTCAGGTGGATGTGATTGGAGGCAACATTGCTACCGGTGCGGCGGCTCTGGCGCTGGTGGAGGCCGGTGCGGATGCGGTCAAAGTGGGTATTGGCCCCGGCTCCATCTGCACGACACGGATTGTGGCGGGCGTAGGCGTGCCACAAATCATGGCCATTGACAGTGTGGCAACCGCTCTGCGGGGCACGGGCGTGCCGCTGATCGCTGATGGCGGCATTCGCTATAGCGGAGACATCGCCAAAGCACTTGCAGCCGGTGCCGGCACTGTGATGATGGGTGGCATGTTTGCGGGTACGGAAGAAGCACCGGGTGAAGTGATTTTGTTTCAGGGCCGCAGCTACAAGAGCTACCGTGGGATGGGCTCCATCGGAGCCATGCAGCAGGGCAGTGCAGACCGGTATTTTCAGGAGTCCAGTACCGGAAACCCCAATGCGGACAAGCTGGTGCCTGAAGGCATTGAGGGTCGTGTGCCTTACAAAGGCTCGATGGTCTCCATCGTGTTTCAGATGTCGGGCGGCATCCGCGCCAGCATGGGCTACTGCGGTTGCGCCACGATTGAAGACATGCAGAACAAGGCAGAGTTTGTGGAAATCACCACTGCCGGTATCCGCGAGAGCCACGTGCATGATGTGCAGATCACCAAAGAAGCGCCAAATTATCGGGCCGATTGAGCATTTATGCACACAGGGCTGGGACCGACATTACGGGCATCGAAGTCTTCTGTTTATATTGTGAGTCTTTACCAGGAGGATTTCATGAGCATCATCTCGTTCATCAAGGGCGCGGGAGAAAAACTGTTTGGTCACTCGCCAGAAGTGGCGGAGGCAGTCGCTGAACCTACCAACGAAGCAAAGGCCGCGGCGGCCAATGTGTCGGCTTCAGAGGCGATAAAAAACTACATCCGATCACAGGACTTGCCAGCAGATGATCTGGTCATCACATTCAGTGGAGCCGATCAGGTTGTCACGGTGACCGGTCTGGTTGCGAGCCAGGAAGTTCGGGAAAAAATCGTTCTGTGCTACGGCAATGTTCACGGTGTTGCCGCCGTCAATGACGAAATGCAAACAGCCGAACCGGCTGATGAGGCCACCTATCACACTGTGGTAAGTGGCGACAATCTGTCCAAGATTGCCAAGGCGGTCTACGGCGATGCCAATAAGTACCCCGTGATCTTTGCAGCCAATCAGCCAATGCTCAGTTCACCGGACAAAATTTACCCAGGTCAAGTTTTACGTTGTCCGCCCTTGGCCTAAGGCCTCAATCCCTCTCTTCAAAAAATAGGGTCCAGCTTTCGGGCTGGCTTTTTCATTTCTATGCACCAGAAGATTCTCATTCTTGATTTCGGCTCCCAAGTGACGCAGCTGATTGCCCGTCGTGTGCGTGAAGCCCATGTGTTTTGTGAAGTGCATCCCTGTGATGTGAGCGACGCCTGGATTCGCGATTACGCCAAGGACGGCAACCTGAAAGGTGTGATCCTGTCTGGCAGTCATGCCAGCATTTACGAAGAGACGACGGACAAGGCACCGCAATCGGTGTTTGAGCTGGGAATTCCGGTTCTGGGCATTTGCTACGGTATGCAGGCGATGGCGCAGCAGCTGGGCGGCAAAGTCGAGGCCGGACACACACGGGAGTTTGGTGCTGCCAAAATCCGGGCCCGCGGTCACACCCGGTTGTTTGATGGTATTCAGGACAGCACCACGCCAGAGGGTCACGGAATGCTGGATGTCTGGATGAGTCATGGCGACAAGGTGACCGAATTGCCCCAGGGATTCAGCGTGATGGCATCCAACGACGCTTGCCCGATCGCTGGTATGGCCGATGAGGCCCGCCGCTTCTACGCCGTGCAGTTTCACCCCGAGGTGACCCACACCATTCAGGGGCAGGCCATTCTGAATCGTTTCGTGCTGGATATCTGCGGCACGCGCACCGACTGGATCATGGGCGACTACATTGCCGAGGCGGTTGAAAAAATTCGCGCCCAGGTCGGCTCCGAAGAAGTGATTCTGGGTTTGTCGGGTGGCGTGGATTCATCGGTCGCCGCCGCATTGATTCACCGTGCCATTGGTGATCAACTCACCTGTGTGTTTGTGGACCATGGCCTGTTGCGCTTGAATGAAGGCGACATGGTGATGGACATGTTCGTAGGCAAACTGCACGCCAAAGTGATGCGGGTGGATGCCGCCGACCAGTTCCTCGGCCATCTCAAGGGCGTGAGTGATCCCGAAGCCAAGCGCAAGATCATTGGTCGCGAGTTTGTAGAGGTATTCAAGGCGGCAGCCCTCACCCTGACTGCGGGAGATGCTAGCAAAAAAGGAGCAACATTTCTGGCTCAGGGGACCATTTATCCCGACGTGATCGAATCGGGTGGTGCCGGCAACAAAAAGGCCGTGACCATCAAGAGCCACCACAATGTGGGTGGTTTGCCTGAACAGCTCGGCCTCAAACTGCTGGAGCCCTTGCGCGAGTTGTTCAAGGACGAAGTACGCGAACTGGGTGTTGCACTGGGCCTGCCCCACGACATGGTCTACCGTCATCCCTTCCCAGGACCCGGCTTGGGCGTGCGCATTCTGGGTGAAGTCAAAAAGGAATACGCCGACTTGCTGCGCCGTGCCGACGCCATCTTTATCGAAGAACTCCATAACTTCAAGGATGCGGCCTCAGGCAAGACCTGGTACCAGCTCACCAGCCAGGCGTTCACCGTGTTTTTGCCGGTGAAGAGCGTGGGCGTCATGGGTGACGGTCGAACCTACGACTACGTGGTGGCCTTGCGCGCCGTGCAAACCAGCGATTTCATGACGGCAGATTGGGCCGAACTGCCCTATGCGCTGCTCAAGAAAGTGTCGGGTCGCATCATCAATGAAGTCCGGGGTATCAACCGCGTGACCTATGATGTCTCCAGCAAACCGCCCGCGACGATCGAGTGGGAATGATCCACACCTGACCTGAAAGAACGCCTATGTACCTGCCTCCCCAGTTCAATGCGAAGGATCGGGTCCACGCGGCGCACGTGGTGCGTGAGCATCCGTTTGCCAGTCTGATCAGTGTGGACGAGGAGGGCGTGCCCTTTGTTACGCACCTTCCCCTGTACCTGGAGGAACGCGGTGACCAGTGGGTTCTGCTGGGCCACGTGGCCAAGCCCAACCCGCATTGGCGCTATCTGCAAAGTCGGCCGACCGCGGTGGTTACCTTTCTGGGACCGCATGCCTATATGTCGCCCCAGGTCTATCCCGATCTGGCCCGTGTTCCCACCTGGAGCTATGTGGCTGTGCATTGCACGGTGCAGGCAACACTGGTGGAGGAGCCGGAGGCGAAAGACCGTTTGCTGAAGAAACTGATTGGCGACCACGAGCCAACCTATGCCGCGCAATGGCGTGGCTTGGGCGAAGAGTTCGCCCAGAAAATGCTGGGCGGAATAGTCGGATTTGAGCTTCTGGTAACCCGTCTGGAGTGCAAGTTGAAGCTCAACCAGCATCGGCCGGAAGCCCATGCCGCCATGCGTGCCGTGTACGCCGCTGGCAATCCGAACGAAATAGCCCTTGGGCAGTGGATGGACCGTCTGGGCATGGCTGTACCAGAGGCAAAGTAATGCGAATGATTTTTGGCGTTTTGGGCTTGCTGTTGGTCGTTGCGATCATCGGAATGCTGGCGAAGAAACAACTAGGCTCTGTCAACGAAATCAGACTGCCTGCCGCTCCTGAACGCGCCCAGGAAACAACCACTTCAATCAAAACGGACGGCACAGTGCAGCAACAATCCCAGCAAATACAGCAGCAGTTCAAAGCGGCAGCCGAGGCGGCAGTCCAGCAGGCCCGGTCTATGCCCGATGATAAATAATCAAACCCAACGGGGCTCTAGCCCCCGTTAAATATGCTTAAGCAGCTATAAAAAATATAGCAGTCATGCGTGATTCCGCTTTTATGCATCTGGCGCTTGTACAGGCCCGCGACGCTGCCGCCGCTGGCGAAGTGCCGGTGGGAGCCGTGGTAGTCAAGGACGGACTGGTGATTGCCACGGGCCGCAATGGGCCCGTTAATGCGCATGACCCGACTGCGCATGCTGAAATGGTGGCCCTTCGTGCAGCAGCGCAGGTGCTGGGCAACTACCGGCTCGATGGTTGTGAGCTGTTTGTCACACTGGAGCCCTGCGCTATGTGCAGTGGCGCCATGTTGCATGCTCGGCTAGCGCGCGTGGTGTTCGGAGCCACCGATCCCAAAACTGGCGCGGCCGGGTCGGTCATTGATCTGTTTGGACAGAAACAACTCAACCACCAGACTCAAGTGCAAGGGGGCGTGCTGGCGGACGCTTGCTCCACCGAACTTCAGAGTTTTTTTCAACTCAGGCGCGAGGAAAGAAAAATGATTCAGCACCCCTTGCGTGACGATGCGCTTCGTACCCCTGAGCCGCGGTTCAATAACCTGCCAGGCTATCCGTGGGAGCCCCACTACCTGAGTGATCTGCCTTCGCTTGCGGGCTTACGGATGCACTATTTGGACGAGGGCCCGCAAGACGCGCAGTTGACCTACCTGTGTCTGCATGGGAACCCCGCGTGGAGTTATCTGTACCGTAAGATGATTCCCGTGTTTTTGGATGCCGGGCATCGCGTGGTGGCGCCCGACCTTATCGGCTTTGGCAAAAGCGACAAGCCGAAGAGAGAATCTGCGCACAGCTTCACCATCCATCGTCAGATTCTGCTGGAATTGGTCGAAAGGCTGGACCTGCGCAACGTGGTGCTGGTCGTGCAGGATTGGGGCGGCATTCTTGGCTTGACACTGCCTATGGCTGCACTTGGGCGTTTCGCCGGCCTGCTGGTCATGAATACGACACTGGCTACGGGGGATATGGCGCTGTCTCCAGGCTTTTTGGGGTGGCGAGAGATGTGTGCCCGCAATCCAGAGTTTGATATCGCCCGTCTGTTCGCCCGGGGTAACCCCCAGATGACGGTTGAAGAGTGCGCCGCCTACATGGCGCCCTTTCCCGACAAGGGCCACCGCGCTGCAACCCGCGCGTTTCCACCCATGGTTCCCGAGCAGCCTGAGTCCGAGGGCGCGCAAGTCTCATGCGAGGCACGGGAGTTCTGGCAAAAACGCTGGACGGGCAAGACAATGATGGCCGTCGGCCTCCAGGACCCGGTCCTTGGATTGCCGGTTATGACGGAATTGCAGACCACGATACGGGGTTGTCCTGAGCCCATGTTGATCACCCAGGCAGGGCATTTCGTGCAAGAGCATGGAGGTGTGATTGCCGAAGCGGCCGTCCGTTATTTCGACACGTCGAGCAGTTAATTGGGGTTATCCCGAATAGCTCGCGCCTATTCGAGACAAAGTACCCAGAAGTTTATTCAAACCGGTATTTCTACCGGTACTTTCCCCAAGGTGTTGGTGCACAATGGCTCAACAAATGACAAGACTGTAGTCGGCATGCAAACTCAATCAGATACGCTGCAATTCCTGGATGACGATAGCGTGGATGGTGTCGCCGATGAGCCGGTTTGGCGTATCTTGGTGATTGACGACGAACCAGACGTGCATCGTGCAACCACTTTCGCTTTGGCTGGGGTGAAGATTCTGGGGCGATCACTCCAGTTCTTGCACGCCTATTCAGCCGCCGAGGCTACCCAGCTGTTGCGCGTGGAATCCGAAATTGCGGTGGTGTTGCTCGACGTGGTCATGGAGCGTGAGGACGCCGGTTTGGCCCTGATAAAGACCATTCGGCAAGGACTCAAGTTGTCTGAGTTGCGCATTATTCTGAGGACCGGGCAACCCGGATACGCCCCTGAAATCGAAACCATCCACGACTTCGATATCAACGACTATAAAACCAAGTCCGAACTCACGCGCACCAAACTATATGCAACGATAACCGCCGCTCTGCGTGCGTATGAGCAAATTCGCAAGCTCGACGAGCTCGCCTTTTACGACCATCTGTGCAGTCTGCCCAATCGCAATAAGTTCATTGATCTGAGCGACGAACGCATTTTGTCCGGAGCGTTTGACGACGATGTCATCGCCATCCTGGATGTGGATGACTTCTCTGAAATAAACGATGCGCTGGGTCATCAGCAAGGCGACCGGCTGCTGCAGGCCGTGGCCGAGCGGCTAAAACTGGAGCTGGGTACCCAAGTGGTATTGGCACGCATCGGGAGCGACACATTCGGGTTGATGGGCTCCAGCAAGGTGGTAGACCCTGTGTCCATATTGGCCATGTTCCGCACGCCCTTTGTTGTGCAGGATGACTCCATGGTTGTGACTGCGACCATGGGTCTAACCCGGCTGCTATGCGATGGCATTGTCGGGCGAGATGCCCTTAAAGATGCCAACATTGCCCTCAAGTTGGCAAAGAGGAATCGCCGAGGCAGCTTTGTAACGTTTTCCGCCGAGATGGGATTCGATATTCGTGAGCGCGTTCGGCTTTTGCAAGCGCTGCGCCATGCAGTTGAAAGCGAGCGGCTTTTCGTGGTCTACCAGCCTCAAGTCAATCTGATTAACGGCAATGTGGTGGGTGTTGAGGCACTCCTCCGGTGGCGCAACGAAGATGGTACGTTTGTGCCTCCTGACCGCTTTATTCCTTTAGCCGAAGCGTCGGGCATGATCGTTGCCATTGGTGACTGGGTGCTCCGCGTGTCCTGTCACGAACTCTTGGGTCTTCAGGCCATGGGGCTGCCTGATTTGCGGATGTCGGTCAATGTCTCCCAGATTCAGTTCCGTCATCCCGAGTTTCTGGTGAAGCTCAAGGCGGCGTTGGTGGATACCGGCATCAGACCCGAATGCCTTGAGTTGGAGATTACCGAGTCGGTGGCTATGGAGGACCCGGATTTCATGCTGGAGATACTGCTTGCGGTGCGCGAACTCGGAATATCGATCGCCATCGATGATTTTGGCACGGGGTACTCCTCGCTGAGTCACTTGCGCCAGTTGCCGATCGACCGGCTCAAGATTGATCGGGCGTTCGTCTCGGAACTCAGCCAGGAGGTGTCAAGCGGACATATCGCCTCCATGGTCATTGAACTGGGACGTAACCTCAATCTGACGGTGATAGCCGAAGGCATCGAGGAAGCGGTGCAGGCCGAGGCTTTACTGCGGTTGGGCTGCCATGAAGGTCAGGGTTATCTGTATGCAAAACCCCTGACCTCCCTGCAGTTGCAGGACTGGTTGCGCGAACGCGCAGTGACGAGCTGAGCCTTTGTCAGAATGCCCCCGGGATCAGGGCAAAGTCGTAGCGACCGCTGCCCGATAATGGTGCAGTGAAAAAACATATCTACATCTATTCGCCGTCGGGCGCCGTACGTGACAAAGCCGCGTTCAAGCGCGGCATATCACGCCTTAAAACCCTGGGTCATGAGGTGGAGGTCGACCCCGACGCGTTGACCAGTTACCAGCGTTTTGCCGGCGACGATGCCACACGCTTGGCGGCCATTCACCGTGCAGCAGCCAGTGGTGCGGATGTTGCACTGATTTCGCGTGGCGGCTACGGCTTGACGCGTATTTTGGGCAGCATTCGCTACAAGGTGCTAGCCAAGGCCATTGAGCGTGGGACGCAGTTTGTTGGTATCAGTGATTTCACGTCGCTTCAACTGGCGCTCCTGGCGAAAACCGGTAGCGTTACCTGGGCCGGGCCAGCGTTGTGCGAGGGGTTCGGCGTGGGCGGCAAGCCGGAGCTTCTCGACGGCCATGGGCACGGCGAAGAGGCTGTTCCAGACGACATCATGGAAGACTGCTTCAATGACCTTTTGATGGGGCAGGGCGAAGGCTCCGGCTGGCGTCAGCACCGGGAACCAGCTCGTGATGAGGGACCCGGTGCACTAGCCTTTCGTGCGAAAAATGTCGTTCTTTGGGGCGGTAACCTGACCTTGCTGACGTCCTTGCTGGGTACGCCTTATTTTCCTGAAATCAAGGGTGGCATTCTGTTTCTGGAGGATGTGGCGGAACATCCCTACCGTATTGAGCGCATGCTGACCCAGTTACTCCATGCAGGTGTTCTGTCTCGTCAAAAGGCAATTTTGATGGGGCAATTTACCGAGTTCAAGCTGACCGCACACGACAAGGGATTCAAACTGCAGGCGGTGATCGACTGGCTGCGAAGCCAGACCAAGACGCCAATATTGACTAATTTACCTTACGGGCATGTAGCTACCAAAGTGCTGTTGCCGGTAGGTGCCAAGGTTGACCTCGCGGTAGACGGGCGAGACGCGCTGATTTACTGGGGTCATCGCGCCTGAAACGGGTCTCACCGCCCCAATCAATGGCTCAATGGGCTAGGGCGTGAGGTTAATCCCTTGGGCAGAAACCCCTTGAACATTTCACTGATTTGAATCAGTTTTCGTCGTGCCACGGCTTCTCCATCGACAGCCGCCATCGCAGCCATCAGATCCCCACGCAGGTACCAAAGCTCCTGTAAGTCATTGGCGTGGACCACTTTGAGTTCCACCGAGTGGTCCGCAACAGAGCCCGGCTGCGACAAGCTATCCAACATTGCTTCGCGAATGTGCTGCATTGCAGCTTTGCATTGCGCTTTGTCGTTTGAGGCATTCCCATTGAACAGTGTTTGCACGCTGAACATGAAGTTGGAGGTGGTCCATCGCATTGTTTTATGTCTTTAGCTGAGTGGTTAGCGCTACCTTAAGCAGTATCTTCAAGATCAGCAATAGAATTTTTCAATAAATACAAATAAACAACATTGTTTTCAATGACTTACAGCAGTAACTATATCTAAGACGTGAGTTTTTGCTCCTAAGTTAAGGTACTTTATTGCTTCGATTGCTCGGTCAAATTGATGACTTTCCTTGGTTTCCCTACCGACGTGCCTGGCCACGAATACACCTTTGCAAACCAAAAAGAATGTCGAGTTTTCTCGCAACATCTAGCGTCAAATTCAATGTCTTGGTCAATGCGCCCGATGTCGTCGCAATGATCTAAACTCTGTCCATACACAAAAAGCGGATATATCTGGAATGGGTGTTCAAACGACCGTTGTCTTTACTGATTTACATGGCAGCACGGCGGTGTTTGAGGCCTTGGGCAACGCCCGCGCGACCGAGATAGTTACTGAAATTACGTCGTGGATCGCAACGCAGTGTGAGCGACATGGGGGGCGAGTCGTCAAGACATTAGGCGATGGGGTGTTAGCCATGTTTCCAGAAGGTCATCGTGCGGTGAACGCCGTAGTGGACCTGCAACGACTTCATACCAAGCGTCTAATGCGTGGCCAGCCAGAATTGCGAATGGCGATGCGAATTGGGGTCGCAAGTGGAGAGGTTGAAATAGTCGCCGGTGATTGCTATGGCGACGCGGTGAATGTCGCGGCAAGGCTTTGTGATCTTTGCGGACCTCATCAGATTTGGGCCAGTGCTGCTTCATTGAATGAAGTTGACGAAATGCCCGGAATAGCATTTCGCGTGTTAGGTCCAATCAATATCCGTGGACGTGCGGAGCCGTGCAACGTTTATCAGATTGAATGGCGCGAAGAGGTCGCCACCGATTTTCTGACAATGCAAGGCGAACTCGACCCGTTGTATGCCAGTGGTGATGTCGATGCACTGGGGCGTGAAATTGAACTAACTTGGATGGGGTCAACCAAGCGGTTTAAGTCTTTTGAGCTACCGATTCAGATTGGTCGCATCCGGGACGTGGAGTTCGTGGTCAACGACCCACGAGTTTCCAGAACCCATGCACGACTGGAGTGGCGCAACGGTAGCGTGGTCTTTGTCGATGCCAGCAGCTACGGAAGCTGGATCCGATTCTCAGGCGCTACGGGTTCGGACGTGCTGCTGCGCCGTGATGAGTGCGTTCTACATGGCCGGGGAGAGCTGGCTCTTGGTGCGTCGTTTGCGGACGCAAGCGTGCCAACCGTAGGATTTTCAATTTTGTAGGTAGCGTTGGATTGCGACGGCCTGCGCCAGTACTTAACTTAACATAATATACATCGTATAAAGTACACAAGCGGTCGCGCAAGGTGCCTCAGTGCCCGGCGGACCGCATGGAATATGCCCGGCGCTTCCGTGCGCTGCTGGCAGACCTGGGCCTGACGTACCCCCAGGCCGCGCAGTTGCTGCACGTCTCGCTGCGCACTTTGCATAACTGGGCCGCTGGCACCCACGCGGTGCCGTATGCGGTCACCAAGCTGCTACGGATGCTGCGGTTTCTGGAACTGCCGGGCAAGGCTTGGGCGGGCTGGCACTTCACGCGGGGCTGTCTGGTGACGCCAGAAGGCCGCACCATTGCTGCGCATGAATCGTCCTGGTGGTCGTTGATGGTCTTACGTGCCAAGTCCTTTGGCACGCTCTACGAGCGCCAAAAAGGGCTTGCAGAGCCCTTGCAGGCCGTTTACAGTGAAGCATGCACTTCGCAGCCAATCGCTCTAAATCCCGGCAGTCTGGTACCATCATGGGGCCAATCTGGTACCAAACTCGATGTTACCCCCATAGGTAACACGGGGGGAACAGATTTAGCCGGAGCGAACAACCTTGTATGGCCGTTAATATCAGACTCACTCCCCAGGTCGATTTACTCGCCCGGGCCTACTGCGAACGGGTCGGAATCTCCCTCAATGCCCTTGTCGGCGTCGCCCTTGACGCCTATTTACAACGGCCCAGAACGGACCCCAATCCGGGACCCTCTGTCCCCGTTGCCAGCCCTCCAAGCGCCCCAACGCCTGCCGTTGAGCGCCCTGTCAGCCCTGCCCCAGCACCCCGGGAAAAGCCGATCCTCACGGCCCCAAGGCTTGCCCCGACCGACCCCAAACCGGTCCTCAAAGCGAACCCCAGCAAAGCCGAACGCAGCCGCTTGGCCGACTGGCATCGCAGGAACCCAGCCAGCTAACCAGCCGATAGGGGGTGCGTTATGAGCCTCTTTGAGCAGTGGGAACAGGTCCGCGCAGCCTGTGAGCTGCTGCATGAATTGGCCAGCGTCCAGGCTGAAAACGGCAATCACCCGGATGCGGAGACTGCGGCCATCTGGCTCGATCATGTGGGGATGGTTGCGGCGCGTGAGGGGGGCCCCGCCTCGCGGGGGGTGGTTCATGCGCTGCCACCATCGGGGGTCCTTCAATGAAAACCACTACGCCATGCATTGGCTGTATGGGGTATGGGGCGTCGCCCCATGGGGACCGGTTGGAGGGGTACCCGACAAGCCAAACCACGCCCTCGGGGACTGCCTCAGACACCCCTAGCAGGGGGTCTATCCCAGTCGAATCAAGCCCTTCGCGGGACGGGTCGCCGTGTGCCAAGGATGCCGCTTCGCGCCCTGAAAACCTGACCCCTTTTTACCCTCTTATGCAGATTCTGCACTTTAATGGAGCTTCTATATGACCTATACATCGTATAAAGTACGATTACCAGCTGCCTTTGGGCCTCTGTGCACGAATGAATGACGCAATGATCTCCACGGAGTCGGTTCTCTGTGCCGTCCGTGCAAAGTCGATTGCTGACAGTCCAATGCCATTCTTTAACGAGGGATCTGCTCCAGCCTCCAGCAGTAATTGAACGGCAGGTGCAGAGCCATACTTGGCCGCCATCATCAACGGCGTGCTGCCATTGGGGGACGCTGCATCGATATAGGCGTGGTTCTCCAGAAGCAGGCGCATGACAGGAATATGTCCGCCGGTTGCGGCGTAATGCAAAGGCGTCCAGCCGGGTTTGTTGACATCGGCGTCGCGAGCAATCAGCTTCTGGCAAATCGCCATGTGCCCCTTCAAGGCCGCCAACATCAAAGGGCTCTCATCCAGGGCTGTACGGACTTCAACCTTGGTGGCAGGTTGATCCAGAAGCACATCAACCACTTTGAGTGACCCGTCCCGCAGGGCCAGTATCAAAGCATATTCTCCTTTTGTACTCAAGGTGTTCGGGTCAAAGCGGCGATTCAATAGTGACTGCACTGCTTCAGAGTTGTTGCGGGCCATGGCGACAAAAAAATCGTCATACGATCCCGCAACGGAATGTGAAAATCCAACAAAAACAATTAGATATGCAACTAACTTAAAGTAGTACTTCATGATGAAACACCACGAAAAAGCGCAGTAAAGTTATGGCTGGTGGCCTCGGCAATGGTCTCTACACTGCAGTTTCTGAGCAACGCCAGTTGCTTGGCCACATACGGAACATAGGACGGATTATTGGTTTTCCCGCGGAAAGGAACAGGTGCCAGATAGGGGCTGTCCGTCTCGATCAACAAGCGATCCAAAGGTACCCAAGCCGCGACATCACGTATATCCTGGGCCGTTTTAAAGGTCAGGATTCCAGAAAAGGAGATGTAGAAACCCAGATCGAGCGCTTGCCTGGCTACCGCTTGGCTTTCCGTAAAACAATGAAAAACGCCACCGGCGGCCCCAACCGAGCCGTCTTCCCCCTGTTCCCTCAAAATGGAAAGTGTGTCTTCAGAAGCGCTGCGCGTGTGGATTACCAGCGGCTTTTGCAGTTGCCGCGCTGCACGAATATGCACCCGAAAGCGCTCGCGCTGCCACTCCATGTCGGCAACCGTACGATCACCCAGACGGTAATAATCCAGCCCGGTTTCACCAATGGCGACCACCCGAGGCAGTGCCCCTCGCGCCAACAGGTCGTTCAAACTGGGTTCCGTTACATCCTCATTGTCAGGATGCACTCCCACACTTGCCCAAAAATTATCAAATCGGGTAGCCAGTTGGTGCACTTGTGGAAACTCTTCCAAGGTGGTGCAGATGCACAGAGCGCGGTCGACCTGGGCGTCAGCCATGGACTGACGAATTTCAGCCAGTGACGCAGTCAGCTCGGGAAAGGTCAAATGACAATGGGAGTCTGTAAACATGAATAGATGGATGTCGCACCCAATCAGCCCCACAGGCAGATTGGCAGGCAATCAAATGGTTTGCGTGGGCCGCTCGGAGGCCAATTGGGCACCCAGTATTTCTTCAATTTTCAGCTTGAGCGTACGGGACTTCTCATCCTTGGGGAACATGATTCCCACACCCTGCGTGCGCCCGCCTGCTGCCTTGGCGGGTGTGACCCACGCAACCTTCCCGGCCACGGGATAGCGCTGCATGTCTTCAGGTAGTGAAAGCAGAACATACACATCATCGCCCAGTGAGTACTCACGGGAAGTCGGAATGAACACGCCGCCCTCCGTGAACATCGGGATATAGGCAGCATAGAGAGCAGCCTTTTCCTTGATGGACAACTGGATGACGCTGGGTCTGGGTGTAGAAGCAGGGGGTGTAGGCATGTCTGGTACTCAATAAACGAAGTTTAGGGCCGTTTTGGCTTGTGCGACAAGTGCCTCCTGCATCAACCCGGTGTTGAAGGGGTGCTCCATCGTTCTTCTTGCCCGTGCAAGCGCCTTACTCCAGTTGCTCAGTGCGTCAAGAGACGCCGGGCCGCCCAGATCGGCCGCTTCAAAAAATCGGGGTGTTGCGCCCGTTTGGCGAGCCATCAAGTCATGGCAAAGCTTTTGCAGGGCATCCATTGTCTGCGCCACCGTCCAGTCCCTTATAAAACCCGTATCACCGCGCGCCATGGCACCTGGGAGGGCAGCCCAGGCGTTCGGGTCCCGGCCGGAACTCGCAAAGGCCAGTGCATCATCGGGGCGCCCTCCTGTGGCTTTGAGCAACAGATGCGATTGAGTAGCCGGTATGCCTTGGGACACCATCCAGTCCTGGCTTGTTTGCGCATCGGGCCACCGCATGGTGTGGCCAAGACAGCGGCTGCGAATGGTGGGTAATAGCTGGTGCGCCGATTCACTGGCCAGTACAAACTTCACATCCCCAGGTGGCTCTTCCAAAGTCTTGAGCAGCGCATTGGCCGTAATGTTGTTCATTTGCTCAGCGGGAAACACCAAAACAACCTTGCCGCGCCCGCGTGCACTGGTACGCTGGGAGAACTCGACCGCGTCGCGCATGGCGTCCACACGAATCTCCTTGCTGGGTTTGCGTTTTTTGTCGTCCACTTCCGCTTGTGCCTTTTCCCCTAATGGCCAGCCCCGTTCCAGCATGGTGACTTCAGGCATCAGTACACACAGGTCGGCATGCGTGCGCACATCAATGGCATGGCAACTTCCGCAGGAGCCGCACGCACCCTGCTCGCTGGGCTGTTCGCACAGCCACGCGCGTGCCAATTCCATGGCGAGACTGTATTGACCCAAGCCCGAAGGGCCATGCAGCAACCAGGCGTGCCCCCGTTGCGCCAACAACTGCCGGGTTTGATCTGCAATCCAGGGTTGTAGTGCCGGCCGTGTGGTGTTCAGCATGATGGCAACCAGCCCTTGGCGCGCACCGCGCGATGCACCTGCAGCCAAACCGCATCGGGTGCCTGGTCGGCGTTGATTCTGGCGAAACGCGCGGGATCCTGAGCAAGCCTTTGCCCGTAACCATGGGCTACTTTTTCAAAGAACTCCAACGGTTGCGACTCGAATTTGTCCGGGATGCGGGCGGTCGTCAGCCGTTTGGCCGCGACGGCGGCGGGCAAGTCGAACCACACGGTCATGTGCGGTTGCACTAACTGAAAACTACCCAATGAGTCACCTTGCGCAGGCAACCCTTGAACCCATTCTTCCAGAATCGACAGGACCTGCCAGTCAAAACCACGCCCACCTCCCTGATAGGCAAATGTGGCATCGGTAAAACGATCGCACAAGACCACATTACCCCGTTCCAAAGCGGGTTCGATGACGCGCTTCAAGTGGTCGCGCCGCGCTGCAAAGACCAGCAGCGCTTCCGTCATGGCATCCATGGAATCGTTCAGAATAAGGGCGCGAAGTTTCTCGGCCAATGGCGTCCCACCCGGCTCGCGGGTCAGGGTGACCACCCTGCCCTGTTCCTTGAAGGCTTGGGCAAGGCGTTCCACATGGGTGGATTTGCCGGCGCCATCAATGCCCTCAAAACTGATAAAAAGCCCGCTCGTTACCTGATTCACTGTCTTGTTCACGGCCTTATTGCCCACGCTGGTATTTATTGACTGCCTTATTGTGCTCGTCCAGGCCGGCGCTGAAGTGGCTGCTGCCATCCCCTTTTGCAACGAAGTACAGAGCTTTCGATGCTGCCGGTTGGACCGCTGCCAGCAAAGACGCCTTTCCTGGCATCGCGATCGGTGTTGGGGGCAGTCCGGCACGCGTGTAGGTATTCCACGGTGTATCCGTCTGCAGGTCAATCTTGCGCAAATTGCCATCAAATGTCTCGCCCAGACCGTAAATCACAGAGGGGTCGGTTTGCAGTCGCATGCCGATGCGCAACCGGTTGCTGAACACGGCTGCAATTGCGGGTCGATCACCAGGTGCTCCCGTCTCTTTTTCAACGATGCTAGCCAATATCAATGCCTGCGCGGGGTTTTGCAAGAGTGACTTGGGGTCGCGCACAGCCCAGGCTGAGGCAAGTTTCTTGTCCATTGCACGCATGGCGCGTTGCAGCACTGCCAGGTCACTGGAGCCCTTGCTGTAGGTATAGGTGTCAGGGAAAAATTGCCCTTCTGGATGCACGCCCGGTTTGCCCAGTTTCTGCATGAGAACGTCCGGGGGCAACCCTTGCGAATCCGGTTTGAGTTGCTCCGCCTTTTTCAGGGCAGCCTGGACCTGGCGAAAGGTCCACCCCTCGACGAGCGTGACACTGCGCAAGGCTTCTTCCCCTTGCACAAGTTTGCGCAACAGGCTTCTGGGCGTGGTCTCGCGGTCCAGTTCGTAACTGCCCGCCCTGATCTGTCGGGACTGACCGGACAGCCTGAACCACCCATACAGCATGGCCGGATCGACGGGCACACCCGCTTCAGCGACCGATTTGGCCACCTCGCGCGCTGAGGTACCCGGCTCAATGGACAGATCCACCGTTGCTGCGGGTAGGTCGAACCGGTGGTCTAGCCAGGCATAGCCGGCGCCACCCAAACCCAGGACCCCGGCCAAAACAATAACAATAAAGAGACGCACAGCCTTACATACCTAGTGAATTCATGGGAGGAATCATAATTCAGTGCATCAACATAGCGAGGTTCCATACCGTGACTGACAGTGCGAAAGCTTTGACCCTGAACGGGGTAGCAACTTTGACACATCTGGGCGTCATCAAAATTGTTGGCGAAGATGCTGCCAAGTTCATCCACGGACAGCTCACCCAGGATTTTTCATTGCTGGGTCTGGACACCGCCCGACTGGCCGCGTTTTGTTCTTCCAAAGGGCGTGCGCAGGCCAGTTTTATTGGGTTCAAGCGCGGACCGGAAGAGATCCTTCTGATTTGCAGCCGTGATATTTTGCCCTCCACTCTCAAACGCCTTTCGATGTTTGTGATGCGGGCAAAAGCCCGGCTGGGTGATGCCACTGACGAATATGCCTTGTTTGGCCTGACAGGGGATGCTATTAAAACAATAGCTGGAAGCGCAACATCGGCGTGGGCCAAGGCTGATTTTGGTGATGTTTCCGTGGTCAATTTGTATCCTGCGGACGGAGCTCCCCGCCAACTCTGGGTGGCGCCCACTGGGGCTCCACCACCGTCCGGAGTACCCATGCCATTGGAACTTTGGCAATGGAGCGAAGTTCGCAGTGGGGTTGCCACTATTACGGCCCCAGTGGTTGAGGCATTTGTGCCGCAGATGCTCAATTACGAGTCAGTTGGCGGAGTCAATTTCAAGAAGGGTTGCTATCCCGGCCAGGAAGTCGTGGCACGCAGCCAGTTCAGGGGCACCTTCAAACGCCGGGCATTTTTGGTCCATGCGGATGTCGCCTTGGCGGCAGGTGATGAAGTGTTTCCAGAAGCAGACGACAGCCAGCCCGCTGGCACTGTGGTGCAGGCGGCCGTCAATCCGCAAGGAGGATTCGACGCCATCGTTTCTGCCCAGTTGTCGGCAGTGGAGGGTGGCACCCTGCGGCTCGGTGGTGATGGCCGACCGTCACTTCGCCTGCTGCCCCTGCCCTACGCTCTGCTTGAAGACATTTAAAACACGAGCCAATGGCGAGCGATAAACTTTATTCGGCGGAGGCCGACGGGGTTGCGCAGCATCCATAATTGCTCCGACGCCAAAATAGAGCATCAAGAAAAGAAGGGATTGGTTTCGTACATGTCCACACCGTTATCAAAAGAAGAAGCCTTTGCCCGTCTGGGTTCGATTACCCGGGAAATGCACGAGGCATTTTCTGTTCTCGGCGGCAGCAGTCAGTTGCACGCAGTCGTAGGTGAAATGCCCGACGCGCGCGACCGTCTGGCCCATGTAGGAAAAATGACGGAAGAAGCGGCCAATAAGGTACTGAACCTCGTGGATGCGGGAAAACCGGAATGCGATGACCTTGCCAAACGCGGACATGAGCTAGCCCACTCGCTCAATCGCATGGCCGTCCAGCCAGACATGAGCCTGGAGCACGCGCGCGGACTGCTGGTGGTGTGTGGAAAGTTTGCCGAACGCACCGCTGCCTTTGCTGAAAAGGAAGGCAATGTGCTGAGCGACATCATGATGGCGCAGGACTTTCAGGACCTGTCGGGCCAGGTGATCAAGAAGGTTATCGACATCATCAGCCGCACTGAAATGCAGCTGGTCCAGTTGCTGGTAGACAGTGCACCAGTGAAACCCGCATCCGAAGCGACGACCGAGGCTGCATTCACGGGTGAAACCCACCAGTTGCAGGGCCCGCAAGCGGGAGATGCGGCCCTGAAGCAGGATGATGTGGACGACCTGCTCGCTTCACTGGGGTTCTGAGTTCAGCGCGAGCGCCATTTCGATGTGCGCTATCCCTGCTTCTTCAAATACGGGGCCTTGCGGCATGAAGCCAAAGGCCGTGTAAAAACCGGTGGCACTGCACTGGGCGTGAAGCATCACCTGATAATCGCCCCGATTCCGGGATGCCTGAATCAGCGCTTCCAGCACATTGCGTCCCAGGCGGGAGCCGCGTAGCACGCGGTCCACCGCCATGCGGCCAATGCGGCCCACGCCGGGCGCGTGTTGCACCAGCCGCCCACTGGCAATCGGTTGCCCCAGTTGGTTGCAGCTCATGGCATGCAGCGCGGTGGCGTCCGCTGCGTCCCAGACGAGACGCTGATCAATGCCCTGCTCTTCCACAAAGACCTGTGTGCGCAACACCGAGATGCGAGAGCCCAGCAAATCCCAGTTGCCCATGTCGAGGACGGTCATGGGTTCGCCCGCCTGATAGCCTTCAAAAATAGCGCGCAGCGCTTTGGGTACTGGCATCGATTTCTGGGTTGCCGGATTGGCAAACACGTACACGAGTTCGCCGGTAACCAATAGCGTGTCGTCCCGAAAAATGGCACCGTCAAACACGATGGACGATGTGCCAATGCGCGCGCAGCGCAGGCAAACCTCGATGCGGTCGTCGTAGCGGGCGGATGCGTGGTATTCCACGCTCGCCTTCTTGACAAAAATATCCCCGTCCAGCAACTGCATGGCTGCTTCATAGGGCAAGGCCAGGGCACGCCAGTAGTCGGCCATGGCGGTATCAAAGTACATCAGGTAGTGGGCGTTGAACACGATCTTCTGCATGTCCACTTCGCACCAACGCACTCGCATGCGGTGGGAAAAACGAAAATCGGAACGCGGCAAACTCATGGTGCAGGTGCTTTCAAGAATGCTTTATGCAGCGCGCGGGCTGCGTCCTGATGGGCTTGGGCCGCTTGGGGAATGGCGCGCCCCATTTTGATGAATTCATGCACCACGCCGCGGTAAATTTCCAGGTCTACCGCCACACCTGCCATGCGCAGGCGGTCGGCGTACTGCACGCCCTCATCCACGAGCGGGTCGCACTCCGCCAGACCCAGCCAGGCCGGCGCAACACCCCCCAGCTCAGCCAGTTGCCCGGATTCGGTCAGGCCATCCAGAGGGGCAAATCGCCAGTCATCGCGGTCGCTTTGGGTGCGGATGTAGTGGTTGAAGAAATAGGTGATGTGCGACTCCTCCAGCACAAAACCCTGGGCGAATGTGCGGTGGGAATCCGTGTTTTGATGCGCTGCCGTACCTGGGTAAAAAAGTAGCTGCAGGGCCACTGGCACTGCCGCATCGCGCGCCAGAATGGCACACACCGCCGCCAGTGTTCCGCCTGCGCTGTCACCTCCCAGGGCAATCCGATGGGTGTCCAGCGCGCGGCCTGCGCCGTGTTGGACAACCCACTGAACCACGTCCCACGCGTCATCGACTGCGGTGGGAAACTTGTGCTCAGGGGCGAGCCGGTAGTCCACTGACAGCACGGCGCAATTTGCGTGGTGACTGAGCTGGCGGCACAGACCGTCGTGCGTGGCGATGCTGCCAATGGTGAAGCCACCACCATGAAAATACACCAGCACCGGCAAGGTTTCGTGCGAGGGGGCGTACAGACGCACAGGCACCTCGAACCCATCGCGGGCGGCGATCTGGAAATCTTCTACCCGGGCTAAAGCATGGGCTGGCAACTCCAGCACGCCGGAACCTGCGGCGTAGGCGAACCGCGCCTGGTGGGGGCTGAGTGCATGCAAGGGCATGTTTCCCGTGCGGTCCATGCGCTCCAACACATGGTGCATGGCCGGTGTGAGCAAGGCCCTCGGGTTACGGTGGTGACTCATAGATAAAAATCTTCTTGTTAAAGTGCTGCTTTTCAATCCTACACCGCAGCACGCCATGGCCTTTATCTATTACGTGACACAAATCCAGTTCGAGTTTGGCGCGGTCAAACTGCTACGCCAAGAGTGCGAACGGGTGGGCATCACCCGCCCCCTGATCGTGACCGACCCCGGTGTGAAGGCTGCAGGAGTCCTGCAGAAGGCACTGGACGCACTGAACGCGGTGTCCCCCGCCCTTCCGGTGGCCGTATTTGACCAGACCCCTTCCAACCCCACAGAAGCTGCCGTGCGCGCTGCGGTAACGATGTACCACGCCAACCAGTGCGATGGCCTGATTGCGGTAGGCGGCGGCTCGGCCATTGATTGCGCCAAGGGCGTGGCCATTGCTGCCACCCACGAAGGCCCGCTCACGCACTACGCCACCATCCTGGGTGGATCACCCCGCATTACCGAGCGTGTGGCGCCCATCATTGCGGTGCCCACCACCAGCGGAACCGGCAGTGAAGTGGCACGCGGAGCCATTGTCATCGTCGACGATCACCGCAAGCTGGGCTTTCACTCGTGGCATCTGGTCCCCAAAACCGCCATCTGTGACCCGGAGCTCACACTGGGCTTGCCCCCCAAACTCACCGCTGCAACGGGCATGGACGCCATAGCCCACTGCATGGAAACCTTCATGGCGCCTGCGTTCAATCCGCCGGCCGACGGCATTGCGCTGGACGGTCTGGAGCGCGGCTGGGCGCACATTGCGCGCGCCACGCAGGACGGTAGCGACCGCGAGGCCCGCCTGAACATGATGAGCGCCTCGATGCAGGGCGCCATGGCCTTTCAAAAAGGGCTGGGTTGTGTGCATTCGCTCAGCCACAGCCTGGGCGGCGTGGATCCGCGCTTGCACCATGGCACGCTCAATGCCATGTTTTTGCCAGCCGTCATTGCGTTTAACGCAAGCGCGGAGTCGATTCAAAAGGAAAATCGCCTGCAGCGCATGGCACACGCCATGGGTTTGGCCTCCGCCAGCGACATCGGCCCTGCGATCAAGGACATGAACGCCCGTCTTGGCTTGCCCAGTGGTCTGGCCGAAATGGGGGTGCAGATTGCGCAGTTTGACGCGATCATCACCGGCGCTTTGGCAGACCATTGCCACAAGACCGGGCCCCGTCTGGCCACGGCAGACGACTACCGTGACATGCTGATGCAAGCGATGTGAGGGGCCGCTAAAGCGCTTGCACCCGGCCCATGTCCGGGCGCTCCAGCCAGGCCGCAAACTCGTCTACCAACTGGGCGCTGGCACTGCAGGCCGCAGTCCAGGCCTTGATACGCCCGGCCAGGTCATTGCCGTAATGGGTGAAATCGGTCCGGTCCGGCAGCTTGCCGTTGGGCAAGGTTTTGACCCATTCCGGGTTGGGTGCCAGCAGCACCATGGTGTCCAGGTGGTGAGTAGCGTGGTGACGCCATGTCAGTTTCTTGTCCAGCCAGCCGGGTACTACGGCTTTTTGGAAGTGGGGGTACAACACCAGGCCTTGATGCTCATTCATGCCTCTAGCCCCCGTGTCTATTGCGCGAACAGCTACTGATTTCATAGCATCGCGCCCGGCGGCAGGATAGTTCAGATGCAGGTGGTAGTCGGTCACTCCACCATCCCAATAGGCCCCCGGCGGCGCACCGGGAATGTTGTGCACGGCCCTGAGAATAAAAGGAATCGAGCAACTGGCCTGCAATGCCAGATTGAAGTTGGCCGCACTCAGGGGCACCTGACGCGTGCGGTAGTCATCGGTGGCGAATGGCAGGGGCGCACAGGCCGCGCCCGTTGCCACGGCGTCGCGGCTGGAAAAAACCACCCGCTCCAGCCAGGCGCCCATGGACTTGCGGTGCAGGGTGTTGGTCAGAAAAGCACCCACATACCCCAAAGGCGTGCGCAGTCCATGTTCACTGTTCAACACATGGCGCCCACGGGAGGTAATGATGTGCAGCCGGTAGCGTGGATGACTCAGTACTTCATTCACCCGCCCGCCGTAGAAAGCCTGCAGGTTCTTGCCAAACAACTCGCTCACAAATGCGGCGGTGGGTCGTTTCTGTCCGGGTGCCAATTCGTAATGCTGGTGAATGTAGTCATGCTCCAGCTGCTCGAACGCAGCCACGGGCTGATTCAGGCAGCCAGTGGCCATGCGCCACGCACCGATGGACGCCCCGACCAGATTGACCGGCTGCTCCGAGCGTGGCAACCATTCGCCAAACAGGAAGCGGTCCAATGCCCCCAGGATCAGCCCTTTAGGCCCTCCGGCTGCACCGGGGATGGTGCCCACATCACCCGGTTGCAGCCCGTTTTTGGCGAGTGCCTGAAGGGCTAGTGGGCCTGCGTGAATGTGGAGCGCGTGCATGGGATAAAGCTGAGAGCTGGGCGACCGACTAGCGGTGCGCGGCCCAGTCAAACGGGTCTTGCTGCAGCACCATGTCAATGTCCAGCCCCAGCGCCACTCCCACAGAGCCCGGAAAGGTCACCGCCAATGCACGTTCGTTCAATTTGGCTTCTTTGCCGCGCGCCCGCCAGGCCGCTAGATGGATAACGCCCGCCAGTGGCTCATACACATTGCTTTCAAACGGTGCGTACTGGTGTTCCAGTGCGTCAATCATGGGCTGCGGGAACTGCCACATCCGCGCCAAGCCCGCTCCTACCGACGCATAGCAGTAGCCGAAGGCGCGCCGCTCCGCCGCTGCGCGACGCAAATCCAGCGGGGCCACTTCCTTGTTCAGTCGCGCGATTTCTTCAGGCATTGCCAGAGGCATGGCCAGCTCACCAATGGCGTGGATGAGCCCGCAGGTGAAGGCCGCTTGCTGGTTCTGGCGGACAAGCCCTGCCAGAGACCGCGACACCTTGGCCACGTTCAGGCTGTAGTCCCAGAACTGCTGCAGATTGATGCCCGGGATGCCCTTGAGCGAAGCGCCGCTCGCCGCGACCTGCGCCATGGAGCGCACATGTGCCAGATTCAAAAGTGCCAGGGCCTCCGAGACGCTGCTGATCTTTCCGCCCAGCTTGAAAAAGCCAGAGTTGGCCAGCTGCAGCAGCCGGGTAGTCAATGCCGGGTCCGTGCTGATGAGCTGGGTGACCTTGCGCAGATCAACCTCATTGCGGTCAAGCTCACTCAGCAGCAGCGCCACTACTTTGGGGATGCTGGGCAAAACGAACTGCTGTTCCAGCAACGCACTGAGCTTCATGAAATACAGCCTCCACGACCCGCTTTGGGGGACGATTCCATTATGTATCTGCCAGTGTCATTTTTGCTACGGATTGGCTAGCGCTTGAGCTTGGCAAAGGCGGAGGCCATGGCCGATGAGCCCAATGAGCCACTGTTGTTATGGCTGCCCTGCTGACGCTCGCCCCGTCCGGCCGACTGGTAGCGGTTATCCCCTGCTCCCCGGTCGCTACGGTCACCGCCGCCCTGCCGCGCAGGCGCTGCGCCCAGCTTCATGGTCAGGGCAATGCGCTTGCGCACCACATCCACTTCCACCACCTGCACTTTGACGATGTCTCCGGTCTTGACCACTTCGCGTGCGTCGGTGGTGAACTTGTGGCTGAGCTGGCTCACGTGGACCAGGCCGTCCTGGTGCACGCCCAGGTCGATGAAAGCGCCAAAGGCGGCCACGTTGCTCACGGTGCCCTCCAGAATCATGCCTTCCTTCAAATCCTTGATGTCTTCCACGCCGTCGTTGAAGCGGGCCACCTTGAAGTCGGGGCGCGGGTCGCGGCCGGGCTTCTCCAGCTCACCCAAAATATCCTTGACGGTGATGACACCGAATTTTTCATTGGCAAAGAGTTCAGGACGCAGGGTCTTGAGCATGTCGGCCCGGCCCATGATCTCGGCCACGGGCTTGCCGGTTTGGGCAATGATCTGTTCGATGACGGAGTAGGTTTCGGGGTGCACGCCGGTCATGTCCAGCGGATTGCTGCCACCGCGAATGCGCAAAAAACCGGCGGCCTGCTCGAATGTTTTGGCACCCAGACCCGTCACCTTGAGCAAATCCTGGCGGCTGCCAAAAGCGCCATTGGCTTCGCGCCAGCGCACCACAGCCTTGGCCACGGTGCCCGACAGGCCCGACACTTTGGAGAGCAATGGCACGCTGGCGGTGTTCAAGTCCACACCGACCGAGTTCACACAGTCTTCCACCACGGTGTCCAGCGTGCGGGCCAGCTCGCTCTGGTTCACGTCGTGCTGGTACTGGCCGACGCCGATAGATTTGGGATCAATCTTGACTAACTCGGCCAACGGGTCTTGCAGGCGGCGGGCAATGCTGGCTGCGCCGCGCAGGCTCACGTCGACATCGGGCATTTCCTGCGACGCAAATTCGCTGGCGGAATAGACCGAGGCGCCCGCCTCGCTCACCACCACTTTTTCGATGGCAGGGCCATTGCCTTTGGCCATCAGCTTGATCAAGTCGGCCGCCAGCTTGTCGGTCTCGCGGCTGGCCGTACCGTTGCCGATGGCGATCAGGTTCACGCCGTGGCGCATGCACAAAGCGCCCAGGGTGTGCAGCGAGCCATCCCAGTCCTTGCGCGGCTCGTGCGGGAACACCGTGGCGGTTTCCACCAGCTTGCCGGTGGCGTCCACCACGGCCACTTTCACACCGGTGCGGATGCCGGGGTCCAGCCCCATCACCACACGCGGGCCGGCCGGTGCGGCCAGCAGCAGGTCGCGCAGGTTGTCGGCAAACACCTTGATGGCGACTTTTTCGGCCTCTTCCCGTAGACGGGTAAAAAGGTCGCGCTCGGTGGACATGCTGAGCTTCACCTTCCAGGTCCAGGATACGCATTTGCGCAGCAGGTCGTCTGCCGCGCGGCCCTGATGGCTCCAACCCAGGCGCAACGCAATGCGGGCCTCGGCCAGCGATACGGCAGGGGTCGCTCTGGCAGAGGCGCCCGCTGCTCCTGTTTTAATAGCAGCTTGCGCAGCATTGACGGGGGCTAGAGGCACATTGGGCTCTGGAAGCACCAGTTTGGCGTCCAGAATATCCAGCGCCCGACCCCGGAACACGGCCAGCGCCCGGTGCGACGGCACCCGGCCAATCGGCTCGTCGTAGTCAAAGTAGTCGCGAAACTTGGAGACGTCGGCGTTGGCCTCGTCTTTGCCATCCATCAGCTTGCTCTGGAGCAGGCCTTCGGTCCACAGCCACTCGCGCAGGTCTTGCACCAGGGCCGGATCTTCGGCCCATCGCTCGCTCAGCAAGTCGCGCACGCCATCCAGCACCGCCTGCACGGTCGAAAAATCAGGCTGCTTGTCTTCGCCCTCCACCACCGGCCGCATGGGAATGACATACGCCAGCGCCTCGTCAGCGGGCACCAGTGTGGGATTCGCAAACAACGCGTCGGCCAGCGGCTCCAGCCCGGCCTCGCGGGCCAGCTGGCCCTTGGTACGGCGCTTGAGCTTGAAAGGCAAATAAATGTCTTCCACCTCCTGCTTGGTGGCAGCAAGATGGATGGCAGAAATCAGCGCGGGGGTCAGCTTGCCCTGCTCATCAATGAGTTTGATGACGGCTTCTTTGCGGTCGCGCAACTCGCGCAGGTACGACAGGCGGGCCTCCAACTCGCGCAGCTGGATGTCGTCCAGCCCATCCGTCACCTCTTTGCGGTAGCGGGCGATAAACGGCACGGTGGCCCCGCCATCGAGCAATTGCACGGCGGCTTCTACTTGCTGGGGACGAACACGGATTTCTTGCGCGATTTGCGCGATGATTTTCTGCATAAAGGAACCAACTGTCACTAACGAATAAGGATGAATGCCCGACTGCGGCACCCGAAACGGAATCAGGGTCGTCAGTTTGCCACACGTGACCCCGCGCCCATTTTTGGCAGTGTCCCTCTGGCGGCCTCGGCACCGCAACCCTGCTACTCTCACTCCCTTTTGTTCACAAACACCGATGACCCACGCTATCTACACCGCCTCCATCCCCGTCTTCAAGCAGATGCTGGGGGGACTGCAAGAGGTCTTGCGCAAGGCCGAAGCGCACGCCACCGACAAAAAGATCGATCCCAACGCCCTGCTGCAGGCCCGCCTGTTTCCCGACATGTTCGGGCTGCTGCGCCAAGTGCAGGTCGCCAGCGACTTTGCGAAAAGCGTGTCCGCCCGGCTGGCCGGTGTGGAAGTGCCCAAACTGGAAGACAGCGAGCAAACCTTCGGCGATCTACAAGTGCGCATCAACACCGTGCTGGCTTTCCTGAACAGCCTGGATGAAGCCAAATTTGCCGATGCCGCCACCCGTGAGATCGTGACGCAAGCCGGCACCCCCAAAGAAAAGCGCTTTACCGGCCAGTCCTACCTTTTTAACTATGGCTTGCCGCACTTCTTTTTCCACGACAGCATGGCCTACTCCATCCTTCGCCACAACGGCGTGGAAGTGGGCAAGAAAGACTACATCGGGACCTATTGATCGAATGGGCTGAAACGCGGGACACGGCCATGCAGGCTTTTTACAGCGACCAGTTTGTCCTCCCGCTGCCCGACGGGCACCGCTTTCCCATGGCCAAGTACCGCATGCTGCGCGACCAGCTGGCGCAGCACCTCCCCGAGGTTCAACTCACCCAAGCCCCTAGTGCGGGCGATGGCGAACTGGCGTTTGCCCATAGCCCCGGGTACGTGGCGGCCATCGCGGACGGCACAGTCTCACCTGCCATGGTGCGGGAGATTGGCTTTCCCTGGAGCGAAGCCATGGCCGAGCGGGCGCGCCGTTCAGTGGGGGCCACCATTGCCGCAGCGCGCAGCGCAATGGCAAACGGAGTCGCAGCCAACCTGGCTGGCGGCACCCACCATGCCTATGCCGACAAGGGCGGCGGCTTTTGTGTCTTCAATGACGTGGCTGTGGCCGCACGGGTGATGCAAGCCGAATGGGGTCGTAGCCGTGCTGAGAATGGCGAACGTCGCGCACCGCTGCAGGTCGCGGTGATCGACCTGGACGTGCACCAGGGCAACGGCACCGCCAGCATTTTCAAAGACGATGCCAGCGTGTTCACGCTGTCTCTGCATGGGGACAAAAATTTTCCGTTTCGCAAGGAAGCAGGCGATCTCGATGTGGCTTTGCCAGACGGCTGTGGGGACGCTGAGTACCTGAGCGCACTGGAGAATGCCTTGCAGACGCTGGAGGGGCAGTTCAAACCCGATCTGGTGATGTACCTTGCGGGCGCAGACCCCTACAAGGGTGATCGGCTGGGCCGCCTCAAGCTCACCATGGATGGGCTGCAATCCCGCGATCGCCGGGTGTTTGACTGGTGCCATGAGCGCCACCTGCCAGTGGCTTTTGTGATGGCCGGAGGCTACGGTGTCCATATTGAAGAAACTGTTCAGGTGCAACTCAACACCTACCGTATTGCGCTGGAGTATGCAAAACGCTGGTTACAGAAAGTTACACTCCCTGCATGCTGACCCAATCACAAGCCACACAAGAATTGCGCCGCCTGATGGGTCTTTGGCGGGCAGAGAACTCCCGTGTGACGGTTGAGGCGGCAGCTATCAACCTCGACAGGATGCGGTGGCTGACACCTTTGGTGGCTGTTTTGAACGCCATTCACGTAGCCGTTTTTCTGTATCAACTGGTGTTCAACCCGTCGGATGACGAGACGATTCAGAGCTGGCAATTAGCGCTTTTGACGGCCCATCTGATCATGGGTTTGCTCATGGCGGGTTCTGCCGTACTCGCCCACCGCTTGCAGCATGACAGCCGGACATTTAAGGGGCAAGTGCTGCCCCGCCTGGTTGTTGTGATCGGCATGGCTTTCTGCATTGCGGTGGTAGCCATTGACCAATGGATTACGCCCAACATCACGCCTTTCCTGATTGTTTGCATGATTGCCGGATTGGCCATCTATTTGAGGCCTTTGGTCGCAGCGGGCCTGTATGCCGCCGCCTACGTGGGTTACTTTTTCGCTATGGAGTTGACGCAAGCCAATCCGGCATGGTTGCTATCCAACCGCTTGAACGGCGCGGCGGCGTGTGTTTTGGGGTGGGCACTGTCGGTATTGCTGTGGCGCAAATTCACCACCATCACCCTGCAGCAGCAACAGCTTGAAAACGCCAATACCGATCTGCAGGAGAAACAGCGCGAACTCGAACGCCTCACGCGCCTGGATGGGCTGACCGGGCTTTTCAACCGCAACACCTTTGTTGAACTGACGAAGAAAGAGCTGGACCGCGCCCAGCGCCAAGGCACGGCCACGGCAATCCTGCTGCTGGACCTGGACCACTTCAAGCGCGTCAATGACACCTGGGGACACCCGGCGGGGGATGCCGTGCTGAAGCACGCCGCCATGATTGCCAGCACCACGGTGCGCAGTACCGACCTGGTGGGGCGCCTGGGGGGCGAAGAATTCATTGTGCTGCTGCCCGGCACATCCATTGAAGCAGCCCGCAATCTGGCAGAAAAAATACGGATGCGGCTGGAGGGCCAGGCGGCCACCTGGAACGACACCCGTATGGCCATCACGGTGAGCATCGGCATTGCCGGCACCACGGCCAGTGAGAAGCAGAGCTTCGAGGTGCTGTACCACGATGCGGACAAGGCTCTTTACGTGGCCAAGCAGCGCGGTCGCAACCGCGTTATCTAACGCTGACTCGGGGTTGCGCCGCCCCGCCCACAGGGGCGAAAAGTCGCCGCTACCCAGGGCCTCAGCCTTGGCCCGCAAGGGGGCAACCCCAGCAGTGGCCAGTGGAAATGCCGGTGCAAGCCCACTCATGGGCCCCTGCTCCCGCATGAACCGGTTGACAATGCCGCGCGCGGGGCGGCCTGTAAACAGGTTGGTCAACGCCGTGTGATGGGCGGCATCGCTTTGGAGTGCCTGGCGATGCAGAGCGCTGGTGGTGGCCTCGGTACAGAGTAAGTACGCCGTTCCTACCTGCAAACCTGCAGCACCCCGGCCATGGGCGCCTGGATGATGGGCAACTCGATGCCGAGCAGTTCTTGCAGGCGCGTGGCAGCAGACATGCGTGGGGCGCTATTCGCCGCGCAGCGCCGCTTTCAGTTGCACACCAAGCTCGGGCTTGTGCGAAAACGGATCAGTCGGGTTGCGCGCCTGCAGCACGTCTTCCATGCGCGTCTGCACCGAGCCAATGGCCTTGGGGTGGCTGTAGATGTAGAACCGGTTGGCGCCAATGGCGTCAAACACCATTTGCGCCACCTCGGCTGCCGTGACCTTGCCACTGCCCACCGCCTTGTCGCTCATGGCTTGACCGATGAGCTGGCTTTGGGTCGGCTTGCTGCCGGCGGTCTTCAGGTCGTCCGGGCGGTTGCGCTGGCTCTGGCTGATGCCGGTGGGCACAAAGAACGGGCACAACACGCTGGCGCTGATCTGGTCCGTCACCAGGGCCAAGTCCTGGTACAGGGTCTCGGACAAACTCACCACGGCATGTTTGCTCACGTTGTAGATGCCCATGTTGGGCGCGTTCAGCAAGCCCGCCATGCTGGCGGTGTTGACGATGTGGCCCTGATAGGCGGGATCGGCTTTGGCTGCGGCCAGCATCATGGGGGTGAAGGTATGCACGCCGTGCACCACGCCCATGAGGTTGACGCCCAGCACCCATTCCCAGTCCTGCAAGGTATTTTCCCAGATCAGGCCTCCTGCCCCCACGCCGGCGTTGTTGAATACAAAGTGCGGTGCGCCAAAACGGGCGAACGCCGCGGCGCCCAGCGCCTCCATCTCGGCGGCTTTGGATACGTCAACCCGCATGGCCAGCACCTGCGCGCCGGCCGCCTTCATCTCGGCCGTGGTCTTGTCCAGCGCGTCTTGTTGCACATCGGCCAGAACCAGGTTCATGCCCAGTTTGGCACCGATGCGGGCACATTCCAGACCGAAGCCCGATCCAGCGCCGGTAAGGACGGCCGTCTTGTTGTTGAAATCAGTGATCATGTGTTGGCTTTCTTTAAAACAAATCCAATGCGCGGAAAGTGCACATGCACGGTGCCAGCGCGTTCGTCTGTGCGACGCAGGGTGTAACGGGTGCGGGTGGCGGCCACCAGTTCGCCCTCGGTGGGTTCAGGGCCAAAGCTCTCGGCGGACACGGTGACCTGGCTGCCCAGTGCAATGCCGTGCTCGTCCTGAAATGTGGTGTCGTTTTGAACTACCGCCCCCGTAGATGCTGCGCAAGCTGCTATTGATTCAGTAGCAGAATACTTTTCCATCGGACCATGGCCGATGGCGGCCATGCGGTCCATCCAGGCCAGCACGCCCGGTGTGGCGTCCAGAATTCCCGCCATCACCGGTACGCGCTTGCGCGAGAACCACAGCGGGTGGTAGACGGCAAAGTCCGCCACGCAGGGGGCACGGCCCATCAGAAAGTCCTGGCCATCGAGCATGTTTGCGATGCGACGCAGGTAGGACTTGTACGCGGCGGTGGCATCGGCCGGACGCAGCCGCGTCATGCCCACGGTCATCGCGGCGCGGTCCGCACCAAAGGCCTGGGCCACTTCGGGCGGCGCGCCTTCAAACATGGCGGCGGCCCCTCTGGGCTGCAGGTTATAGGCCATAGCGGCCCAGAACAAGGTGCTGTCCGCCCACTGGGCCACGATACGTGCCAGGCCCTTGTGCTCTGCAGGGTACAAGGTGGGCGTGGGTTGCAGGTGCTCCAGTACATCGCAGATCAGGACGCTGTCGCAATACACATCGCTGCCAATCTGCAGAAACGGGGTTTTGCGGTAGCCGCCGGTGAGCGCCAGCACATCGGGCTTGGGCAGGATGGACGGGATGATGACCGACTTCCAGGCCAGGTTCTTGTAGCCCAACACCAGCCGGATCTTTTCAGAAAACGGTGAGGTGGGGTAGTGGTGCAGGATGAGGTCGGTCATGGTCGTTACCCGGTAATTGAATTAGACGGGTTCAGATCAGTTTGACCAGTTGCTTGCCAAAGTTTTTGCCTTTGAGCAGGCCCAGGAACGCTTCGGGAGCGGCAGCAAGGCCTTGCGCGATGGACTCGCGGGGCTTGAGCTTGCCGGTCGCCACCAGCGTGCCCAGCTCGGTGAGCGCTTCAGGCCAGATTTCCATGTGCTCGCTGACGATGAAACCCTGCACCGTGAGGCGCTGCGTCAAGATCAAGGCGGGGTAGCTCAGCGGCAAGGGCTGGCCGTCGTAGCCCGCAATCATTCCGCACACCGCAATGCGGCCAAAGGCGTTCATGCGGGGCAAAACCGCGTCGAGCACCATGCCGCCCACGTTTTCAAAATAGCCGTCGATACCATTGGGGCAAGCCTCGGCAATGGCTTTGGAGAGTGAGGCCGCATTGCTGTGCAACTTGTAGTCGATGCAGGCGTCAAAGCCCAGCTCGTCCACTGCGTATTTGCATTTGTCCGGCCCACCGGCAATGCCCACCGTGCGACAACCGCGCGCTTTGGACAAGGCGGCAAAGGCGCTGCCCACGGCACCCGTAGCGGCGCTGACTACCACGGTCTCGCCGGCCTTGGGTGCACAAATCTTGACCAGCCCATACCAGGCGGTGACGCCGGGCATGCCGACCGCGCCCAGATAAGCGCTCAGGGGAATGTGGGTGGTGTCGACCTTGCGCAGGGCGCCGACCTGGTTGGCATCGACCACGCTGTACTCCTGCCAGCCGCCCATGCCGACCACTTTATCCCCCACGGCAAAACGCGGGTTGCGGGATTCGACCACCTCGCCCACTGTGCCGCCGCCCATGGTCTGGCCCAAGGCCTGTGGTACAGCGTAGCTTTTGGAGTCGTTCATGCGCCCACGCATGTAAGGGTCCAGGCTCAAAAAGTGGTGGCGCACCAGCACCTGGCCGTCCTGCAGGGGCGGTGTGTCGCTGGAGGCGAGTTTGAAATTGCTGGCGACCGCTTCACCGGTGGGGCGGTTGTCGAGAATGATCTGCTGGTTGGTTGGCATGGTTTTTTTCCTTTGGTTTGCTATTGTTTTTATAGCTGCTTGTACAATGAATACGGGGGCTAGAAGCCTATTTTTTATAAAGTTTGTCGAATGGAATGCTCAATCGGTGGCGATGTTTCCAGTCGCACTATCGGATGCGTTGCCGGTTTTGAGTCCGGTGGGCAGTCGCTTCACAAACTTGAAGGTGCCTGTGGCGTGCGCGCAGGCGCGTCCCGCTTCGTCGTACACCGTAGCCTGTGTGAACGCCATGGTGGCCGTGCGGTGCATCAACTCACCCCGCGCCTTCAACGGGCCCACGGCGGGCTGCATGAAACTGGTCTTCATCTCAATCGTGACCACGCCCATCTCCGGCGCAATGCTGCGCGCTGAGGTGGCCATGGCGACGTCCAGCAGCGTCATCAACGCGCCGCCGTGGGTAACCGCGAAAGAATTCAGGTGCTCTGGCCGGGGGTTGTACCCCAACTCGGACCGGCCACCGCTGAACCCCAGCAGCTCAAAGCCCAGCAGATCCACAAACGGAATCTGCACGCCAAAGCCCATGGCTTTGTCCCACGGTGGGGTGTTCATCCGTTTAGCCGCCCGTGACGATGCTGACGCCGCCGTCGACCGCCATCCACTGGCCAGTGATGTGCTTGCCGGCATCGGACGCAAACAGAACACACAGGCCTTTGAGGTCTTCGTCATCGCCCAGGCGTTTGAGGGGGGCGCCCGCAATCAGCTTGTCCTCGCCCAGCGCCTTGAGCGTGCCCATGGTCATTTTGCTGGGGAAAAATCCGGGGCAAATGGCGTTGACGTTGATGTTGTACTTGCCCCATTCCGCGCCGAGGGTGCGGGTGAAGTTGATGACCGCGCCCTTGGAGGTGTTGTAGGCAATAGTATTCATGCCTTCGGGGTTGCCGCCCAGGCCGGCAATGGAGGCGATGTTGATGATGCGGCCACTGCGCCGGGCAATCATGCTCTTCTTGGCGATGACCTGGCTGAGCAAAAAGTAGCCACGCACGTTCAGGTTCATGACCTTGTCCCACGCTTCAACCGAATGGTCTTCAGCGGGCGCGCCCCATGCCGCGCCGGCGTTGTTGACCAGAATGTCCACATCGCCCATGCGCTGCAGGGTTTCATCGGCCAGGCGGTGGATCTCGGTGTCTTTTGCGCAATCGGCGGCAATCCAGCGGGCATCGATGCCAGCGGCTTGCAGTTCGGCGGTGGCCTGCTCCAGGTCTTCGGCCTTGCGCGAGCTCAGCATGATTTTTGCGCCGGCTTCACCCAGCGCGTGGGCCATTTGCAGGCCCAGGCCGCGCGAGCCACCGGTAACGAGGGCCGTCTTGCCCGTGAGGTCAAACAATTGCTGAATGGTTCGTGCGGTCATAGGGGTACTCTCCTGCTATTTATCGGTTGGATCAATCGTGGCGCGAAGGCCGCATCACGATACGGTTTGCGGCCCGGATTGTGCCGCTGACAGACCATTTCTGCGTGTCCCCGGCGCGATAACCGCGCCGGATCAGGTTCACTCATGCATGCGGGAGCGGACCCAAATCAGAATCACGCCAGCGGCAACTGCCATGCCGCCGCCAGCCAGCAGCTCACTGCCGTTCTGCTCCTGAGATGTCTCCAGAAAATACCCGAGTACGACAGCAATCAGGCCGCCATAAATCAATGTCCAGATGAGCCGCTCCATGCGGACCATCCGAACGTCGGTACTGCCACTGTATTTTTTGAAAAACGTCATTAAAAAGCCTCTTGGGGAAACGCGGCACAGGTTGTGTCCCGTGATTCCACCACACCCAGCCAGGCACCGATTTTGGGGAGCTCGTAGTGGTAGAAAAATCGCGTGGCACCCATGCGCCCCAGCGTGGACACGTTGGCCTGTGCCGGGTCGGCTTTCAGTGCGGCAGCCGCCACGTCCAGCCAGATCCAGGCCAGCACGGTGTGCCCAAACGCCTGCATGTAGGGCACCGCATTGGCCAGTGCGTCCGATGGGTTGCCCGTGGCCCAGGCTTTTTGGGTTGCCGATCCGATGTGCTGCAAGGCCTTGCCCAAGGCCGTTGCGTGCTCGGCAAGTTCGGGTTGTACGGACGCGCGCTCGATGGTGGCGGTCATGCGGGCAGCCAGCAGCTGCAATCCCCTGCCCTCCTCCATCAGCACCTTGCGCCCGAGCAGGTCGGTAGCCTGGATGCCGTGGGTGCCTTCGTGAATCATGTTGAGACGGTTGTCGCGCCAGTATTGCTCCACCGGGAAATCGCGGGTGTAGCCGTATCCACCATGGATCTGGATGGCCAGCGAGTTGGCCTCCAGGCACCACTCGCTGGGCCAGCTTTTGGCAATGGGGGTGAGTACCTCCAGCAGCAGGCGGGCATCGTCGGCGACATTGCCACCGGCCGTGTGGTGTTCATCCACCAGGCGGGCGCAGTACAACTCCAGCGCCAGTGCGCCTTCGCAATACGACTTTTGCGCCAGCAGCATGCGTTTGACGTCGGCGTGTTCGATGATAGCCACCTGGGGCTGTGCCGCATCCTTGCCCGCAGTGCCCGAGCTTCCCGCCTTGATCGGGCGTCCCTGTGGCCGGTTGCGGGCGTAGTCCAGCGACGCGTAGTAACCCGCCATGCCCAGCATGGTGGCAGCAATGCCCACGCCAATACGGGCCTCGTTCATCATGTGGAACATGCACTGCAAGCCTTTGCCGGCCTGGCCCACCAGATAGCCCACAGCGCCCGCTCCTTTTCCAAAAGGCCCCTCGCTACCGACGGGGAACTTGCCTTCGCCAAAATTCAGCAGCGTGTTGGTGGTGCCGCGCCAGCCCAGTTTGTGGTTGAGCCCAGCCAGCGCGACGTCATTGCGCACGCCGGTGAGGGTGCCGTCGGTGTTGACCAGTTTCTTGGGCACCACAAACAGCGAGATGCCGCGCGTGCCGGGAACCAGCTTGCCGGATGCATCTGGAATCTTGGCCAACACCAGATGGATGATGTTCTCGGTGAGCTCGTGCTCGCCGGAAGAAATCCACATTTTGTTGCCCTTGAGGCGGTAGCGTGGGCCCAGCGCATCCGTCTCGAAATCAGCCCCATCCGGTACAGCACGGGTTGCCACATCCGACAGGCTGGAGCCCGCCTGGGGCTCGCTCAGGCACATGGTGCCCGACCAGCGGCCGGCAAATTCGTTCTTGGAAAACACCTCTTTCTGCATGGGGGTGCCGTGCTTCATGAGCAAATTGGCGTTGCCGGTGGTGAGCATGCCGGAACCAATGCTCACGGATGCGCAGGCAAAAAAGGCATTGGCGGCAGCCTCCACGCTATAGGGCAACTGCATGCCGCCCATCTCGTAATCCTGTGCTGCGCTGAGCATGCCGGACTCGGCATAGGCCCGGTTGGCGTCGTGCGTTTCTTGCGGCAGGATGACCTTTTCGCCATCGAAGTGCGGCTCCTGCACGTCCACCAGGCGGTTGAAAGGGGCGTATTTCTCGCGGGCAATGCGTTCGCAGGTGTCGAGCACCGCATCGAAGGTGTCGCGCGAGTGGTCCTCGAAGCGGGCGCGCTGCGCAAGCGCTACGGTATCGAGCCAGTCGTGAAGCAGAAAATCAATGGTTGGACGCAAGTTCATGGTATTAATCGGTGCGTGAGGTCAAAAAAAAGGCCGGACTGCGCTTCTTGTGCAGTCTCGGCCCGTCCTGGCATGGGTTAAATGCCTGCTTTACAGCACTTCAAAAATGCCTGCAGCGCCCATTCCACCGCCAATGCACATGGTGACGCAAACCCGCTTGGCACCGCGACGCTTGCCTTCAATCAGGGCGTGGCCCGTCAGGCGCTGGCCGCTGACTCCGTAAGGGTGGCCCACCGCAATGGCACCGCCGTTGACGTTCAGACGGTCTGCTGGAATGCCCAGTTTGTCACGGCAGTAAAGCACCTGCACGGCAAATGCTTCGTTCAATTCCCACAAATCGATGTCGCTGACCTTCAGGCCCAGACGCGCCAGAACTTTGGGGATGGCAAACACGGGGCCGATGCCCATTTCGTCGGGTTCGCAACCCGCCACCGCAAAGCCCAAAAAGCGACCCAGGGGTTTCAAGCCTTTTTTCTCGGCCAGCTTTTCATGCATGACCACGACGGCACCGCCGCCGTCGGAGAACTGGCTGGCATTGCCGGCCGTGATCAGGCCACCCGGAACCGCTGAGCGCAAGCCGCTGATGCCTTCCTTAGTGGTTCCGTCGCGAATGCCTTCGTCGTTGCTGACGGTCACTTGCTTGGTGGTCAACCCCATGACCTTGTCAGCCACACCCATGGTCACGGTGATCGGCGCAATCTCGGCAGTGAACAATCCAGCAGCCAATGCCGCAGTGGCGCGTTGCTGGCTGGCCGCACCGTATTCGTCCATGGCATCACGGCTGATGTTGTAGCGCTTGGCCACGTTCTCGGCGGTTTGCAGCATGTTCCAGTAGATCTCTGGCTTGTTTTTCACCAGCCACGGGTCTGCCAGCATGTGCTGGTTCATCTCCTGCTGAACGCAGGAAATGGCCTCGACTCCGCCAGCCACATAGATATCGCCTTCATTGGCGATGATGCGCTGCGCAGCGGTGGCGATGGTTTGCAGACCGGAAGAGCAGAAGCGATTGATCGTCATGCCCGACACGGTGACCGGGCAGCCGGCACGCAGGGCAACCTGGCGCGCAATGTTGGCGCCGGTTGCGCCTTCGGGTGTCGCGCAGCCCATGATGACGTCATCCACCTCACCGGCTTCAATGCCGGCGCGCTGGATGGCGTGCTCCACTGCGTGACCGCCAAGGGTCGCACCGTGGGTCATGTTGAACGAGCCTTTCCAGCTCTTGGCGAGCGGGGTACGGGCGGTAGAAACGATTACAGCTGAAGTCATGATTTTTCCTTATTCGGTAGGGTGCCTGGGCTTTTAGTTGAAGGTCTTGCCTTCAGCGGCCAGCTTGGCCAACAGCGGAGCGGGTTGCCAGAAGGAGGCATCGTCCAGAGGATTTTTGGCGAAACGATTCATGGCCTGCACCACGTTGAACAACCCAACCTGATCGGCGTAGTTCATCGGGCCACCGCGGTGGGGAGGGAAGCCGTAACCAAAGATATAGACGATGTCGATGTCGCTGGCCTTGTTGGCAATGCCCTCTTCCAGAATGTGCGCTGCTTCATTCACCAGTGAAAACACCAGACGCTGGACAATTTCTTCGTCCGAAATTTTGCGCGGGGTAATGCCCAGCGCCTTGCGGTGTTCTTCGATCATCGCCACGACTTCAGCGTTGGGAATAGCGTCGCGTTTGCCGGCTACATAGTCATACCAGCCAGCGCCGGTCTTTTGACCAAAACGGCCCTTCTCGCACAGCAAGTCAGCCGTTTTACTGTACTTCATGTTTGGCTTTTCCTGGTAGCGGCGTTTGCGGATCGCCCAGCCAATGTCATTGCCAGCCAGATCGCCCATGCGGAACGGCCCCATCGCCATGCCGAATTTCTCCATGGCCTTGTCCACTTGCGCCGGGGTACACCCTTCGTCCAGGAGGAAACCGCCCTGACGGCCGTATTGCTCGATCATGCGGTTGCCAATAAAGCCGTCGCACACACCCGAAACCACCGCCGTTTTGCGAATCTTCTTGGCAACGCCCATGACCGTGGCCATGACGTCTTTGGCGGTCTTGGCGCCACGTACCACTTCCAGCAACTTCATGACGTTGGCAGGGCTGAAGAAATGCAGGCCCACCACATCTTCAGGCCGCTTGGTGAAGGATGCAATCTTGTCCACGTCGAGTGTGGAGGTGTTGGACGCCAGAATGGCACCGGGCTTCATGACGCGGTCGAGCTCCTTGAACACGGCTTCCTTCACGCCGATCTCTTCAAACACTGCTTCGATCACCATATCGGCGCCGGAGAGGTCGTCATAGCTCAAGGTCGTGGTGAGCAGGCTCATGCGCTGATCGTATTTGTCCTGCTTCAGCTTGCCCTTTTTGACTTGGGATTCGTAGTTCTTGCGAATGGTGGCAATGCCACGGTCGAGTGCATCCTGCTTCATTTCCAGCATCTTTACGGGGATGCCGGCGTTCAGGAAGTTCATCGCAATGCCGCCACCCATGGTGCCGGCGCCGATAACCGCTATCGAATTAATAGCGCGCTGTGCAATATCTGCGGGGACATCCGGTATTTTTGATGCTGCACGCTCGGCCACAAAAATATGGCGCAAGGCCTTGCTCTCGGCCGTCAGCATCAGGTTGATGAAGAGCTCGCGCTCATAGGCCATGCCGTCTTCAAATTTCTTCTTCGTTGCGGCTTCGACCACGTCCACGCACTTGGCTGGAGCGGGGTAGTTCTTGGACATGCCCTTGACCATGTTGCGGGCAAACTGGAAATACGCGTCGCCCAGGGGATGCTTGCACGGCAGGTTGCGCACCAGCGGCAGGGGGCGCACATCGGCCACCGAACGCGCAAAGGCCAGGGCCTCTTCAGCCAGCGATTCAGCGGATGCAGACAGTTTGTCAAACAGCTTTTGACCGGGCAGCATGGCCAGCATTTCGCTTTTAACGGGTTCGCCGCTGACGATCATGTTCAGTGCAGGTTCAACACCCAGCACACGGGGCAGGCGCTGTGTGCCGCCCGCGCCGGGAATCAGACCCAGTTTGACTTCGGGCAATGCAATGGCGGTGCCAGGCGCTGCAATACGGTAATGGCAACCCAGCGCCAACTCCAGGCCGCCACCCATGGCAACGGTATGCAGCGCGGCCACTACTGGCTTTGACGAGTTTTCCAACACGGATATCACGCTGAGCAGATTGGGCTCCTGCAGGGCTTTGGGCGAGCCAAACTCCTTGATGTCCGCACCACCCGAAAACGCCTTGCCGGCACCGGTGATCACGATGGCTTTGACCGCTGCATCCGCATTGGCCTGCGCCATGCCATCGGCAATGCCCTGTCGGGTCGCGAGTCCCAATCCGTTGACTGGTGGGTTGTTCAGCGTAATAACGGCGACGTCGCCATGAACCTGGTATTGGGCAGTCATGCTTGCATTCCTCAAATATGAAAATTGGAACAACCAAAAAAGAACGATCGTTCTTTTTTAATTGTAGGTGGGTTTTGGAGTCGGTTCAATCCGGTTTGTCACGGTTGGGACAAACCAGGTCAGACTTCCAGCCATTCCTTGCGGATATCGGTGTTGTTGCGCAGTTCGTCGGGGGTTCCGTCAAAGACAATACTTCCGTGTCCCATGACGAGACAGCGGTCTGAAATCTTCATGGCGATCGTCAGCTTCTGCTCAATAAGCAAAACCGAGATACCACGGCGCCGAAGCTCCATAAGGTACTCGGCCACCAACTCAACAACCATCGGAGCAAGGCCTTCGGTGGGTTCGTCAATGATGATCAAATCCGGGTCGCCCATAAGGGTGCGGCAAAGGGTGAGCATCTGTTGCTCGCCACCCGACAGGACACCCGCTTCCGTATGCTCTCGCTCTTTCAGGCGGGGAAACATGCGGTACATGTCATCGAATGCCCAGCGTGGGTTGCCCTTGCCCCTCTTCTGCCCGAGCAGCAGGTTTTGGTAGACCGTCAGTTTGGGGAAAATGTCGCGGCTTTCGGGTACATATCCCAAACCCAGATGGGCTATTTGATAGGTCTTCAGGCCCAAGGATTCCTGATCTTTCCAAAGAACGGAACCCTGGCAGTCCACCAAGCCCATGATGGCCTTGGCCGTGGTGGAGCGGCCTGATCCGTTACGCCCTAGCAGAGCGACAATCTCACCGGCATTGACATGCATGTCCACGCCATGCAGCACATGACTTTTGCCATAAAAGGCATTCAGGTTGGAGACTTTCAACATGTTCAGTGCCCCCCCGCCTGTGCGTCGGCCACCGCGGACCCCAAATAGGCCTCTTGCACCCGCGCGTTGGCACGGACCGCATCGGGTGTGTCAAAGGCAATAACTTCGCCGTAGACAACCACAGCGATCTTGTCTGCCAGCCCAAAAACAACGCCCATATCGTGCTCCACGGTCAACAGGGTTTTACCCTCGGTGACGGTCTTGATCAGGTCAATGAAACGGGAGGTTTCGCTTTTGCTCATGCCAGCCGTCGGTTCGTCCAGAAGAATGACCCCTGCACCGCCGCCAATAGTGATGCCAATTTCGAGCGCTCGCTGTTCCGCGTAGGTCAAATTCATGGCAAGCACATCGTGCTTCTTGTCGAGCTTGATCATCTGCATCAACTCGTCTGCGCGGGCGTTGGCATCATCCAGATCAGCCAGAAATTTGAAGAATGTGTATCGGTAGCCCAAGCTCCACAGCACGCTGCAGCGCAGGTTTTCAAACACACTGAGTTTCGGAAATATGTTGGTGATCTGGAAGCTGCGGGAAAGCCCCAGCCGGTTGATTTCGAAAGGCTTCTTTCCGTCGATTCGGATTCCGTTTAGCAGCACTTCACCACTGGTGGGCTCGAACCGGCCACTGATCAAATTGAACAACGTGGATTTGCCAGCCCCGTTGGGTCCGATGATGGCAACCCGTTCACCGGGATTGACCGCCAGGTTGATACCCCGAATGATCTCGGTCTTGCCAAAACTTTTGCGCAGATTCTTTAGTTCAAGCGCAGGTGTCAATTGCGCGCTCATGACAGACTCCTTCTATTGATTTCCTGTTCGATAAACCCCTGAATCTGCTCCCATTTGCGGGCAAACTTGCGCCTGGCGAACTCGAAGCAACCCAAGCCCACGATCATGACCACGACGGCTCCTACCCAGCTGCTCATATTGGCGGCATCCAGTCGGACCCCCAAAAATACCAGTTCGGAACCCTGCCCGGCATTCAATTGGAGGTGGTACATCATTTCAACCATGGCCGCCGCACCGGCAAGGCCAATAATGCCAGTGACAGTCAGAACGCAATAGCTCAAAAGCAGCTGGCGGAGTTTGCCGAATGAAGCAACGCGCAAATTCATCATGATCAGGCTGGCGATTCCTCCGGGTGCATACATCACCATGAAGAGGAAAATAAGACCGAGGTAGAGCAACCATGCCTTCGTGAACTCACTGAAAAGCACAAAGGCAAGCACCATCAACACGGCTCCGATGATCGGGCCGAAGAAGAAGGTTGCACCTCCCAGGAACGTAAACAGCAGGTAGGCGCCTGAGCGCGCAGCCCCAACCACCTCAGCCGTGACGATCTCAAAATTAAGTGCGCCCAAGCCGCCGGAAATTCCTGCAAAAAAACCGGCAATGATGAATGCGGTGTACCGCACGCGCTGCGTGTTGTAGCCCACAAACTCGACCCGTTCGGGATTGTCCCGGACCGCGTTTAACATGCGGCCCAGCGGCGTTCGCGTGAAGGCAAACATCGCAACAACTGAAATAAAGGTGTACACGGCAATAAGGTAGTAAACCTGAACCGGGGGCCCGTAGGTGATGCCAAGGAAGGCTTGCCCGATGACCCGGTTGCCCGAAACGCCGCCTTCGCCGCCAAAAAATTCGGGGATCATTAACGACATGGCAAAAACCAGTTCACTCAGACCCAGGGTGATCATCGCAAACGTGGTACCAGACTTGCGGGTGGTTACATAACCAAACAGGACCGCAAAACCTACACCAGCCAATCCGCCGGCGATGGGCACAAGTGAAACCGGAATGGGCAATGCACCACTGGCAGCGCTGTTCAGCGCGTGGATGGCCAGAAATGAACCCAGTCCGGTGTATACCGCGTGCCCAAAGCTCAGCATGCCGCCTTGCCCCAGTAGCATGTTGTAGGAGAGGCAGGCAATGATCGCAATGCCCATCTGCGACAGCACGGTGATGGCAAGGCCGCCGGTGAAGACCCATGGAGCCAGCGCCAGCAAGAGCGCGAATAGCCCCCAGGTGACCCAGCGTCCCGTATTGAATGGCTTGGATGTTGATTGGTTGCGCATAGTTCAGCCCTCCCGCTTGCCCAACAGCCCTTTGGGCCGGAAGATCAGGATGAGGACCAGGAAGAGATAAGGAAGGATGGGGGCGACCTGGGACAAGGTCAACTTGACGAAGGAATTGTTTCGGGTTGCGTCACCCAGCTGAAGCCCCAGCTGCTGGGCCAGAGTTGCGACGGAATAGTCAAATGCAACGGCAAAGGTTTGTATGACGCCAATCAGCACCGAGGCCAGAAAGGCACCCGACAACGAACCCATGCCGCCCACCACCACGACCACAAAAATGACGGAGCCTACCGTCGCAGCCATGGCAGGTTCGGTCAGAAAGGTGCTTCCACCAATGACCCCGGCCAGCCCGGCCAGCCCGGCACCTGCGCCAAATACGAGCATGAAAATCCGCGGAACGTTGTGGCCCAGCGATTCGACTGCCTCAGGATGGGTCAAGGCCGACTGGATGATCAACCCGATGCGCGTTCGGGTCAACAGCAGCCAAACTGAGACCAGCATCACCAGTGCAACCAGCATCATGAATCCACGGGTTGCCGGAAACGGCGAGCATACAACCCGCACAGCTGCGTCAGCGGCGCTGCACAGTTCAGCAGGCGCCGCGCCCCACAGCAGCCTCAAGCCATTCACCGAATGATTGATCAATGTGAAGGCGGGGCCCTGCAGTGACTCCGGTGGCCGGAATTCAAGAGCGATACGGCCCCAGACAAGCTGCACCAGCTCAAGCACTACGTACGACAAGCCGAAGGTAATCAGCAATTCAGCGACATGCCCGTACTTGTGCACCCTGCGCAGGAACACCCGCTCGAACAACGCGCCCATGGCCCCCACAACCAGGGGAGCGATCACAAGGGCTGGCCAAAAGCCGACGAATCGGGATACGGTGTAACCCACGTAGGCGCCCAGCATGTAGAAGCTGGCATGCGCAAAATTCAGGACGCCCATCATGCTGAAAATCAGGGTCAGCCCTGAACTCAGCATGAACAACAGCAGACCGTAGCTCAAGCCATTGAGCATCGAAATAATGAAAAACTCCATTGCCGACTAACCTTCCTCGTCACTAGAAATGAAAAAGCCCGATACGGCGACCCCGCTCGGGCTCCTGTTTTGACCGCAGGGGGTCAGGAAGGACGCTTCATGTCACAGCTGGTGGGCGTGCTGGAAACGTAGTTGGGGTACTCTTTGAGTGGCACCAGCGTCATACCGGTGTTTTCCGGGCTGTAGGGGTACTTCTTGTCGGCCTTTTCCCAGACCGTCATGTACAGCGGCTGCTGCAACTGGTGGTCAGTTTTGCGCATTTCGACTTCACCGTTGAAGCTCTTCACCTTGATTCCTTCAAGCGCCGCAGCAACCTTGACCGGGTCGGTGGACTTGGCCTTGGCCATGGCCGAACCCAGGGTTTCGTAGATTCGAATGATGGAGGACGTGTAGAAGTCATCGTTGTACTTCGTCTTGAACTCACTCATCCACTTGTCCATTTGCCCGCCCATGTTGTAGTGGCTGTAGGAAATCTGGTACACCCGGCCTGCGCCGTTGGTACCCAGCGCAGAGGGCGTGCCCGTCACGCCAGCGTAATAAGTGAAAAACTTACCGGTATAGCCGCCCTCGTTAGCGGCCTTGATCAACAAGGACAGGTCTGAGCCCCAATTGCCAGTGATGACCGTGTCGGCTCCCGATGCCTTGATTTTTGCAATGTAGGGAGCGAAGTCGCGAACCTGCGCCAGTGGATGCAAGTCCTCGCCAACGATCTGGATGTCAGGCCGCTTGCGTGCCAGCGTTTGCTTTGCAAACTTGGCCACCTGCACGCCATGCGAGTAATTTTGACCCAGGATGTAGACCTTCTTGATGTCCTTCTGGCCTTCCATGAAACTCGACATGGCTTCCATCTTCATGGACGTGTCAGCGTCAAAGCGGAAGTGCCAGTAGCTGCATTTGCTTCCGGTCAGATCAGGATCCACTGCGGAATCATTGAGATACAAAACTTCTTTGCCCGGGTTGCGCTCGTTGTGTTTGGTAACCGCGTCAGACAGAGCCAAAGCCACCGAGGAGCCGTTGCCCTGAAGAATGTAACGCGCGCCGCCATCAATGGCCGCCTTCAGTGCATTGAGACTCTCTGTAGGGCTGAGCTTGTTGTCAATACCTGTCACTTCAAACTTCACACCGGCCGGATTACCTGCTCCACTGAATTTTTCAGCGAAAAACTGGTAGCTCTTCAGCTGGTTAACGCCAACGGGGCCCAGCAAGCCGGTCTGGGCGTCAATTCGGACCATTTTCACGGTCTCCCCTTTTTGGGCCATCGCTGCGCTTGCGCAGACCAAAGCCGCTGAAACGGCAACAAGCTTGAATACAAATTTCATTAAAAAGCTCCTGTTAGACACAACCCTGCCAGCGTACAAGTTTTTGTGCACTGCAATGCGAGGGTTTCCCCTACGGCGTATCACCAATGTGACTAAAAACGGGACGGAAATGCAGTCTCAGAGACTTGGCAGCTTGTAGTCCTGCAACATTTCCCGCAGCTTGGTTTTTTGCATCTTTCCGGTTCCACCTAACGGAATGGCATCAACGAAGACGACATCATCAGGAATTTGCCATTTGGCGGTCTTGCCGTCGTAGAACGCGATGAGTTCATCACGGGTCACATCGCATCCAGGCTTCTTCACCACGGCGATGATGGGGCGCTCGTCCCATTTGGGGTGTTTCATACCGATGCAGGCCGCCATGGCGACGGATGGATGCGCCATCGCGACGTTCTCTACATCGATGGAACTGATCCACTCTCCCCCGGACTTGATGACGTCCTTGCTTCGGTCCGTGATTTGCATGTAGCCGTCTGCGTCAATAGTGGCTACATCACCCGTTGGAAACCAGCCGTCAATCAAGGGAGAGCCACCCTCGCCTTTGAAGTATTCGCTAATCACCCAGGGTCCTTTGACCAGCAGGTCTCCGTAGGCCTTTCCGTCCCACGGTAGTTCTTTGCCTTCGTCACTGACGATTTTCATGTCGACACCGTAAATGCCACGCCCCTGCTTGAGGCGCACCTTCATCTTGTCGGCTGAATCCATGGCCAGGTGCTTGTTCTTGAGCGTACAAACCGTGCCCAGCGGGGACATCTCTGTCATTCCCCAGGCGTGCAGCACTTCCACACCGTACTGATCATTGAACGCGTTGATCATGGCGGGCGGGCACGCGGAGCCGCCAATGACTGTGCGCTTCAGCGTGCTGAAACGCAGGCTGCCGGCTTGCATATGACCCAGCATCATTTGCCACACGGTGGGCACACCCGCTGCGAATGTGACTTTTTCAGACTCGATCAACTCAAAAATGGATTTGCCATCCATTGCGGGGCCGGGAAATACCAGTTTGGCCCCAGTCATGGCTGCCGAGTAAGGGAGCCCCCACGCATTGACGTGGAACATGGGAACGACCGGCAACACCGAATCCCGGGCACTCATGCTCAAGGCATCCGGCAAAGCGCCTGAAAACGCATGCAGGATCGTAGAGCGGTGACTGTACAAAGCCGCCTTGGGGTTGCCCGTGGTACCACTGGTGTAACACATGCTGGAAGCAGAGTTTTCATCAAACTGCGGCCAGGTGTATTCCGCGGATTGCGAACCCATCCAGGCTTCATAACTCTGCAGGCCCGGAATGCCCGTATCTGCCGGGAGCTTGTCTGCATCACACATGGCAATGAAATGCTTGATGGTGGTGCAACGGCTGTGAATCGCCTTGACGATGGGCAAGAAAGACATGTCAAAGCACAGAACCTGGTCTTCAGCGTGGTTGGCGATCCAGACGATCTGGTCGGGATGCAGACGCGGATTCAGGGTATGCAGTACGCGGCCTGAACCACTCACACCAAAATACAGTTCCAGATGGCGATACCCGTTCCACGCCAGCGTGGCGACGCGGTCGCTGAAGGCAAGATTCATCGTATCCAGCGCATTGGCCACTTTGCGTGAACGCTGGGCCACATCCTTATACGTGTAGCGGTGGATGTCGCCCTCCACTCGGCGCGAAACAACTTCACCCTCGCCGTGGTGGCGCTCGGCAAAATCAATCAGTGAAGAAATCAGAAGCTGCTGGCTTTGCATTAACCCTAACATGGCACATGTCTCCTCAATAGTTGGACTCGAAAATACGAGCGCTGCATCTGTTGCGCGTCGCCGCATGGTACCCGCTACAAGTCCCCGAAAATCGGCGGTGATAGTCATTTGCGGGACAATTCGTGCATGAATAATTTGGTAAGCGCGGCCAGCCCGGTGGACACTGGCCTGACATGGACCAACAGCTTTGCTGATTTGGGTGAGGATTTTTTCGTCGCATTGCCCCCTACGCCTCTTCCTGCCCCTTACTGGGTGGGTAGAAGTGCACAGGTTGCCGCGCATTTGAGCTTGCCGACCGACCGTCTTGATTCTCCGGAATGGCTGCAAGCCTTGGCTGGCAACCAGGCACTTGCCGGAACACGAACTCTGGCCAGCGTCTACAGCGGCCACCAGTTTGGTGTCTGGGCAGGGCAATTGGGCGATGGCCGGGCGATTCTGCTGGGCGAACTCGCCGGTCAGGAAGTGCAATTGAAGGGCGCCGGCTTGACGCCGTTCTCCCGAATGGGTGACGGCCGGGCTGTGTTGCGGTCCAGTATTCGCGAGTTTCTTTGCAGTGAAGCGATGCATGGCCTGGGCATCCCCACATCGCGCGCTTTGAGCGTCATCGGGTCCGACGCCCCTATTCGTCGGGAGTCACTGGAAACCGCTGCGGTGGTGACCCGGGTAGCGGCCAGTTTTATCCGATTCGGGCACTTTGAACACTTTAGCCACAACGGTCTTCACGATCAGCTCCGGCAGTTGGCCGACTACGTGATTGATCGCCATTACCCCGAGTGTCGAACTGACCCGCGCTTTGATGGCAACCCGTACGCAAATTTCTTGCACGCGGTGACCCAGCGCACGGCAGGCTTGGTGGCCCAATGGCAGGCCGTGGGTTTTTGCCACGGTGTCATGAACACCGACAACATGAGTATTCTCGGGCTGACCATCGATTACGGGCCGTTCCAGTTTCTGGATGCGTTCGACCCGGGCCACATCTGCAATCATTCGGATAACCAGGGCCGATACGCCTTTTTTAAGCAACCCAACGTGGCGTATTGGAACCTTTTTTGCCTGGGCCAGGCTCTTTTGCCACTCATCGGTGAGCAGGAGTTGGCCATAGCCGCCCTGGAGACCTACAAGACGGCTTACCCAAGCGCGTTTGACGCCGCCATGGCCGCAAAGTTGGGCTTTTCGGCTGTCCAGGAAGGTTTGCGTGGCACGGTAGACGACGTTCTGCGACTCATGGCGACAGACCGCGTGGACTACACCATCTTCTGGCGACGTCTGAGCCAATGGGCTGTCCAACGGGGTGCGGCCGACACGTCGGTACGAGATCTCTTTTTGGACAGCGCGGGAATCGATGGCTGGCTGCTACAATTTTCGGAGCGCCTTGCGCAGGATCCACGGGGGCATTCGGCCGAATTGATGCTAAAGACCAATCCCAAGTTCGTACTGCGGAACCATTTGGGCGAATTGGCCATCCAAGCGGCAAAGCAGAAGGATTTCTCCCTGGTTGCCCAACTGCTTGCAGTACTGGAGCAACCTTTTGAAGAACATCCGCAGTTCGAGTCTTTTGCAGACTTTCCGCCTGACTGGGCGGGCGATATTTCCATCAGTTGCAGCTCCTAACATCCAACCAACCCGACTATGACCTACAAAATTCAGAAAACCGACGAAGAGTGGAAGGCCCTGTTGAAAGTGAAGGGGGCCGAGCCGCTGGCTTTTGACGTGGCCCGTCACGAGGCCACCGAACGCGCCTACACCGGTCGTCTTGAAAGTAACAAGGCCGCAGGCACGTATCGCTGCATGTGCTGCGACAAGCCGCTGTTTACGTCGGACACCAAATATGAATCCGGCAGCGGCTGGCCAAGCTTCTTTCAGCCACTGGCTCCTGAAGCCGTGGGCACCAAAGTGGACGGAATGTTGTGGATGAAACGCACCGAGGTGCACTGCGCAGACTGCGGAGCCCACTTGGGCCATGTTTTTGAAGATGGGCCCGCGCCCACCGGTTTGCGGTATTGCATGAACTCGGCTTCGCTACACTTCACACCTGCATGAAAATACTGATCGACTTTTTCCCCATCCTGCTGTTCTTTGGTGCGTACAAGCTGTCCGACATTTATGTTGGCACTGCGGTTCTGATGGGGGCCACCGTACTGCAGATGGCACTGATCTATGGCATGGACCGCAAACTGCAGGCCATGCATAAGATCACGCTGGTACTGGTGCTCCTCTTCGGTGCATTGACACTGGCCTTGCACGATGACCGTTTCATCAAATGGAAGCCCACCGTTCTGTATGCGGCGATGGCAATGGGTCTGGCTGTCGCTGTTTGGGGAATGCGGAAAAATTTCCTGAAGCTGCTGCTGGGCAGTCAGTTGGCGCTGCCCGACCCGGTCTGGCGCCGCCTCAACATCGCGTGGGTGTTGTATTGCGCCTTTATGTCCTTGATCAACGCCTACGTGGTGATGAACTACAGCACGGAAGCCTGGGTGAGCTTCAAGCTCTGGGGCTACGCGTTCCCGCTGGCGTTCATCATTGGGCAAGGTGTATACATCGCGCCCCATTTACAGGCTGATGAAGCCACCGACACAAAGCACGAATCATGAGTATGGGACCGACCGTCACCCAGCTGGAGGAGCGATTGCGCGCCCGCCTGGCTCCAAGCCAGCTGGAGGTCTTGGACGAAAGTCACCAGCACGGCGGCCATGCTGGTTCCAACGGCACCGGTTTTGGAACCCATTTCAGGGTACGCATTGCCTCCCCCTTGTTCACCGGCAAAAGCCGGGTTGCCCGCCACCGCCTTGTGTATGATTCACTTCAGGATTTCATTGATCAGGGCCTTCATGCCCTGGCCATTGAAACTGTAGAAACACCAACCGACAAATCCGTCTAATCCGTCTAAGCATCCCCAAAGGAAAACGCATGAAGAAGCAAATTTTGTCCGCGCTTGCCGCTGCAGCCATGCTGGCAACCGCGACGCCCGCGGCCTTGGCGCAAAACATCGCCATTGTCAACGGCAAGGCCGTTCCCAAGGCCCGCGTGGAAGCGTTGGCTCAACAGGTCGCACGCTCCGGTCGCCCGGTAACGCCAGAAATGCAGGGTCAACTCAAGGACGAAGTCATCGCCCGCGAGATTTTTATGCAGGAAGCCCAGGCACGTGGACTGGACGCCACAGAAGACTACAAGACCCAGATTGACCTGGCACGGCAAGCCATTCTGATTCGCGAATTGTTTGCGGATTATCAGAAGAAGAACCCGGTCACTGATGCAGAAATTCAGGCAGAGTACGACAAATTTGCTGCAGCCAACAGCGGCAAGGAGTACCGTGCCCGCCACATTCTGGTGGAGAAGGAAGACCAGGCCAAAGCCATCATTGCCCAGCTGAAAAAAGGCGGGAAATTTGAAGAAATTGCCAAGAAATCGTCCAAAGACCCAGGCTCTGGCGCCAACGGCGGTTCACTGGATTGGGCCAGTCCCAGCAGTTACGTGAAAGAGTTTTCCGACGCATTGGTTGCGCTGACCAAGGGAAAGACAACTGAAGTGCCAGTGAAGAGTCAGTTTGGATACCACATCATTCGTCTGGACGACATACGAGATGCCCAGCTGCCCAAGTTCGACGAAGTGAAAGCCCAAATTGCCCAGCAACTGCAGCAGCAGAAAATGGCCAAATACCAGGAAGAACTTCGCAGCAAAGCCAAGGTCGAATAAGCTTTCCTGGGCACCAGGCTCTCGATTAGAAAAACGCGGCTCAGGCCGCGTTTTTCATTGTGGTCCATTGGAAGATAATTACGCTGTGTCTTGTCCAGATTGACCACTTCAACTGGTGGCCTCGGCGCGCAAGGAGCCGGAAGCCGCGCACAATGGAATCCCCATGACTTTTCATATGATTCGACCATTACGCGAATCTTGCCACTGAGGCAAACTGCACATAGATGTTCTATCGACTCGTTTCCAACTCGCGCACCCAGCGCAGCAACCGGCAACTCGGGGGCGTCTTGGCCTTTGTGGCGGGCGCGGTCAACGCAGGCGGTTTTCTGGCGGTCAAGCGCTACACGTCCCACATGACGGGCATCGTGTCGGAAGTGGCGGACGATCTGGTTCTGGGCAATGTGGCACTTGCATTGGCGGGTATGGCCTTTCTTCTGGCTTTTGTATCGGGCGCGGCCACCACGGCCATTCTGATTAACTGGGCGCGTCGCCGGCACATGCATGGCGAATATGCACTTCCCCTGATGCTGGAAGCGGTGTTGCTCCTCACCTTTGGCCTGCTCGGCGCCAATCTGAATGTCCTGATTGAAGTATTTGTGCCCACCACCGTGCTCATCCTGTGCTTCATCATGGGGCTTCAAAATGCCATCGTTACCAAGATTTCAAGCGCGGTCATCCGAACGACTCACATGACGGGTATCGCGACGGATCTGGGCATTGAACTGGGTCGTATGCTGTACTGGAACCACTCCCAGAAAGCCAATGCAGCCCATTTCGTCAAGGCAGATCACGACCGCCTGGCCATTCATGCGGCCATTCTGGGCCTATTTTTCACGGGCGGAATTGTGGGCGCCCTCGCCTTCCGCTCAATCGGGTTTTACGCTACGGTCCCGATTGCCGCGGTGCTGATGGTGCTGGCCAGCCCACCCTTGTTGAAAGATCTCAGCGCAAATGCTTGAACATCTTGGCTTTGAAACTCTCGGGAATGCCGAGGCGTCGCGACCCTGCAAGCAGTTCAAACGGTTCGCCTGACCGAATAGTGCCGGGCACGTCCACTGCCAGGTAAAAGCCACAAAAACCGCTTTTTGCCATGAGCTTGGACGCCATATTGAAGCCCATGGCCGCATTGAACTTGTAGCAGGGTTCACGGGGCTGGGTCACGCGCAGTTCGCAATCCGTAAATCGCAGCACATCACCGACCCACACATCGGCTTCCAGCAGACCCTGCAACGTCAGGTTCTCTCCCAGAGCGCCGTAGGCCAGCTGGGTATCGATATCGGCCACGCCGGCCTGTTGGCGGGCGTCCCGCCAGAAGTCGTAGTGCTCCGCCGGGTAGGCATATACCGCCTTGTCCAGCCCCCCATGCACCGATAAATCGGCTTGCTCGTCGCCCTGCAAGCCCAGCGCGGCAACAACCACCGGTCCGCCTACCGGCGTCTTGTGGATGCCTGTGAGAATGGACCGGCCGGAGATAACAACCTTGCGGGCTCGGGCGATCTGGATGCCTAGTACGAACATGGCGGGCGTGGACGCGGTAGTGCTTGTCATAGTTGCTGGTGGACCACTTCGCCGCTGCGGCTGGAGTAGCGAACGCCCGCATCCAGCTTCTCGATCTGCACCACGGCGTTGCGCTGGTGGTAGACCTTTTCCTTCAGCCATTCGCATTCTTCCCGCAGCGCATCGGCATCGCCAATACGGGTGTGCCAGACTTTCTGGTCGGCATTCCAGCGGTAGCCACGGGATTTGAGCTGGTCCTTTGCGTCAAACGGCGCGTTGGTGGCCTGCAGGCGGTAACTGGGCTTGCTGCCTTGGCTGATCAGATGCGCCAGCCCCGTGTGTGCCAGTTTGGGCAAGGGCATCGCCAGCACCGCCAACAGCGCGTGGCAGTCCATCTCGGCGCGGTGGGCGTCGTAAAAGCAGCCCATCTCCAGCGCCAGATTTTCCAGTTTGGCGGAGCTGCGTCCGTGGTCTTTCCAGCCAATATCAGCAAATGAGCAGGCCCATGCCAGCTGCTGAAAACGGGGAATGCGCGCCTCTGCGAAGGGCCGATCGAATCCGGCGTTGTGTGCAATCACCAGGTCCACACCGTCCAGCAGCGCCGCAATACGGTCTTCGTCCAGGCGCTGTCCGCGAACCATGTCGTTGTTGATGCCCGTAATGCCCTCAATTTCCTTGGGGATGGGAATGCCAGGGTCTTCCAGCCCATCGTAGACCTGCACCGAGCCCACTGGCATGCCAGTCGCCATGTCAACGTCTATGCGCAACAGGGCGAGCTCAATGATCTTTTCCCTGGACGGGTCCAGACCGGTCGTCTCGGTATCGAGCACGATGACACGACAAACACCCTGCCCCTCTCCTGCCTGCGGCCATTGCAATCGCGGCTGCAAACGGCGCAGCACGCGGTAGTCCGGGTGGGCGTCCAGCGTGTTGGCGATGGACTCCGCATCTCCGGCCGTCACCGGAAGAATGGCTGGCGCGGCACCGACGGCGCTACTAGCCGCACTGGTTTCCAGCGCAGGGCCAGTTTCGGGGATGTGTGTCAAAGCCAAATCAGATGCTGGCGCCACAGGTTTGCTGCGTGAAGCCCGTTTTTTGGAGTGAATGGGCGCTGTGGGCAGGTCCGCCACGAAGGCAAAGTCGAGCTGGTCGTTGTTCAAAGGTCCACCTTGCGGATCGGAAAAAGCGAATGGAAGAACTGCCATTATCATCGTCAGCAAGACTCCTTGACGCCCACCCATGCAACTCACCATCCTTGTCGGCACGGTTCACGGCAACGCCCTTAGCGTGGCCCAAGCCATCCAGATGTCTGCGGACGACTTTTCCGCCAACATCACTGTACTGCCCATGGACGAGCTGACCATGGAGGTGTTCGACCGACCAGGTGCCTTTTTGATCTGCACTTCCACCACGGGTTCTGGCGACTTGCCTGACAACGCCCAGGCTTTTTACCTTGCCATGGATGCCCAGGCGCGCTACCTGGGCCATGTGCACTATGGCGTGATTGCGCTGGGCGACAGCAGTTACGGGGAAACGTTTTGCGGTGGCGGCAAGCGCTTTGACGAGCGGCTGCAAGACCTCGGAGCCCATCCGGTGGCTCCTATGTGTTGCCTGGATTCGCTCGCGAGCGTCCAGCCCGAAGAGGATGCTCTGCTCTGGTGCAGGGAGTGGTTGCCCCAACTGATGAGCCGCATCCCCATAAATACAGAAGAAAACATGCTGTAGCCCCCGTGGAATATGCGCAGGCAGCTTCCAAATTCATAACAAAAAAATTTCACTCTTTCTTACCATTTATGGCCACCACTCCGTCTCCCGCCGCCACTCCCAAACCGATCCGTCCGCTCAAGGGCGTTCGCATCCTGAGCCTGGCGCTGAACCTGCCAGGTCCAGCCGCACTGATGCGCTGCCAGCAGATGGGCGCCAAGTGCGTCAAGCTCGAACCGCCAGCGCACCCTAGCGCACCGAAGGGCACGTCCGGCGACCCCATGGGGCTGTACAACCGCACAGCCTACGATGTGTTGCACGCAGGTGTCCGCATTGCTACAGCGGATCTCAAGTCGGAAAAAGGTCAAATAGCCCTGCACCGTGAACTGGCCAAAACAGATGTGCTGATGACTTCCTTTCGTCCATCGGCTCTAAATAAACTGGGGCTGGAGTGGAAGGTGCTGCACAAGCTCTATCCCAATCTGTCACTGGTCGCGATTTTTGGTTCACCGGGGCTTCGGGCCGAGGAGCCCGGCCATGACCTGACCTATCTGGCGGAAAACAATCTGGTGGGAGGTCTGGAGTTGCCTCCGACCCTGTACGCGGACATGGGCGGCTCGCTCATGGCATCCGAAGCGGTGCTCAAGGCGCGCCTGAATCAACTGCAAAAAGGCAAAGGCGCGCGATTTGAAGTGGCCCTGTCAGATGCTGCAGCGTACCTGGCCCTGCCGCGCAGTTGGGGGTTGACCAAACCCGGTGCGGCCGTGGGCGGAGGCCACGCGGGTTATCGCGTTTACCCCTGCAAGGACGGTCGCGTAGCCGTAGCGGCACTGGAGCCCCATTTCGCCGCGGCACTGGGTGCTGCAGTCGGCTTGAAAAACTCCGGCATCGTGGCCATGTTTGCCCCGGAGTCACACCAGAGCACAGCCGCTTTTTTCCTGACTCAAACGCGCAAGCAACTCGACGAGTTGGCGGCCGACAAAGACATTCCCCTGCACACCCTGGCGTAGGCCAGACGTCAGGTGGTCTGTTCCGACTTCAGCGCCAGAACTGCGTCCTCGTACAACGCGATGTACTCTCTTGCAGCGTGTTCCCAGGAGTAGTTTTGGGCCATGCCACGCAGCATCAGTTGGCGCCAAAGTGCTGTATTGCGGTAAGCGTTGACGGTCCGCGTCATCGCTTGTCCCAGCGCTACAGTCGTAGCGGGGCCAAACATGAACCCGGTGGCAATGTCCGCTTGCATCGCATCGTCGGAAGCGTCCACCACCGTATCGGCCAAACCACCTATGTTGCGTACCACGGGTACGGTACCGTAGCGCAGTGCATAGAGCTGCGTCAGACCGCAGGGCTCAAAACGGGAAGGCACCAGCATGGCGTCCGCTCCGGCAATGATTCGGTGGGCAAGGTGCTCGTCATACGCTAGCCGAACCGCTACCCGACCGGGGTACGCCAAGGTGGCCGCTTCAAACGCAGCCTCCAGCGCGGAATCGCCGTTGCCCTGAACCGCCAGCTGGGCACCTTTGGCAACAGGGCCTTCCAGCAGCACGGGTAATGCGGCCAGAATCAGGTCCAACCCCTTTTGTGACGTGAGCCGGCTGACGACTCCAAACAAGGGTGCATCAGGATCCGGGTGGAGTCCCATCTCCTGCTGCAGGGCCGCTTTGCAGCGTGCCTTGCCACTCAGGCCTGTAGCTGAATAGGGCGCCGCAATCAAGGCGTCATGGGCGGGATCCCAAACGCCACCATCCACACCATTCAGGATGCCCGAAACCTCCGCACTGCGTGCCCGAATCACCCCGTCCAGACCGCAGCCGAACTCTACGGTTGCAATTTCCCGCGCGTAGTTTGGGCTGACCGTTGTCACACGCTGCGCGTATTTCAGACCGGCTTTCATGAACGACAGTTGCCCGTGGTATTCGAGGCCGCCAGGCACCATCAGGCGTGATGGCAAACCCAGCAAATGAAAGTCACCGGAATCAAACAATCCCTGGTAGGCCAGATTGTGAATGGTGTACACCGTGGCGGTACCTGTACCCGGGCGACAAGCCAGGTAGGCACACGCCATGGCAGCATGCCAGTCATGCGCGTGCAACACCTCAGGTTTCCACTCCGGGTCCAGCTCACCGGCAGCCAGATGGGCCGCGACCCAGCCCAGCAACGCAAAACGCTGCAGGTTGTCTGGCCATTCCTGGCCGTCGGGAGTGTGATAGGGGTTGCCTGCACGCTGATAGAGGTAGGGGGCATCGATCACGTAGGCGGCAACACCGTTGTGCGCCATGCGTCCGAGTCGCAGCGTCACACGGCCTGCGCCAAACACGGCCCCCAGTTCACACACCACGCTCTGTTCTTCAATGCCCGCAAGAATGGCGGGGAAACCGGGTAGCACAAGCCGGACGTCCGCACCCGCTGCGATCAGCGCCTCGGGTAGCGCACCCACCACATCGGCGAGGCCTCCCGTTTTGACCAGTGGAAACACCTCCGCCGCAGCATGCAATACCTTCATATGGCAATTTTCGCCAGCATGTCGGAAGTCACCAGTGTGATGCCGTTGGCGCTGCGATGAAAGCGTTCAGCGTCAAGCACCGGATCTTCACCAATCACCATTCCATCGGGAATGCTGACACCCCGGTCCACCACGACCCGGTTCAAGCGGGCACCACGCCCTATCTGGACTGCCGGCAATAGAACCGACCAGTTGACGGTGGAATAGGAGTGAACCCGAACACTCGAGAACAGGACCGACCTGAACACATGGCCCGACACAATGCAGCCGCCCGAGACCATCGATTCAATAGCCATACCGCGACGATCATCCTGGTTGTGGACAAACTTGGCGGGTGGCAGCTGGTCCTGGTAGGTCATGATTGGCCAGCGACGATCGTAGAGGTTGAGCTGGGGCTCGGTCGCAGTCAGATCCATGTTGGCGTCCCAGTAGGCATCGATCGTGCCTACGTCACGCCAGTACGGCGCATCATCCACATCGCTTCCTGGCACGCAACTCAGTTCAAACGGATGTGCTGCAACGTCGCCATGGCGAACCGCGTGCGGAATGATGTCTTTGCCAAAGTCGTGGCTTGACCCCGGGTCCGCCATGTCCCGCGCCAGTTCCTTGTAAAGATAGTCGGCGTTAAAGATGTAGATGCCCATGCTGGCCAATGACAACTCTGGCTGGTCTGGCATGGCTGGCGGATCGGCCGGTTTCTCCAGAAAGTCAGTCACCTTGCTGTCTGCGTCGACCGCCATGACGCCGAAGGCGCTGGCTTCGCTGCGTGGCACCGCAATGCAGGCTACGGTGCAGTTACGCCCTTTTTCAACGTGGTCCGCCAGCATCAGGGCGTAGTTCATTTTGTAAACATGGTCACCTGCCAAGACAACAATGAAGTCGGGTCGATAACTCTCCAGAATGTCGCGATTCTGGTAGACCGCGTCTGCGGTGCCGCGGTACCAGCTCTCGTCGTCATTTCGCTGCTGTGCCGGCATCAGGTCGACAAACTCGTTCATTTCAGATTTCAAAAATGCCCAGCCACGTTGCAGGTGCCTGAGCAAACTGTGCGATTTGTACTGGGTGATGACGCCGATACGGCGAATGCCCGAGTTCAGACAATTCGATAGCGCAAAATCCACGATACGAAACTTGCCCCCGAAATAAACCGCGGGCTTGGCCCTGCGATCGGTCAAGTTCATCAGACGACTTCCTCGTCCCCCCGCCAGCACCAAGGCCATGGCGCGTTTGGGCAGTTCAAGATTTTGTGCACGCTCGGTTCGGTTCATACGGGTTCTCGTTTTCAGCGCAATTGGGACACACACCGGCATCTTAATGCCCACCTACCCACCACCGCAAATCGGTATGACTGCCCTCCCCCCGTGCGAGAATCAAATTGCGTTGGCAAATGGCTCGATCCTTGCTGCTATTCTTGAACCTGACTCGAAACTAAAGGATTTCACCGTGTCTCCCATTTCACCGATCGCCAAACATGCCCTCGCCGCCCAAATTGAAGAACATCTTTTAAGCACGGTTGGCGTCGCATCGGAGGAAGCCAGTCGCACTGACCTGATGCAGGCGGTGGCTCAAGTGGCGCGCCAGCAGCTGTCGCGGCGGTGGGTGGAGACCCAGGCGCAGGAGCGCGCAGACAAGGCCCGTCGCGTGGTGTATCTGTCCATGGAGTTCCTGATGGGGCGCACTTTATCCAATGCCCTTGCGTCTCTGAACTTGACAGGCGGCGCCGCTCAGGGCCTGGAGCAACATGCCCAGACCATGGAGGACGTCGCCGACAAGGAGCCTGATGCAGCGCTGGGCAACGGTGGTCTTGGACGTCTGGCAGCCTGTTTTCTGGATTCCATGGCAACACTCGGTCTGCCGTCGTTTGGATACGGAATCCGCTACGAATACGGCATGTTCGCGCAAGAAATCCAGAACGGCGTGCAGGTTGAATACCCTGACCCCTGGTTGCAGGACGGCACACCGTGGGAGTTTCCCCGAGCCGAGATTGCCTACCCTGTGCGGTTTGGTGGCTGGGTTGAACACGTGAACGGCACAGCCACCTGGCGGCACGCCGGGGAAGTGGCGGCCAAGGCCTACGACATGGTGGTACCGGGCCATGGTACCGAGCACGTCAGCACGTTGCGTCTCTGGAAAGCTGTGGCGCCCGCGCACATTGACCTTGGTGCCTTCAACACCGGTGACTACGCCCGTGCCGCGAGTATCAAAAATGAATTTGAGAACATCTCGTGGGTTCTGTACCCCAACGACAGCACGCCCGCCGGGCGCGAACTGCGCCTCAAACAGGAGTACTTCTTTGTTGCCGCGTCAATACAGGACCTGGTGAAGCGACATCTGGGGGAACACCCCACACTGGACAATCTGGCCGACAGGGTTGCCATTCACCTCAACGACACCCATCCAGCCATCGGTGTGGCGGAATTGATGCGTCTGCTCTGCGACGAGCATCAGATGCCTTGGGACCAGGCGTGGCAGCTGTGCTGCACGACTTTTTCGTACACCAACCACACGCTGATGCCCGAAGCCCTGGAAACCTGGCCGGTGAGCCTGATGCAGCATGTATTGCCGCGCCATCTGGAAATCATTTTTCGGATCAACAAGGAATTTTTGGCGCTTGCGGCGCTTCACCGCCCGGACGACAACGCATACCTCGCCCGTCTCTCCCTGATTGACGAACACGGTGAGCGCCGTGTACGCATGGCGCACCTTTCTGTTGTGGGCAGCCACAAAGTCAATGGCGTGTCGGTATTGCATTCGAACCTGCTGGTACAGACCATTTTTGCCGACTTTGCGGACCTGTGGCCCGACCGTTTTACCAACATGACCAATGGCGTTACGCCGCGGCGCTGGCTGGCGCAGGCCAACCCCGGCTTGTCAGACCTGCTGGATAGCACGCTTGGAAGGGCCTGGAGGCTGGATCTGGAAGAGCTCAAGCGCCTGAACGGCTATCGGACCGACCCTATTTTCAACAGCAAGTTCCGGGCGATCAAACGCGCCAACAAGGTGCGACTGGCCGCCTACATTGAGCGAACCACCGGCTTCAAGGTCAACCCGGACAGCTTATTCGACGTGCAGGTGAAACGGATCCACGAATACAAGCGCCAGTTGCTTAATGTGCTGCATGTGGTTACCCGTTACCAGGCCATTCTGGCCAATCCGGGTGCGGACTGGGTCCCCAGAACCGTGATCCTGGCGGGCAAGGCTGCATCGTCGTACGACACGGCAAAATCCATCATCCGGCTGATTCACGACGTGGGCAGCATCATCAACAATGACCCGCGTGTGGGCGACAAACTCAAACTGATCTTTATCCCCAACTATGGGGTTTCAGTGGCCGAAATCATCATGCCGGGCGCCGATTTGTCAGAGCAGATTTCTACTGCAGGTACTGAAGCATCCGGCACCGGCAACATGAAGTTGGCGCTTAATGGTGCACTCACCATCGGCACCGATGACGGCGCCAACATTGAAATCCGCCAGAACGTGGGCGATGACAACATCTTTATCTTCGGGCTGAAAACGCCGGAAGTACGTCATCTGAGGCAAATTGGCTATCAACCGTTGCGCTACAGCGAACGCCTGCCCCAACTCAAGGCGGTGCTGGACGCGATTCTTGGCGGCCAGTTTTCTCCGGACGATCCGGGGCGCTATCGTGCCTTGATTGATTCCTTGCTGTGGGGTGGAGACCACTACTTGTTGCTGGCCGACTACGAATCCTATGTCGCCGCGCAATCCCGGGTGGATGATCTGTACCGTCAGCCCACGCAGTGGGTTGAGCGGGCCATTGCCAACGTGGCCGGTATGGGCGCTTTTTCCTCTGACCGCACCATCCGCGAATACGCTGCCCAGATATGGAACATCAAGCCCCCCGCACACTGAGTACGCCCTTCGCCGTGCTCGGCGACATGGATGTCTGGCTCCTTCGGGAGGGCACGCATCTGCGGCCCTATGAGATTTTGGGCGCCAACCCCCGGGTCATTCATGGCGTAGCCGGCACCGCATTTGCCGTATGGGCACCCAATGCGTCTGGCGTCAGCGTGATAGGCGATTTCAATGAATGGGACGGTCGCCGTAACCCCATGCTGCTGCGCCGTGAATGCGGGGTATGGGAACTGTTTCTGCCGGATGTATCGGTAGGCGCCAAGTACAAATTCGAGATGCATTCCGGCGATGGTCACCTGCTGGTTGCCCGCGCCGATCCCTATGCCCGGCAGGCCGAATTGCGCCCGGCTACGGCCAGCATTGTGGCGGCCATGCCGCCACTGGTGGCCTCATCCGATCAGCGACGACAGGCCAACGCGCTGGACGCGCCCATGAGCATTTATGAAGTGCACCTCGGCTCGTGGAGGCGCATTGTGGCGTCTGACGGATCGCAGCGCTGGCCCAACTGGGATGAGCTGGCAGAGTTACTGGTGCCGTACACGCAGGACATGGGGTTCACCCACCTGGAGTTGATGCCCATCAGCGAGCACCCATTTGACGGGTCCTGGGGTTACCAGCCCATTGGTCTGTACGCACCGACTTCGCGTTTTGGCGATGCCGAAGGCTTTGTACGTTTTGTGAAGTCCTGCCATGCGGCAGGCATTGGTGTGCTGCTGGACTGGGTGCCCGCGCACTTCCCCACCGATGCCCATGGCCTGGCCAACTTTGATGGCACCCATTTGTATGAATATGCCGATCCGCGTGAGGGTTTTCATAACGACTGGAACACGCTGATCTACAACCTGGGCCGCACCGAGGTGCGCAACTTCCTGATCGGAAATGGCTTGTACTGGCTGGAACGCTACGGCGTGGACGGGCTACGCGTGGATGCCGTGGCCTCCATGCTGTACCGCGATTACAGCCGCGAACCCGGTGAATGGATTCCCAACCAGCATGGCGGGCGCGAAAACTTGGAAAGTATCGCTTTTCTGAAGCGCATGAACGAGGTGATTGGAAGCGAGCGCCCCGAGGCCATCACGCTGGCAGAAGAGTCCACCGCATTTCCCGCTGTGTCACGCCCTACTTATGCCGGTGGTCTGGGTTTTCACTACAAATGGAACCTGGGCTGGATGCACGACACCCTGCAGTACATGGCGCGTGACCCGGTGTACCGCAAGCACCACCAGAACGACATGACGTTTGGCATGGCCTACGCATTTACGGAGAACTTTGTACTGCCCATTTCTCATGACGAAGTGGTGCACGGAAAAGGCTCGCTGCTGCGCAAGATGCCTGGGGACCGCTGGCAACAACTGGCCAACCTGCGTGCCTACCTGGGCTTCATGTGGGCGCACCCCGGCAAGAAGCTGTTGTTCATGGGATGTGAATTTGCCCAGGAGCGCGAATGGAACCATGACCAGAGCCTGGACTGGCATTTGCTGGAGAACCCCCAGCACGCGGGCGTGCAGCGCCTGGTGCGCGACCTGAACCGTCTGTACTGCACAACACCCGCGCTGTACCAGCTTGATTTCGTGCAGGAAGGATTCGAGTGGATCGACCATCAGGATGCGGCTCATTCCGTGCTGAGTTTCATCCGTCGTGGAACCGATCCAGATACCTTCATCGTCGTGGTGTGCAACTTCACGCCCACCGTCCATCAGGGGTACCGTATTGGCGTCCCCACGCCCGGTGTCTACCGGGAGTGCCTCAACACGGACTCAAGCCATTACGGAGGCAGCAACACCGGGACTCCATGGGGCGCGGCGACCGCAGAGCCCATGGGGTGGCACGGCAAACCCTATTCCGTGCTGTTGACCCTGGCGCCTCTGGCCACCGTGATGCTGGTATGGAAGCCCTGACCCCCGCACTGCAACCGGGTCGTCCCTGGCCACTGGGTTCCAGTTGTGATGGCAAGGGCGTCAACTTTGCCGTTTTCTCCGCCCACGCGCAGGCTATCGAACTGTGCCTTTTTGATGAAGCCGGCACGGTGGAGCTCGCCCGGCTGGCGCTATCCAACCATACCAACGACGTCTGGCATGGCTATTTACCCGGAGGCGGACCAGGCCTTGTCTATGGATATCGCGCACACGGCCTGTGGCAACCCGACCAGGGGCACCGCTTCAATCCATTCAAACTTTTGCTGGATCCGTACACCCGTGAGGTGGTGGGCGCATTCAGTTGGCAGGACGCCCACTTTGCTGCTGACCGGGACCACCCGCAGCAAATGGACATGCGGGACAACGCGGGCAGTGCCTTGAAGTCACGGGTCGTGCTGGACGACTATGACTGGGGAGAGGACACACCGCCGATGGTTTCCCGCCAAGACACCGTGCTGTACGAACTCCACGTCAAAGGTTTTTCGAAAACGAACCGGCGCGTTGCCGAGCCCCTGCACGGAACCTACGCAGGCTTGGCGGAAGACGCGTCCATTGCCCACATCAAGCGGCTGGGAGTGACGACGGTCAGCCTGCTGCCGGTGCACTACGCTCTCGATGAAGAACGGCTGGTCGCCATGGGACTGGTCAACTACTGGGGCTACAACACCCTCGCTTTTTTTGCCATCAACCCGCACATGGCCGCAGGGCAACACGGGGCGGACGCACGGGACGAATTTCGCAATATGGTCAAGGCGCTTCATGCCCAAGGCATTGAAGTGATGCTGGATGTGGTTTACAACCATACCGCCGAGTCCGACGAAAACGGCCCTAATCTGAGTTTTCGGGGTCTGGATAACGCGAGCTACTACCGGTTGCAGCCAGATAACCGGGCTCTCTACGAGAACTTCAGTGGTTGTGGCAACACGCTGGACATACGCCATCCCCGGGTCCTGCAATTGGTCATGGACAGTCTGCGCTACTGGGTCACGGATATGCATGTGGATGGCTTTCGTTTTGACCTCGCGCCCATCCTGGGTCGCGGAGACCATGGGTTCGAGCGTGGAGGCGCTTTTTTTACCGCAATCGCTCAGGATCCGGTGTTGTCGCGGGTCAAGATGATTGCCGAACCCTGGGATATCGGTCCAGGCGGCTACCAGGTCGGTCAATTCCCACGCGGCTGGCTGGAATGGAACGACCACTTTCGGGATGTGATGCGCGGTTTCTGGGTGCATGGCGGCCACCCGGCCCGCACACGCGACCAATTCGCTCTGCGCCTGTGCGGCTCTTCCGACCTGTACCAGCACCGCCAGAGACGCCAGCGTGCACCGGCGGAGTCGGTCAACTACGTGGTGTCGCATGATGGATTCACGCTCAATGATCTGGTGAGCTACAACGAGCGCCACAACGAGGCGAACGGCGAGAACAACCGGGATGGACACGCCCATAACCTCAGCTTTAACTGCGGAATTGAGGGCCCCACCGACGACCCGGCGGTGAACGCCATGCGCGGTCGACTCCAGCGCGCCTTGCTGGCCACCACCCTGCTGGCCCAGGGAACACCCATGCTGTGCGCCGGTGATGAACTGGGACACAGCGGCAACGGCAACAACAATGCCTACTGCCAGGACAACGAAACCACCTGGATTGACTGGGCCCATGCCGACCTGGATCTGATCGACTTCACCGCATGGGTCATTTCATTGCGCCGCCAGACGCTTCCATTTGGAAACCTCTGGTACAGCGGACTGCCCGACCGCAACGGTCTGGGCGACTTGACATGGCTGCAACGGAGTGGCGGTCCGTTACCGGAGCAAGCCTGGAGTGATACGCGGGACTGTGTGCTGGGCTGCCTGATCGGCAAGCCGGGGCGCGCCAAGGCCCCCGTGTTGTTGTTGGTGAACCCGGAGGCTGTCGCGCATGCTTTCATGCTACCGGCGGGCGTGTGGCGCGCCGTCCTGGACACGGCACACCCGCGTGGCATTGCCCACTGGCACGGGCAAGGCGAAACACCCTACCCGCTTGCGGCGCAGAGTCTCGTATTGCTGGTGTCTGCCGGTACCGATGTGCATTTCTACTGAGCACCGTTCACCATGATATTTCCCCGCCGCAGCGGCATTCTGCTCCACCCGACCAGCCTGCCTGGCCCCCATGGCAGCGGAGACTTCGGGCCGACGGCCTACCATTTTGTGGACTGGTTGGCCACGGCCCGACAAAAGCTGTGGCAAATCCTGCCGCTGGGCGGCATTGGCCCCGGTAACTCGCCGTACATGAGCAGTTCCGCGTTTGCGGGCAACCTGCTGCTGATTGACCTGGCCAACTTGCAGCAACGCGGCTGGCTTGACGCGGCCGATCTGCTAGCGGTCCCAGATTTCAGCGATGTTCGGGTGAACTACGCAGCCGTCGTGCCCTGGCGCATGCAGCGCCTGCACAAAGCCGCGCAGGCATTCGCACAGACATGTGCGCACGCAGGTTCTTCAGAAGATCTGGCCGACTTCGCGGCCTTTTGCCAGCAACACGCCAGCTGGCTCGACGACTACGCCCTGTTCATGACAGTCGCCGAACTGCAAGACTGGCAAGACTGGTGCGATTGGCCGGCACCCCTGGCACAACGCCAGGAACAGGCTTTGCAGCAGGTCAGGAATGACAACGCATCGCAGATCGCCTTCTGGAAGTTCTGCCAATGGTGCTTTTTCAGCCAGTGGCAGCGGCTCAAACACTATGCCAATAACCGCGGCATCCAGATCGTGGGCGATGCGCCCATTTTCATTGCCTACCAAAGTGCCGAAGTCTGGGCTCGTCCGGAGTTGTTTGAGCTGGACTCAGACGGTCGCGCCACCGTGGTCGCAGGTGTTCCGCCCGATTTTTTCAGCGCTACGGGTCAGCGTTGGGGCAACCCACTGTACCGCTGGGGTGCCCATGCGGATGAAGGCTACGCCTGGTGGATCGAGCGCATCCGGCGCACTTTCGAACTGGTGGACATTGTTCGCATTGACCACTTTCGGGGTTTTGCCGGATATTGGGAGATACCCGCCACGGAGCCCACAGCCGTCAAGGGTCGCTGGCAACCGGGCCCTGGCGCCGCGTTGTTTTACGCAATCCGCGATGCGCTGGGTGACCTGCCCATCATTGCCGAGGACCTGGGCGTGATCACCAAAGAGGTGAATGCCCTGCGCCGCGCGTTCGAGTTGCCGGGCATGCGCATCCTGCAATTCGCCTTTGGAGAGGGCGCCGCCGATGACAATGCCAACCCCTACCTGCCGCACAACTATGAGGCCAGCACGGTGGTCTACACCGGCACGCATGACAACGACACGACGCAGGGTTGGTGGGCCGATATTTCACCCGCCATGCGCCAGCATGTCCTTGATTACCTGGGTTCCAGTGACCTTGAAGGCCATCGCATGCATTGGGAGCTGATCCGCGCTGCGTGCGCCAGTGTAGCCAACACCGCCATTCACCCGTTGCAGGATGTACTGGGACTGGGCGGAGAACACCGCATGAACTGCCCGGGCCAGGCAGAAGGCTACTGGGAGTGGCGCTTTCACTGGGATCAGGTGGAGCCATTGCACGCCGCGCGACTCGCCCAATTCGGTCGCCTCTATGGTCGCGAGTAGCGCCCAGAATATTCATTAACACTGCCGACGCCGGCTGACCCATGCACATCCCATCCACTGCAGACACCCTGTCCACGCTGATCCGCTCCCGGCGCAGCGTGCGCGATTTCTTGCCCACCCCTATTCCCGAAGACGTGCTGAACGCGGTGCTGTCCGACGCCAACCACGCACCCAGCTGGTCCAACACGCAGCCTTACCGGATAGCCATCGCCACTGGCCCCACGCGCGACAAACTCGCTGCCGAACTGACTGCACGGTTCAACCAGGGCATGGTCGCCCAGCGCGGCGGATGGATGGGCAAACTCCAACTGCTGGCCACACCGGGTGCCATGCCGGACGGTGATTTCAAGGTCAACTTTGAGTATCCACCCGACCTGCAACCGCGCCGCCGTGCCACGGGACATGGTCTGTATGCGTTGCTGGGCATCGGCCGCAAAGACCACGCCGCCCGCGAGGCGCAAATGCGCCGGAACTTTGAATTCTTCGGCGCGCCCACCGTGATCTTCGTGTTTGCGCATAGCGGACTGCGCGAGTTCTCGGTGCTGGATGCGGGTATCTTCATCCAGACGCTGATGCTGTCGGCCCATGCACACGGGCTGGGCACGTGCGCGCAGGGCGCTCTGGCTACGTGGGGTGGGCCCGTGCGTGAAGCGTTTGATGTGCCAAAGGACTACAAGCTGATCTGCGGCCTGTCGATTGGCTTCGCTTCACCACACGCAGTCAACGCATACAACCCCGGACGCGGAACAGTTCCAGAACTGATGACCCGTCATTTGCTATAGTTTTAATAGCTATCTGCGCATAGCCCACGGGGGCTACAGGCACATCTCAGCGCGGCTTGCGCGGCAATTTGCTGGCGAGGCGACCCGCACCGGTGTCGCGTGGGGGCAAGCCGGTATGCTGCGTCAGCATGCGCCCTTTAACGGGCGTGGCTGACACGGCCGACGGGGCCGCTTTGGTTGACGACAAGGCTACGGATGTTTTGGCACCCAGCGCAGTGGAGTTTTTCTTGCGCGCACTGTCGTAAGAGCTGCCCGGCAGCGGCTGGTAGGTTGGAATCAGGTGGTGCTTGCCATTGCCCACCAAGTCGGCCCGGCCCATGGATTTCAACGCCTCGCGCAGCAGCGGCCAGTTGTTGGAGTCGTGGTAGCGCAAAAAGGCTTTGTGCAGGCGGCGGCGCTTTTCGCCGCGCACCACGTCCACTTTTTCGCCACGTTCATCGCGGTGAACACCCTTGAGGGGGTTGACACCAGAGTGGTACATCGCCGTCGCGGTGGCCATGGGGCTGGGATAAAAGGTTTGCACCTGGTCGGCCCGAAAGCCATTTTTCTTCAGCCACACCGCCAGATTCATCATGTCTTCATCGGTGGTGCCCGGATGGGCTGCGATGAAATACGGAATCAAAAACTGCTTTTTGCCGGCCTCTGCAGTGAACTTGTCAAACAGGGTTTTGAACTTGTCGTAGGTGCCCATGCCCGGCTTCATCATCTTGCTCAGCGGGCCTTGCTCGGTATGCTCGGGCGCAATCTTGAGGTAGCCACCCACGTGGTGCTGTACCAGTTCTTTCACGTACTCAGGGCTCTGCACTGCCAGGTCGTAGCGCACACCAGAGCCAATCAGAATTTTCTTAATACCTTTGAGCGCACGCCCGCGGCGGTAGATCTTGATCAGCGGGTCGTGGTTGGTGGTCAGGTTCTGGCAAATGCCAGGATAGACACAGCTCGGCTTGCGGCAGGCGGCTTCAATCTCCGGTGTGCGGCAGCCCAGGCGGTACATATTGGCCGTGGGGCCACCCAGGTCGGAAATGGTGCCGGTAAAGCCCTTCACCTTGTCGCGGACATCCTCGATTTCTTTGATGATCGACTCTTCCGAGCGGCTCTGGATGATGCGGCCCTCATGCTCGGTGATGGAGCAAAAGGTGCAGCCGCCAAAACATCCGCGCATGATGTTGATCGAGAACCGAATCATCTCCCACGCCGGGATCTTGGTGGTGTGCTCGTGGCTGCCATTCTCGTCCGCATAGGCCGGGTGCGGGCTGCGGGCGTAAGGCAGATCGAACACAAAGTCCATCTCGGCCGTGGTCAGCGGAATGGGCGGCGGGGTGATCCACACGTCGCGTGCGGTTACGCCCTCGCCGTGGGCTTGCACCAACGCGCGGGCGTTGCCGGGGTTGGTCTCCAAATGCAACACGCGGTTGGCGTGGGCATACAGGATAGGGTCGCTCTTGACCTGCTCGTAGCTGGGCAGGCGGATGACCGAACGGTCGCGCGGCGGTACTTTGAGCTTGCCTTGCAAGGCTGGGTTGGCAAAGAAGGTAATGGGTGAAATGCTGGCATTCACCTCTGGCTTTAAGCCTTTTATGGCTGTAGCCCTCGTATTACCTGCGAGAGCAGCTATTGAATTAATAGCACTAGACGCCGCTCCACGCGCTTCAGCGGCTTGCGCAACGGCTTTGGCGTCATCCTCTTTCGCACAGGTGCTGCCCTGAGACGCCGCCTGCTCTGAGGTGGTCATGTAGGGGTTGACGTGGGCTTCGACGCGTCCAACTTCATCCACGCTGGTGGAGTCAATCTCAAACCAGCCTTTGCCGGTTTCGTCGTCCGGGCGACGCACAAAGGCCGTGCCGCGCACGTCGGTGATGTTGTGAACCGGTTCTTTCGCGCCCAGGCGGTGGGCAATTTCGACAATAGCGCGTTCGGCATTGCCGTAGAGCAGCAGGTCGCACTTGGCGTCCACCACGATACTGCGGCGCACTTTATCGCTCCAGTAGTCGTAGTGGGCGATGCGGCGCAAAGAGCCTTCGATGCCGCCCAAAACAATGGGCACATCCTTGAACGCCTCGCGACAGCGCTGGCTGTAGACGATGGCGGCGCGGTCGGGGCGCTTGCCACCCACATCACCCGGGGTGTAGGCATCGTCACTGCGAATCTTGCGGTCTGCGGTGTAGCGGTTGATCATGGAATCCATGTTGCCCGCGGTCACACCCCAAAACAGGTTGGGCTTGCCAAGCGCTTTAAAGGCCTCGGCACTGGTCCAGTCGGGCTGGGCAATGATGCCGACCCGGAAGCCCTGGGCTTCGAGCATGCGGCCAATCACCGCCATGCCGAAACTGGGGTGGTCCACATAGGCGTCGCCGGTAACCAGCACGATGTCGCAGCTGTCCCAACCCAGCTTGTCCATCTCGGCACGGCTCATGGGCAAAATGGGGGCTGTGCCAAAGCGGGCCGCCCAGTACTTGCGGTAACTGGTCAGCGGCTTGGCGGCGCGCGCGAAAAAGGAGACGTCAACAGGGGCGTTCATGGCACTCACGGGGTTAACCGAGCATTTTAAGGTTTTGCGCTTGGCAGCGCACCTTAAAGGGGTACTTCCGTGCAATGGCTAAAGCCAGCCGCCCACGCCAACAGGCGCACCCACCGATACAAACTGCCCAAGGGACGCACTGTGCTCACCCTGGGCCAGCAGCCGCATGGCCATTTCCACCTGTTCCGGGGTTACCGATGGCGCAGGTGCGCGCCCTTGCAGGTGCTCACACAGTTGGGCGTAATAGGCCAGGTAGTTGCCTGCCCGGTCGGGTGCTGGTGTGACCACCAGCCCACGGTCTGTGTGCGTCGTCACGCTGCCCACCAGCGGATCGTGGCCCCAGGCTGAGGTGTCTCCCCATTGCGGCCGCCCACCCGCCTTGAGCGCGTCTTCCTGCACATCCAGCCCATATTTCACAAAGGAACCCAGTGTGCCGTGCACAACAAAACGCGGTCCCACCGCCGGAACCAGCGCGCTGGCATGCAACAGCACGCGCAGACCGGTATGGCGCGTGGAGTCCTGTTTCGCATACCGCAACTGGGCGTGGAAATAGTCGTTCACCTGTGCGCCGTCACGCTGACATGCCAGATCCACCTGAATGTCATCAGGGGCACCAAACAGCTGCAGGCACTGGTCAACCAGGTGGGCGCCCAGGTCAAACCACAATCCGGAACCTGGCAGGTTCTGTTCGCGCCAGCGATCGGGCACGACCGGGCGGTAACGATCGAAATGGGATTCGAAAGATACGATTCGGCCCAGCACCCCGCTGTCCAGTACTTGTTGCAGGGCCAGAAAGTCCGCGTCCCAGCGCCTGTTCTGGAACACGGTCATCGCTTTGCCTGCCTCCTTGGCGATTTGCAGCAATTCCTGTGTTTGCGCCAGCGTCACGGTGCAAGGCTTGTCCACCACCACATGCTTTCCCGCCAGCAACGCTTCGCGTGCCAGCGGGTGGTGGCTTTCATTGCCGGTAGCGATAACGACCAGTTCGATGGACGGATCCGTAAAAACCGCTTGCGAGGTGCTCACGACGCGGACCTGAGGCCAGTCCGCCAACACCGCTTGGGGCTTGGACGAACAAATACAGTCCAAACGCAAGCCCGGCACTCCACTAATGAGGGGCGCATGAAAGATGCGGGCGGCGTTTCCGTAGCCAATGAGGGCGACATTAATGGGTTTCATAACCGCATCATCGCCCAGCAACAAAACCCAGGCCAGCAGGTGACCCACAGTAGAAACCCCAACACCATTCTTTTTTCAGGCATCGAAATTGCATGCTTTGACCCGTAGAATCATTTTTTTAAATTCTTCAACCCGCCCAAGGCACGCTTTGGGCCCATCCGGAAACCAATATGAAAAAATTGCTCTTGGCGCTTGCCATTACTTCGATGCTCGCAGCATGCGGCAAAAAAGAAGAACCCGCACCAGCCGCTGTTGCGCCGCCCGCAGCGGCACCCGTTGCAGCCGCACCTGCACCCGAAGCGGCTGAGCTGAAGGTCGCTATTGACCCAACCTACGAGCCGTTTACCTTCAAAACGGCCGATGGCAAGCCAACCGGCTTTGACGTCGACATTGCCAGCGCGCTGTGTGAACAAGTCAAGCGCAAATGCGTTTTTGTGGAACAAGTGTGGGACAGCATGATCCCTGGCCTGAACGCCAAGAAATATGACGTCATCATCAGCTCGATGTCCATTACCGACGAGCGCATGAAGGAAGTTGACTTCACCGACAAGTACTACAACACGCCCAGCCGCATTGTTCTCAAGAAGACCGTCAAATTCACAGACGCGGCTTCCATCAAGGGCAAAAAAATCGGTGTTCTCAAGGGCAGCACCCAGGAAAAATACGCCATGGGTGACTTGAAGCCAGCCGGCGTCGTAGTGAACTCGTATGAAGCGCAAGACCAGGTTTACCTGGACATCAAGTCCGGCCGTCTGGATGGAACCGTGGCTGACTTCATGGAAGTCACCGGTGGATTCCTGAGCAAGCCAGAAGGCGCCAACTACCAGCTGGTCGGCCCTGATCTGAAGATGCCCCAGTACTTCGGCTACGGCGCTGGCATTGCATTGCGTAAGGGTGAGGACCAGCTCAAGGCTGACCTGAACGCCGGCATCAAAGCCATCCGCGCCAATGGTTCTTACAAGACGATCGCCGACAAGTATTTCAGCAAGTACAACATTGACGTCTACGGCGAATAATCGCTCTTGACTGGTTGCGACGGCGTGCAGCTAATGCGCGCCGTCGTTTTTACTTGTAATGTTATGAACCCATGAACGCATATTACGCAGGCATCCTTCAAGGCTCACTCCTGACCGTAGGCGTGTCGCTTTGCGCATTGCTGGTATCCATCGGTCTGGGCTTGTTGGGCGCGGCGGCAAAGCTCTCGGGGCGTCCGGTGATGGTTGCACTGGCAACCGGCTACACCACAATTATTCGGGGCATACCCGACCTGGTTGTCATGCTCCTGGTCTTTTACGGTGGCACGATTGGCATCAACCATCTGCTTGAATGGTCTGGCAGCAAGGCCACCGTCGACATCAACCCCTTTCTGGCGGGCGTGCTGACCATCGGATTCATCTACGGTGCCTATATGACCGAAACCTTTCGGGGGGCCATCCTGTCCATCCCCAAGGGGCAAACGGAGGCTGCCTGGGCTTTCGGCATGAGCCGGCCCCAAACATTTCTTCGTATCACCATGCCACAAATGGTGCGCTACGCCTTGCCGAGTTTTACCAATAACTGGCTGGTATTGATCAAAGCCACTGCACTCGTGAGCCTGATTGGCCTGAAGGAAATGACCTACCTTGCCAAACAAGCGAGCGCAGCCACCCGCTCACCTTTTGAATTCTTTCTTTTCACGGCCGGTTTGTTTTTGATCTACACAACCGTTTCCCTCTATGCCCTGCGCAGACTGAATGCCCGCTATAGCCTGGGCACCAAAAGGGGGCAGTTGTAATGAAGTGGCATGTCATATTCGAGCCCCAAAACCTGGAGCTATACGGCACCGGGATATTGACCACACTGGGATTGCTTTTTTCATCATTGGCGGTCGGCGGCGTGCTTGCCCTGATTTTTGCCCTGCTGCTGACAGGCCCCTGGGCGCCCCTGCGGTGGCTGGTGGGCGCCTATACCTATGTCATTCGTGGCACGCCGCTGTTGATTCAGGTGTATCTGATCTATTACGGTCTGGGTCAGCTGGAGTGGATCCAGGCGAGATGGGATGACGTCTGGCCCTGGACGCATTTCAAGGAACCATTTTTCTGCGCCCTGCTGGCCTTCAGTCTGAACACAGCGGGGTATACCGCTGAAATGCTGGCCGGCGCCATTCGCGAAACCAGCGCAGGCGAGATTGAAGCCGCCCAGTCATTTGGCATGAGCCGTTTTCAAGTGATGCTACGGGTTGTGCTGCCCAGCGCCATGCGCCGCACCCTGCCCGCCTACAGCAACGAAGTCGTCATGATGCTGCAAAGCACCAGTCTGGCCAGCGCCGTGCCCTCCATGCTGGACGTCACGGCTGCGGCGAGCCGTATTTACTCTGACCATTACCTTCCGTTTGAGGCCTATTTGGCAGCAGCGGCAATTTACCTCGTCGCCTCGTTCTGCCTGATTGGAGCCTTCAAGCTCGGCGAGCGGCATTGGCTGGCTTATCTTGCACCACGGAAACACTGAATTACCATGCAACGCATTGACCATCCGCTGCTATCGCCCAGTTTGGGTAGCCAAAAGACGCTGACCAGTTTTCACTTTGGCAAAAGAAGTGACGGTACTGATCGTGGGCCCAAGGTCTACATTCAGGCGAGCCTGCACGCCGAAGAACTGCCGGGCATGCTGGTGGCGCACCACTTGCGCGCCCTGCTGGAGCGCGCGCAGGCGGCAGGGCAAATCAGGGGCGAGATCGTTCTCGTACCAGTGGCCAATCCCATCGGACTGGCGCAGCGCGTGGACCACAAGCCTATGGGCCGGTTTGAACTGGATACCTCCGAGAACTTCAATCGCCACTACCCGGACCTCGCCAAAGCCATCGGTTCGGTGGTGATGGATACGCTAGGCAATGACCCGCAGACGAATGTTCAAATCGTGCGGAGGGCCATAGGGAACTACTTGCAATCCTGGGTGCCAACTACCGAATTGGAAAGCCTGCGGCGCACCTTGTTGACGCTCGCCCATGACGCCGATTTTGTGCTGGATTTGCACTGCGATTGCGAAGGTGTCATGCACTTCTATACGGAGGAGACCTGCTGGCCTCAGCTGGAGCCACTCGCGCGGTTTCTGCACAGCGAAGCGATTTTGCTGGCCAAGAACTCGGGAAGCGGACCGATTGACGAGTGCCTATCGGGAGTCTGGTGGCGGCTGGCCGATGCATTGAAAGCAGGGGGCAGCAAGGCTCCCCTGCCCCAAGGCTGCTGCAGTACCACTGTTGAGTTGCGTGGTGAACTGGATGTTTCCCACGCCTTTGCACAAGCCGATGCGGCAGCCATCTTCGCCTACTTGCAGCACGCCCAAGTGGTGGATTGCACGGTCCCACCCGTTGTGCCGCCGTTCAAATGCCAACCAACGCCTCTGGCAGGTTCGCAAACCCTGAACGCGCCCGCCCCCGGCATTGTGGTGTTTGCCGCCCAGGTTGGCCAGTCACTTCGGGTGGGAGATCTGGTTGCAGAAATCATTGATCCGATCTCCAACCAGAGCCACCGGGTTTTGGCCGGCGTTGACGGAACGTTCTATGCCCGAATCCGCGACCGTTACATCACCAGCGGAGGTGAACTGGGAAAAATTGCTGGCGCCACGCCTTTTCGAACCGGAGAGCTGCTGGGTGCATGAACCCACGGTTTTTCCGCATCCATTTTCAATACCCAATGACTTCCAAGCCCCTCAAACTCCAGGTCGAAAATATCCACAAGCGCTTCGGCAGCAATGAGGTGCTCAAGGGTGTGTCCCTCACCGCGCAAGCGGGTGATGTGATCAGCATCATTGGCAGCTCGGGCTCTGGCAAGAGCACGTTTTTGCGTTGTATCAATCTGCTGGAAAAGCCGCATCAGGGGCGCATCATTGTTGCGGGCGAGGAACTGAAGCTCGTCCCGCAATCCAACGGAGAGTTGGGCGCAGCCGATCCAAAACAACTGGCCCGTATGCGTACCAAGCTGGCCATGGTTTTTCAGCATTTCAACCTGTGGGCACACATGACCGTGCTGCAGAACATCATTGAAGCACCGGTCCACGTGATGGGTATTCCGCGCGACCAGGCTATTGAGGTCGCCCGTAAATACCTCACCAAAGTGGGGCTGGAAGGCAAGGAAGACAGTTACCCGGCTCACCTGAGTGGTGGTCAGCAACAACGCGTCGCCATTGCGCGTGCCTTGGCCATGGAGCCTGAGGTGATGCTGTTTGACGAGCCGACCAGCGCACTGGACCCGGAGCTGGTTTCAGAGGTGCTCAAGGTCATGAAGAACCTGGCGCTTGAAGGCCGGACCATGGTCGTGGTAACGCACGAAATGGGCTTTGCGCGTGAGGTAGCCAACCACCTTGTCTTTCTGCACAAGGGTCTGATTGAAGAAGAAGGCAATCCTGCGCAAGTGCTGGCAAGCCCTAAAAGTGAGCGCCTTGCGCAATTCCTGTCGGGCAGTCTTAAGTAAATTTGATGTTGTTAAATTGGCTGCGATTTCGCAAGCCAGACGCATAAAAGCACTGCAAATTCACCCGAATGGGGGATATCCAAAATCCTGTTGAGCGATAGACTGAATCACTTCAACCTGTCAAAGGATTGTTGGTGTGAAGGTCCACGAGTTTTCAACGCTGTTTGACTTGCTGCCTATTGGCGCGTACCGGTCCAGTCCTGACGGTGAGCTCGTGTGCGCCAATGCCGCGTTGCTGCGGATCAATGGATTTGCCAACGAAGCAGAAATGAAGGCCGACGTGCACAGCATCGGCCCGGACTCCTACGTGAACCCGCAGCGGCGCGAAGAGTTCACGTTCTTGTTGAAAACCCAAGGACAAATATCCGATTTCGTGTCCGAAATGGTTCGCCTGAAAACTGGCGAGCCTATGTGGGTTCGCGAGCATGCACACATGGTCCGCGATGAAAACGGGAACGCGCTGTATTACGAAGGCACGCTGGAAGACATCACCAAGGAATACTTGTCAAAGTCCGCGTTGCGTCAAAGCGAAACCTTGCTCAAAAGTGTTCTCCAGACTATTCCGGACCGGGTTTGGCTCAAAGACATGAACGGCGTCTATCTGACCTGCAATGATGCGTTCGCGGCCAACCTGGGGGTTACCGCGGCGGAAGTGGTTGGTACCACTGACCGTGATTGGGTCAATGAATCGTTTGCCGCCGAATTTCGGGCCACCGATCAACGCGCGTTGCAGTCCGGAAAAACCGTCATGACTGAAGAGGTGATGCCTTCGCCTTTTCACCCGGGCCGTGACCTTTTTGAAATCGTCAAAACGCCGATGCGGGACCGCCATGGCAATACCGTAGGCCTGTTGGGCATGGCGCGCGATATCCAGTTACGCAAAGACGCTGAAGCACTGCTGCGCGATACAACGGAACAACTTGAGCTGGCGATGATGGGTGCGGATCTGGGTCGCTGGGATCACGATCTGACCCGTGAAAAGGGCTACCGCATGGATGAACGCGCCTGCCTGATGCTGGGCTGCGACACCCGCATGTGCGAGCTCAGGCAGGTATGGGGGCATCTGATTCATCCCGATGACTTGCCCGCCACCTTTCGGGCAATGCATGCCCATATTCATCATGGGGCGCCAGCCTACGAGGTGGAATACCGTGCACGTCACACCGACGGCCACTGGGTGTGGTTAAGCAGCCGGGGCAAAGTGGTGCAGAGTGACCAGAATGGCAAGCCACTGCGTCTGGTGGGCACGCTCATGGATATCTCGGAGCGCAAACTGGCTGAAATCAAGCTGCGAGCCGCCCAGGCGGAGTTGCAGGCAACACTCAATGCACTTCCAGACTTGGTGATTGAAGTGACCGTTGACGGGCGGTACCGCGCCATTCACAGCCAGGATGTGTCTGACCTGATCCAGCCCGCTGAATGGATCATTGGTAAATTCATGAGCGACGTATTGCCCAGAGGAGCAGCCGCTATTTGTCTGGAGGCACTGCACGAGGCACGCGACACGGGCCGGTCATCGGGGAAGCAATACAGTCTGTCGCTTCCGCACGGTGTTCAATGGTTCGAGTTGTCGGTGGTTCCCAAACCCACCGAGCCGGGTGAAGAAGTGCGCCTCATTGCCATCGCCCGTAACATCACGGAACGCAAGATTGCCGAGCAGGCGGTTCAGCACATGGCATTCCATGACAGCCTGACCGGCTTGCCGAACCGGCGGATGCTGACGGATCGCCTGCAAAGCGCCGTGTCCACCAGCGCCCGACGCCAGCAGCACGGAGCCATGCTGTTTCTGGATCTGGACCAGTTCAAGCAACTCAATGACACCCATGGCCATGACATGGGGGACCTGCTGCTGCAGGAAGTTGCACTTCGGCTGGAGCTCAACGTGCGGGCGATTGACACGGTTGCGCGCCTTGGAGGCGATGAATTCGTGGTGCTCCTGCAGGATTTGAGCGCCGACTGTGCTGATGCCCGAATGCACACCGCTGCACTTGGGGAAAAGATTCTTTTGAGCCTGAACGACCCCTATACCCTGAAGGGGCAGCGCCACACCTTAACGACCAGCATAGGCGCAACGCTGTTCAAAGGGAACGCTTTTGCACCCGGCGACATCTTCAAACGGGCAGATACCGCGATGTACGAAGCCAAGGCCCGCGGCCGAAACACCCTGTGTTTTTATGAAGAAATGGGGCCCAAGCCCCCGTATATACTGCGCAAAGAGCTATCAATTCAATAGCGAAATCCGGGGGCACGCCAGGGCCCACTACGCAGGAATCCATCCGTCATGCTCCATTTTTTGCCAGCTACGCTGATTGGCATGATCGCCACCGTTCTGATGGTGCTCAACGCACTGTTCTGGGTGCCCATCCTGCTCGTTTTCGCCGCGCTGAAGTTGATCTTGCCGTTCAAACCGGTGCGTCTTTTGATCGACCCGATTCTGCTGTCTATCGCCGAGAACTGGATCGCGGGCAATAGCGCCTGGATGGCACTGACCCAGGACACCACATGGGACGTCCAAGGTATTGAGGGCCTGAACCCGAACAGCTGGTATCTGGTCAACAGCAACCACCAGTCTTGGGTGGATATTCTCGTGCTGCAGCGTTTGCTGAACCGTCGCATCCCGTTGCTCAAATTTTTCATCAAACAGCAACTCATCTGGGTGCCTGTGATGGGCTTGGCCTGGTGGGCGCTGGAGTTCCCGTTCATGCGTCGCCACAGTGAGGAATTTCTGAAAGAGCACCCCGAAATGCGCGGCAAAGACCAGGAAACCACGCGCAAGGCCTGCGAGAAATACGCGCTCATTCCCACCAGTGTGATGAACTTTCTGGAGGGCACACGCTTCACGCAGGCCAAGCAGGCCAGGCAGCAGTCACCCTACAAGCACTTGCTCAAACCCAAGGCCGGTGGCATGGCGCTGGCCCTGGACGCCATGGGCGACAAATTCCAGGCCATTCTGGATGTGACCATCGTCTACCCGGACGGCCCCGTTGCATTTTCCGATTTTCTCAAAGGCAAACTCAAGCGCGTCATCGTTCGGGTCCGTACACTACCCGTCCCGCAGCATTTGCTCAAGGGCGATTACGCGCAGGATCCCGCTTTTCGTGAGGCCTTTTCGCAATGGGTGCAACAGCTCTGGCGCGAGAAAGATGCCCAGATTTCCGCCCTGCTCGACTCGGCCAACGCCTCCAAACGCCCTGTGCAATGAACCGCCACACGCGGGTGGTTTGGTCACTGTGAGGACGAAGTCACCTGCGCGAGCCCTTCTCGGGTAATGGCTTCATCGAGAAAGTCAAGAAATCGCCTGACCGCTGGCACCAATCCCCGGCGCGATGGAAAAACTGCGTGAAATATGCCCGGGCGGGGTGCCCAGCCCGCAAGAACCGGCACCAGCAACCGGTCGCGGATTTCGTCACTGCACATGTAATCGGGCAAAACACATATTCCAGTGCCGCGCAGGACGGCCAGCTTCAGTGTCAGCAAGTCGTCGGCAACATAGCGCGGCTGGTGCTGAAAGGCGTGGGTCGCGCCATCCGGGCCAATCAGGTGCCAGACGGCGCGCCCGTCAGCACTGGACATGTTTACCGTGTCCAGCCGATCCAGGTCCGCCACTGTTGTCGGTCGCCCCTGGCGCGCCAACTGTGCCGGGCTACCCACGAGCAGAGTTTGGGTGGATCCAAAGTTTTTCACCACCAAGCTGCCGCTGTCATCCAGCGTCGGGCGCACCCGCAGCGCCACATCAAAGCCCTCTTCCACCAGGTCCACCGCCCGGTTACTCACCCGCATGTCTACCCTCACCTGCGGATAGCGTGCCAGAAACTGCGGCAGGATGGGCCCCAGCGTCGTTTGTGCCAGCGTGACCGGGCACGCAATGCGGATGATGCCCCGGGGCTCGGTTTGCGCCTGCGCCACGGTTTCTTCTGCCGCCTGGGCATCCTCACGCATCGCGACACAGTGCCGATGAAACTGCTCGCCCACCGCGGTCAGGGACAGCTTGCGCGTGGTTCTCTGCAGCAGACGCACGCCAATGCGGGCCTCGAGCTCGGCCACGCGCCGAGACAGGCGTGATTTGGGTATGCCCAGCGCCCGCCCTGCGGCGGCAAACCCGCCCCGGTCCACCACCTCGGCAAAGTACAACAAGTCGTTTAAATCCTGCATCGGCTGCACCTATTGTTCTATGAATAGAACAATCTAACGCATTTTCACTGACTTATCAAAGACTATATACATGGGCATACTTAGTCCATTGCTGCAGTTCGCAGCGTCACAAACTGAAATACCACCATGAAATTGCTCCATATCGACTCCAGCGTTCTCGGCACCCAATCGGTTTCCCGCCAACTCACGGCCCAAATAGTCACACAGTGGCAAGCCAGCCATCCGGGCACCACGGTTGACTATCTGGACTTGGCGACAAGCGCACCGAGCCACCTGTCGGCTGACTCGCTCGGCTTTCGCATGGCGCCCGGTACAGCGGCGCTGACCGAAGTGCAAGCACGCGAAAATGCGGTTTCCGAGGCTTTGGTATCCCAATTTCTCGCAGCCGACGTGATCGTGGTGGGCGCTCCCCTGTACAACTTCTCGATCCCCAGCCAACTCAAGGCCTGGATCGACCGCGTAGCCCAAGTCGGACGCACCTTCAAATACACGGAAAAAGGCCCACAAGGCCTGGCCACTGGCAAAAAGGTGATCGTGGCGTCCACCCGTGGCGGCGTGTACTCCACGACGGAAGGCGGACGCGCAATGGAGCACCAGGAGAGCTACCTCCAAACCGTATTCGGCTTCTTTGGCATTACCGACGTGCAGTTTGTGCGCGCCGAAGGCCTTGCCATGGGCGAAGCCCCCAAAGCGCAGGCCATTGCCGCAGCGCATATCGACATCAAGACGCTGGCGTCCGAAGCCGCCAATGAGCCCAAGGCTGTGCAAGCGGCCTGAGCGGTCAACACCGAAAGGCCGGATCGTGGACAAGGCCCCAATTGAAGCCGAGGTCAGATTGCGGTACGCGGCTGTCCGCGATGTGATTGCGGATACAGGGCGCCTTGTGGCGTTGCACATAGGTCATGAGCAAACGGATGTGTTGCCGTGGGCGATGGTCTGGATCCCCTATCGAAATTGCCATTCTCTCAGGTGTAGCCGAGAGTGCATGAATGCAGCTGTCCATTGAGGCCATGGAGCGCACCTTTGATTTTGCGGGAGTTCATGCACCACCTGCAATTCACATCCATCACGGTTTTGAAGCGGAACTACTCCGAATAAAGTCGGGGGCCTGACTGGCTTTCCGAGGGCCCGCCGGTGTCCGGGTCAATCCAGTCAGAGATGCCGATTTCGTCTTCCGCTTCCTGCAGGGATTCACCCGGTTCGGGGGACTCCCCCTCGGCGAGTTCCATGTCGGAAAGCGCCAACTCCCGGCTCTCAAAAGGGCCAATCTCCTGTCGGCCGTCTGGCGCCACCCAGTAATAGCCGTCTGGCCTGGAAACAATCTCAATGTCATCGGTTTCTTCGTCCATACCGGCGACTTCTTCTTCGCTGGGGGGTTCACTGGAGACCGACGTCTTTTTCAAGTTGAGCATGGAGTTGCCCCTTCAATAGAAAAATTGAGCCTACGACCAGCAACCATGCCCGAAACTTTTGCCTTCGCGCACCGCTGCATTCACAGCTACAGGATACTCCAGGAACGGCCCCAGCGGCAATGAACCTGGCGCCGTGCGGGCTCCAGGTTCATTGCATCGTGTATCAGACTTCGGTAATGAATTGCTCGCGTGGACGGCGAACCTTCTTCAGGTTGACCAGCCAATCCTTGTCTTCCTGACGATAGCCAATGGGCATGATCACCACGCTGCGCAAACCGCGTTCGCGCAGGTTCAGAATGGTGTCCAGTGCGCTCGGATCGAAGCCTTCGATGGGCGTTGCGTCCACCCCTTCAAACGCCGCTGCAATCAGGGCGGCGCCCAGGCCGATGTAGGCCTGACGGGCGGCGTGCTGGAAGTTCACCTCGGCATCGCGCTGGGGGTACATGCCCAGCAACATCTGGCGGTAGTTTTCCCAGCCTTCGTTCTTGAAACCGCGGATCTCGTTGGTCAGGTCAAACATCATGTTGATGCGCTCGACCGTGTAGTTGTCCCAGGCGGCAAACACCAGCAGGTGCGAGCCGTCGGTGATCTGGGCCTGATTCCAGGCGATGGGCTTGATTTGTTCGCGTACCGCCTTGTTGGTAACCACGATGATCTCGAACGGCTGCAGGCCGCTGGATGTCGGTGCCAGGCGCGCGGCTTCCAGAATGCGCTCCAGCTTGTCTGCAGGCACCGTCTTGGTGGCGTCCATGCCTTTGGTCGCGTAGCGCCATTGAAGCTTGTCAATGAGGGGGTGAACTGAGTTTTGGGGATGGCTGTCGCTCATGTGCGTTTTCCTGGTTCTGTATGTGAATCGAATGCATATCAATGCAACCAGGTTGCACTTTAGACATCTATTTGTTGCTTGCATAGATTCAATATGACAAAATTGAGTTGCATTTTTATCAACAATCATTTTTTATGCTGAACCCCCAACACCTTGCAACCTTTTCTGCCATCGTCAGCGCCGGCAGCATCAGCAAGGCGGCAGCCCGTCTGGGCTGCGGAAAATCCGTCATTTCCCGGCAGCTGGCGAAACTGGAGGCCGATTTAGGTGCACGGCTGATCCAGCGCACGACACGTAAACTGACACTGACCGAGGTTGGCGAAGTGGTGCTGCTGGAGGCCCAGCAAATCGATCGCTCACTGGCGAACGTCGAACAGATCTCTGGCCAGTTCCAGCAGGAAGTCAGGGGTCGTCTGCGCATTGCCTGCCCCCGACCGCTCGGCCAGCGCTACCTGGTTCCCCTGCTGACGGAGTTCACCCAACGCCATCCGCTGGTGGAAATGACATTGATCGTGGAAGACCGCCTGACCGACCTGGTCGCGGAGCAGATTGATGTGGCCGTTCGCGTTGCGCACATGGAAGACTCGACGCTGATCGCGCGCAAGCTGGCTGACAATCCCCGCGTGCTGGTCGCCGCACCGTCCTACTTGCAGCGCGCGGGCAACCCGACGACACCGGCCGATTTGGCGCAGCATGAATGCCTGCTGTACGTCAGTGGCGCCAAGGTGTGGGACGAATGGAGCTTTCATGGCGGTGATGACACCACCCAGGTCACCCAGATTCGCGCCAATGGCCGCATCCGGGTCAACGATGGCATGGCACTGGTCGCCAGCGCGTGCACCGGCGCTGGCATTACGGTGCTGGACCGCCTGCTGGCACAGCATGAGCTCACCAGTGGTGCGCTGGTCGAACTGTTACCGGCTTACCGCCTGAGCCCAGGTCCGTCGATCTATGCGGTGTACCCGGCGCGCAAATGGCTGGCTCTCAACACGGCGACGTTTGTCACCTTCCTGCAGGAGCGCCTGTTTGGGGCTCTAGCCCCCGCAGGTACTGCGTAAGCAGCTATTTAATTGATAGCGCCCTGCCGCGCCAGGTAACGTCCAAACTTCTGCACCCGGCCCAGCTCCGGGTTGACCACATCGTTGCGCATGGCCACGTTGCCGTTGATCAGGGTGGCTTTTACCACGCCATCGCTGCGGTTCACCACGCGCAACAAACCACCCATTACCGCCATGGGCGATTCGGCGTAGCGCATCAGCGTGGCCTGCTGAAGAGCCTTGGGGTCCAGCACCACCACATCCGCCTGTGCACCCACCTGCAGTTTGCCAGCGTCCAGGTTGTACCAGTCTGCAATCTCGCCGGTCAGGCGCCACACCGCTTTCTCGGGCGTCATCACGGGGTGCTCGGTCATGGCGAGCTGCAGCATGCACAGGCCAAAGTTGTAAAACGCCATGTTGCGCAGGTGCGCGCCCGCGTCCGAGAAGCCCACCAGCCCGCAATCGGCATTCACATTCACCGCCACGCGCGCCGGGTTGTGGTTGCCAATCAAGGTGGACCAGCGCAGTTGTTTACCGTGGTCTATCAACAGGTCAAGAAAGGTGTCCACTTCATGCACGCCGCGCTGCAGGGCAATGTCACGCACGGTACGCCCGACCAGCGTGGCGTCGGGGCAATCAATGACGCGGGCATCGCCAAAATCCCGGTGCCACACACGGCCGCCCCATTTGCGCTGGTAATCGCGCTTGAACTGTTCACGGTAGGCCGGGTTGGAAAACAGCTTGTTGCGGTCAAAGTCTTTTTTGAGATGCAGGGCCACTTCACCGGCCGGAAATTCCTCAAAAATGATGAAGTCGATGCCGTCGGCATACACCAGAAAGGGCTGCGGCAATATTTGCCATTTGAACGATGCGCCCAGCAGCTTGTTAAACGCACGGGTAGCGGCCGACATCACGATGTCCAGCTTGGGCTTGGTCTTGACGTCCATCAGCGTGATCAGCGTGGTGCGCAGCGTGCGCCGCGATGCCAGGCTGCTGGATGTGACCATGAAGAACAACGCGTTCAGCGGATTGGTCAGATTGGGAGCCGACTGCAGAATGGCGTTGCGCTTGCGCAGCAGCCGGTGCAGGCGGCGGTATTCGCTCCAGCGCGCATACACCGACGGCAAAGCGGCCGAACGGTAGCGGTCGCCATCGACCTTGTCCCAGGGGTTGGTCATGCTCGACAGCCCCAGCAGCCCGAGGTCAATGCCTTCGTTGAGGTGTTTTTCCATTAGCTGCATCTCGGCCTCGCTGGGTTTCTCCTTCGGGTCTACCGCACGCCCCAGGCCCATGACGGCCACGCGCAAATCGGAATGGCCCATATAGCTTGCAATGTTGGGGCCAAAGGGCTGGCTCTTCAGGTAGTCCACATAGCCCTTGCTGTCGCGCCAGCTCTTGGTCTTCTCCAGCACGGGCAGCACGTACTCACGCGGGATGGACTCCACGCGGGTGAAGATATCGGACGCATCCTCGGGGTCGCTGTAGATCATGCTGATGGAGCAGCTTCCCACAAAGCAGGTCGTGACCCCATGGCGAACAGACTCCTCCAGCGCGGGCGCCAGAATCATCTCGGCATCGTAGTGGGTGTGGATGTCGATAAAGCCGGGTGTGACCCACTGACCTTGCGCGTCAATTACCTCGTCAGCATCGGCCGTATCCAGCGGCGTCTCACTGATGGCGGCAATCTTGCCGTCGCGAATGCCGACATCGGCGATGCGCGAAGGCCCGCCGGTGCCGTCAAAAACCCGCCCACCGCGAATGATGGTGTCAAAAACCTCGCCCATGCTGTTGCCCCTTTTTTTATTTGCCGCCCAGTCCCATGGCCCGGGTGATCACTTCTTTCATTATTTCGTTGGTGCCGCCGTAAATGCGCTGCACACGCGCATCGGCATAGGCGCGGGTGATCGGGTATTCCCACATGTAGCCATAACCGCCAAAGAGCTGCACGCACTCGTCCATCACCTTGCACTGCAGGTCGGTAGTCCAGTACTTGGCCATGCTGGCGGTGGCGGTGTCGAGCTTGTCCTGCACGATGAGTTCACAGCATTTGTCCACAAACACACGGGCGACCTGCACTTCGGTCTGCAGTTCGGCCAGGGTGAAGCGGGTGTTCTGGAACGAGGCCACGGGCTGGCCAAACACCTTGCGTTCCTTCACGTAGTCCACCGTCCAGTCGATGGCAGCCTGCGCTGCCGCCACGGCGCTGATGGCAATCTGCAGGCGCTCCCAAGGCAACTGTTCCATCAGGCAGATGAAGCCCTTGTTCTCCTGTGGCTTGCCGCCCAGCAGGTTCTCTGCGGGTACGCGCACGTTGTCAAAAAACAGCTCGGAGGTGTCTTGTGCCTTCATGCCCATTTTCTTCAGACGTTTACCCACCGAGAAGCCCGGCATGCCGCGTTCAATCAGCAGCAGGCTGGTGCCCTTGCCGCCCGCAGCCGGGTTGGTTTTCGCCACCACAACCACGAGATCCGCATGCCAGCCATTGGTGATAAAGGTCTTGCTGCCGTGAAGCAGGTAGCTGCCGTCGGCCTGTTCGATGGCGGTGGACTTGATGCCCTGCAGATCCGAGCCCGCTGCAGGCTCGCTCATGGCAATGGCGCCAATCATCTCGCCCGTGGCAAGCTTGGGCAGGTATTTGGCTTTTTGCTCGGGTGTGCCGTAGTGCAGGATGTAAGGAGCCACGATCTCGCTGTGCAGGCTAAAGCCGATGCCGGTGTAGCCGGCACGCGCCACTTCCTCGAACTGGATCACGGAGTACAGCTTGTCGGCCTCCGAGCCGCCGTACGCCTCGGGCATGGTCATGCACAAAAAGCCGTTTTCACCGGCCTTGTTCCAGACCGCGCGGTCCACGTAGCCCTGCTCTTCCCAGTCGGCATGGAAAGGGGCGATCTCCTTGTCAATGAAACGGCGAAAACTGTCGCGGAAGGCTTCGTGGTCGGAAGAGAAAAGGGTTCGTTCAATCATCGGGGCACTTGTGGGTTGGGACGTTTTTATTTATACAAAGCATTTGCTTGGTAAAAAGCAATATACTCCAAATCGAGAAAGATCCAAATTGATCCGTCCGTTCCCATCGACCCATTTCCCCCTGGAGTACCACCATGACCGAAGCATTTGTATTTGATGCCATCCGCACCCCGCGCGGCAAAGGCAAGAAAGACGGCAGCCTGTACGAGGTCAAACCCGTGAACCTGCTGGCAGGCCTGCTGACCGATTTGCAGCAGCGCCACCAGTTTGATACCGCACGGGTTGATGACGTGGTAATGGGCATCGTGTCGCCCGTGGGCGACCAGGGTTCAGTCTTGCCCAAAGTGGCCGCACTCAAGGCGGGCTGGGATTTCCAGTGCGCCGGTGTGCAGATCAACCGCTTTTGCGCCTCGGGCCTGGAAGCCGTGAACATGGCAGCGCAAAAAGTGCGCTCAGGCTGGGAAGACCTGGTGGTGGCCGGTGGGGTGGAAAGCATGAGCCGCGTGCCGATTGGCTCCGATGGCGGCGCCTGGGCTCTGGACCCCGAAACCAATTCGGCCACTGCGTTTGTGCCGCAGGGCATTGGCGCCGACCTGATTGCGACGCTGGAAGGCTTTACCCGTGCCGATGTGGATGCCTTTGCACTGGAATCACAACGCCGCGCCACCAAGGCGCAAGCTGCGGGCTACTTTGACCGCTCGGTCATGCCGGTGAAAGACGCTCTGGGTCAGACCATTCTGGGCAAAGACGAATTCATCAAGCCCCACACCACACTGGAAGGCTTGGGCGGCCTGAAACCCGCCTTTGAGCAAATGGGCGGCATGGGTTTTGATCAGGTCGCGCTCACCCGCTATCCGCAGGTGGAACGCATTCACCACGTACACCATGCCGGCAATTCGTCCGGTATTGTGGACGGCGCTGCCGCGGTGCTAATTGGCTCTGAAGCGGCCGCCAAAGCCCATAACCTGACGCCCCGGGCCCGCATTGTGGCGGCCGCCCTGAGTGGCGCAGACCCCACCATCATGCTCACTGGCCCCATGCCTGCGACACGCAAGGCACTGGCCAAAGCCGGCCTGACGGTAGATGACATCGACCTGTTTGAAGTGAACGAAGCCTTCGCTGCTGTGGTGATGCGCTTCATGAAAGAAATGAAAGTGCCACACGAGAAGGTCAACGTGAACGGCGGCGCCATTGCCATGGGCCACCCGCTGGGTGCCACCGGCGCCATGATTCTGGGCACCGTGATTGATGAACTGCACCGCCGCAATTTGCGCTACGGCCTGGTTACGCTGTGTGTGGGTGGCGGCATGGGCATTGCCACCATCGTCGAGAGAATTTAAGAAAAAAAGGCCTCTAGCCCCCGTATTCATTGCGCAAGCAGCTCCTTAATTCATAGCATTCACACCATGAAAACCATTCAATACGCACTCTCGGACGGCATCGCCACCATCACCTTTGACGAGCCAGACTCTCCCGTCAACACCATGTGCCTGCAGTGGCAGGAAGACATGTCGGCCGTGGCCGAACAGGTGCTCAAAGACAAGGACGCCATCAAAGGCATCCTGCTGGCCTCTGCCAAATCCACCTTCTTTGCCGGTGCCGACCTCAAAGGCGTCATGCGCCTCAAGCCTTCGGACGCCGGAACCATCTTCACCGAGATTGAGCGTGTGAAAAAGAACTTTCGCACCCTCGAGACCCTGGGCAAGCCCGTGGTCAGCCTGCTCAACGGCACCGCATTGGGTGGCGGCTGGGAAGTGGCACTGGTGGGCCACCACCGCATTGCCATTGACGACCGCAAAACCCAGTTTGGCCTGCCCGAAGTGACCCTGGGCCTGCTGCCCGGCGCCAGTGGCGTGACCAAGATGACACGCCACCTGGGCCTGATGGGTGCACAACCTTATTTGGTGGAAGGCAAAACCTTCTCACCATCCGAGGCCAAAGGCCTGGGCCTGGTGCACGACCTGGTTGCCCCGGGCGACAACGCCGCAGCCGAGATGCGCACCCGGGCCCTGGCCTGGATCGCCGCCAACCCCAGCGCGCAGCACCCCTGGGAAGCCAAGGGCTACAAGGTCCCGGGCGGCCTGCCCTCCTCACCCGTGGTAGCGGGCATGCTGGCGGTGGCACCGGCCATGATCAAGAAACAGACCCGTGGCCTGTACCCTGCGCCTGAGGCCATCATGGCGTGCATGGTTGAAGGCCTGCAGGTGGACATGGAAACCGCCCTGCGTCTGGAAAGCCGCGCGCTGGCCAAGCTCATGACCGGCATCAACGCACAGGCCATGGTCAACACCTTCTTTTTCAACCTCAACTCCATCAAGAGCGGACAGAGCCGCCCCGGCACGACACCGCGCTTCAAGCCCGGGAAAGTGGGTTTGCTGGGCGCCGGCATGATGGGCGCAGGCATTGCCTACTCTCAGGCCAGCAAGGGCATTGCTACCGTATTGAAGGACGTCAGTCAGGAGAAGGCGGACCTGGGCAAAAGCTACAGTGCCAAGATCACCCAGGCCCGTGTGGACAAGGGCCGCATGACGGCCGAGGCGCAAAAAACCATTCTGGACCGCATCCAACCCACTGGCTCGGTAGACGACTTGAAAGGCTGCGACCTGATCATTGAAGCCGTGTTCGAAAACCGCGAGCTCAAGGCCAAGGTCACCCAGGAATCCGAGCCTCTGTTGGCCGCCGGTGGTTTCTTCGCCTCCAACACCTCCACCCTGCCCATCAGCGGCCTGGCCACGGCCAGCGCCGCGCCCGAGAAGTTCATCGGCATCCACTTCTTCAGCCCGGTGGACAAGATGAAGCTGGTGGAGATCATCCGCGGCAAGCAGACCAATGACGAAACTGTGGCCCGTGCGTTTGACTACGTGCAGGCCATCGGCAAGATCCCGATTGTGGTGAATGACTCGCGTGGCTTCTTCACCAGCCGCGTGTTTGGCACTTTTGTCATGGAAGGTGCCGCCATGCTGGGCGAAGGCATTCCCGCTGCGGCCATCGAGAACGCCGGCATTCAATGCGGCATGCCGGTGGGGCCCCTGGCAGTGCTGGACGAAACCGCGCTCACGCTGAGCCTGCACGTCATGGAGCAGACCCGGTCCGACTATGAGGCTGAAGGCAAAACCTATGTGGCCACACCGGGCGAACTGCTGGTGGCTGACCTGGTGCGCAAGCACAACCGCCCTGGCCGCGCAGGGGGCGGTGGGTTCTATGAATACCCTGCGGAAAAAGGCGCCAGGAAGTTTCTGTGGCCTCAACTCAAACCATTGTTTGAAAAAGCCGATGCCCAATGGACCATTACGGACCTGAAAGACCGCCTGCTGTACCGCCAGGCCGTGGAAACCGCACGTTGCCTGAGTGAAAACGTGCTGACCACGGTACACGACGCCAATATCGGCTCAATCTTCGGTATTGGATTCCCCGCGTGGACCGGTGGCGCCATGCAGTTCATTTATGGCATGGGCGTAGAGGCATTTGAGACGCGTGCGGCAGAACTGGCGGCGCAGTTTGGCGATGGATTCAAACTGACCGACGAGGTGAAGGCGGCCATCCGCAAGTACCAGCCTCAGTACTGAACAGCCCAACATAGATGCATACCCGTTTTATAAATATGAAAACCGCTCAATTCGTCGTATGGTTTTTGACTGATACCAGATGGATGGTATTGAATTCATACCAATGAAAAAGTGCAGTCAAGCGCAACTTTTAAAGGCAACAAGCGGTGCGAGAAATATGAAACATGAAAATGAACTTATTTCATAAACTTGCACCCAGTGGTTAAACACCGCAATGACCCTGTCTGCCACGTCCGTGGAAAGAGGGGTTCGTATTTGCCTGAGCAAGCTAACCATGAACACTGAGCACTTTGACGTATTGATCGTGGGAGCGGGACTATCGGGCATTGGTGCTGCGCACCACCTTCAAACCCGGTGCCCAGACAGAACCTATGCCATTCTTGAGGGCCGTTCTGCCATCGGTGGAACATGGGACCTTTTTCGCTATCCAGGGATCCGGTCCGACTCAGACATGTACACCCTGGGCTACGAATTTCGGCCCTGGACCGATCCCAAAGCCATCGCCGACGGCGCCAGCATCCTGAACTACATCCGTGACGCTGCCGATGACTACGGTATCCGCCAGCACATTCGCTTTCAGAGCAAGGTGACGCATCTCGCATGGTCGAGTGCTGACGGACGCTGGACGGTAGACGTGCAGCAGGACGGTGCGCCCACGCCCGTGCAACTGACCTGCAATTTTCTCTTCATGTGTTGCGGCTACTACCGGTATGACCGCGGCTACACGCCGGACTTCCCCGGTGCTGAGCGTTTCAAAGGGCGGATCGTCCATCCCCAGCAATGGACAGACGATATCGTCACTGCAGGTAAAAAGGTGGTGGTTATCGGGAGTGGCGCCACTGCGGTGACGCTGGTTCCCAGCATCGCGCCCACTTCCGCTCATGTCACGCTGCTGCAGCGCTCACCGACCTACGTCATGGCGCGGCCCGGCCAGGATGCCGTTGCCAACACCTTGCGCAACATCCTGCCAGACAAGCTGGCCTATGCAATGACGCGGTGGAAGAACGTGTTGATGGGCATGTACTTCTTTCGTATGAGCCGCAAGCGGCCGCAGCAGGTCAAGCGCTGGATGGTGAAACAGGTACAGGATGCCCTCGGGCCGGACTTTGATGTGGGCAAGCATTTCACGCCGAGTTACAAGCCCTGGGATCAACGGGTTTGTGTCGTTCCGGACGGTGATCTATTCAAAGTGATCAAAAGCGGACAAGCGTCCATCGTCACCGACTACATCGATACCTTTACGGAAACCGGAATCCGATTGAAATCGGGTGCCCACCTGGATGCCGATGTCATCGTCACCGCAACCGGTCTGGTCATGGAGCTCATGGGGGGTGCCAGTCTGGCCGTCGATGGCCAGACCGTCCACATTGCAGACACACTGAACTACAAGGGAATGATGTTCAGTGGCGTGCCTAATCTGGCCTACAGCCTGGGCTACACCAACGCCTCGTGGACGCTGAAATGCGACTTGACCACCGCCTACGCCTGCCGCTTGCTGAACCACATGCAAAAAGAAGGCTTCAGCCAATGCGTGCCGCGTAACACCGACCCGTCCCAAGTGACCGAGCCGGTCATGCAATTCACCTCGGGCTATGTCCAGCGGGCGTTGAGCGGACTGCCGAAGCAAGGATCCCACGCGCCCTGGAAGCTGAACCAAAACTATGCGCTGGACCTGATGGACCTGAAGTTTGGCAGCGTGGCCGACAACGCAATGGAGTTTTCGAATCCGGCGCGCCATTCACATTCCACAATATAAGACCATGAACAAGATCAAGAAAACCCTGTTGGGTGTTGCCGCCATCGCAGTGATAGGGGCTGCATGCGCTGTTGTATTCCAGAAGCAGATTGGCACACTGCTGCTGCAGCGCGTAGCTGCCTACAACGTGGGCCGCAACATCCTGCCCACCCTGCCCGATGGCTTGCACATTGCGCTGTGCGGCAGCGGCTCGCCGTTTCCCGATCCAACACGTGCGGGCCCTTGCACCGCCGTTGTTGCCGGCGACCGGATGTTCATCGTGGACGCGGGTGAAGGCAGCATGCGCAATGTGGCCCGCATGGGGTTTCTGGCGTCCAGCATTGAAGCGATCTTTCTGACCCACTTCCACTCGGACCACATCGACGGCCTGCCACCGTTTCTATTGCAACGCTGGGCCATGGCCACAGCACAAAGCCCGTTGCCGGTGTACGGCCCCACAGGCGTGGACAAAGTGGTGGACGGCTTTCGTGCAGCCTACGTGCTGGACTTTGGTTACCGCGTAAGCCACCACTCCGAGAAAATCATGCCCGCCGGGGGCAGTGGCGGCAAAGGAATGCCTTTTGCGCTCCCGGCCGTCGGCCAGGGCGACGCCGTGGTGGTGCTGGACGATAAGGGCTTGAAGGTCACCGCGTTCCGGGTGAACCATGCACCCATCGAGCCCGCCGTGGGTTACCGGTTTGACTACAAGGGCCGTTCCGTCGTCATTACGGGCGACACCAAAAAAACGCCCTCGGTGGTCGCCATGTCCAAAGACGTTGATCTGCTGGTGCACGAGGCCCTGCAGCCCAAGCTGGTGAATCTGCTGGAGCAGGAGTTCAATAAAAAAAACATGCCCAACATCGGCCATGTGATGCGCGACATTCTTAACTACCACACCACCCCGGAGGAGGCGGCTGAACAAGCCAGCGCTGCGGGTGCAAAACAGCTGGTACTGAACCACATCGTGCCGCCCATGCCGTTTCGTTATGCCTACCCCGCATTTTTGGGTGACGCAGCCAAGCACTATGCCAACCCCATCACCGTGGGCGAAGACGGCATGCTGTTCAGCCTGCCCGCGGGCGGGACTTCCATCAACCAACAAAAACTGTTCTGACCATGCGCTCACTCAAAGGCAAATCTGTCGTGATCACTGGCGCGGCTTCTGGCATCGGCGAAGCACTGGCAACGGGTATGGCGCAACGCGGTGCCCGGCTGCTGCTGGCAGACATTGACGCGGTCGGCCTGAAGCGGGTGGTAGGTACCATCCAGAGCATGGGCGTGGAGTGCCATGGCCTGGTCACCGACACCGGCAGTGAGTCGGCCATTTATGCACTAGCCGAGGAGGCCCGTACCAGATTGGGGAGTGCCGACGTGCTGATCAACAACGCTGGCGTTGCCCTGGTGTCTCCCGTCGAGGGCATGCCGACAAAGGACGCGCACTGGCTGATGAACATCAACTTCTGGGGCGTGGTGCACGGCTGCCAGGCCTTTTTGCCTCAGTTGCGCGAGCGACCCGAAGCCGTACTGGTGAACGTATCCAGCATCTTTGCCATGGTGTCCATGCCGACCCAAAGTATTTACAACGCGTCCAAGGCCGCGGTGCGCGGTTTTAGCGACGCGCTGCGCGAAGAGCTGCGCGGCACCCCCATCACCGTTCTGACCGTGCACCCGGGCGGCATCAAGACGAATATCGCCAACAAGGCGCGCATTACCGACTCACGCATGGTGGCTTCATCGGATCAGGCGTTTCGCAGCCACTTCGAGCAAGTCGCCCGCACCACACCGGCACAGGCGGCTGAAGCCATCATCCAGGCCATCGAGACCGGAAAGACCCGCTTGCTGATCGGAGCAGATGCCCGGGTGCTGGACTGGATGTTCCGACTGGTGCCCACCCGGTCGTCCAGATGGTTGACGGATATCAGCAGAAGCATGAGTAAAAGAGCCAAATGACACCAACAACCGTTCTACCCGCCATCCAGAAAGACCGCGTGCTGCGCACCCCGGAGGCGCGCTTTGCCCATCTGCCGGATTTTCCGTACCAGCCCCACTACCTGGAGCTGGATGGCCTGCGCATCGCGTACATCGACGAAGGCCCGCGCAATGCAGCCCCCGTGCTGCTGATGCACGGCGAGCCAACCTGGTCCTTTTTGTATCGCAAGATGATCCCGGCTTTACTGGCTGCAGGCCACCGGGTCATCGCGCCAGACCTGGTGGGTTTTGGCCGATCGGACAAACCCGCGCGCCCCTCGGATTACTCGTACTTGAACCATGTGCAGTGGATGACCGCCTGGATGGAGAGCATTGACCTGCAGAACGCCACCCTGTTCTGCCAGGACTGGGGCTCTTTGATCGGATTGCGCATGGTGACCCACAGCCCGCATCGGTTTGCCCGCGTGGTGCTGGCCAACGGTGGCTTGCCAACCGGCACCCAGGGACAGACGCCCAAGGCGTTCAAAGTGTGGCGCGCGTTCGCCCGGTTCAGCCCCTGGTTTCCGATTGGCCGCATCGTCAATTCTGGCTGTGTAAACAAGCTCACCCCGCAAGAAATCGCAGCCTATGACGCGCCCTACCCTTCGAAGCAATACGAAATGGGGGCGCGGATATTTCCCACCTTTGTACCCACAACACCCACAGACCCTGAGCGCGAACGCAATGAGCAGGCGTGGGAAGTGCTCAAGCAGTGGAACAAACCCTTTTTGACCTTGTTCAGCAGCCGCGACCCCATTACCCGTGGCGGTGAAAAAATATTCCAGAAGTGCGTGCCGGGTGCGGCCAAACAGCCCCACGCGGTGACGCGCGGTGCAGGCCATTTCCTGCAAGAGGACAAAGGCCCCGAGTTGGCGCAACAAATTGCAGACTTCATTTCCTCCACTCCCTTTCAACCCCTCTCACCATGAACACTTTTCTCAAAGCCAACTGCATTGCTATTTACCTGCTCGCCCTTGTCAGTTTGCTGATGGTCCTGCCGTGGGGCAGTGGACCGATTTTTCAGAAGGTGGCAGTGGCCTTTCTGGCAGTTCATGTGCTGGAGGCCATCTTTGCGTTCAAACACATCAAGACCTACAAGGGCTCCTTGCTGACCAGTCTGCTTCTGGCTCTCTTGTTTGGCCTGTTGCACTGGCTGCCGCTGGCCAAAGCCAGCCAGCTTGCCCGCAAAGCCTGACGGTATGACGACTCGCAACGCACTGGTTTCAAGACCCTTTGCCAAAGGGCTGCTGTTCACTGTAGCAATCCCTTTTCTGGTCGTTGCATCGGGCCACGTGGTCGCAGAAACCAGACGCCCCAATATCGTTCTGCTGCTGGCAGACGACTGGGGCTTTAGCGATGTGGGTGCCTATGGCAGCGAAATTTCAACCCCCAACATTGATGCACTGGCCGCAAAAGGCGTGCGATTCTCCAACTTCCATGTCGCAGCATCGTGTTCACCGACCCGCTCCATGCTGATGACGGGTGTGGACAACCACCGCAATGGCGTGGGCGACATGCCCGAGAGCATTCCCCAGTCGCACATCGGGAAGCCCGGTTATCTGGGGGTGCTTGATACCAATGTGGTCACCGTCGCCAGCATGCTCAGGGACAGTGGATACCACACCTACATCTCAGGCAAATGGCATCTGGGCAAAGAAGCGCACAACCTGCCTGGCGCGCGGGGCTTTGAGCGCTCGTTCATTCAGGCCGATAGCGGCTCGGACAATTGGGAAGACCGTGTTTACCTCGACATCAAGGACAAGGTCTATTGGTTTGAACAGGACAAAACTGCGACCATCCCCAAAGACTTCTATTCGTCCACCTACTACGTGGACAAGGCCATTCAGTACATCCAGTCCAACCAGGGCGACGACAAACCCTTTTTCTCGTATGTGGCTTTTCAGGCCAACCACATTCCCCTGCAGGCGCCAAAATCGTTTGTAGATAAATACCGGGGCGTCTACAAAAACGGCTGGACGGCGCTGAGAAACAGCCGACGAGAGCGAGCGATTGCGCTGGGTTTGATACCCCCAGGCGCGCCCATGGTAACCATGTCCACCACAACGGATTGGGATGCCTTGACTCCGGACGAGAAAGCCTACCAATCCCGGCGCATGGAAGTCTATGCCGGCATGGCCGATGCGATGGACCATGAGGTCGGCCGCCTGGTCAGTCACCTGAAGTCGACTGGGCAATATGACAACACCGTATTCGTGTTTATGTCTGACAACGGGGCGGAGGCGTCCGACCCCTATGCAACGCTGTCTGGTCGGCTTTGGCTGGACTGGAAGTACAACCGGGATCTTGACCGCCTGGGATCGAAAGGTGCTTATGCCGTGCTGGGCCCCAGTTGGGGCAGCGCCGCAGCGTCTCCGCTGAACACCTACAAGTTCTATGGAGGTGAAGGCGGCCTTCGGGTGCCACTGGTTATCTCGGGTAAAGGCATGCAGCAAAATCAGATCAGCAGGGCTTTCACCCATGTCAATGACATCGTGCCAACCCTTCTCGCGGTGGCCGGTGTGGCACCCCACACCGGAACCTACCAGGGCCATCCCGTGGAGCCCTTGACGGGCAGCAACCTGTTACCGCTACTGCAAGGAAAAGCGCAACAGGTGCACCCGGACGAACAGCCCATCGGGTACGAACTCTCGGGTAGCTCTGCCCTGTTCAAGGGTGACTACAAACTGGTGCGGGTACTCCAGGGGGTGGGAGACGGCCAATGGCACCTCTACAACATCCAGAGCGACCCCGGCGAGACAAAGGACCTGCAAGCAGCCATGCCTGCGCGTTTTGACGCCATGCGCGCGGACTATGACGCCTATGCCAAAGCCAACCAGGTTCTGGACATGCCAGCGGACTACGACCCCATCCGGCAGGTGCAGATCAATGCCCTGGTGAACGTCTATGTGCCGCGGTTCAAGTCCTATGCCCCTGCCGTCCTGGTAGGGCTTTCACTGATTGCCTGTGCAGGCTGGTTGATGCGCAGGCGCAGACCTGCGGCATAAGCTGAAATAAATAAAGATGAACAAGCCCCTCTACCAAAGTCGTTCCAGGCGCATCGCCATAGGCATTGCCCTGTACCTGAGTGCCGTGGCAGTGGGGCTCGGTTCCGCTTGGTGGGTGTTGACAAAAGCACCCTGGATGAACGCCACGGTGCAGACAGGCGCATGGAAAGCCAATTTGCGCGCAGGCAGCCCGGACGCGGACATGTACACCCGCGCCAGCGTCGCTCTCAATGCACTTTTGGCTCTGGATCGGGATGAGACCATGTACTTTGTGGCGACCCACGACGACACCGGCAAATCGCTCCGCTCAAGCTGTACCTACCGCGTGGAAGGTATACCTCCCAAAGCGCGCTGGTGGAGCATCACCGCATACGCCGATGACAAGTTCTTATTTGATGCGCCCGGAGGGCACTACAGTTTGAATGGCAGTACGGCGAAGCTTGACAAAAATGGCCGGTTTTCCTTCACAACGGGAGGCAAGGAGCAGCCGGGCACCCACTGGCTTCCAACACCGGGGGACCGTGGCCTTTTCCTGACTTTGCGCCTGTATAACCCCGAAAAGGAGTTGCAGGCAGCGCCCACCACCATGGCGCCTCCCACCATCACCTCCACAGGAACCTGCTAATGAAGCAGATGTCAACCCGCAAGCGCCTCTGGTTCTACCGCGTGTTGACGCTGACTGCGACAGCCGCCATTGTTCACCTCGTCACTGTCTGGGCGGCACCCCGTCTGATCATGCGGGTATTGATGGATGGGCCCATGGCCCATGCGCTGAACATGCAGAACCAGGCGGCATTTCCTTCTCCCGTCAACGCAGCTTCACGCTCCGTCGTCATGCCCAGCCCGGACATGCTCTACTCGGTTTGCGTCTATGACGTATCTGCAGGCCCTGTCCAGATCAAGGCCAATCCGGGCCTGCAAACTTACTGGTCCGTTGCACTCTACTCAGCCAATAGCGACAATTTTTTTGTCCTGAATGACCGCAAGGCTGCCGGCAAGCCTGTGGACTTGTGGCTGGTGTCCGAACGTGGAAATCCCGATGGCCGGGTGGTGCCAGAAGGGGTGCAGGTGGTGGTTTCTCCATCGACCAAAGGTTTTCTGTTGATGCGCGTTTTGACAGGGAACTACGAGGCTGAAAAATCCGTTCTGGAACCCGCCCGACGTACACTGGTTTGCAACAAAGTTTAGGTAACACGATGCTGGCACAACTTCTTCGTCGCGTGATAGCCACGCAAATGCTGATCGGTGCAGGACTGGGTTTCCTGTTATTCAAATTGGGGCATGGCCCGGTCTGGGGTGTGCTCGCATGGGCTGCTGCCATGCCATTCGTCGGCATGATCCTGATTGACATCGTGACTGCGGTTCAATCCAGGGGGAACGAAGGCATCAGAGTCTGGTGGCGGTCTTTGTTTGGTGAGTTCAACGCGGGCATCCAGGTCTTTTTGTTTCGCCAGCCTTGGGCGATTGCACCGCCCACTTGGCAACCGGCTACTGGGAGCGTGCCGAAAATCCCGGTTGTGCTGGTGCACGGCTTCATGTGCAATCACCGCATTTGGGACGATATGGCGAACGCGCTTCGCTCCAACGGCCATCCGGTTTTTGCCGTCGATCTGGAGCCACTGTTTGCATCCATCGACAACTACACGCCTATTGTGGAAAACGCGGTAGAAGAAATTTGCAGGCAAACCGGCGCATCCCGTGTGGCATTGGTCGGGCACAGCATGGGTGGATTGGCAATTCGTGCCTGGATGCGCTCGTTTGGGTCGGATCGAGTTGCGCGCATCCTCACCTTGGGGACGCCGCATGCGGGTACCCGCGTGGGGCCGTTTTTCAAGACGGCCAATGGAACCCAGATGGGCTGGAAAAGCCAATGGCTCGCCGATCTGGCCGCATCGGAATCAGACGCTGTTCGCGCGCTCAAGCGCATCGCCATTACGCCGCAAGACAACATCGTCTATCCCCAGCGAGCACAGGTATTGCAGGGCATTACCCCAACCGCATTCGATGGAATTGGTCATGTCCAGATGTGCATCAATGTGCCGGTCATCCAGTGGGTAGTGCAACAGTTGGATGACCTACCGCCGGGATGAGCCGCAGATCACGCGTGGATGCCCGCTGCCTCGCGCTTTACCAGCTGATGGACATAGCCGTCCACCAGATCCGTCAGTGCCTGCGCAAATTGGGGCGCGCTAGTGTCGGCCTCATCATTCCAGATAGCCGTGCGCAGCGTGCCGAGAAAGCTCCGGGAGAGCACAAACATTTCGGTTGGATTCAGAAGCCGATCAAACTGCAACCCTTGCGATCGCACCGAAACGCTTGCCAGCATTTGCCCCAGAAATGTATTGCGGCCTTCAATGGAGCGCACTTCGCGGCGGGACAATGCCCACTCAATGATGGCTTTATGGGCCGCGCGGCGCTGGGTAAATGCGAACAGCATCAGGTTAACCAGGTCTCGTGTTCCCAGTGCCACACCACGTGCAGCCTGGTCGCTGAACGCGGCCAGCAGCGTCTGCCTCTGGCGCTCACTTTCCAGATCAACCAGTGCCAGCATGACGGCGTCGATATTTTCAAAGTACTGGTACAAAGTACCCACGCCATAACCCGACCGCTCTGCCACCGTGGCAACCTTGAATCCTGCCAGACCATCTGTTTCAAGAATCTGAAAGGCACTCTCAAGTATAGCCTCAACCGTGATCCTTGCACGATCCTGTTTTGGGGCTCTTACTATTGATTTAATTGAAGTTTTTACTATTTTCTTCGCCATGGTTTCCGCCCGCAAAAATCTGAAACATTTTAATGAAATACGTTCATAAACTATACCTTTGAACCCCTTGTGTTTATCAAAGCCCAACAACCATGTCGCGATTAAAACGTCTCAAGGCGTCATTGACCCAGTTTCCAGACATTCCAGCCCCACCTGTGTGGCTGCTGGTATCGGAAGCGCGTGTATTCTGGGAATACGTGAGCGGCGCTTCCCTGTTCGGAATCCTGCGGCGTATGGCACCCAAAGGGGATGGGCACCCGGTTCTGGTGCTTCCGGGTCTGGGTGCGTCCGATGTCTCGACCGCCCTGCTGCGACGTTTTCTTGACGATCTGGGCTACGTTACCTACCCGTGGGGCATGGGTCGCAACAAAGGCATCAACGATGCCCTCCCCGGCGCCATGGACAAGCACCTGCAGTTCATTTACGCCCAGCACGGACAAAAAGTCAGCGTGATTGGGCAAAGTCTGGGGGGTGTCTTTGCACGCGAGCTCGCCAAGTTGTCCCCTGACAAAGTGCGGCAGGTCATTACCTTGGGGTCGCCCTTTACCGGCCACCCACTCGCCTCGACTGGCGCTCGCTTCTACGAATGGCTCTCGGGTGACCGATTCGATGACATGGATTTTAAAAAGCACGTTGAAATCCGCATCAAACCGCCGGTACCCACCACCTCCATCTACAGCAAGGTTGACGGTGTGGTTGCATGGCAGTGCTCGATTGAAGAAGGACAACCTGACGGCGAAAATATCCACCTGCGCGGCAACACCCATTGCGGCATGGGGTGCAGCCCGGGGGCTTTGTATCTTTTGGCAAAACGCCTCGCCCAGACCGAACATCACTGGCAGCCCTTCAAGCCAAAAGGCCTGGAGCGCCTTCTATATGGCGTTACCGATCACCTGAGCACACAAACATGACCGATCTTGTTGTCCGCAAACTATTAATTGACCTCGCTGCGCCCTTCCCCGCCCGGTGGAATGGTGGCGACGCGTTTCGCTCGGCATTTTTCAGCGCCCTGTCCATGAGCTTTCCGGTCGGCGAGCAGTATTTCATGGACTCCGTTCGGGCCGGGCTGAAAAATCTGCCAGAGACCGACCGCCAACGGCTTGCGCCTGAAGTGCAAGGCTTTGTTGGGCAAGAAGCAACCCATCGGCGCATCCACGCGCTGTTCAATGCTCAGCTGGAAAAACTGGGGCTCGATAACGAACTGGAGCGCCGTGCCACCAAGCGCCTGCGGGACAACGCACACCGGGATGTGCGCGTGCACGTGGCAGCTACTGCAGCCACCGAACATTTGACCGCCATGTTTGCCGACTGGATGTTTCGCCACCCCGAAGCCCTGGAAGGTGCCGAGTCCCGCCTGCAGACCTTGTGGATGTGGCATGCAGCAGAAGAGGCAGAGCACTGCAGCACCGCGTTTGACATCTACACCGCGCTACAAGGGAGCCTTGAATGGCGGGTGCGCCTGCTGCGCTATATCACCCTCACCTTTGCCATGGACATCACACGCCAGACCATCCGCAACCTGTGGCACGACGGCAGCCTGTTCAAGTGGAGCACCTGGCGCAGCGCTGGCAAACTGCTGTTTGCCAAAGACGGCATGATCCGGGGCAACTCGGCGATGTGGCGTGCCTACATGGAGCCCGGTTTTCACCCCAGCCAGCAGGATACGTCCCTGTCCGAGCAATGGCTGCGTGACAACACCCAGCGCTTCACGGTAGTGGGGCAGCCCGCATGAGCGCGGGGCATCCATGCGTAACATCCTCATTTTTATCGTTCTCTGCGCGCTTTTCATCTGGCTCGGGTTGCCACTGGTGCTCTCCGCGCTGGGGCTGCATCCACGCTACTCTGGACAGACCTATGCGTTGCCGGGAAAACGTGCCCTGATCATCACCACGAGCCACAAAACATTGGGAGAAGGTGGCAGAGCGACCGGAGTTTTCGGGTCAGAAATGACAGCACCCTACTATGCGTTCCAGGACGCCGGGATGCAGGTGGATGTCGCAAGCGTTCAAGGCGGCGAAATACCGATTGAGCCAGGCTCCTTTCTCTGGCTACTGGCCGCCCCATCCGACAAGCGCTATTTGAAAGATCCCGAATTTCAGGGCAAAGTCAAATCCTCGCGAAGGATCGATGATCTGGACTTCACCCAGTACGACATCATTTTTCTGGCGGGTGGCTGGGGCGCCGCGTACGACCTGGGCACCTCGGTCTCGCTGGGTCAAAAAATATCGCAAGCGTGGGCCGCCCAGCGGGTGGTCGGTGGCGTGTGCCACGGGCCCCTGGGCCTGCTGCTGGCAACGGATGCCCGCGGTGTATCCCTTGTCAAAGGCAGGCATCTGACGGCTGTGACGAACCGGCAGGTTCAGCAACTGGGCATCACCCTCACCCCGCAACATCCTGAACGGGAACTGCGTGCCGCGGGCGCCTTGTTTGAGAGCAGCAGCGCACTGCTGGATGTGTTTGCCAATCACACGGTAGTGGATGGGCGCCTGGTAACCGGGCAAAACCAGAACGCGGGTGTGGAGACGGCGCAGAAAATGCTGCTCGCTGCGGGTGGTCGACCCCAATCCTGATCGCAGGGCATCAAAAGAATGAACACAAAAAAGAAGGCAGCCATCGCATTGGCTGTTCTGGCACTTGTCGTGGCGGGCGCATATGCCAACCGCCTGAAGCTGCTGCAGTATTCGCTGGGCTGGCAGACTGACATCCTTCACCCGCGTGACGCCAACCATCCGGTGCCCTGGGTCGCGGGCCCCACCCAAACGGGCAAACCCCTGGCGCAAAGGCCGCCCAACATCATTGTCATTCTGGCAGATGACCTCGGCTTCAACGATGTGACCACCTATGGCGGCGGCCAGGCGGCTCTGGGCGTTGCCACCCCCAACATCGACTCCATTGCACGCGACGGCGTGCGTTTCGACAATGGCTATGCCGGTAGCGCCGTGTGCACCGTCTCGCGTGCGGCTTTGATGACCGGGCGCTACCCGTGGCGATTCGGCGTGGAATTCACGCCTACGCCGGGCGCCATGGCGCGGGTTGCGGGCAAGTTGTATGAAGATGCCGACGGCCTGTATCCGATTGTCATCGACAGGAAAAAGGCCGGCCAGGCCAAAAGTTTCAACGACCTGGGCATGCCCCCCTCAGAACAAACCGTGGCCGAACTCCTGAAGGCACGCGGTTACCACACCCTGCACATCGGCAAATGGCATCTGGGCAGCACGCCCGAGATGCGCCCCAACAACCAGGGCTTTGATGAAAGCCTGTTCATGGAGAGCGGCTTGTATTTGCCGGAAAACGATCCCAATGTGGTGAACTCCAAGCAGGACTTTGACCCGATTGACAAGTTCCTCTGGCCCAACATGCGCTTTGGCGTCAGCTTCAACAATGGCAAGTGGTTCAAACCGGCCAGGTACCTGACCGACTACTTCACCGATGAAGCGGTAACCGCCATCAAACGCAACAAGAATCAGCCTTTCTTCCTGTACCTGGCGCACTGGGGCGTGCATACCCCGCTGCAGGCGAGCAAGGCCGACTATGACGCCCTAAGCAACATTCCCGACCACCGCAGGCGCGTGTATCTGGCCATGGTGCGCGCTATTGACCGCAGCGTGGGCCGCGTGCTGCAGACCCTGCGGGACGAGGGCCTGGACGACAACACCATCGTGATTTTCACCAGCGACAACGGCGCACCAGGCTACATTGGGCTGCCGGAGGTGAACCAGCCTTACCGCGGCTGGAAGCTCACCCTGTTTGAGGGAGGCCTGCATGTGCCCTATGTGGCCAAGTGGCCGGGCCATATTCCAGCCGGAACACGTTACCAGCCCCCCGTATCGAACATCGATGTTCTGCCCACGGTAGTCTCTGCGGCGGGTGGAACAGTGCCCACCGATCGCGTGATGGATGGCGTGAACCTGTTGCCGTACCTGAGTGCCAAGCCCGCGACACAACCGCCACGACCGCTGTTCTGGCGTGATGGCCCCTACCGCACCGTTCAAGATCAGGGCTGGAAGCTCATTTCAGCGGAACGACCCAAAAAGAACTGGCTGTTCAATCTGAACACTGATCCCACCGAGAAGATCAATCTGGCAGACCAGCAGCCGCAGAAGCTGGCGCAACTCCAGGCGCTGTTGACCACCCACAACGCCGGCATGCCTGCACCACTGTGGCCGTCGTTTCTTGAAATACCCGTGGCAATCGACAAGACGCTGAACCAACCAATGACGCCGAAAGACGAATACACCTACTGGGTCAACTAAAGCGTGCACTGTTCAACATGAATATTCGCCGGTTGGCCCTCTTTGCAGCCTTGCTGGCCCTTCTGGCCGTTGCTGCGTGGATGGGCTTGGGTGCGCAAACATCCCGCCACACGAAGGCCGAGCGTTTGCAATGTGCGTTGCCTGCGCAAGACGCCACAGCACCCCACCCGGGCATGGCGTGGGTGCCGGGCGGAAGCTTCGCATTTGGCGACACGGCCTACCCTGAAGAACAGCCGGTTCATCCCACCCGGGTAGCCGGGTTCTGGATGGATCGCACGGAAGTCACCAATGCTGAGTTTGCAGAGTTTGTGAAGGCGACGGCGTACGTCACTGTCGCTGAGCGCGCAGTGGACACCCGGCTGCACCCCGGGCTGTCGGCCGAGATGCGCCTGCCCGGTGCCGTCGTCTTCGTCATGCCCAATGATGTGAAGGGCACTGGCAGCGTGACCCAATGGTGGCGCTACATCCCGGGTGCCAACTGGCGCCATCCCGGTGGCCCCGACACCCGCATTGACGGCCGTGGTGCATTCCCCGTGGTCACGGTCACTTTTGAAGATGCCTCCGCCTACGCAAAATGGAAAGGGCATCAACTGCCCAGCGAAGCGCAGTGGGAGTGGGCGGCACGTGCGGGCAACACCGGTGCAGCGGCCGACCATGACCAGCCCAAAGACGCCAACACGTGGCAGGGCTTGTTCCCGGTGGCGAACTCGGCTGAAGACGGATTTGTGGGCCTTGCCCCCGCAGGGTGCTACCCACCAAACACCTGGGGACTGTTTGACATGATGGGCAATGCCTGGGAGCTGACCCGCGATGCCTACACGTCCACGCATGCGGATGGCGAAGCGACAACGCCTGACCAGGTGCCACCAGACCTGCGGCCCCGTTCCAACGGGCAACGCGTCATCAAGGGAGGCTCGTTCTTGTGTGCGCCGAACTACTGCATGCGCTACCGTTCCGGGGCACGCCAACCCCAGGACGACGATCTGGGCGCGAGCCATCTGGGTTTTCGCACCGTGCTACTGGCTCCGGGCCCGTAAACTGAATAGACTGGGCTCGGGACGACCTGACCAGCAAAAAAACAAGAGGAGGACAACACCATGCAAGCACTGAGCCCCACCGACTCCGCATTCCTGTGGATGGAAACCCGCAACCAGCCCATGCATGTGGCGGGGCTGAGCATTTACACACCGCCGCCGGGATCAAGCCATGATTTCGTCAGCAAACTGCTGGCCGATTGGGGCAGGCATCACAAGGCCGTCGCCCCTTTCAATTTGCGCCCGGTTTTGCGCTTGGGTCTGTGGTTTTGGGAGGAGGACAAAGACTTCGAGCTGGACTACCACTTGCGCCACCTTTCGTTGCCGCAACCCGGACGCATTCGGGAGCTATTGGCCATGGTGTCCCGGTTGCATGGCAACCTGCTGGACCGCAACCGCCCGCTGTGGGAAACCTATGTCATCGAAGGCCTGCCCGGAGGCCGGTTTGCCGTTTACAACAAGATCCACCACGCGCTGGTGGATGGCGTTACCGGCGGAAAAATGGCGGCCAATGGCCTGTGTCTGAATGATTCGGACCACAAACCGCCCTTGTGGGCGCTACCCTACAAGCAACACCCGACGTCCCGCCCCAAAGTGGCGTCGCCCGGGCTACTGGAGCAACTGGGCAGCGTGCTGAAAGCCGGCAAGGAAATCCTTCCGGGTGTTGGCATTGGCCTATGGGACATCGTGCGCGCGGCGGTTTCCGAGACCACGGCAGCCCTGCCCTTTCAGGCACCGCCCTCCCCCTTCAATGTGGAGATTTCAGGCTCACGGCGATTTGCGTCGCAGTCCTATTCACTGGCGCGGTTCAAACACATTGGTGAGGCCACCGGGGCCACGGTGAACGACGTCACGCTCGCCATCTGTGCTGGCGCACTGCGCGAATATCTGCTGTCGCAGAACAAATTACCCAGGAAACCGCTGGTGGCGATGGTGCCGGTTTCGCTTCATGCCGAGACGGACGCCGGAGGCAACCAGGTATCGCTGCTATTGGCGAGTCTGGCCACCAACATTGCGGACCCGCTTAAGCGCCTCCAGCGCATCGTCGAGTCCACCAAACATGCCAAAGACCGTCTGGCGGCCATGCCTCGCCTGCAAAAATGGGCCCATGGCGTCACCACGATTTCCCCACTCGCTCCTGGCATGGTCACGGGCATGGCAGAACAGCACCCGGTGTTCAACCTGGTGATCTCCAACGTACCGGGGCCCCGGGAGACCCTCTACCTCAATGGCGCACGGCTGGATGAGGTTTATCCGGTATCCATCCCCACCCACTATCTGGCGCTGAACATCACCATCAGTGGCTATGGTGACCGGCTGGGCTTTGGCTACATTGCCTGCCGCCGATCGGTGCCGGCGTTGCAGCGCATGCTGGACTACACGCACAACGCGATCCTGGAACTGGAGGCAGCACTGGGCATTGGGGCACACCCTTCGCCGAAGGAAACGCGCAAGCCGGCGTCCAGGGTAATAAAATCAACGACGCCAAAGACGGCCACCCCAAAGGGGGCCGCCAAACGGGCGCCCAGGAAACAGCCGTCGGTTAAAACACTATCAAAACAGTAGCTGCCTGCGCATATTCCACGGGGGCTAGCGGCACAAATAACCCCTCATTTTCAGTCCATGTCATCCCAGCGCCCCCAATCCAAGACCGACCTTTTCCTCTCGTTTTCCATTTTGGCGCTGCAGGGTTTTGGGGGCGTGCTGGCCGTGGTGCAGCGTGAGTTGGTGGAAAAGAAGCAATGGCTCACCCGGGAGGAGTTTCTGGAGGACTGGGCCGTCGCCCAGATTTTGCCGGGCCCCAACGTCGTCAATCTCTCGCTGATGATTGGTGACCGCTACTTCGGTCTGCGCGGCGCGCTGACGGCGCTGGCGGGCATGTTGACGTTTCCCCTGTTGATTGTGCTGGCACTGGCCGTGCTATTTGGCGGAATCGCCGACACACCGGTGGCCCAGGGCGCCCTGCGCGGGATGGGTGCCGTAGCGGCTGGCTTGATTGCCGCTACGGGCCTCAAGCTGATGGCAGGCCTGCAGCGAAATGTCATGGGATTGTCGGTTTGCTACGCACTGGGAATCGTCAGTTTCGTGGCCATCGGGCTATTCAGGGTGCCCCTGGCCGCAGTGCTGCTGGGTGTGGGTGGCCTGGCCTGCGTCTGGGCGTACAAGCAACTGGGGAGTATTGCCCTGGCTCAGCAAACGGCCGGAGGCAGCGAATGATGGCCGGGTTTACCAGTGCCGACTGGCTGGCGCTGTTCGTACACTTTATGTCGCTCTCACTGCTGGCCATTGGCGGCGCTATCACCACGGCACCTGAAATGCACAGCTACCTGGTGAATGAAAAATCGTGGCTGACCGACAGCCAGTTCACCGCATCTGTTGCGCTGGCGCAGGCAGCGCCTGGCCCCAACGTGCTGTTTGTCGCACTGCTGGGGTGGAACGTGGGCATGAACGCCGGTGGCGGCATGGCCGCTGGCCCGCGCGCCTGGGGTATGGCCGCTACCGGGGTGCTGGTCACCATGGTTGGCATCATGTTGCCCAGCACCACCCTCACCTTTGTGGCTGCGCGCTGGGGACACAGAAACCGGGAACTGCGCGCGGTGCGCGCTTTCAAACAGGGCATGGCGCCCATTGTCATTGCCCTGCTCATTGCCACTGGCTGGATTCTGGCCGCCAGCCAGGGCAGCCCCTTGGCGCACTGGCGCGTCTGGCTGCTGACCGCCATCACCGCCGTGCTGGTGTGGCGCACGCGCATTCACATGCTGTGGTTACTGGGTGCCGGAGCGCTCTTGGGTGGCCTTGGCTGGATTTGAATGGCTGTTCATCTACCGCGTCCTGCGCATCAAGGCAAACATCGCGCATAGCAAAAACAGGACGATGCCCAGCCATTTCAACGTTGAACTGATTCCTGCAACCGCGTAAAGCGCCGCCGGACCTGGACCATTGGCCACAGTCAGGGTCCAATGCAGAAGGTTTTCAAGGGAATCGCAGCACGCCGCCAAAGGAAGGACTAGGGCCAGGAATCTTCTTGCATCAGGTGAAAACGGCGCGAACAAAGCCGTCGTGGTGGACAACCCATAGCCCAGAGCGCCATAGCACAGCAGCAAAACGCCATCGACCGGCAGATGCGCCCGGTAGTGCGCCACGCCCTCGGGACCCCACGCGTCCAAAACAGCCTGGAAGGCGACCGGGCTGAACGTGAACTGCAGCGTCACGATGTTGGGATTCAGAGGCGCCAGGTAGACGCCCAGGCCCACGAACAGGGCCAGGGTGACGATGCCGAGTGTCCAGTTGGCCTTGGCCATCGCGGCAAGTTGCGGATTGATTTCGGGTTGACGACTGTCAGAGACGCTGGCGCAGTGCCTCATAGAGGCAAATGCCGCTCGCCACCGACACATTCAGACTCTCAACTGCGCCATGCATCGGAATGCTCACCAATTGGTCACAGGTTTTTGCGGTCAGCTGGCGCATGCCGTCACCCTCTGCGCCCAGCACCAGCGCAACCGGCCCTTTCAGGTCGGCCTGGTACAAAGTGCCCGGTGCCGCGTCGCTGGTGCCAATGATCCAGATGTTGCGCTCTTTGAGTTCATTCAAGGTACGCGCCAGGTTGGTCACCATGAAGTACGGCACGGTCTCGGCCGCACCGCTGGCTACTTTGGCCACAGTGGCGTTGATACCCGCCGCATGGTCTTTGGGGGCAATCACGGCATGCGCCCCAGCGCCATCGGCCACGCGCAGGCACGCACCCAGGTTGTGCGGATCGGTCACCCCATCCAGTACCAGAATCAGGGGCTGTACACGCTCGGCAACCGGCAAAGCCAGATTGGCGGCCTCCAGGTTTTCCAGCAGTTCGTCCAGCGAATGAATCTGCTCCAGCGCATGGACGCGCGCTGCCACGCCCTGGTGCCCGTGGCCGCCACACATTTTGGAAAGCCGCTCGCCATCGCTTTCGATCAGCCGAACACCCGACTCATTGGCCTTGTCCAGGAACTGCCGCATGCGCGCGTCGCGCCGGCTGGGCTCGTAGTAGATTTCGATAATGGATTGAGGCGCGGTTTTGAGACGCACGGCCAGGGCATGGAAGCCGAATAAAACTTTGGGTGAAGACATGCCGTGATTATCGCGGGTTAGCATCCGCTATCAAAAAAGGAGCTGCCTGCGCATATTCCTCGGGGGCTACAGGCCCATATCGCTTTAAACCTCGGCCAAAGAATCCACCAGTTTCCCGGCTTCAATGGTAATGCGCCGGTCGCATCGGGCCGCGATGGCGCGGTCGTGGGTGACCAGCACCAGCGTCGTGCCCTGCTCGCGGTTCAGCTCGAACATCAACTCCATTATTTTTTCACCCGTGGCAAAGTCCAGGCTGCCCGTGGGCTCGTCCGCCAGCAAGACGGCGGGGTGCACCACAAAGGCACGGGCCAGGGCCACGCGCTGCTGCTCACCTCCACTGAGTACCTTGGGATAGGCCATCAAGCGCTGGGACAGCCCCACCCGCGCCAGCATCTCCGTGGCGGCTTTGCGGGCGTCTTTGCGGCCATCCAGCTCCAGCGGCAGCATCACGTTTTCCAGCGCAGTCAAATTGCCCAGCAGCTGAAAGCTCTGAAACACAAAGCCCACCTTGCTGGCCCGCAGTGCAGCCCGGTCGTCCTCGTCCATTGCGAACAAATCGACCCCTGCCAGCCGCACCGTGCCGGAAGTGGGCGTGTCGAGTCCGGCAATGATGGACAGCAATGTGCTCTTGCCAGACCCTGAGGCGCCGACGATGGCAGCCGTCTCTTTCGCTTTTAGCGCAAAATCGATGTCGAGCAGAATCTGCAATGTGCCGGTGGAGTCGGTAACCGACTTGCACACGTGCTCAACGGAAATAATGGAATCAGTCATGGGGCCTTCTTTGAATCGACGACACTTTATCGCGCTTGGCGTTTGGGCTGCTTCGGCAGGGCTTTCAACCGCCCAGTCCGCCACACCCAAACCGCACACTCCCACACTGCTGGTCGTGGGAGACTCTCTCAGCGCCGAGTATGGCCTCAAACGCGGTACCGGATGGGTCGCCTTGATGGAGCAGCGACTGGCCCAGGAAAAAATCACGGCCCATGTCGTCAATGCCAGCATCAGTGGCGATACGACGTCAGGCGGGCGCTCCCGTCTCCCGGCACTGCTGACCCAGCATAAACCCACCGTCGTCATCATCGAACTGGGCGGCAACGATGCCCTGCGCGGACTGCCTTTGCAGATGACGCAGGAAAACCTGCAGGCCATGGCCCGAATGGCGCAGGCCGCAGGGGCCAAAGTCATGCTGATAGGCATGCAGGTGCCGCCCAATTACGGGCAAGACTATGCTCAAAAATTTGCAGCCACCTTTGCTACCGTCGCCAAAGCGGGCAAGGCGACTCTGGTGCCGTTTCTGCTGAAGGACGTGGCCGATGGCCCCAATGCCGCGCAACTCTTTCAGAACGACCGCATTCACCCCAATGAAGCGGCGCACCCCCTGATCCTCAACAATGTGTGGCCCACCGTGAAGAAACTGATTGCATGAGCCTGACCATTCTGAGCGCGCCCGACGTACTGGCGCAACTGAACACCTTTGACACGATCATCGATGCCCGAAGCGAGGGTGAGTTCGCTGAAGACCACCTTCCAGGGGCAGTGAACTGGCCCACGCTCAACGATGAAGAGCGCAAGCTGATTGGCACCATGTATGTGCAAGTCAACCAGTTTGAAGCCAAAAAGCGCGGGGCGGCCCTTGCTGCGCGCAATATTTCCATGCACATCGAACGCGATGTCATTGACAAACCGCGCGACTGGAAACCCCTGGCCTATTGCTGGCGAGGCGGCAAGCGCAGCGGGTCACTGTCATTGGTCCTGGACCAGATTGGCTTTCGCGTCACTCTGGTCGAGGGCGGTTACAAGGCCTTTCGTGCCGCTGTGTTGCTGGATATTCCGCTGCAGGTCGCCCGACTGGATTTTCAGGTCGTTTGCGGCACCACAGGCTCGGGCAAGACCCGCCTACTGCAGGCTCTTGCAGGGCATGGCGCGCAGGTGCTGGACCTGGAGGCGCTGGCCAACCACCGCAGTTCGGTTCTGGGCGCTATTCCCGGCGTACCGCAGCCAAGCCAAAAGCGCTTTGATATGTTGGTGTGGGATGCATTGCGCCAGTTCGACCCGTCGCGCCCCGTTTTCATCGAAAGCGAAAGCAAGAAAGTGGGTAACGTGGCAGTGCCAACGGCATTGATTGACCGGATGCGGTCGAGTCCGTGCCTGGATTTGACCCTGCCCATTGAGGAACGGGTGGCCTTGCTGCTGGAAGACTACGACTTTTTTGTCAAAGACAGCGCCTACTTCTGCACTCGCCTGGATGTTTTGGCTACGTTTCGGGGCAAGGCGGTTGTGGATGCCTGGAAGGCCCAGGTCCTGGGGGGCAATGTGGACCCCGTGGTGCGGGATTTACTGACCGAGCACTACGACCCGGTATACATCCAGTCAATGAAGCGCAATTTCAGCCAGTATCCGCAAGCGCAGCCCATCACGCCAACCAACCGCTCCGCAGAGGCTATGAGCCAACTGGCGCAGCAGTTGCTGTCGCCGGAACCATCGGGTGGGTGATACGGGCCGCAGGGCGATCAGGAAGCGTCTGGAGCGGGGGGGTGTAGTGAATCCGGATTTTGGCCATCTTCAGGGGCGCCGTCTTCAGGACCATGGGTCTTGCGCTCATTTTTTTCTTTGAGTTTGTCTTCTTTCTTGCGTTTTTTCGCCAGTTCTTTCTGACGTTTTTCGTATCCGTAATTGGGTGTTGCCAAGGTTTGCTTTCAGTAGTTGCTGACACTTTACCACCTCAGGCCTGCTCTTCTGCCTTGTCGGGATGCCAATGCACCGCGCCGCGGTAGGCATGCCAGCTTGCGTGGCCCAGCAGTGGCCCCACGAGCAGCAAACCAGCCCCCCATGGCAGCAGCAAGGCGACGACTACCAGTGCCGCAATCAGGGCACCCCACAACAACATCACAAAGGTGTTGTGAAACACCACCTCAATGCTGGTGATGGCGGCTGAAATGGCATCGGTATCCCGATCCAGGATCATGGGAATGGACACGACCGAAATAGAAAATACCAGAGCGGCAAACCCGCCACCTACGATGGCGTACGCCGCCACAAACTCCCAATTCTCGGGATTGAATACCGCCTGCATCACGCTGGAGGTGGACGGCATGCCGGTATTGAAAAATACCGCAAAAACAATCAGTGACGCCCTGCCCCACAGCAACTCCAGCACGATGAGCACCAGCACCAGCATGCCCATGCTGCGCAAATGGGACTCCCAGCAGGTCAGCGATGCTCCCAACTCAGGCGTGATACCCAGTTCACGACGCCGACTCACTTCATAGAGCCCCATCGCGAGAAACGGGCCGATCAGCAGGCAGCCAGACGCAATGGACATGGTGTATTCCGGCCTGGACCGGAATACTGCACCCAAGACCAATGCCATAAACCAGAAGGAAAATCCGTAAAACGCACTGATACCCGGTTGAGCGCGCATGTCGCGCCAGCCGGCGGCAAGCCAGTTCAGCAGGTGGACAGGGCGCAGGGGCAGTATTTCCTTGGGTGGTGCGTCGGAAGGAGGCGGTACGTAGGGCGGTGGTTCTTGCGTGGGAAATGGTTGACTCATGCCAACAGACTAGCGCGCACTTCCTGCGCTGGCTATTCAGGAAAACACGGGGTCAGCGCAAAAACTTCAATGCCCGCGCCAAATCGGCACGCAAATCCTCAAACGCTTCAAGGCCGACGGCAAAACGCACGAGTGTGCCCTTCGCAATATGGTTGGGCCAACCGCTACGCATGGTCGCCAGATCATAGGGAACCACCAGACTGACGGGGCCAGCCCAGCTGTAACCCAAACGGAATAACTTAAGCGCATCACAAAACGCATCCGTCTGCGCCTGACTGAAGCGCGCATCCAGGACGACGCTGAAAAGGCCGGCCGCACCGACGCAAAGTGCCTTCCAATGCTCATGCCCCGGTGAACCCGTCAGGGCGGGATGCAATACCTGTACGAACTCCGGCTGTGCCTGGCACCACAGTGCCAGCGCCCGCGCCGTCTCATCGTGTGCCCGGTACCGTAAGGCCATGCTGGGCAAGCTCCTGAGCACCGCCTCTGCATCATTGGCACCCACACCCAAACCCAAGCGCATATGCGTCAGCTTGAGGCGCAAATGCAAACCCGGATCGCGCGTGATGACGCTGCCCATAAGCACATCGCCACCGCCACTGGGGTATTTGGTCAGGGCGTGTGCAGAAATATCTACTCCCAAGCCCGGATCAGTTACCGGCAGCAGGTCAAAAGGCTTGAAGGCCAGCCCGGCGCCCCACGTATTGTCTATTGCCACCAAAACGTTGTTGGCCTTGCAGATGCGCACCAATGCGGGCAGGTCGGGAAACTCCTGTGTCACTGACCCAGCCGCTTCCACCCACACCAACCGGGTACGGCTGGACATTTTGGCCTGGAGGTCCAGCGCATCCATCGGGTCATAGTATTGGTGGGTGATGCCCCAATCCTTGAGTTCCCCTTCCGCCAGGGCTTTGTTCGGGCCATATGCGTTGTCAGGCATCAGGACTTCGTCACCCGACTTGAGCACAGACAGCGCCACCAGCGCGAGGGCGGCCAGGCCACTGGGCACCAGAAGGCATTGTTGGCCCCCTTCCAGCGTGCACAGGCGCTCCTCCAGCGCGTAAGTGGTGGGCGTTCCATGAAGGCCGTAGGTGTACGCCGACTTGTCCTTCCATTCGCGGCTGCGCATGGCTGCGACGGATGGAAAGAACACCGTTGAGGCCTTGAAGACGCCCGGCTGGGGCGCCTCGAATCCCTCAGGAGGAACGTAGGCGTGGTGGATCAGTTCGGTGGTGAGGTGCGCCATGGCAAACCGGACGCGTCAGACGCTCCACTTTTTGATGAGCTGTTCAGGCCGCATGGAGTCGTAACTCTCAAAGGGCTGGTGGATCCAGGGGTTGGTGGGCAAAAACTCCACGGCGTAATCGGGTGTGAACGTGGACAGTGCCTTGGTCCAGATGACTGCGCTACGCAATTCCGTGATGGGTGCGTAGTTGTTCTTGAGCATGTTGATAACCGCGTTCAGGGTGTGCCCGGAATCAGCAAGGTCATCCACCAACAGAACCTTACCGGCAATCTCGCCCTTGGGGGTGGTGATGAAACGGGCAATGTCCAAGTTGCCCTGCACGGTACCCGCGTCCGATCGGTACGAACTGGTCGACATGATTGCCAACGGCTTGCCAAACACCCGCGACAAGATGTCGCCAGGGCGCATGCCCCCGCGTGCCAGACACAGGATGGTGTCAAATTCCCAACCCGACTGGTGAATCTTGATCGCCAGTTTTTCGATCAGATTGTGGTACTCGTCATAGCTCACGTAAAGGTGCTTGCCGTCTTCTGTCAACATCTCTTTGCTCCTGATTTCATAGCTGCTTGCGCAATATCCACGTGGGCTAGAGCCCTATTTCTCTTGAAATTATCCGCTGCACTCTCAATCGGCCAGGTAGGGGTGACGCATCATGATGGTGTGATCCCGATCCGGACTGGTGGACACCATGTGAATGGGTACGCCGGTAACCTGCTCGATACGCTGCAAATACAACCGGGCGGCCACAGGCAGACGGTCATACTGTGTGACACCCACGGTGCTGTCACTCCAGCCATCCATCACTTCATAGATAGGCTTGCAACGCTCAATGTCGTCCGCGCCCATGGGCAGAATGTCAAGAATTTCACCATCCATTTCGTAGCCCGTGCAAAGCAACAATTCCTTAAGTCCGTCCAGCACGTCCAGCTTGGTGATGCACAGGCCCGACAGGCCGTTGACCTGAGCGGAACGCTTGAGCAAGGCCGCGTCAAACCAGCCACAGCGTCGCGAGCGGCCCGTGGTGGTACCCCTCTCGGCGCCCACGGTACTCATGTGGTAACCGGGTGTGCCGGGTGTTGCCCAATCCAGTTCAGTAGGGAACGGTCCGCCGCCCACGCGCGTGCAGTAGGCTTTGGTAATGCCCAGAATGTAGTGCAGCATGCCAGGGCCAACGCCCGATCCAGCAGCTGCGTTGCCTGCCACGCAATTGCTGGAGGTGACATACGGGTAGGTTCCGTGGTCCACATCAAGCAATGTGCCTTGCGCACCCTCAAACAGCAGGTTGGCACCTTTGTCATGGGCCTCATTCAGTTCACGGGACACGTCAGCAATCATGGGCTTGAGCAGCTCTGCATGCTGCATCGCTTGTGTGTACACGGCATCAAACTGCACACTGCCATTGGACATGAAGGGCGCAAGGGCCTCACCAAAATCAAAGTCTGCCGAACCAAGATACGTGGTGAGTACGTGGTTGTGCAGATCAAGCAGTATCTGCAGCTTGGCAGCGAAGCGCTCAGGATGCTTCAAGTCCTGCACCCGCAAGGCACGGCGTGCAATTTTGTCCTCGTAAGCAGGGCCGATGCCGCGACCCGTTGTTCCGATTTTTGCATCACCACCTTTTTCACGGGCTGCTTCCCGCGCTTGATCCAGCGCAGCGTGAAAAGGCAGGATCAACGGACAGGCTTCGCTGATGCGCAAACGCGAGCGTACTTCCACGCCGACCTTTTCCAGACCTTCAATTTCTTCAAACAACTTGGCAGCCGACAACACGACTCCATTGCCGATATAGCACTTGACACCCGGGCGCATGATGCCGCTTGGGATCAAATGCAACGCAGTTTTGACACCATTAATAACCAGCGTGTGGCCGGCATTGTGACCGCCTTGAAAGCGCACCACGCCTTGGGAGCTTTCGGTGAGCCAATCGACCAGCTTGCCCTTGCCCTCGTCACCCCACTGGGTACCCACGACGACAACGTTACGACCTTTGGTTGCATTCATTTGGAAATTTCTCAGATAGCTGTAACAACCCACTGCCCCGCCGCCTGAAGCAGCTCGCGGTCGCAATGGAACTCATCAACTTGACTCTCATGGCCCGGCAGCACACACACCACGGTTTCGCCTTGACGGCGCAAAGAGGCGATCACGGCACGCAAATCAGCGCCCTCACCCCAAGGCGCACGAATTGCAGCCCGCAGGGGACGATTGCCCGCAACCGCGGTCAGAGACTTGATATCCAGGCTAAATCCGACAGCTGGGCGCTTGCGCCCGAATACCAGACCCACTTCATCGTAACGTCCGCCGCGCGCCAGAGCATTGCTGGCCCCTGGCGCATACATGGAAAACATGGCACCGCTGTAGTAGGCGTAACCGCGCAAATCCGCCAGATCAAAAGAAACGCCCGCGCCATCAAGATGGCTCGCCAGCCACTTCAGGTGCGTCAAAGCGTCATCGATAGCGGGCAATGCGGGCAATACGCGTCGGGCTTCCTGGAGGACATCGACATCGCCATACAGTTGCACCAAATCCTGCAAGGCCTGGGCTGTCGCGACCGGTGCATCGCGGGTTAGCCATTTGAGTTCACTGGCATCCTTGGCAGCCAGCGCAGCGTGAATCAGCGCCAGTTGGGACGCGTCCAGCGACAAATCCTTCAGCAAGGCGTGAACAATCCGCGCATCGGCCATATCCACCTTGATGGAGCCTACCTGTGCAACTTTCAGGGAGTCCAACGCCAGCGTCAGAATCTCCAGATCGGCTTCAAGCCCGGTATGCCCATAGAGCTCGGCGCCAAATTGCAGCGGTTCGCGTGTCGCATGGGGTCCACTGGGCCGCGTATGCAGCACGGGACCGCAGTAGCAGAGGCGCGTGACGCCTTCGCGGTTCAGCAGATGTGCATCAATGCGGGCAACTTGTGGCGTACTGTCGGCTCGCAGACCCATCATGCGACCGGAAAGTTGGTCGACCAGTTTGAAGGTTTGCAGATCCAGCGCTTCGCCGGTGCCCGACAGCAGTGACTCGAGGTGCTCCAGCAATGGCGGCATGACCAATTCATAGCCATAGCAGCGAGCCATGTCCAGCAGGTCTCTACGTATTTCTTCGATGTGGCGCGCCTCGGAGGGCAGCACATCGGCAATGTAATCCGGAAGGACCCAAGCTGACATGTGAAAAGGGCAGGCTATTAAAACCGTGATTTTACCGGGCTTGCACCCTTCTTTTCAGGGTGCAAGCAACCAAATCAGCAGCAAACCGATCAATATGCTGAACATGGCAAAGAACCGGATCTGCCCATCCGTCAGTTGCAGCAGTTGGGCAAACATCTTGCGCCACCCCGAGGGAGACACAAAAGGGAACAACCCTTCAATCACCAGCACCAGGGCCAGCGCCAGCCACACGGAATCGAAGTCCAACGCTTACTTCTTCGCTGCAGGGGTTGCAGCGCCACCGCCCCGAAAAACCTTGAAGAATTCGGATGACGACGGATCAAGGACCATCACATCACTCTTGCTGTTGAAGGTAGCCTTGTAGGCATCCAGACTACGGTAGAACTGGGCAAACTGAGGATCACGACCAAACGCTTCCGCATACGTGCGGGCAGCCTCAGCATCACCTTCACCCTTGATTTTCTGGGCATCACGGTAGGCATTCGCAATGGTCACCTCCCGTTGCCGGTCTGCATCCGCACGAATTTTTTCGCCCTCAGCCGCACCCGTAGATCGCAATTCGTTGGCAACCCGTTTACGCTCTGCCTCCATACGGCGATACACCGACTCAGTGATGGCCTCCACATAGTCCACGCGGGTGATGCGCACATCCACGACATCAACACCCCAAGGCTTGGCTCCACGAACCTTATCCAGCACCTCTGTCTTCACCTCGGACATCAAAGTTTCACGTTTCAATGAAAGGAGTTCCTTGACCGTGTACTTGTTGATCTCCTGCTGAAACGCATTGCGCACTACCCGGTTCAACTGACTGGCACCCGCACCTTCATTCAGACCTACGTTGCGGATGTATTCTGTTGGCTCCGATATGCGCCAGCGCACGTACCAGTCAATAACGACCCGCTGCTTTTCCGCAGTCAGCATGGGTTCTGCATCGGTGCTGTCGAGCGTCAATAGGCGTTTGTCAATATAGGACACATTTTGAAACGGCGGTGGCAGCTTGAAATTCAAGCCTGGCTCGGTGATGACTTCCTTGATTTGACCCAAGGCGTAGACCACACCGAATTGCCGTTGGTCTACTACAAACAATGTTGAACTTGCAAGCGCTACCAACACCAGCAGGGACGAGAAAAATAATCCAATACGATTCATCATTGGCTCCTAGCGTGTTTCACGTTCGCGCGTACGCGCCGCTTCACGACTGCGTGCATCATTGATAGGGGCGGTATTCGCCGGCGCCACTTGAACAGGCGCTGCTGCTGGAGCCACTGCGGCGCCCGCGTCACCGCCCATTTGAAGGAGTTTGTCCAGCGGCATATACAAAAGGTTTGAACCTTGCCGGGAATCGACCAGGACCTTGGTCACATTGCCGTAAATTTGCTGCATGGCATCCAGATACATCCGGTCTCTCGTCACTTGTGGTGCTTTCTGATACTCGGCAAAGACGGACCGAAAACGCTGGGCATCACCTTGCGCCTGCGCTACGACTCGGGCCTTGTACGCATCCGCCTCTTCTTTCAAGCGAGAAGCAGAACCAACCGCCCGCGGTATCACGTCGTTGGCGTAGGCCTGCGCTTCGTTTTTGGCGCGCTCACGCTCCTGTCCGGCTTTGAGAACATCATCAAACGAGGCCTGCACCTGCTCGGGCGGCCGCACGCCCCCTTGTTGCAGGTTGATGCCAACCACCTCAACGCCGACCTTGTAGCGATCAAGAATTACTTGCATCAGTGCTCTGACCCGCGGAGCGATCTGGTCACGATCTTCTGAGAGAGCGGCATCCATCTTCATTTTCCCCACGACTTCGCGCACCGCGGTTTCAGCCGCCTGCACCACTGCATCGCCTGGATTTTTGCTTTCGAACAGAAACGCACGCGCATCGCTCAGGCGATATTGCACTGCAAACTTAATATCCAGAATATTCTCGTCTTCCGTCAGCATCGCTGATTCACGCAGTCCGGTCGCCTTGAGGACCGTATCGCGACCCACATCAACAGAACGAATCTGGGTCACGAAAATCAATTCATGGCGCTGAATGGGATACGGCAAACGCCAATTGAAGCCGGCATTGACGGTTGTCTTGTATTTACCAAACTGGGTGATGACGGCCTGTTGCCCTTCTTGCACAATGAAAAAGCCGGTGCCCAACCAGATCAGTACCAGCACCGCCGCAATCAACCCGATACCGATCCCGGCATTTTTCATGTCGGGCTGAAATCCGCCGCCTGTTCCGCCGTTGTTGCCCCTGGGTGGCTGTGACTTGCCAAACAAACCGCCGAGCTTGCGATTGACATCCCGCCACAACTCATCCAGATCGGGTGGCCCCGAATTGGAGGAGCCATTTCGACCGTTGCGGGAACCAGAATCTGCTGGCGGTTTGGCGGGCTCGCCCTCTGGAGGTGGCCCGTCAGCCTTTTCATTGTCACCCTGTTTGGATTCACCACGGCCCCAGCGGGAATCGTTCAAACTGAACATTCCTTTTAGCCACTGCGGCAGATTGGCCGAACCAAAATCAATCACGCGATTGTGAAGTTTCATTTCTTCGTTTCTCGTTTATCTAAATCCGATTGTGCCCAATCATCGGTCAGCCCCACAGTATCAGGGGGATCCACCGCAACGTCTCCAGCAGACTTCAACGCGATGCTGGCCAAACGGCTTCGCAACGCCTGCAACCCCAACGAGTTTTTTGCACTCACAAATATACGTGGCGTTTGCATACCATCTATCTCGAATTCGTCTTCCATTCGCAGCGGCTGATGCTCCTGGTCCAAGGCGTCGATCTTGTTGAAAACAAGTAACTGGGGAATTTGATCAGCCCCAATTTCCTTGAGCACCTGTTGCACCTGGGCAATTTGCTCCACGACGTTCGGATTTGAGGCGTCGATCACATGCAAAAGCAGATCCGCATCCACCGCTTCCTGCAAGGTAGCCTGAAACGCATCAACCAATCCATGAGGCAGATCACGAATAAAACCAACCGTATCAGACAGGGAAACCGAGCGCCCCGCCTCACCCAGGTATAGCTGTCGCGTCGTGGTGTCCAGCGTCGCAAACAACTGATCTGCCGCATAGGCGCGCGCTTTGACCAGTGCGTTAAAAAGCGTTGACTTCCCCGCATTGGTATAGCCGATAAGAGAAATATTGAAAGCGTCCCGACGCTCGCGCTGGCGCCTCTGAGTCTGTCTTTGGCGCTTGACCTTGGTCAATCGCTCTTTGGTCTTTTTGATTGTGTCTGCGATCATTCGACGATCAAGCTCAATCTGCGCTTCACCGGGGCCACCCCGCATGCCGATGCCGCCACTCTGGCGCTCCAAATGGGACCAACGACGCACAAGTCGTGTGCTCAAGTATTGAAGACGGGCAAGCTCCACCTGCAATTTCCCCTCGTGGCTCCGGGCACGCTGGGCAAATATTTCCAGAATCAGGTAGGTCCTGTCGTTTACAGGAAGCTCAAGATGGCGCTCAAGATTGCGTTGCTGGCTAGGACTCAAGCTTTGGTCGAACAAGACTTCCTTCGCACCCAATTGAGTTGCCAGGAGCTTGATCTCATCGGCCTTCCCCGACCCGACAAACAAAGCCGCGTCCGGAGCTTTACGTTTACATGTGACCCGGGCGATCGGTGTCAAACCAGCGGTTTTCGCCAACAACCCCAACTCCTCCAGCTCGCTGTCGAAATTGCGGTCACCCAAGTCAACACCAACCAATATGGTTGGGGCGTCGGTAATTTGATGCGCTGCTGTCAAATGAGGGAGAGAGAAACTGGCGTTTCAGTTGATATGGCCAGTGCCGCAGGGAATCTCACGCAGCCTCAGGCTCGTCTGAACCAGGGGAAGTGAAATTCACAGCCCGCCCAGGAACTATTGTTGAAATGGCATGTTTGTATACCATTTGAGTGACCGTATTTCGCAGTAAAACCACGTACTGATCGAACGACTCAACCTGCCCCTGCAGCTTGATGCCGTTGACCAGATAGATGGAAACTGGAACATGTTCACGACGCAAAGCGTTGAGAAATGGGTCTTGAAGTAACTGACCTTTGTTGCTCACGATATTCTCCGTGTTCAAAAAATTAATAAGTATCAACGATACCACACGATGCAACCGAAGTTGGCGCCGAATCAACCAACCCGTGTCTCAGCGAGGGGAACACGAGGAGATAAATGACTAGGCCTAATCCTTGTCAGCATAGGGATTTTGAGCGGATTTCATCTGGATGCGCATTGGCGTTCCAACCAGATCAAACTCCTTGCGAAAACGCCCTTCCAGGAAACGCTTGTACGAGTCCGTCACATGCTCCAGCGAGTTGCCGTGAATGATGATGATCGGAGGGTTCATGCCACCCTGGTGCGCGTAGCGGAGTTTTGGTCGGTACATGCCCGACTTCTTGGGCGTTTGAAACTGAACTGCTTCCAGCAGTAAACGAGTCAACACGGGGGTAGACATTTTGCAGTTTGCAGCTTTGTGCGCCTGCGCAATTGAATCCCACAATGGACCCAGTCCCTGGCGCTTTTGGGCCGATATCAGATGCAAAGCAGCGAACTTCAGGAAACCAAGTCGCGTTTCAATGGACCTCTTGACGAGCTCCCGCTGATACTCATCAATAGCATCCCATTTGTTGACTGCAACAACCACCGCACGCCCCGATTCCAGAATATAGCCTGCTATATGCGCATCCTGGTCAGTAACGCCCTGAGTAGCATCGATCAATAAAAGCACCACACTGGCAGACTCGATGGCCTGAAGGGTTTTTACAACCGAGAATTTTTCGATAGCCTCGAATACCTGCCCTTTGCGTCTCAGGCCAGCAGTATCGATCAATTCAAAACGCTGTCCATTCCGTTCAAAGGGGACGGAAATCGCGTCACGGGTGGTTCCCGGCATATCGAACGCCACCAGACGCTCCTCGCCCAACCAGGTATTGATAAGGGTCGACTTGCCCACGTTTGGACGACCAGCCACTGCCAGCTTGATAACGCTGGGATCAGCCTCTGCCTCGTCTTCATCCTTGTCTTTGAGGCCTAACGGCGCCAGGGCAAGCTCCACCAGAGGTCGGATACCTTGACCATGCGCCGCCGATATGGCAATCACCTCGCCCAAACCAAGTTCAAAGAACTCGCCGAGTTGAGTACCCTCAGCCATCCCCTCTGACTTGTTTGCAACGAGAAGACAGGGTTTTCCGAGCTTGCGCAAATACTTGCCAATTTCGTAGTCCTGAGCTGAGAGGCCGGCACGGGCATCTAGGACAAACATGACTACATCGGCCTCGGCTACAGCCTGACGCGTCTGTTTGGCCATCTCTTTGTAGATGCCAGTCGTTGCGTCCGGCTCGAAACCACCGGTGTCAATCACAATGAATTCCAGATTGCCGAGCTTTCCCGTACCGTAGTGACGGTCGCGCGTCAGCCCGGCAAAGTCGGCCACAATTGCATCCCGGGTTTTGGTCAATCGGTTAAAAAGCGTGGATTTGCCGACGTTGGGACGCCCGACCAAAGCAATAACAGGTTTCATGGTTTTCGCCTAAACTTTCACTCAGGCCTGAAGCCAAAAATACCACCACGCTGCGTCACGACAACCAGTGTTTGCCCAACCAATACAGGTGCAGAAACTACCGGTGATCCATCGGTTGACACGCGATTCAGGGGTGCACCATCCTCTCGGGATAGAAAATGAACGGTGCCAGACTCGTCTCCCACCACAAGCGACCTACCGGCCAACAACGGCGCAGTCACAGACCGGAAACGCAATCGCTCCGACACCCACAGACGCTCACCATCTAAACGCTTCCACGCGATCAGCTTTCCGTCACTCTCTGAACCAAACAAGGCCACATCGTCACCGCCCAATCCGGTAGCCCCAGATGCAGGCTTACTCCATACCAGGCTACCCTTGACACCGTCCACGCAACCAACAGCTGCTTGAAACGCGCGCATGCAGACCTGATCGCCTATACGGCTCACGCCAGATACCAGATCAACAAGCCTCTCAACTTCATTGGTTCCACGGCTACTGGCGACCGCAGCGTCCCAGCGCACATTGCCGTTAAGGGGATTCATGGCTACCAAATGACCGCTCAAACCCGCAACCAATGAATCGCCCAAAGCAAAAATAACCCCTGATTGCCCAAGTACCAATGCGTCACTGCTTCGTTGCTGATTCCATAGCTTACGGCCAGTGGCAGCTTCATACGCGGAAACAGACCGATCGGACGACAAGACAAAAACCCTTGCCCCAGCGACCAATGGCGCGGTGAGCGTGATGGCGTTGAGTTTCTGGCGCCAGATCTCTCTGCCTCCGTCGAGGGTGATCAACTGGTTTTCGCGACTGACCACCGAAGAATATCGACCGTCGCTTCCCACCCCCGCAGACAACTTCGTATCTAAAGCGACGCGCCAGAGGTCACCACCCGTTCTGCCGTCTATCGCAGCAATATTGCCGTCGGACCCGGCAACCACAAAAGTATTGCCGATGACCCGAATATCAAGCGGAAAATTTACCGCACCAATAGATGCGGACCACACAGAGCGAACGCCGATCAAAGCGGTATTCGCCCCGAGGTCGGCCGGTTTAGCCTTCTCGGGACCAGCGCATGCAGCAATCGTCACAGCGAAGCCGACAATCAAAACTGGGCGAAACAGGCGCACAAAAAACGATGAAAAATCCATCATCGGGCCCCGTCCGCCACGATCACGCCACCCAGTGCGTTCAGCTTGACATCGACCAGACGGCGGTAGTCAGAACGCTCGTCCAAGGCTGCAAACGCTTTTTGGTATTGTTTCTTTGCTTCGGTAGTATTGCCTTGCAATGTGTATATATCCCCGGTTCGGTCAGCGACCAATGCGACATATTCTTCTGCAACACCCGTAGAAAGTAATTTGAGCGCCTCATCATAGGATTTGGTGTCCATCAACACGGCAGATAACCTCAGCCGCGCGGCAGAGGCGTACCCTTTGTCCGCACCCTTTTCAGCGACCCAGGTCAATATCGATTTGGCGGAATCGGCTTTGCCCGATTCGTAGGCCATTTTGGAAACCAGAAGACCAGCCTGCTGCGTGTACACGGCGCCAGAGAAACGTTCTTTCATATCAGAGAAAGCACGTTCCCCCTTTTGTACATCGCCCGCGCGTACGACTTTTTCCACTTCATCGTACATCGAAGCGGCCTGTGCCGACTGGGTACGTTGCCAAAACTGGTAACCATTCCATGCCGCAAAAACACTTAGCACTGCAATCAACCCCCATGTGATCAAGTTGCCATACTGCTTCCAAAAATGTTTGAGCTGATCGAGTTGCTCTTGTTCTTCGAGATCTAGGTGATTTGCCATGGAGATATTCAGTTAAGCCTTGGATTGTAGGCTTTTGGCCCATTGGGCCGGGTTGCTCAGGAGTTGAGTGACCTGAGGACCGCCACCCTCACGCAAGGCCTTCACGGTAACTAGCCCTTTGGCAAGCTCATCGGCTCCAAACACCAGTGCAAAACGCGCTCCTGAACTGTCTGCGCGTTTGAATTGGGACTTCATGCTTGCCAGACCGGCGGCAGACCCAGCGTGCATTTGTACCGTCACACCCAAGGCGCGCAGCATTTGCAGGCAGACCATCGCCGCAGGCAACCCGCCTGCATCCGGCACGATGGCATAGGCATCGATCGGGGAAACCTCAGTTTCTACAGCCTGCTCACTGATCAACTCCAGCACCCGCTCAACCCCCATGGCCCAACCCACTGCCGCTGCAGGCTTCCCACCGATCTGCTCTGTCAGGTAGTCATAACGTCCACCAGCGCAGATTGTGCCCTGCGCACCAAGCCGGGTGGTTACAAACTCGAAGACGGTCAAGTTGTAGTAATCCATGCCCCGCACCAGTCGTGGATTAATGGAATACTCCACGCCATTCGCGTCCAGGATGGAGGTCACTAACTGCAAGTGGGCGCGAGATTCCTCACCCAAAAAATCCAGTAGCTTGGGAGCCGCCTCAATGAGGTCCTGCATGTGAGGATTTTTGCTGTCCAGCAAACGCAAAGGGTTGAGGTGCAATCTCCGCTTCGCATCGTCATCCAGGCTGCTCGCATTCTGTTCAAAATGCGCCACCAATGCGGCCCGATGCAACACGCGCTCGGCAGGTTGCCCCAAACTGTTGATCTGCAACGCAACCTCGGTCAACCCCAACTCTTTCCAGAGTGCATGAGCCATCAAAATGAGTTCGGCATCCACTTCGGCGCCAGAAAAACCCAATGCCTCAGCACCTATCTGATGAAACTGTCGGTAGCGACCTCGCTGCGGCCGTTCGTGGCGAAACATCGGGCCCATGTAATAGAGTCGCTTCCCACCGTTGTACAGCATGGAGTGCTCAACAACCGCACGAACGACCCCAGCGGTGTTTTCTGGTCGCAAAGTCAATGCTTCGCCATTCAAGCGATCGTCGAAAGAATACATTTCCTTTTCGACAATGTCAGTTGCGTCGCCCAGACTGCGCACAAACAACGCGGTCTGTTCAACAATCGGCGTACGGATGTTCTCATAGGCATAACGCCGCATTAACGCACGTACCTTGCCTTCCAAAGCTTCCCATCGAGCGGACTCAGGCGGCAAAATATCATTCATGCCTTTCACAGCAGCCAGTTTCTCGGTGCCACGTGTAGCAGTTTTCTCAACCATTCGAAGTCTTACTATTTAGATGAAGTGACAGATGCGCCAAAGCGCTGCTGTATGTAATTCTCGACAACCAACTGGAAATCGGCAGCGATAGACTCCCCACGCAGGGTCATCCGTTTCTCGCCATCAATGAACACTGGCGCCGCCGGTGCTTCTCCGGTTCCTGGCAAACTGATCCCAATGTCGGCATGCTTGCTTTCGCCAGGTCCATTGACAATGCACCCCATCACCGCAACCTTGAGGTTTTCTACCCCGGGATAGGATTCACGCCACTCAGGCATTTTCGCTCTGAGAAAGTCATCAATCTGTTGAGTTAGTTCCTGGAAAGTCGTGCTTGTCGTGCGTCCGCAACCTGGACAGGCTGTAACGCTGGGAACAAAGGTCCGCAACCCAAGTGCCTGAATTATTTCGGACGCAATAACAACCTCTTGGTTGCGAGACTCACCCGGAGCGGGTGTCAGGGACACACGAATCGTGTCACCGATTCCTTCCTGCAGCAGAACAGCGAGCGCAACAGACGACGCCACAGTCCCCTTGGTTCCCATGCCAGCCTCAGTAAGCCCCAGATGCAGTGGGTAGGTGCACCGCCGGCCTAACTCACGGTAGACCGCGATCAGGTCCTGCACACCACTGACCTTACATGACAAGATGATTTGACTGGCTTTCATGCCAATCTGCTCCGCGCGCTGGGCCGACTCGATCGCGGAGGTGATCAGCGCCTCGTACATCACTGGCTTGGCGTCCCATGGAGCCGCTCTTTGGTTGTTTTCGTCCATCAGGGTTGCCAGCAATTCCTGATCCAGGCTGCCCCAGTTGACACCAATCCGGACGGGTTTATCCCATCGAATCGCTGCCTCGATCATCAGCGCAAACTGTTTATCCCGTTTATCGCCCTTGCCAACGTTTCCTGGATTGATTCGGTATTTTGAAAGCGCCTGTGCGCAATCCGGATGGTCCGTGAGCAATCGATGTCCGTTGAAATGGAAATCTCCGATCAACGGAACGTCGATTCCCATACGATCAAGTTGCTCGCGAATGTAGGGTACGGCTTGTGCTGCCTCAGGAGTATTCACGGTTATTCGAACCATCTCCGAACCCGCAATTGCCAGTTCCTTGACTTGTATCGCCGTTCCTACAGCATCAGCAGTGTCCGTATTGGTCATTGACTGAATGCGGACCGGCGCACTGCCGCCGACGGTTACAGTGCGCCCTCCCCATAGGACTCGCGCTTGTAATGAATTCCGTTTTAATGGGGCCGCCAGGGCAATGGGTAATTTCGAATCCACTATTTCACCTCAAATCGCGCAACGTTGTCTTTGACAATACCGGCCAAGCTGAAGGTTTTGCCACGGACCTCAACATCAGTGACATCCGCACGCCCTATGACGACCATCAACGGCAACGATCCGCCCGTGCCAACTACATCTCCATTTGCCAGAGTCTTGCTGAGCTGAACAGTTCCCTTGGCGTCAACAACCTGAACCCAAGTCGATCCATGCGCCTTGAACACTACCCATTCGGCAGAGTTGCCCACCACTGGTTCCGGCAATTGACTGGATGCCGTTTGAGGCGCGGTGGCAGTGAGGGTTGTCAGACTCTCCTGCGTTACCCCACCTGTTGAACTGCTTGGCGGCATTGACACAACGGTGCCTGCCAGCCCGGGAGAGTCACCCGTGGGAGGCATCAAAGCACCGCCAGTGTCATCAGACTTCTTGAGCACTTCAGAAGTTAATAAAGCAGAACTTGGCTTGGTCCGGGTACCACCCAGATCAAAAGAGAGTCCCATCTTCTGAATATCTGGAAGAAAAAGCAGCACGATTGCGGCCATCAACAAGCCCAGAACTACCAAAACCACAGGCCTGGCCAGAATGGCTGAAATCGAAAAACCGGAATTAGCGCCGGTCCTTTGGAACGGCTCGTTGATGTCGCGATTGCCAACACTGAGGCTCACTGCACTGTTTTTTGGCAGTTTCGCCAAAATGGGAACTGGATCAATTTTTAACGTGCGGCACACGCTCGACGCCAATGCACGAACAAAAACGGCGTCCGGCAAGAGATCCAGTCGATCACCTTCCAGCGCCTCCAGTTTTTTGACCGGCACCTTCATCGAAACGGCAAGAGCCGCAACATGCAAGCCTGCGGCCATTCTCGCCTTGCGCAGCATCGCTCCTGCAGTCAATGAAGTCGTCGACTGAATCTCATTTACGGTGGCCGCCTGGTTTGCTGTCATCGGATCACTCATCAAATGCACCTCGCTCCAAAGCAGACGATTCGACCGATTGGGAGTAACGTTTTTTTAGCTGTGAGCCCAATTGCGCCACAGCATCCCGGTTACCCAGACGCCGCTCCACTTTAATGCCCAGCCAGAGCGACTCTGCATTTGCCAATTCACTGTTATTCAGTCGGCGTAAATAGAACTGGGAGCGTACAAAATCCCCTCTTTGGAATAGCAGCAGCGCAAGGTTGTAGCCCGTTACAGGGTTACCCGCATCCAGCTCGAAAGACCTCAACAGACTCTGTTCTGCATCGACGGGGCGACCAGCCTTGAGCTGACAAAGGCCCTGGTTCATCAGCGTTTTAGCTCGGCCAACATATCGAGGGTTGGCAAGAACCTTTGTGAAATATTGCATCGATTCCGCGTGTCGTGATTGCTGACACAAAAACCAGCCGAAATTGTTCAGTGCATCGCTGTCCTGAGAGTCAATGCTCAAGGCCCGCCGAAAACTCTCCTCTGCCAAGCCGGGGTCGTTCAGCTTCATGTAGATAAGGCCCCTGACGTTGTAGGCGTCGATATAACTGGGGTCGGTTGCCAAGGCCTGTTTGATGTTATCCAGGGCAAAAATTGGTTTACCTTCTTGCAAATAAGCAACTGCAAGTTCAAGTCGCTTACTGGCCCGCTGCCGCACATCTGTCTGATCAGACTCTGTCACCATGTCTGACCGCCCAGGCAGGCCAGTTGGGCTTGAGGCGCAACCCGTCAATAGTGTCAGAAGCAGAATCGACCACACCATTGACGCAAGCGCGACTGTGCCGCTCCGAACTCTATTTGTCATTGACCATATCCTTGCTTGCTGGTGGAGAGAATTCTTTCACTGGCGTGAGCATAACGGTCCGCTGTCGGGAAATCCGCTTGTTCACGTCGGTTCTGTCTTTCACATCCCCAGCAAGTTGCCCGCAGGCGGCATCGATGTCATCACCGCGCGTCTTTCGAATCGTTGTCACCAGACCCGCATCGCTCAGAACTTTGGAGAACGCCAAAACCCTGGCTTGAGGTGACCGAACAAGGCCCGACGCGGGAAACGGGTTAAAAGGAATGAGGTTGAACTTGCACCAGGCTCGTTCACCAGGTTCAGGACGGACAATTTTCACGAGTTCAGCAGCCTGTTCAGGTGAATCGTTCACACCGTCCAGCATGCAGTATTCAAACGTGATGAAGTCACGCGGTGCATGGGCGAGGTAGCGTTTGCAAGCTTCCATCAGCTCAGCAATCGGATACTTGCGATTCAAGGGCACGAGGTCGCTTCTCAACGCATCGCTTGGTGCGTGCAGCGATACCGCCAACGCAACAGGACAATCCTGGCCCAATCGGTCCATCATGGGAACCACGCCCGAAGTGGAAACCGTGACACGCCTGCGGGACAGGCCGTAGGCATGATCGTCCAGCATCACCTTCAGTGCTGGCACCAGTGCAGAGTAATTCTGCAACGGCTCACCCATTCCCATCATCACCACATTCGAGATGACCCGCTCGCTCGATTGCAAGTGTTTACGCAGAAAATGTTCAGCAAACCACAGTTGGGAAACGATCTCTCCCGATGTCAGGTTACGACTAAAACCCTGATGCCCGGTCGAACAAAACCTACAACCAACCGCACATCCGGCCTGCGACGATATGCACAGCGTCCCGCGATCGTCCTCGGGTATAAACACCGCCTCAACAGCATCACCACCGCCAACGTCAAACAACCATTTGATGGTTCCATCGTTCGATATATGCTGTTGAACAATACGCAGTGGCTGAACCGTCGCCGAGGCCTTGAGTTTTTCCCGCAACGACTTTGCGAGGTCGCTCATCTCATCGAACTGGGCGACACCTTTTTGATGAATCCAACGGAACAACTGGGTCGCGCGAAATCGCTTCTCCCCCAGCCGTTCGCAAAAAGCAACCAATCCCTCCAGATCGTAGTCGAGCAGATTGGTTGTCATTGCATGAATTAACGTGAGTAGACGTTCATGCCGGCGAAGAAGAACGCGATCTCGACGGCCGCGGTTTCTGCGGCATCAGAACCATGCACTGCATTTGCGTCGATGCTGTCCGCAAAGTCGGCGCGGATGGTTCCTGCATCCGCTTTCTTTGGGTCCGTTGCGCCCATCAGATCGCGATTCTTCAGGATAGCGTTTTCACCTTCGAGCGCCTGGATCATGACCGGGCCGGAAATCATGAAATCCACCAAGTCTTTGAAAAAGGGACGGGCCTTGTGAACGGCATAAAATGCCTCGGCTTCACCGCGTGACAAATGAGCCATGCGTGCGGCAACAACTTTCAGGCCTGCCGCTTCAAAACGTGCGTAAATCTGGCCGACGACGTTTTTTGCAACTGCATCGGGTTTGATGATGGATAGGGTACGTTCGATTGTCATAATATTTCCTGAACTGAATGTGAAATTAAATTTGCTGCAAATCAAGCAAAGCCGATTATTTTAGCATTCACTGCTAACGACTGCGTCCGTTGCGACGCTGCCCGCCCGGCGCGCCGCGCGGTCGCTGCCCAACCTCCTGTCGCTGTCGGGTAAAACTGTCAGCACCGATGTATCCGAACGCCGTCTTCATCGGGTCCGGCTGGCTGGATCCGTCTTTTCGATCGCCGACTTTATCCTGTCGATTCTGATCCGGTCGTCCACCGCCTCTTGTGTTGGCAACTCCTCCAGGGAAAGGCGCTTGCGGTGCTGCCCGCTGACTATTGTTCCCGGCACGAGGGCCGCCAGTGCGCCCGCGGCGCGGTTTTCCGTCTCTCGGTGCATTGCGCGGCAAACCTTCCCCGCGGCTTACCTCTCCATGCGCCCCACCCGCCTGCGCTGCGCCACCGCCGGCAGCCTGCACAAGACCGCGGATGTCCGCCTCATCAAGCTCCATCCATGCACCACGCTTCAGACCGCGCGGCAATACCATGGCACCATAACGGATACGAATAAGGCGGCTCACAGCATGTCCGACGGCCTCAAACATCCGTCGCACCTCCCGGTTGCGCCCCTCTGAAATGGTGACCCGGTACCAACAATTGGAGCCCTCGCCACCGCCCTCTTCAATAGATCCAAACTGGGCCATTCCATCATCCAGTTTGACGCCACCGAGCAACATCTGCTTCTCCTCCTTATTGAGGGATCCCAAGACGCGAACGGCATACTCACGCTCCAACCCGAATCTTGGGTGCATCAGGTTGTTCGCCAGTTCGCCTGAACTGGTAAACAGCAATAAACCTTCCGTATTCAAATCTAGTCGGCCCACCGACTGCCACTTGCCCTGGTGCAGCTTGGGAAGACGCCTGAACACCGTTGGCCGATTTTGAGGATCATCGTGGGTAACCACTTCGCCAACCGGCTTGTGGTACGCGATAACCCGTGCGGGAGGGGGATCAATACGAAACCGGATGGGCTTGCCATTGACCTTGATGTGGTCGCCAAATTGGATTCTTTGACCTATGTGGGCAGGCTCGTTGTTCACGGAAATACGGCCCTCCAGAATCAGCTGCTCCATTTCCAAACGCGAGCCCATACCTGCCTGCGCGAGGACTTTGTGCAGTTTTGGGGTTTCAGCCAATGGTGCAAGCACACGTTTGGTCGGGACCAGTTCTACCAATTCCTCGTCGGCATCAAACTGACCCGAGATTACATCGCTGAACCGGTTATCAGTCGTAACACCGGGTGCAACCGTTGCCGATTCAAGTCCATGGTCGACCGGCAGTTCGCTTTGGGTCACGGCGTCAGGAGCTGCGGGATTCATCGCGGTCAAATTGGCGCTGGCCGCGTCATCCGCAGGGCCGGTTTCCGGCCCGGCGCCAGACGGTGCCGCAGAGGTGATTTCGTTCATTCTGAAAACCCATTCGTTAATGTATTCATGTCTGGAGTCAAAGCATCCAGTGGCATGTTCAGTTGTAATTCCCCATCGCCTTGCACTGCGCTATCCGTTGCCAACGTCACGGGAGCTTCCTCCATGACGCTGACAAAAGCGTCTAAAGTATCGCCCTTGTGCGCAACACTCTCCAGCAATGGAAGCTGATCCAGAGAAGCCAGCCCCAGATCGTCCAGAAACTGCCGTGTCGTCGCGAAGAGTGCCGGTCGTCCCGCAGCCTCCCTGTGACCAATAACCTCCACCCACCCTCGATCTTCCAGTTGCTTGATCAACAACGAATTAATGGTGACGCCACGGATATCCTCCATGTCACCCCGTGTAACTGGCTGGCGGTAGGCAATGATTGCCAGCGTTTCCAGCGTCGCACGCGTGTATCGCGGAGGCTTTTCAGGGTGAAGCCGATCCAGATATTCGCGCATCTCCGGCCGACTCTGAAACCGCCAGCCTGTCGAAACAGTGACCAGTTCCGCCCCTTTATCCATCCAGTCGTTATTCAGCGCTTCCAGCAGCTCTTTAATGGAGTCTGCTCCCAGGGTTTCATTGAAAAGCGCACGCATATCGCGCAACGATAAGGGTTGCTGCGAGCAAATTAGTGCGGTCTCCAGGACCCGCTTTGCTTCCGCCATATTCATAATCAGGCTATTCCGGAAACGTCACCAATCAGGTGATCAATCAATGTGATCCCATTCGGATGGCTGCAGGTGTGAAGGAGACACCGAGCCTACCTTGAGCCATGCGCCAAGGCAATTAAGGGCATTCCAGCCTCTCGCCCTCATTGTAACGTAGGCCCCATGCAGTCAACAAACCACTGAAATCGTCAGGTAACGGCGCCTCGAAAACCAACGATTCTCCTGTGAAAGGATGCACCAGCGCCAAGCGGCATGCATGCAACGCCTGCCTGGACATTCCCGGAACGCATGTGCCGCCGTATACGACGTCGGCAACGAGGGGATGTCCCAGTGAAGCCATATGCACCCGAATCTGGTGTGTTCGTCCAGTGTGCAAAATACATCGAACAAAACACCCAGCTTCAGAATTGCCCAAAAAGACCACGTCAGTCTTCGCCGTTTTTCCCGGTGATTTTTCAAGATCAACAACAGCCATACGCAAACGGTTTCGCGGATCACGGCCAATCGGAGCTTCAACGCTTCGGCGTGGTTGCCCAACCCATGGCCGGTGGGCAAGCGCCAGGTATTGGCGACTAACCTCGCGCGCCGCAATGGCCTGCACCAAGGAGTCCATCGCTGCCCGGGTGCGCGCTACCACCATCAATCCACTGGTGTCCTTGTCCAGTCGATGGACGATCCCGGCTCGGGGCACCAGTGCGCTTCCCTCGTCGTAGGCCAACAGGCCATTGAGCAGAGTCCCACTCCAGTTGCCAGGCGCAGGATGGACCACCAGGCCCGCCGGTTTATTGATCACCAGGATGTGTTCATCCTCGAAAACAACTCGTAGTGGCATCGCCTCGGGCTTGAAAGCCTGACTTTGAGGGGTTGGCCTCAGTTCCACCGTGATCGTGTCGCCCGCCTTTACGCGATGCGACGCCTTGCGCACTGGCAAGGCATTGACCACCACAAGGCCCGCTTCGATTAGTTGCTGCAAGTAACTGCGCGAGAACTCGGGGGTGGCATTCGCCAAGGCACGGTCAATCCTTTCCCCGTGCTGTGAGGCCGTGACTGATACATTGCGCCATTCGACGTCCGCAGATACGTCCTCGGTGTCTTCTGCGTCTGTTACAAGCAGAGTGCTCGATATAATTCCCGCGGTCTGTTTCAAGAAAGTTTCCCCAAATGCTTCGAGTCAAATTATCGGTCGTTTGCGTATGCCTGCTGACGACCAGCGCATTTCTGATGACAGGCTGCTCAACTGCCCCCGTAGACAAAACTGCGGGAATGAGCCCCAACACGTTATACGCAGAAGCGAAAGACGAAATGAGTACTGGTCAATGGGACAAAGCCGTTCCATTGCTTGAAAAACTGGAAGCACGCGCTGCGGGAACGCCCCTTGCGCAGCAAGCCCAGCTGGACAAGGCGTACGCCCAATACAAGGCAGGCGAGCAGGCGCAGGCGCTCGCCACACTGGAGCGCTTCATGAAGCTGCACCCGGCCAGCCCCGCGCTGGACTATGCACTTTACCTGAGGGGCGTCATCAACTTTAATGATGATCTGGGCTTGTTTTCGGATCTGACACGCCAAGACCTCGCAGAGAGAGACCAGAAAGCGTCCAAAGAGTCGTTTGAAGCATTCAAGGAGCTGGTGGCACGTTTTCCGGATTCGCGTTATGCGCCGGACGCCCGACAACGCATGGCCTACATCGTCGGTTCGCTCGCTCAGTATGAAGTGTATGTGGCGCGCTATTACTACAAGCGCGGGGCCTATTTGGCCGCCGCAAACCGGGCGCAGCAGACGGTGACGGACTATCGGGACGTTCCTGCGGTGGAAGAAGCGTTGTTCATACTGTACAAGTCATACGATGCCCTGGGCATGCAGCAGCTGCGAGACGATGCCAAAAGAGTGTTGGAAACTAACTATCCCCAGTCAGAGTTTTTGTCCAAGGGTTCCCGGTCTACCCAGAATCCTTGGTGGAAGTTCTGGTGAGCGCCAGCAGCGCCGCCTCAAACTGACTATCGTTTGAAATAGCCTGCATGGCGGGTAACGCGGCCTGCATTCGACGGCCATAGGCCATCTGACTCAAGCGCACGTCGCAAACAACCAGGACCCCTCGGTCAGTTTCCCTGCGGATGAGTCGACCAGCACCCTGCCTGAGCGCAATCGCGGCCTGTGGCAAGTGATAGTGTTGAAACGGGCTTTTCCCCAGCGACTCTACCTGCCGCGCCCTTGCTTCAACCAACGGATCTCCCGGTGAAGCAAAGGGCAGCTTGTCGATGACGACCATCTGCAAAGCGTCACCAGGAACATCGATACCTTCCCAAAACGAGAATGAGGCAATGAGAATGCACTTGGGAATTGCACCACCCTCTGCCCCGCAAAAACGTTCTATGAGCTCTCGCTTGGGGGCCTGCCCCTGGACCAGCACTTCAATGCCTTGGGATGGAGGAAAGTGAATGTGCAAAGCCTCCCCAATGGTTCGCATGGCTCGCAATGACGTCGTCAGCACCAGCGTTCGGCCCCGGAGTATTTCAGCCCCGCGCGCCACCAGCAAAGCCACACAGGCACTATGCGACGGATCACTGGGCTTTGGCATATGTGCCGGGATGTACATGGCAGCCTGAACTGCATAGTCAAATGGGCTTTCGACATGAAGCACCTGCGCGCCCTTTAATCCACAGGACTCCAGAAACCATGACATGCTTGCATCGCTGCCCAGCGTTGCCGATGTAAAAATCCAGGACTTTCTACTGCCAGCGGCTGGCTCTTGCCCGATGACCCTGGTTTGCATGGTCTGCGCGATATCCAGCGGCGACTGAACCAGCCGGATGTGCTTGCCCGACTCAAGCCAGCGCACAAAACCCGGTGGCATGGGCGAGGCAAACAAATCAACCGCGGACATCAAGGCACCCGTTCGTTCACGCAAGCCCTTCAACACAGGAGACGATTCCTCCAGGTTACGTAACGTCATGTCCAGTAGCTGCAAACGCGAATGAATACCTGCCAACCTGTCGGCCCACGGCGCAGGGGGTACACCCAGCGGGCTATCCCCAAACCAGGACCACCGATCCGATTCGCCGCCGCTACACAAATCGCGAAGCGAGGTAATGGAGTCACCCAGTTCATCCAGAAGCTGGCGCCAGTCGGCTGATCCCAAAGCCAATTGGGGGCCCTGCAATGCAATGTCCCGACGCAAGCCGTCCAATTGCCCGGTAGTCAGCTGGCGCCCAAGAAACTGCACGCCAATTTCATTGAGCTGGTGAGCTTCATCAAAGACAACGGACGTGACCGTTGGCAACAATTCGGCAACCCCCGACTCACGAACGTTCAGATCAGCGAAAAAAAGGTGGTGATTAATAACGACCACATCCGCATCCATCGCTTCTCTGCGGGCAAGATTCACATGGCAGACATGTACTTTGGGGCATTGCCCACCCAGGCAGTTCTCGCGCGTGGAAGTAACGAGTGGAATAACCGGTGAACGGTCGTCCAGTTGCACCAATTCCGCCAGATCCCCTGAGCGCGTGGCTGCTGACCACGCTTCTATTCGCGCCAGATCACGTTGCACCAACGGAATGCCGGCCTGCACGTCGTGCCTGGCCGATTCCAGGCGGTGCACACACAAATAGCTGCTTCGTCCCTTTAACATGGCCGCCCGGACCGGCAAACCCAGCACCGCTGCCAGACGTGGAATGTCGCGACCAAACAACTGGTCCTGAAGCGCTTTCGTTGCCGTGGAAAGTAATACCCGCTCACCGCTCAGTAGCGCGGGAACAAGGTAAGCAAAGGTCTTCCCGACCCCGGTACCTGCCTCCACTGCCAACACGCCACCCGACTCCATCGCCCGCGCGACCTCTCTAGCCATCACGGTCTGGCCCGGGCGAGGTCTGAATTCCGCTACGGAACTGGCCAGCGGGCCATCGGTGTCAAAAGCGCGCTCAACGGCATCTTGCAGACCCATGTTTCAAGCTGGCTCATTAGGCTGCAATTGCAATTCCAAACGCGCAATGTCATCGCGCAAGGCAAGACGCCTCTTCTTCAGGCGCCGCATCATCAATTCGTCTACCGGTGTATGGTCTGCTGCGCGGTCGATCAACGCATCCAGGTCGCCATGCTCCATGCGCAACTCAATAAGCATTCGACCGGGGGAGTGAAGATTGGCGTCCACGAAAAAAATAGGTAAAAGTAGGCGGTTAAACTGCGACAAATAAGCTGGACTGGATAATACGTCCAGACCACCCCCTTTACCCAAAGTATTGCTCTGCAATCAATCCGAACATGGCCACTGGTTACCGACTTACCGCTTCAACCGGAATACACAAAGGTGACCGCGAGTACCAGCAGGATCAGGTTGCGCTGCTCAAACACCCGCGCATTAATGGCTGCATCCTGGCCGTGGTTGCCGACGGCATGGGCGGGCGCAGTGGAGGCAGAAAAGCGTCAGATCAGGTGATGATGACGGCCAAGCAACTGTTCGATCGCTATGACCCGGAGACCGACGACGCAGCGGCCACCCTGACGCAACTGGTGCAAGAGGCCCATATCGTCATTAAATTGACGGCTGTGTCTTCAGAGGAAGAACCCCACAGCACGTTGGCTGCATTTCTGATCAACCCCAAGGGTGACTGCCACTGGGCACATACCGGCGACTCTCGCATTTACCATTACCACGGCAACCGCTTCGTAAAGCGGACAATGGACCACTCCTATGTTCAGGCCTTGGTAAACCGTGGAGAAATCACCGAAGAACAGGCAGCAGTCCACCCCCAGTCCAACATCCTGATGGGGTGTTTGGGCACGGACAACGATCCTCCTGTGGACCTGCATTTCATTCCACAGTTGCGGCCGGGTGACGTATTGATGGCCTGCAGCGACGGCGTATGGCACTATTTCAATACAGGGGAAATTGGCTCTGTTCTGGCGACACTGTCCGCTCGCGAAGCAAACGAATTTTTGATCGAAAAAGCACGCTCGCGGGGAAACGGGACGGGAGACAACCTCTCTATCGTGATCGTCAAGCTCGAGTCGTTGGGCTGACGCTGCCTGCCACCAACAACAGACATTCAGCGATTCAGCGCGGTACCGGTAGCGGCTGGTTGCGCAGGTTGTTGTCCTTCAACCTTTTTTCCTTGTCTGCGCGCCGCTCTGCTGAAGCCTTCTGCTTGGCTTCATAGTCCTTGCGATTGGCCTCTGCTACGGACGCATCCATCCCAGCCGGTTTTTCGCGACTACCCGCCGGGGCCGCTGGCGAAGGAAGTGGCTTGGAATGGTTTTTGACCTTTTCATCCAGCGCGCCTTTCCTCTCAGCCTGCGCATCGACTTGCGGCTGCTGAAGTGCGTCCGGTTCAGCTTGCGCCCTCGCCTTTGCCTGGTCTGCAGCCTTTTCCTGGATCAGCCGCAACTGGTCTTCGCCGCTTTGACTGCGCTGCAAGCTGTTGAGAGCGGTCTCCTGCCGCTTCAATTCGACCAGCATGGCGCGGCGGCGCGCCTGTACTGAATTCACACAATCCGTGACGGCGAATCTCGTTTGGCAGGCCGCTTCCTGTTCATTGAACAGTACGTTCTGCTGCTGGCGAATGGCCTCGATGCGCTGGCGCTCTTGGTCGACACTGTCCAGGCTTTGCCCTGGCCCTTCCTGACCCCATGCTTGGGCGCATACGGTCAGTATCGCCACGAAAACCCCTAGTGCCCTCATGTGAGCCGCGTGTCCACAATACGCCTCTCAAGCGCCAAAAACTCTTTGGACTGCATTTCGTTGAGTCGTGAAACGGTGCGCGGAAATTCATGCGCCATCGGACCCTCTGTATACAGCTCTTCTGGCTGCACTGCAGCGGACATGATCAACTTGACGCGCCGGTCATATAAAACATCCACCAGCCAGGTGAACCGGCGAGCCTCCGATGCCAGTCGCACGGGCATGTGCGGCACATCACTCAGAAAAACCGTGTGAAACCGGGAGGCTATCTCCAGATAGTCGTTTTGTGAACGGGGTCCACCGCACAGGGCTTTGAAATCAAACCACACCACCCCTCCGGCCATGCGTCGGGCATGTATCTCGCGGGACTCAATATGCAGAACCGGATCCTCGTCGTGGGTTTCCGCCAGTGCATTGAACGTGCTTTCCATGGCCAGATCTGCATCCGACCCCATCGGCACATGGTAGAGCTTTGCCGACTCCAGCGTACGCCGCCGGTAATCTATTCCGTTGTCCACGTTGATCACGTCCAGCCGGGCATTAAGCAGCGCAATGGCGGGCAATACGCGATCCCTGTGCATTCCACCCGGGTACAAGTCATCGGGCCGGAAATTGGACGTTGTGACAAATCCAACACCATTTTCGAACAATGCGGCCAACAGGCGGTGCAGGATCATCGCGTCGGTGATATCAGCCACATGAAACTCGTCGAAGCAGATCAGACGGTAACGTTTGGACATCCGCTTGGCTAGTACATCGAGCGGGTTGACCGTGCCCTGCAAGTCTGCCAGTTCCCGGTGCACCTCGCGCATGAACTCGTGAAAGTGCAGGCGCGTCTTGCGTTTGAGAGGCACCGCGTTGTAGAAGCAATCCATCAAAAAGCTCTTGCCCCGCCCGACGCCGCCATACATGTATACGCCGCGCGGAATATCAGGGCGATTGATCAACTTCTTCAGGGCGTTGGACCGCTTGACCTTGAACGCAGCCCACTCCGTGGCACACCGCTCCAGCGCATCAATCGCCCGCAACTGGGCGGGGTCGGCAACATAGCCGCGGGCTGCCAGCTCAGCTTCGTAGGTTTGCTTGACGTTCAATGAATAGACCCTCTAAATGCTATCAATAAAGTAGCTGCCTGCGCCCAATGCAAGAGGGCTGACAGCACTTTTAATCACATAACAATCAGAAGTTCAGAGTGCGCTTGTCGACCGCGAGCGCAGCCTCCTTCGTGGCCTCGCTGAGGGACGGATGCGCGTGGCAAATGCGGGCGATGTCTTCCGCACTGGCCTTGAATTCCATGGCCACGACAGCCTCGGAAATCAACTCACTGGCTTGTGGACCGACAATGTGCACGCCCAGAATTTCATCGGTCGTGGCATCGGCCAGGAACTTGACGAATCCGGTGGTGTCACCCAGTGCACGGGCACGGCCATTGGCCAGGAAAGGGAACGAGCCCGCCTTGTAGGCGCGGCCGCTGGCCTTGAGCTGCTGCTCGGTCTGGCCCACCCAGGCAATCTCGGGACTGGTGTAAATCACCCAGGGCACGGTGTTGAAATTGACATGCCCGTGCTGACCGGCAATTCGCTCGGCCACGGCCACGCCCTCTTCCTCGGCCTTGTGCGCCAGCATGGGGCCACGCACCACGTCGCCCACCGCCCAGACGCCTGGCAGATTGGTCTTGCAATCGCCGTCCACCACGATGGCTCCCCGTTCGTCCAAGGCCAAGCCCACCGATTCGGTGTTCAAACCGATGGTATTGGGTACGCGGCCGATGGAGATGATGAGCTTGTCGACGTCCAGTGCCTGGGCTTCGCCCTTGGCATTGGTATAGGCAATGGACACGCCCTTTTTTCCGGATTTGATTTCACCGACCTTGACGCCGAGTTCAATCTTGAGACCTTGCTTGGTGAAGGCCTTGAGCGCCTCTTTGGCCACCTGTTCGTCCACTGCACCCAGAAACGTGGGCAAGCCTTCCAGAATGGTGACTTCTGCACCCAGACGGCGCCAGACAGAGCCCATTTCCAGACCGATGACTCCGGAGCCGATCAACCCCAGCTTTTTAGGCACCGCGCCCACGCGCAACGCACCATCATTCGAGAGAATATTTTCCTCGTCAAACGGTGTGCCAGGCAAAGCACGGGCGTTGGAGCCTGTCGCGAGAATAATGTTTTTTCCGGTCAGCGACTCTTCAGCGGCGCCGGCCACCTTCATCTCGTAGCCGCCCTCAACGGCCTTGACGAATGAGGCGCGACCATGGAAGAACGCAATCTTGTTCTTCTTGAGCAGGTACTGAATGCCATCGTTGTTTTGTTTCACAACCATGTCCTTGCGGGCCAGCATTTTTGTCACGTCCATCTTCACGTCTTTGGCGCTGATGCCGTGCTCGGCAAAGTGGTGGTTGGCATGGTCAAAGTGCTCACTGGACTGCAGTAGCGCCTTGGAGGGAATGCAACCCACGTTGGTGCAGGTGCCGCCCAATGCCGGGCCGCCTTTTTCGTTCTTCCATTCGTCGATACAGGCTACGTTAAAGCCCAGTTGGGCCGCGCGAATGGCCGCAATGTAGCCGCCGGGGCCGCCACCAACAACGATCACATCAAACTGTTTACTCATAGCGATTCCAAAATTAAAGGTTTCCGGACCGCTGGTGTCCCCCCTGCAAGAGGGAAAGCGGCCACACGCAGGGGGGCAAGCCGGGGAGGCTACTAAATGTCAAACAACAAACGGGCAGGATCTTCCAGCGCTTCCTTCATCGCCACCAGGCCCAGCACGGCTTCGCGGCCGTCGATGATGCGGTGGTCGTAGGACATGGCAAAGTAGTTCATGGGACGAACCACAACCTGGCCGTTCTCGACCATCGCACGGTCTTTGGTGGCGTGCACGCCCAGAATCGCCGATTGCGGTGGGTTGATGATGGGTGTGGACATCATGGAGCCGAAGGTTCCGCCATTGGAGATGGAGAAGGTTCCGCCGGTCATTTCTTCCATGCCCAGCTTGCCATCGCGCGCTTTGGTGCCGAATTCGGCAATCTTCTTCTCAATGTCGGCAAAGCTCATCTGGTCTGCGTTGCGCAGAATCGGCACCACCAAACCACGGGGCGAACCCACGGCAATGCCCACGTCAAAGAAGCCGTGGTAGACGATGTCGTTGCCATCCACCGAGGCGTTCAACACGGGGAACTTCTTCAGTGCGTGCACAGCGGCCTTCACAAAGAAGCTCATGAAGCCCAGTTTGACGCCATGCTCTTTTTCGAAACGTTCCTGCATGCGCTTGCGCATGTCCATCACCGGCGCCATGTTGATTTCGTTGAACGTGGTCAGAATGGCGTTGGTAGATTGCGACTGCAGCAACCGCTCAGCCACACGGGCACGCAGACGGCTCATCGGCACGCGCTGTTCAGGTCGCCCAGCAAGCGAATCCGCCATGCTGCCTGGACGGGTTACTACTTGAGGCAAAGAAGTGGTCGGAGCCCCCGTGGGGATTGCGGAAGCCGCTACTGTTTTTGTAGCAGGTCCCGCCGCTACAGCACCCAGCACGTCACCCTTGGTGACGCGGCCATCTTTGCCTGTACCGGTGACGGCACTGACTGACAGGTTGTTGTCGGCCAAGAGCTTGGCGGCTGCGGGCATGGCCACGTCACTCTTGCTGTTGGATGCGGCTGCGGCCGTCGCTTGCGGTACGGGCGCTACAACCGGTTCCACCGCCTTGATTGCCAGCGGGCTGGTCTGGGCTGAACCCTCGGTGTCAATGCGCGCAATCACCTCTTCACTGACGACCTGGGAGCCGTCCGCCCGAACGAGTTGGGACATGATGCCAGCGACAGGTGCCGGGACTTCGAGCACGACTTTGTCAGTCTCGATTTCCACCAGAATTTCATCGATTGCCACGGCTTCACCGGGCTTCTTCCTCCATGTCAACAGGGTGCCTTCTGCCACTGATTCAGACAGCTGGGGAACTTTTACTTCAACGATTGCCATTTTGAACTTTCCGTGTTTTGTTTCTGAGGTTTGCTTTGGAACTTGCTTCGCTTACTTGGTAAGCACGAAGCCTTTGAGCTTGCCAAACGCACCCTCAACCAATGCTTTTTGCTGTTCCTGGTGCAGGTGTGAGTAACCCACCGCAGGTGACGCCGATGCGGCGCGGCCGGAGTAGCCCAGCTTCTGGCCGTCAGCCATGTTTTCATGGATGTAATGCTGAACGAAGAACCAGGCACCCTGATTCTGTGGCTCGTCCTGGCACCACACCACATCGGTGGCATTGGGATATTTTTTCAATTCCGTCGCAAATGCTTTGTGCGGGAACGGATAGAGCTGCTCGACGCGGATGATGGCAACGTCTTCGATACCCTTTTCTTCCCGCTTCTTGACCAGGTCGTAATAGACCTTGCCCGAACACGCCACAACGCGCTTGACCTTGTCACCCTTGAGCTCTTTGTTCTCAGGAATCACGGTCTGGAAACAGCCCTTGGTGAACTCGGACAACGGGGACGCGGCATCCTTGGCACGCAACAGCGACTTGGGCGTCATGATGATCAGGGGCTTGCGCAGATTGCGCACCATCTGGCGACGCAAAATGTGGAAGATCTGGCTGGCCGTCGTGGGTTGGATCACCTGCATATTGGTGTCAGCCGACAACTGCATGAAACGCTCCAGACGCGCCGAGCTGTGCTCTGGGCCCTGGCCTTCATACCCGTGCGGCAACATCATGGTGATGCCGTTCACACGGCCCCACTTCACTTCACCGGATGCAATGAACTGGTCAATCACAACCTGTGCGCCATTGGCAAAGTCGCCAAACTGCGCTTCCCAGATCACAAACGTGTTGGGGTCGTTAGAGGCATAACCGTATTCAAACGCCAGCACCGCCTCTTCGGACAGGATCGAGTCGATCACTGTGAACGAAGACTGGTTAGGTGCCACATTTTGCAGGGGTGTGTAAATGCCTTCGTCAAATTTTTCACGATTCTGGTCGTGAATCACCGCGTGGCGGTGGGTAAAGGTACCGCGACCACAGTCTTCACCGCTCAGGCGCACCGGGTAACCGCTGGCCACCAGGGAGGCAAAAGCCATGCTCTCGCCCATGCCCCAGTCCACGGGAATCTCGCCGCGACCCATGGCTGCACGGTCGTCGTAGACCTTCTTCACCAGAGAGTGCGGCGTGATGGTGGCGGGAATGGTGGTGAGCTTCTCGGCAAGGCGCTTCCATTCAGTCAATGGAATGGCCGTATCGCCTGCGTCAGTCCACTTCTTGTTGACGAACGGTGTCCAGTCCACTGCGTATTTGCTCTTGAAGTTGGTCAACACCGGGTTGAAGGTGTTTTTGCCCGCATCCAGTGCTGCGCGCATGGCCTTGACCATGTCATCACCCAGGGTTTCGCCAAAGCCCTGCGCCGACAGCTTGTCCGCATAGAGACGGCGTGTACCGGGGTGAACCGCAATTTTCTTGTACATCAGCGGCTGGGTCAGCGCCGGTGTGTCCTGCTCGTTGTGGCCCAGTTTGCGGAAGCAGATGATGTCGACCACCACGTCTTTCTGGAAGGCCATGCGGTATTCCAGTGCGAGCTGCGTGCACAGCACCACGGCTTCCGGGTCATCGCCGTTCACGTGCAAAACGGGCGCTTCAATCATCTTGACCACGTCCGAGCAATACAGCGTGGAACGGCTATCGCGCGGATCACTGGTGGTGAAACCGATCTGGTTGTTGATGACAATGTGCACCGTGCCGCCTGTGGAGTAACCACGGGTTTCGGCCAAGGCCAACGTCTCCATGACCACGCCCTGGCCTGCAAAGGCGGCATCGCCGTGCACCAGCACGGGCAACACCTGCAGGCCTTTGGGGTCACCGCGGCGGTCCATGCGCGAACGCACGGAGCCTTCCACCACCGGATTCACGATTTCGAGGTGCGATGGGTTGAATGCCAGCGTCAGGTGGACAGGGCCGCCAGGGGTCGTCACATCAGAACTAAAGCCCTGGTGGTACTTCACGTCACCGCTTGGCAGATCTTCTGGCGCTGTGTGATCGAACTCGGCAAACAAATCGGCGGGCACTTTGCCCAGCGAGTTGACGAGCACGTTCAGGCGACCCCGGTGGGCCATACCGATCACGATTTCCTGCAGGCCGACGGAACCGCCGCCCTGAATCAACTCATCCATACAGGCGATGAAACTCTCACCACCTTCGAGGGAGAAGCGCTTTTGCCCCACATACTTGGTGTGCAGAAAACGCTCCAGGCCTTCGGCGGCTGTCAGGCGATCCAGAATGTGAAGCTTTTTCTCTGCAGCAAAGTTAGGCTTGCTGCGAATGGCTTCGAGCTTTTGTTGCCACCAGCGTTTCTGGTTCTGGTCCGTCGTGTACATGTACTCGGCGCCAACAGTGCCACAGTAGGTTTCACGCAGGGCATTCATCAGCTCACGAAGAGCCATGCGGTCTTTACCGAAAAAGGTGTTGCTGGTGTCAAACACCGCTTCCTGATCGGCATCGCTGAACCCGTAAAAAGCGGGGTCCAACTCGGGAATATTGGCGCGCTCGGTGCGCTTGAGTGGGTCCAGATCGGCCCAACGGGCGCCCACATTACGGTAGGCCGCGATCAGCTGTTGCACAGCAGTGCGCTTGCGGCCCATTTCGGCATCGGCGCTGGCAACGACCACCTTGGTGCCGCCCTGTTTGGCGCGCTCGGCAAAAGCATTGACTACGGGCAGATGAGGAACGTCTTTGGCATTGCTGCCGTCCACCGCGGGTACGTGCTGAAGTGCATCGAAGTAATCGCGCCAGCTATCGGGCACGCTGCCGGGGTTGGCGAGGTAGTTTTCGTACATCTCTTCGACGTATGGCGCATTGCCACCGAAAAGGTACGTATTGCCTGCATAGGCTTGATAAATCGACGCGGGCGTCGTCTTCTGGGACGTTGTCTCACTCATATTCCGCTGACCTCCGTTTCCCTGTAGGAAACATAAGCTGGTTAAAGCTGGTGTTGATTAACCTTCCGCGGCACGGCTGGACCGTTTGGCGGATGCGACTGTGGCATGGAAGGGGCCTAGTAACTGCACGCATTGTGCCACCGAATGCGTGGCACAGAGCCACCCAGTATCGGAACGCCCGCTTACAGATGGCTTGCGTTGGGCTACTTTGCGACCAGCTTCTCGTCCACCACGCGCTCGCCTGTGGCCTTGCCATGGGCCACGGCTTCGGCTTCAGTCAGGAAGAAGTCCAGATCTGCAAACCGGCGCTCATGCACCGAATCCCCCGCATCCTCGGCAACCACCACTTGCGCACCAAAGCGGCCGTCCGCCATGGCAATGGGGCCGCAGTGCAAATGATGTCCGCGGTATTTGAAACTGTGATCGGTAGCCATCGCGCACCACTCCCTTGAAGCTAAAACACCATTCTAGGGGTCCAACTACCCCATTTGCGCCCAGGCCTTGTCCAGTCGCTTCACGCTCACCGGTTGCGGCGTGCGCAGCTCCTGTGCAAAAAAGCTCACCCGCAGCTCTTCCAGCAGCCAGCGGAACTCCTGCATGCGTTCGTCCACTACGCCCTTTCGCTCCGCCACCAGACGCCAGTAACGCTGCTCCAGCGGTCGCAACTCGGCCAGGCGGGTGGCGTCGCGGGCAGGATCCGCACGGTATTTGTCCAGACGCTGGGTGATGGCTTTGAGGTAGCGCGCCACATGCTGAAGGCGAGGCCAGGGAGCCGCCTGCAAAAAGCGTTTGGGAACCAGGCGTTGCAGTTGCTGTGTGCTGTCAGCCACGGCATCAGGGGCACTCTTGGTGTCCTTGATTTTCCGGACTGCTGTGGCGTACTCCAGCAAGATGGTGCTCGCGAGACGCGCAACCTCGGTTGCGATCAGCGTCAGACGACCACGACCCTCCTCAATCCGGCGCTTGAAGGCGAATTCGTCGGTCGGCAGCGGCTCCAGCAGAAAGGCGCGATCCAGCGCCACGGCGATGATCTGGTCGCGCAATTCTTCCAGCGTTCCCCCGCCAGTGCCGTTGTCCGCCTTGCCCACCAGCATATAGGTCACCGCCATCTTCTGAAGATCGGGGATGTTTTTTTCCAGGTACTTCAGCGCGTCCTTGATTTGCAGCGCAAACAGGCGGCGCAGGCCCGCACGGTGCCTGGTTGCCGCGATTTCAGGCTCATCGAATACTTCAACGGTGACGGCGTCGCCGGCATCAATCAGTGCAGGAAAACCAATCAGGGTCTGGCCGCCCTTTTGAATCTCCAGAAGCTCCGGTAGCTCGCCAAAGGTCCAGGCGGTGTAGCGCTGCCCGGTGATGGACGGCGACGGCAGTAGGGGCTTGGATTGCGCGGAAGCCGCCGCCGGCGTTGCTCCATTTTTAATAGCTGCTTGCGCAGTATCTACGGGGGCTAGCGGGCTATTTGATGCTAAACCCACGTGCGCCAGCTTCAAACTGGCGAGCGCCTGAAAGGCGCCACGTGCCTGCGCGCCCAATTCGGCCTTCAAGGCCGCCAGATTGCGACCCTGCCCCATTTGGCGGCCATGTTCATCGACCACGCGAAAGTTCATGAAGAAATGCGGCGTCAACATGTCGGCCTTGATGTCGGCCCGGGCAATATCCAGGGAGGTGGCTTCGCGCACCAGCTTCAGCACGGCGTCGATCAAGGCGCCATGCCCAAACCGTTCAGGCTCGTTCAACTTCTCGGCAAATTTGGTAGCGGTGTCAGGCAGCGGCACCAGACGCGAGCGCGGGCGCTGGTGCAGCGTTTTGAGCAGGGCTTGTACCTTGTCCTTCAGCATGCCCGGCACCAGCCATTCGCAGCGCTCGTCGTTCAGCTGGTTGAGCACAAACAGCGGCACGGTCACCGTCAGCCCATCGCGCGCATCACCGGGTTCGTGCAGGTAGCTGGCGGCACAGTCCACGCCACCCAGGCGCAAGGTCTTGGGGAAAGACGCGGTCGTGATGCCCGCCGCCTCGTGGCGCATGAGTTCTTCCCGGGTGAGCAAGAGCAGTTTGGGCTGCTTCTTGACCTCTTCCCGGTACCAGCGCTCAAAACTGTAGCCGCTGCACACATCGGTGGGCAGTTGCTGGTCGTAGTAGGCGTAGATCAGCTCATCGTCGATCAGCACGTCCTGTCGGCGGGCTTTGTGCTCCAGGTCTTCCACCTGGCGCACCATCTTCTGGTTGGCCGCCAAAAAGGGCAATGGCGTTTCCCATTGACCGTCGACCAGGGCCTCACGGATGAAGATTTCACGCGCACCGACCAGATCGACCCGGCCATAGTTGGTGCGCCGCCCGCTGTAAATGACGATGCCGTAGAGCGTGGCGCGCTCCAGCGCGACTACTTCGGCAGCCTTCTTTTCCCAATGCGGGTCCAGCAACTGCTTCTTGAGCAAATGGCCGCCCGCCTGCTCCAGCCAGGTGGGATCAATATTGGCAATGCCGCGGCCAAACAGTCGCGTAGTTTCCACCAGCTCGGCGGCCACAATCCAGCGGCCCGGCTTCTTGGCGAGGTGCGCGCCGGGGTGCGCAAAAAACTTGATGCCGCGCGCACCCAGGTATTCGCCCGACGGGCCTTCGGTTTCCGCCTTGTAGCCAATGTTGCCCAGCAAACCCGCCAACATGGACAGGTGCAATTGCTCGTAGGTGGCGGGCGCAGCATTGAGCTGCCACTTGTGCTCGGCCACCACCGTGTGCAACTGGCTATAGATGTCTTTCCACTCCCGCACGCGACGAATGTTGACGAAGTTCTGGCGCAGCAGTTGCTCGTATTGGCGGTTGGTCAGCTTGTGCGAAGGCGCGATTCCCGCGGCCTTCTCGCCCCGCGCATCGTGTATCCACTTCCACAGCTTGAGGTAACCCACAAACTCACTCTTCTCGTCATCAAACTTCACATGCGCCTGATCCGCCTGCTGCTGCGCTTCCATGGGCCGGTCGCGCACGTCCTGAACGCTGAGCGCCGAGGCAATCACCAGCACTTCGTCCAGTGCTTGACGCGACCGGGCTTCCAGAATCATGCGACCCACCCGCGGGTCCAGCGGCAACTTGGCCAGCTCGTGGCCCATGGGAGTCAACTCATTGGCATCGTCCACCGCCCCCAGCTCATTGAGCAGTTGGTAGCCATCGGCAATGGCGCGTCCACTGGGCCGCTCCAGAAACGGAAAGTCTTCCACTATCCCCAGGTGCAGCGACTTCATCCGCAGAATCACCCCGGCCAGCGATGACCGCAGAATTTCGGGATCGGTAAACCGGTCGCGTCCGGCAAAATCTTTCTCGTCGTACAGCCGGATGCAGATGCCGTTGGCCACCCGCCCGCAGCGCCCGGACCGCTGATTGGCGGCTGCCTGGCTAATGGGCTCGACCAGCAGCTGCTCTACCTTGCTACGAAAACTATAGCGCTTCACGCGTGCTGTGCCTGCGTCAATGACGTATCGAATGCCTGGAACCGTGAGCGATGTTTCGGCAACATTGGTAGCCAGCACCACACGCCGGCCAGTGTGCCCATCAAAAATGCGGTCCTGCTCGGCGGGGCTCAGGCGGGCGAATAGCGGCAACACCTCGGCGCTGCGCATGATGGGCTGGTGGCTCAGGTGCTTGCGCAAGTGGTCGGCGGCCTCACGGATCTCGCGCTCTCCGGGCAGGAACACCAGAATGTCACCACTGTTATGCGGGTCGCGCCAGAGCTCGTCCACGCCGTCGGCTATTGCGTTGTTCAGGTCGTATTCACGGCTCTCTTCAAAGGGCCGGTAGCGCGTCTCCACCGGAAACATGCGGCCCGACACCATGATGACGGGTGCAGGCCCCTTGCTGGATTTGAAATGGTCGGCAAAGCGCTGTGCGTCAATCGTAGCAGACGTCACCACCACCTTCAGGTCCGGGCGGCGCGGCAGAATTTGGCGCAGGTAGCCCAGCAAAAAGTCGATGTTCAGAGAGCGCTCGTGCGCCTCGTCAATGATGATGGTGTCGTAGGCATTGAGCAACGGGTCGGTTTGCGTCTCGGCGAGCAAGATACCGTCGGTCATCAGCTTCACGGATGCATCGCGACCCAACCGGTCCTGAAAACGCACCTTGAAACCCACCACATCGCCCAGTGGTGTTTTCAACTCTTCGGCAATGCGCTTGGCCACGCTGCTGGCGGCAATGCGTCGCGGCTGCGTGTGACCAATGAGCTTGGGCCGCGTGCCCGGCGGGTAGTTGAGCTTGCCACGCCCCATGGCCAACGCAATTTTGGGGAGCTGGGTGGTTTTACCCGAGCCGGTTTCGCCGCAAACGATGATCACCTGGTGGGCCTGCAGGGCGGCCGTGATCTCGTCGCGTTTACCCGACACCGGGAGCGATTCAGGAAAGTCGATTTGCAAGGGGCAAGTGGTCAAGGTACTAACTTCGTAGAGAATCGCAGATTATCCCTGCCTTGGCCTTCCCCTGGCCGCCCTGTTGCTCTCAACCGCCCCCACTGCCTGCGCACCATGACCTCTGTTTTCAATTTCACCTTCGTTCCCTGGTTTCGCTCGGTGGCGCCCTACATCCACAAGTTTCGCAACCAGACCTTCGTGGTGGGCATTGCCGGCGAAGCCATTGCGGCGGGCAAACTGCACCACTTGGCCCAGGACTTGGCCATGATCCAGAGTATGGGCGTCAAAATTGTGCTGGTGCACGGCTTTCGGCCCCAGGTCAACGAGCAACTCAAAGCCAAAGGCCATGCTGCTCGCTATTCCCACGGCATGCGCATTACCGACGAAGTGGCGCTCGACTGCGCACAAGAGGCGGCTGGCCAACTGCGCTACGAAATAGAAGCCGCCTTCAGCCAGGGGCTACCCAATACGCCCATGGCGGACTCCACGGTGCGCGTCATATCGGGCAACTTCATTACGGCCCGACCGGTGGGCATTGTAGACGGCGTCGACTTTCAGCACTCGGGCCTGGTGCGCAAGGTCGACATTGCCGGCATCACCCGCGTGCTGGACATGGGCGCCATGCTGCTGCTCTCCCCGTTTGGCTTTTCACCCACGGGCGAAGCCTTCAACCTGACCATGGAAGAGGTGGCGACCTCGGTGGCCACGGCGCTGCAGGCCGACAAACTGATTTTTGTCACCGAAGTGCCTGGCATCCGCCTGCGGCCCTTTGAAGTGGCATCGGACGACAACCCCATCGATACGGAACTTCCTTTGGCTGCAGCCGAAAAGCTGTTGACCGAGTTGCCCGCCGCCAACCAGCCCACAGACACCGCCTTCTATCTGCAGCACTGCGTCAAGGCCTGCAAGAACGGCGTCGAGCGCAGCCACATCATTCCGTTTTCGGTGGATGGCTCCATCCTGCTGGAGGTCTATGTGCACGACGGCATTGGCACCATGGTGGTGGACGAAAAGCTGGAGAGCCTGCGTGAGGCCACGGTAGACGATGTCGGCGGGATTCTGCAACTGATTGAGCCCTTTGAGAAAGACGGCACGCTGGTCAAGCGCAGCCGCACCGAGATTGAGCGCGACGTGGGCAACTACACGGTGATCGAACACGACGGAGTGATCTTTGCCTGCGCGGCCCTGTACCCCTACCCCGAAGCCCGCACGGCGGAAATGGCGGCGTTGACCGTATCGCCCGACGTGCAGGGCCAGGGCGACGGCGAGCGGGTACTCAAACGGGTGGAGCAGCGTGCCAAGGCCTCTGGACTGGAGAGCATCTTTGTGCTGACCACGCGTACCACCCACTGGTTTCTCAAACGCGGGTTTGCGCTGGTGGACCCGGAGTGGCTGCCCGAGGCGCGTAAGCGCAAATACAACTGGGACCGCAAGAGCCAGGTGCTGGTGAAGAAGCTCGGATAGCGCGGGGCTCCTGCAGGTTCTGCGACGCTCGGTCAGGCGTGGCTTACCAAACAATCGCTTCCTGAGCGAGGACAGGGCCTCGACCTGCATTTTCCGTCTACCGGTTATCGAATCACACTGACCCGGGGTACGGCTGTGATACTTGATACCGTCCAGCCTCACGCCGTCATTCAGGTCGGTGTTGCCGCGTTGACTAGACCTGGCTTTGGCCGCCGGGGGGTGTCGCGCCGCGAAAGCGCGTGAGGATGTAAGGCATTAGCGCAAATAGCAACAGCACGAAGAGGTAAACAGCGCCAGACACGGGGTCGCGGCTTGCTATGTACTGCGCGACTGAGACATCTTGAAGCGCAGCAGCCAATAGCAACTCGGCAAGCACCGCCAAAGCCAGTGCCGCGAAGCCAACCAGTAGCCGGACTGATGCGTTGGGAGGCAGGCTGAACCGTCGCACTACGTAGCGAGCGGCGAAGACGATTACGCCAAACATGATGGGCATTTCTAGAAGCTCGGCATACCGTTCTCCTAGTCGGGGGACGAGAAACGGAACGCGAATGGTCCCCAGGACGAAGCCTGTGCCCAACACGAGGGCGAAATACGCGATGGCCGCCTTGAAGTGAGCTCTCAGTATTTGCACGATGGGAATATTTTTGCGAAAGGGCCTCAGCGAGAACGCGAACGGCGCCACACCATCAGCGCCCCAACCAAGGCCATCGCGCAAAACCACAAGAACGACCAGTTAGCGATGGAGCCGCCCAGAAAGGTCCAGTCCACCTGGGAGCAATCACCACCGCCCTTGAAAATCATGGGGATGGCGCGCTGCAGGGGAAAGGTCTCGATCATTCCATACAGGTCGCGCCCGCAGGACACCACCTCGGGTGGATACCACTGTAAAAAACTCTGGCGCGCCGCCACATAAGCGCCAGCCAAAGCCAGAATGACCATGATCACGCTACCGGTTACATTCAAGCCCTTTCTGCCGCTAGCCCCCGTCAATGCTGCACAAACCGCTATCAAAACAAGAGCATAGCGCTGCACGATGCACATTGGGCACGGCACCAGACCCACCACATGCTGCAGGTAAAGGCCAAATGCCAACAAGGCCACGCACGCAGCGCTCACCCACAACAAAACGCGCCGGGGCGCGTTGTCAAACTGATCCATCAAGAAGTTCAAAATCACGGTCCTTGTTGAGAATTGCGCCATCCGGCATCTCTGCGCGAAGGTTGGTGTTCATTTTGCCCCTGAAGTTCCCACCGGGAACATACTGCCCCGCCGAGCCAGCGCGACAAACCGAATAAAATTCGTCCGTTGGTGTTCAAAGACACCCCTCATTTCAATCAAAGGTTATCCATGGCACGCACTGTCAACTGTATCAAGCTGGGCAAAGAGGCCGAAGGTCTGGACTTTCCGCCCTACCCCGGCGAACTGGGCAAACGTATTTGGGAGGGCGTCAGCAAGGAAGCCTGGGCGGCCTGGCTCAAGCACCAGACCATGCTGGTCAATGAAAACCGTCTGAATCTGGCCGATGCCCGCGCCCGCCAGTACCTTGCGCGCCAGATGGAAAACCATTTCTTTGGTGATGGCGCGGACGCAGCGCAGGGCTACGTGCCTCCCGCCGCCTGATCACACCCACAGTGGATGCCACCACTCCTGTGGACAGGCTGGCATCCTGTGGTCTTGCCGACGCGTGGGCCGACACGGCTGCCTGGACGGTGCTGGACACGGACTTTGCCGATGGCTCTCAATTCCTGACGATATGGCGCGCCTGGCAGATGGATGCCCGCAGACCACGCATGCTGCACTACGTCGGTATTGCGGCGACCGCACCGACTATTGACCCGCCTGCGGCGACTGTTTGCCAGCACGAAGTAGCCGATCTGCATCGCTTTTCGCTAGCACTGGCTGAGCAGTGTTCGGATCTGGGTCCAGGTTTCCACCGGATCAATCTGGACGGTGGCCGAGTCTCGTTGACCTTGTGCCTCGGTGAAGTGAACGCCGTGCTGGGCGAACAGGTGTTTCAGGCCGATACGGTCTTGGCCAAGGCGCCCGACAACAAATGGGCGGCTCAATTGTTGGCGCGTCGCTGCAAGCGCGGTACCCGCATTTGCATTGCGACGATGAAAGGAGACTCGCCGGGGTTTGCGCTGATGCAGGCTGCAGGTTTTCAATGGAAAGCCCGCGCGACCGATCAGTCGTTCACCACCGGCACCTTCAATCCGCGCTGGGAAATCCCGACCAGCCGAAACCCGTCGCAGCATATGAATCCGCCACCTGCGCGATGCGCGGTCATTGGCGCCGGCATCGCTGGAGCCAGTGTGGCGCAAGCCATGGCGGTGCGCGATTGGCAGGTAACCGTTTTTGACCAGGAAGCCACGCCGGCCGGCGGTGCGTCGGGCTTGCCCGCGGGTCTGGTGGTGCCCCACGTATCGGCCGACGACAATCCGCGCTCTCGTCTGTCCCGCAGCGGCACCCGTTTGATGAAGGAACATGCCAGGCGCTTTCTGGTGCAAGGGCAGGACTGGGATCCCACCGGCGTCATGGAACGCCGGGACACCGCCCCACCCCTTTGGCACCCGGAAGCGGCCTGGATCAAGCCGGCACCGATGGTGCAGGCCTGGTTGGCCCAACCAGGTGTCCGCTTTGTCGGGCAAACCAAAGTCCACCGGCTCAGCCACACGGGCGGTCTTTGGCTGCTGCACGACCCGCAAGGTTTGGAGTTGGGTCGGTTTGAAGTGGTCATTGTGGCCAACGCGGTAGGCTGCGCTCCACTGCTGAATCGCTTGGGCCCGGACCACCGCGCAGGGTCAGACCTGCAAGACAAACTGGTTGCTTTGCAGGCAGTTCATGGCACGCTGAGCCATGGCACGTACGTCGAGATCCTTCCCGATTTGCCAAGCACACCGGTGAACGGCAATGGTTGTTTCATTCCCCACGTACCCACGGCCAGCGGTGAGCAGTGGTTTGCAGGCTCCACGTTCGAGGTTGACGCCGTGGCTGCGGCCGACATCTGGGCGCAGCATGCGGCCAACATGGAGCGCCTGCAGCACCTGCTGCCCGAAGGGGGTGCCGAACTGGCACAAACGCTTGACCGCGGACCCGTGTCACTGTGGTCTGCCACGCGTTGCGTCACCCACGATCGCCTCCCCTTGGTCGGCCCCATTGACATTGCATCGTGCCCCGGTCTGTGGCTCTGCGTCGGCATGGGGTCACGGGGATTGAGTTTTTCAGCGCTGTGCGCCGAACTGCTGGTGGCGCGCCTGGGCGCCGAGCCCTTGCCAGTGGAGTTCAGCCTGTCACGTAGCCTGGACGCCAACCGCGTACGCCGCAAGCGCGCAGCGGGGCCCACGACCCACGCCGATTCTCAAACTTTTTGAAGCAGGCCCAGCACCTGGCGTGGGTTGAAGGGAATCTCCAGCAGACCCGTGCAGCCCAACCGTTCCGCTTGCTCCATTGCAGTCCAGGACGGCATGGCAGTGACCACAATCACCGCGTGGGGCGGAGCCAGCAGGCCCTTGAGTGTGCGCACCAGCGCCCAGGGGTCGGCGTCCTTCAACTCCAGGCTGACGACGACCAGATCGTAGTGGCGGTGCGAAATGCGTGTGACCGCCTGTGCAACGCTCTCGGACTCATCCAGATCCGTCAAACCGGCCAGGGCCAGGCGGGTGCGAAGATAAAGTCGCTCGTCGCGTGCCATTCCCACCACGAGCGAAACCTTCACGCCAGGGGGCACAATTTTGTCCTGGAGCTCATCCCAGCCAAGATCAATGTCCACCTCTGCCTGAGAGGCAAATAAGCCATCAAGTACCTGAACCAGCGCGTTCCAGTCGACCGGACGCTGAAACGACCGCCACGCCTTGGCAGGCGATTGGGCTCCGACAGAGATGATCTTCAGGTTGGGATTCAGACTGGGTGAGGCCAGCTCCATCCCGGCTTCATAGCTGTCCACATCGATCAAGGCCACATGCGCAGGGGATGCCACCTCTGGAGTCCACAAGCTGTAGGACGGTGACCGGCGAAATGACAGGCGAAAAAGCGTGTTGAGCGAGTGTCTTTCAACATCGCTGAATCCCACTACTTTGACCCATACATTGGATTTCATGGGCTCCCTGCCTACTGGCTTGCGGCCACCGGACGGCGACTGCGCACGTAGGCGTCTGTCGGCTGATAATTCTTGCCATCGGCATAGCGCCACTGCACCATGGTGCCCTTCTGGCCACGCAGATCCAGCTTGCCCACAAAGGCGCCCATCGTGGACTGCTGGTCAATGGCGCGAAACTCGGCCGGACCAAACGGCGTCACAAACTTCAGCCCGCGCATGGTGGCCACCAGTTTTTCGTTGTCCGTACTTTTGGCCTTGTTGATAGCGGCAAAAATAGCCTGCATCGTGGCGTAACCCACGACCGAGCCCACCTTGGGGTTTTCGTTGAACTTCTTGTAGTAGTTGGCTGCAAAAGACGCATGCTCTTGGGTGTCAATCTGGTCCCAGGGGTAGCCGGTAACGATCCAGCCCTTGGGGGTCTCGTCCTTCAGCACGTCCAGATACTCGGGCTCGCCCGATAGTAAGGACACCACCGGCGTCTTGGGAAACACATTGCGCTGATTGCCTTCCCGCACCAGTTTGGCCAGATCAGCACCAAAGGTCACGTTGAAAATAGCATCGGGGCGTGCCTGCATCACCGCCTGCAAGGTGGTGCCTGCATCCAGTTTGCCCAGGGCGGGCCACTGCTCCGCAACAAACTCCACATCCGGGCGGCGCGCCTGCAATAGCGCCTTGAAGCTGGCGACCGCGCTTTGACCATATTCGTAATTGGGAGCAATCGTGGCCCAGCGTTTGGCAGGCAGCTTGGCCGCCTCTTCGACCAGCATGGCCGCCTGCATGTAGGTGCTGGGGCGCAAACGGAAGGTGTAACGGTTGCCCTTGTCCCAAACAATGGCATCCGTCAAAGGCTCACTGGCTATGAACAAGCGCTTGTTCTTGGCGGCGTGATCCGCCAGCGCCAAACCCACATTGGACAGGAATCCTCCCGCCAATACATCGACCTTTTCATTGGATGTGAGCTCAATCGCATGGCGAAGCGCTTCTTCGGGCTTGCCCGCGTCGTCTCGCGCCACAACCTCTACCTTGCGGCCCAGCAAACCACCAGCGGCATTGATCTCTTCAACTGCCAGCTGCCAGCCCTGCCGATAAGGCGTGGTGAACTGGGGCATGCTGGAGTAGCTGTTGATTTCGCCAATTTTTATCGGTTTGCTCTCGGCCATTGCGCCCAACGACACCGCCGCTACCAACGTCATCACCAATTTCTTCATACATTCTCCATGGGCCTGCACTCTAGCAGCGTTTTGTTGCCAGTCCTGCCTAACGCTCCTTCACATACGGATGGCCCAATGCCTGCGGTGCCACGGCCTTGCCAATAAAACCGGCGAGCAGCACCACGGTCAGTACATAGGGCAATGCCTGAATCACCTGCACCGGGACTTCGCCAATCCCTGGCAGGTGCACGCCCTGCAAGCGAATGGCAGCAGCGTCCAGCAGGCCAAAGAGCAAACAGGCCCATAACGCGCTCACAGGGTGCCAGCGGCCAAAGATGAGCGCAGCCAGCGCCATGAAGCCCCGCCCGGCCGTCATGTTCGGAGAAAAGCTGGCGCCTTGGGCAAGGACCAGATAGCTTCCCGCCAGACCGCACAGCATGCCGTTCAAGGTGAGAGCCGTGTATCGAAGCCTTGCAACCGAAACACCCGCTGCATCCACCATCTGCGGGTTCTCTCCCACCGCGCGAAGGCGAAGGCCAAAACGCGTGCGAAACAGCAGCCACCACACTGCGGGCACCAGCAGTAGCGCTAGATAAACCATGGCGTTGTGACTCAACAGCCCCTCCCCCACGATCGTTCCCACCAGCGGAACAGTACGCATGGCCACTACCGCGTTCAAAAACAGCGGTTGAATGCGCACATCAGCAGCCACCGGTGGTGTTTGCCCGCCCTGCGAAAACCAGGCAATGCCCAACACCACGGTCAACCCTGCGGCGATGATGTTGATCGCGACACCCGAGACCACCTGGTCCCCGCGGTGGCTGACGCAGGCCAGCCCATGCATCCATGACAGCGCCGTAGCAACGGCCATGGCAGCCATCAATGCAAGCGTAGTGGAGCCAAACATCGCCCCGGCAGCGCCAGCTGCAAAAGCGGCGAACAGCATCTTGCCTTCCAGGCCAATGTCTACCACGCCAGAACGCTCGGACAACAGGCCCGCCAATGCACAAAAAATAAGCGGAGTTGACAGGCGCAACGTGGACGCCAGCATGGTACCAATCAGCGTTTCATCCATTGATCGCACCTTGTCTCTTGAATAGCGCCAGCACCCATGCCACCATAGGGGCAATGACGTAAGCCATCGCTCCGGAAAACAGCACGATAAAACCCTGCAACATCACCACCATGTCGCGACTGAATCCCCGCACTTCGAAAGCCACCTCGGCCCCCCCCTGGAATAGCGCGCCAAACAGGATGCTCGCCAAGACAATGCCCACCGGGTGGTTGCGCCCCATCAAGGCCACGGCAATGCCGGTAAACCCTGCCCCACTCACAAATTCGAGCAAGAGCTTGCCATTGACCCCGGCGATCTCGTTCATACCGACCATGCCAGCCAATGCACCGGAAATAGCCATCGCAACCATGATCTGGCGCCGCCCGCTGATTCCCGCGTATTCCGCAGCACCCGGACTGGAACCCACTGCGCGCAAGTGGTAGCCACCCCGCGTTCGCCACAAGAACAGGTACACGCCCACCGCAGCGAACAAAGCCAGCAACACACTTAAATTCAAAGGGGATGCAGGCCATGCAATTCCGATCCAGGCCAATGCTTCATGCATGCCCGGCAGCTTGGCAGACGGGCTGAACGGCAGGCTCTCGACCGCCATGGTGCTGGCCGGTCGAAGGTGATTGACTAGCAGATACACCAAAAGTGTGCTGGCAATAAAATTGAACATGATGGTCGTAATCACTACATGACTGCCGCGATAAGCCTGCAAATAGGCCGGCACCGCCGCCCACGCCATACCGAACAATGCGCTGGAAATCAGCATCAACGGAAGCATGATCCAGGCCGGTAAAAACGCCGAAAACCACAGCGCAACGAGCCCGGTACCCAACCCACCCAATATGGCCTGCCCCTCCCCGCCAATATTGAAAAGCCCGCAGTGATAGGCAACCGCCACGGCGAGTCCGGTAAACACGAAAGTCGTGGCGTAATAAAGGGTGTAACTAAAACCCCGGGCTGATCCAAAGGCGCCGCGAACCAAGGCGTTTATGACTTCCATGGGGTGCTGGCCGACCAAGGCAACCACACCCGCCGCGGCCAGAAGCGCCACTCCCAGACATACAGTGGGCAGCACAACCAGATCAGCCCAGCGGGGCAATACCGCTGGCGCGCTCATCCTGTCTCCCCAACCATCAAGAGCCCAAGCCCTGCTTCCGTGCATTCACCTATGGGAAGTTCGCCCGTCACGCGCCCCTGATTCATCACAATCACCCGGTTTGACAAGGCCAGTATTTCGTCCAGCTCGCTCGACACTACCAGCACGGCGCAACCCGCGTCGCGCATGGCGCGCAATTGGGAATAGATGAACTCAATGGCGCCGATGTCGACTCCGCGGGTAGGTTGCCCCACCAGAAGCACTTTGGGCATTTGCCCCAGTTCACGCGCCAGAACCAGTTTTTGCTGATTACCACCAGAGAAATTGCTACAGAGTAGCTCCGGGTCGCGCGGACGCACGTCAAAACGCTCCATCAGGTCCACCGTCGCCTGGCGCATCCGGTCATGGTCCATCCAACCCATTCTGGAATACTGGGCGAGCCCGTCATAACCCAGAGCGACTGATTCCCAGGCAACAAACTCCATCACCAGCGCGCGCGAATGGCGGTCTTCCGGTACATGTGCCAGACCCAGCTCGCGGGCCGTCTGCGGATCAAGCCACTCATCAGCTCCAAACGAATGGCCTCCCAACTGCATCGTCCCTTCCGTGGGCTTCAATAGGCCCGAAAGCACATCCAGCAACTCGCTTTGACCATTGCCTGAAACACCTGCAACGCCCACGATCTCACCGGCACGCAATGCGAGATTCACGCCATTGAGCCGCATCACATTCAGGGAGTCCCGCACCATGATTCCCTTGGCCTGCAGAAGCACGTCACCCGGTGGCTTGGTGTCTTCGTCAACCCGCCCCATGTGGACCTTGCGCCCCACCATCACTTCTGCCAACCCCTCAATGGATGCACCGGCTATCGGCAGCTCTTGCACAATGCGACCCGTACGCATGACGGTGACGTTGTCGCACAGACGCATCACCTCCTTGAGCTTGTGGGTAATCATCAGAATCGTTGTCCCCTGCTGGCGCAGCAACCGCAAGACATCGAACAGGTGCTCGGTTTCCTGAGGTGTCAGGACTGCAGTGGGTTCATCCAGAATCAGAATTTTGGCACCGCGGTACAGCGCCTTGAGAATCTCCAGCCGCTGCCGGTCGCCTACGGGAAGATTGGCCACCAAGGCGTCCAGTTTGACGCGCAGGCCCGTAGACTCCATCAGCGCCTGGAGCTTGGTGCGCACTTGCGCTTCTGCGCGCAGAAGCAACCAGTGCGGCTCCGCCCCCAGCATGACGTTTTCCAGAACGGTCAAGGTGTCTACAAGCATAAAGTGCTGGTGCACCATGCCAATGCCCAAGGCAATGGCCTCATCCGCGTTGCGAATGGTTGCGGGTTGGCCAAACACTTCAATGGACCCACTGTCGGCCTGGTAAAAGCCATACAAAACCGACATAAGCGTGCTTTTGCCTGCACCATTTTCACCCACGATGCCATGCACCGTGCCTGCCTGCACGGACAAACTCACTTCGGCGTTCGCAGCCACCGCCCCAAAACGCTTGTTGATGCCGGTCATGCGCACCGCAAGGTGTGCTTGACCGGAAGCGACTGGCATCAGTACTTGCAGGCGTTGTCGGCCATGTAATCGGCTACTTTTATTTTGCCGCTGATGATGTCTGCCTTGGCGGATTCAATCTTTTTCTTCATGTCGGCTGTTACCAGCTTTTCGTTGTTGGCATCCATGGCGTAGTCCACGCCGCCTTCCTTCAGGCCCAATACGGAGAGGCCCGATTTGTGCCCTTTGGCCACGTTGTAAACCGCAACATCCACTCGCTTGAGCATGGAGGTAAGCATCGTGCCGGGTTGCAGGTGATTCTGGTTGCTGTCGACACCAATCGCCAACTTGCCACTGTCTTTGGCTGCCTGGTACACGCCTACCCCTGTACCCCCGGCCGCAGCAAATACCACGTCAGCACCCTTGGCGAACTGTGCTCTGGCGAGTTCACCACCACGCGCGGGGTCGTTCCAGGCAGCGCCCGTGGTGCCGGTCATGTTTTGAAAGACCTGGGCCTTCGGGTTGGCAAACTTGGCACCTTGTTCGTAACCACATTCAAACTTGCGGATCAGCGGAATGTCCATACCGCCAACAAATCCGACTTTGCCGGTCTTGCTGGCAAGGGACGCCATGGCGCCTACCAAAAAGCTGCCTTCTTGCTCCTTGAATACCACTGACTGCACGTTGGGCAAGTCAACCACCATGTCAACAATGGCGAACTGAAGCTTGGGAAACTCCTTGGCAATTTTCTCGATGCTCGAAGCCTGACTAAAACCAATGCCAATGATCGGGCTGGCACCACGCTCCGCCATGCGGCGAATAGCCTGCTCGCGCTGCGATTCGCTGGAGATCTCGAACTCAAAGTACTGCTTGCCGGTCTCCTTCTTCCATTTTTCCATGCCGTTGTAGGCGGCTTCATTGAACGACTTGTCAAATTTCCCCCCCATGTCGTAAACAATCGCCGGCTCAGCCATGACCTGAAAAGTAGCGACCAAAGCCGCCGCCAAGAGGCCCAAACGCGCAGTGTTATTGAATTTCATGGTTTCTCTCTCTGTACTCTTGTGGTTAATGAATCAAATCAGGTTACTTCGCTGCGGTCACCCCTGCAATCAGGGTGTTTCCCTATCCCTGCGATACCAAAGCCCCAAGGGCAACCAGGTCGGCACCGATCGCTGCCGCCAGCCTTGCGTTGTTCAGAACCAGCTGAATATTCGCTGCCAGACTATCGCCCCCCGTCAACTCACTCACCCGGGCCAGCAAAAAAGGGGTCGACTCCTTGCCGCCAACCTTTAGGACCTGCGCATCACGCAAGGCCTGCTCAATGGCTTGATCTATGCGCGCACGCGGCATCGCGAAGGCCTCCGGTATCGGGTTAGCAATCACCATGCCACCCTTTAGCCCCATGGACCATTTGGCATGCAAAACATTTGCAATTTCGACGGAAGTGTCTATGCGGTAATCCACGGGAAATCCACTTTCCCGCGTGAAAAACGCGGGCAAAGAATGGGTCTGATAGCCCACCACGGGCACCCCATGGGTCTCCAGATACTCCAGCGTCAGGCGCAAGTCGAGAATTGACTTGGCGCCCGCGCACACTACTGCGACAGGCGTAGTGGCCAACTCCTGCAAATCCGCCGAAATATCAAAACTGTGCTCGGCACCGCGGTGTACGCCGCCGATACCACCGGTGGCAAAAATGCGAATGCCCGCCATGGCGGCAATGATCATGGTGGACGCTACAGTGGTTGCGCCCGTCTTGCCTGCTGCCACGATGAACGGAATATCCCGACGGCTGACCTTGACCGCCTCACGTCCGCTACGCCCAAGGGACTCGATCTCCTGTGCTGACAATCCGGCCTTCAACCGCCCATTGACGATGGCAATGGTTGCGGGCACTGCCCCCTGCACTCGCACCTCGGCTTCAACCTGCATGGCGGCTGCCACATTTTGGGGATAAGGCATGCCATGCGAAATAATGGTGGATTCCAGTGCCACCACTGGTAAACCGGTGTTCAGTGCGTGGACGACTTCAGGAGCAATATCCAGAAAGGGAAGTTGAGGCATGGATTGAAAAATTTCAGACTGGTAAAGCACCCGCAGTCAAACGGGCGTCTATGGCTCGAAGCGACAGCTCCGGTGCATTGGCGAATGTACTGGATAGTGTCAGTTCCGCGCACGCCATGGCGAATTTCACCGCGGTTGCCAATGGCAAATCACACAGATAGGCATGCACCAGGCCTGCCAGCAGAGCATCACCCGCGCCTGACGTGTTGACCACGGGCACCTGACCGGCAGTCCAATGACCACCGGCTCCCTGTGCATCACACCAGCACACCCCTTGATCCCCCAGGCTCACCACGACATTTGTGACCCCCATCTGGTGAAGCCGCTGTGCGGCGGTCACCGCGTCTGCAGGGGTCTTCACGGGCAAGCCACTGAGGGCTGCTGCTTCCAGCCGATTCACTTTCAACGTGTGAATCTGCGAGATCCATGGGGCCAGCTTCATGCACTTGACCACTGACACGCCATCCACAAAAAATGGGACCTTGGAGCGGGTATCAAATAGCCACTCCAGTGCCGCACTGGACAGATTGCTGTCCAGGACCGTGCAAGCGGCAAGCGCAAAAAGACCCCGATGGCCCTGCAAAACTTCGGGGGTCATGCGCTCCAGTATGGCCATGTCGTTGACCGCCAGGGCCATGTCACCATCGGCACCGTGAACCGACAGATAAGTGGCAGTGCGTTCCTGGGGCATGACATGTACGGCGTTCACATGCACGCCTGCCTGCGACGTTGCATTCAGCAGGCTTCTGCCAAACACGTCGTCACCGACCGCACTGATCAGGTGCACAACATCACCCATGCGCGCCAGGTTCTCTGCAACGTTTCGAGCGACACCGCCGGCTGCGCACGCAATATGCCCGGGCGTGGAGTCAGCCATGGCAAGCGTGGAGTTGGTACTCGCAACGATATCCATATTCGCGCCACCGACCACTACAACAGTTTTACAAGACACAATCAGAGCCCTAGATGGTTGGGTGTATGGATAGACCGACGGAGGACTTCATGATACTGGTGGCAGGCTCAGCGAACCTGGACTTTGTGGTTCGGGCGCCGCACATTCCCAGCCCAGGAGAAACGGTGCTGGGCAGCGACTTCAACACTTTTCCAGGGGGCAAGGGTGCCAATCAGGCCGTGGCCGCATCACGCGCGGGTGGCGCAGACACCCATATGCTTGCGGCACTGGGCAGAGATGCCTATGCAGTGCCGCTTGAAGCATCGCTGAAAGACGCGGGGGTGCAACTTCACGCGGTTCACGTCGCGGAGCAGCCCACCGGCTGCGCCTTCATTTGTGTCTCAGATGATGCGGAGAACGCCATCACGGTCGCCCCAGGAGCCAATCTCTGCCTGCAACCCGAACATTTGCCACCACTTGAAGGTTTCAGCCACATCTTGCTGCAATTGGAGACGCCGGTACCGACCGTCATGGCCTATGCCCGTGCTGCCCAAGCAATGGGCATCACCGTAGTCCTCAACGCCGCGCCCGCCCAAGCCCTGCCGGCAGATCTGCTCTCGCTTATCGATATTCTGGTGGTCAACGAGGGGGAGCTGGCCACGGTGTCTGGCCAATCGGGCTCGGTCAGCCACTGCCTGCAAAGTGTTTCGGTGCCCACCGTGGTGGTAACGCTGGGTCGTGAAGGCTGTCTGGCGCGCAGTCAGGGGTTCTTATATCAGCAACCCGCATTTGCGGTGACCGCTATCGACACCACCGCCGCTGGCGATACGTTTTGTGGGGCGCTCGTGGCCGCCCTTAGCCAGGGCGCCAACTTGCCAATCGCTCTGCGACAGGCCAGTGCCGCTGCCGCACTCACATGCACCCGCCCGGGCGCTCAGTCCAGCATTCCGCAAGCGGCCGAGGTAGCCCGCTTCCTATCCCAACAACCTGCGCACCCATGAGAACAACACTGCCCCGCAAAGTTATTTATGACACAGACCCCGGCGTTGACGACGCCATGGCCCTGTATTTCGCGCTGGCGCACCCCGGCATTGAGGTGGTTGGCATTACCACCACCTTTGGCAATGTATCGGTAGAACAGGCCGCCACGAATGCGCTCTACCTGACGGCGATCGCAGGCCGCGAGGTCCCGATCACCCAAGGCGTGGCAACCCCGTGGGTCAAACCCGGCGAGGCACCGCCGGATTTCATTCATGGCGCAGATGGCCTTGGCAATTTGACAGCGCGTGTGGCCACGGGCAACCAGCTGGACCCACGCTCGTCCGCGCAATTCATTGTTGACATGGCGCGTGCGCAGCCGGGAGAGATCACGTTGGTGGCTGTTGGTCCGCTGGGCAACCTGAGCCTGGCGCTCATGCTGGAACCCAACCTTCCGGCGCTTTTGCGGGAGGTCATCATCATGGGCGGTACCGTCGCGGAGCCCGGCAACGTGTCACCCGTGGCTGAAGCCAACATCTGGAATGATCCCCACGCTGCAGACCGGGTTTTTTCTGCAAACTGGAAGCTCACCATGGTCGGCCTGGACGTCACGCACCGGGTCGTAACCGAGTTGGCCCTATTCAAGAAAATTGCCGAACACCACCGCCATATGGCGACCGACACGCTGCACCACGCGGTAGCCTTCTATTCCACTTTCTACAGTGGCCTGCATAAACATCTGGCACTCAAGCCGGGTTGCTTTGCGCATGACCTGCTGGCGTTCATCTATCTGGTGAGTCCCGGACTATTTACGCTTGAAAGAGGTTGCGTCCGTGTGGTGACTGAAGGCATTGCCCAGGGACAAACCATGCTCAATCGCCGCGCTTACATTGACTACCCGCAGGCCGGCTGGGGCCCGCATCTGCCATTGACCGATGTCTGTATGGCGGTGAATGCAGCGGGTTGCCTGGAACTGTTTGAGGCGACGCTGATGTCGGACTGGCTGCAATAGGACTAAGCCCAGCCGACCAGCATTTTCTTCAGCCAGCCGTGGCCGCTCACCAATAGGATGCCCAGCAGCACCAGTGCAGCCCCACCCACAAAGCCAGGTTCCATGGGCTCATTCAAAAGCCAAACCCCAAACGCAACGCCAAACAAGGGTGTCATGAATGAAAACACCCCCAGCTGCGATGCAACGTATTGCCTGAGCAACCAAAACCAGACGAGAAAGCTGGCAAACGACACCACCACCACCTGAAACGCCAGATTGCTCCAGACCATGGGCGTGTGCTTGAACCCGGTTTGCCCCAAACCAATGGCCGCGATCAAAAGTAAAAAAAAGGCGCCCACCAACTGGTAGAGCAGTGTCTTGGTTGCCGGTGCGTTCGCCAGAACCGAGGTCCGTACGACAACGGTCGTCGCGCCCCACGCCGCACCGGCCAGCAGGCCGAGAATGTCCCCCAACAACACGCTGTTGGCATCGCTTGCGACCGTCTGCTTGTGGCCAAAGAACGCCACTGCAATTCCAGAGAAGGCCAGCGTGATTCCAACCCATTGCACGGGTTGAAGCTTCTCTGAACGCAGCTTTTTGTTCAAACCCAGCGCGGCAAAGATGGGCGCCGTATAAAGAAAGACCACGATGTGCGCCGCACTGGTGTGCCTCAGGCCTTCCCCCACCAGCAGGTATTCCAGTGCAAACAAAAAGCCGACGATCAACCCGGGTCGCAAGGTGCCATCGCGCAATGACAGGTTCTCGCGTCGCACCACCATCAACAGAAGGACCAGCAACGCTGCCAAGCCCGAGCGCAGGGCAATCAGCATCAGGGGTGCAATGTCCGATGCGGTGGCCTTAAGCCCGACCTGCTGGAGGCCCCATACCATGGACAACACCAGCATCAAGCCCATGGCCCGGCCGTCGATCTCTTTTCGGATGCTCATAGGGGTGGCTTTGGGCGCTCGGTTCGGTAAAGTTTCATTATGTCGTGGCGTTTCAGACGGACATTGTGACCGCCGGACATTTCAGTCCGTGTTCCGTCAATGCGGTTGATTCCCCACTCTGTTGGGCACGTCGATAGCCTGGGTGTATAACCTCGCATTCAATCGTCATAACTTAAGGAAGATCCGACATGGGCGCGCAGTGGAAAGCAAAAGGCAAAGATCTGGCAGCCAATGCCAAGGGCAAAGTATTCGGCAAGCTGGCCAAGGACATCATGCTGGCCGCACGCAACGGCGCCGACCCCGCTCAAAATGCCCGGTTACGCCTGGTGGTGGAGCAGGCCCGCAAGGTCTCCATGCCCCGGGAAACGCTGGAGCGCGCCATCAAGAAAGGCGCAGGACTGACGGATGAACCCGTCAACTTTGAACGCGTCATTTACGAAGGCTTTGCGCCCCACCAGGTGGCGGTGATGGTCGAATGCCTGACTGACAACGTCAAGCGCACCGCACCCGAAATGCGGGTGCTGTTCCGCAAGGGCCAACTCGGTACCTCTGGCTCAGTCGCGTGGGATTTTGACCATCTGGGCATGATCGAAGCCGCACCGCTCACCAAGGACGCGGACCCGGAAATGGCAGCCATCGAATCAGGCGCACAGGACCTGGAGCCGGGCGAGGAGGAAGGCACCACCCTGTTTCTCACCGATCCCGCTGACCTGGACCTGGTCAGCCGCGCACTGCCAGCCCAGGGGTTCAATGTTCTGTCCATGAAGCTGGGCTACAAGCCCAAAAACCCGGTTGATCCGGCAAGCCTGAGCCCGGAAGCCCTGGAAGAAGTGGAAGGCTTTCTGGCCGCTATCGATGCCAATGACGACGTGCAAGAGGTCTATGTGGGCCTGGCAGGCTGAGACGCACCGCATCCAACAACTGCCAATGCGCTCTATATTCAACATGAGAATATGGAAATAGCGAAAAAGTAGTTTTCAATATATGCACGGCCACCTACAGTCGTGACCATGCATGAACTAGCGTTTGTATTGGCGGGCTTTTTTGTCGGCACCATCGTCGGCCTCACGGGCGTCGGTGGCGGGTCGCTGATGACGCCCATCCTGATCTTCTTCTTTGACATCAAACCCTATTTGGCGGTAGGCACAGACCTGCTCTTTGCTGCATTCACCAAAATGGGGGGCACCATCAAGTTGGCCCGTGCCAAACGCATTGACTGGCCGGTGGTGCTCAATCTGTCAGCTGGAAGCATCCCGGCTTCGCTGATTACCCTGTACCTGCTGCACACGGTGGGTGCGGCCAACCCGGCCGTCCAAAAAGTCATGACCACCGCGTTGGGCCTGGCCTTGCTGCTGACGGCGGCCGCCACGCTGTACAAAGTAGTGCGCGGGAGAATGGCGCCCACGAGTATTGGTAAAGGCCAGGAGGCCGCTGCTGCCCGCCCCCGGCACTGGAGCCTGCCGCTGCTGTTCGGAGCCATCATTGGTACCCTGGTCACGCTGACCTCGGTGGGCGCGGGCGCCATTGGCGTTACCGTTTTGATGATTTTGTACCCCCTGCTGCCATTGCCCCGCATTGTTGCGGCTGACATCGCCTATGCGGTGCCACTCACGTTGGTGGCAGGTTTTGGCCACGCGTCCATGGGCTCTGTCGACTGGCCCATGCTGGCCAGCCTGCTGGTGGGCTCATTGCCCGGCATTTGGGTCGGGTCCCACCTGATGGACAAAACCCCCGAACGCGTGATCCGCTCCCTGTTGTCCGCACTGCTGGCCTATGCCGGCTTCAAATTAATCGCGCTTTAAAATGTACCAATACACTGACTTTGACCGCCAGTTCATTCAGAACCGTGCTGCCCAACACCGCGACCAGCTCGAACGCAATCTGGCCGGCACCCTGAGCGATGACGACTTCCGCCCCCTGCGTCTGCAAAACGGCTGGTACATCCAGCGTTACGCGCCCATGCTGCGCGTGGCCGTGCCGTATGGCGAGTTGTCCAGCACCCAGTTGCGCGTGCTCGCCCGCATTGCCCGTGAATACGACCACCCCGGTAAAGAAGTGTTTGACACGGCCATTGGCACCCAGGCCACTTGGGGCACCACGCATTTGCCCGTGGGCTACGGCCACTTCACCACCCGCCAGAACGTGCAGTTCAACTGGATTCCTCTGGTGAAAAGCGCCGACGTGATGGACCTGCTGGCCACGGTCAACATGCATGGCATCCAGACCAGCGGCAATTGCATTCGCAACATCACCAGTGACGAACTCGCCGGCGTTGCCGCAGACGAAATTGCCGATCCACGGCCATTTGCCGAAATCATGCGCCAGTGGAGCACGCTGCACCCCGAGTTCGCGTTCCTGCCACGCAAATTCAAGATTGCCATCACCGGTGCTACAGAAGACCGCGCCGCGACCGGCTGGCACGACGTGGGCCTGCACCTGATAAAAAATGAAGCGGGCGAGCTGGGCTTTCGGGTCCAGGTGGGCGGCGGCATGGGCCGCACGCCCATCATTGGCACCGTGGTGCGCGCGTTTTTGCCCTGGAACCAGATCATGAATTTTCTGGAAGCCGTGGTGCGTGTCTACAACCGCTGGGGACGGCGCGACAACCTGTACAAGGCGCGCATCAAGATTCTGGTCAAGGCCGAAGGCCAACGCTACATCGACGAAGTCGAAGCCGAGTACCAGCAGATTCTGACGGTGGACGGCGCTCCCCACACCATCAGCCAGGCCGAGCTGGACCGCGTTTCAGCATCATTTGTGCCGCCGGCCCTTGCAGAACGTGCGCAAGCAGCTATCAAAACAGTAGCAATTCCCGCTGACCGTCAAACCGACTACGCACGCTGGTTGAAGCAAAACGTCGCAGCCCACAAGAACCCGGTCCTGCGCTGCGTGACCCTGTCCTATAAACGCTTGGGCCAGGCACCCGGCGACGCCGATGCCGACCAGCTGGACACCGCAGCCGACCTCGCGCAGGAGTTCAGCGCCGGTGAAGTGCGTGTAACGCACGACCAGAACCTGCTGTTGCCCTGGGTGCGCGAGTCGGACCTGCCCGCCCTGTGGGTCGCTGCCAGCCACGCTGGTTTGGCACGCTCCAACATCCGCCTGCTGACCGACATGATTGCCTGCCCCGGCGGTGACTTCTGCGCACTGGCCAACGCCCGCTCCATTCCCATTGCAGCATCCATTACCGAGCGCTACCAAGACATGGACGAGCTGCACGACCTGGGCGAAATCGACCTGCACATCAGCGGTTGCATCAACTCCTGCGGACACCACCACAGCGGCCACATCGGCGTGCTGGGCGTGGACAAAGACGGCAAGGAGTGGTACCAGATTTCGCTGGGCGGCTCCGATGGATCGACGCTGAGTGGGCCTGCAGTGCCCGGCAAAGTAGTCGGCCCCTCGTTTGGAGCCCATGAAGTTCCCTTGGTAATTGAAGCAGTGCTGGACGCCTACCGGTTCAACCGCGTGGACCACGAAACCTTCATCGACACGCTCAAGCGTGTGGGCTTTGAGACCTTCAAGGCTGCCGCCAATTCCGCACGCCTGGCCAACCCGCATGAAGACCTGCATGTGTTGCCCAAAGCGCCCGGTTACGCCCGCGACGCGCAGGAAGCTTAAGATGGACCACGCAGAAAAAACTATGAAATTGATAGCTACTGACGCAAGTTCCACGGGGGCCACAGGCCAAAATGCCATTGAAGTGGCCAATGATGTAGACCCTCGAACCCTCACGCTGGAGGGTGTGGAGCGGATTGACCTGCACTTTCCCAAGTTCACCGATGGCCGCGCTTTCAGCCAGGCCTTTTTGCTGCGCCGCCGGCTCGGCTTCAAGGGCGAAATTCGCGCCACCGGCGACGTGTTGATTGACCAGCTGGTACAAATGCAGCGCAGCGGCTTTGATGCTGCGGTGCTGCGCGCAGACCAGAACATGGCCTTCGCACAGGCGCAGTTTGAGCGCTACAGCCGTTTCTACCAGGGGGATGCCGTCACGGTGCAACCCGCCTTCGCCCAACCCGCCCACAAGGAGGCCGCATGAGTGTCACCCCTCTCTTTCAGGCCGCACCCGCCGGTGCCGCCATCGAACTGAACGCACGCCCCTCACGGGAATACGTCATCAAGGTCGCCGAGTCGCGCGCACTGCTGGCGCAGGCCGCCGTGCAATACGCGTCACCGAACCAAGGCGGAACGCCTGAAGTTACCCAGGCGTCCAGCCTGGGCGCAGAAGACGTGGTGATCAGCCACATGATCAACAGCCAGGGCCTCAACATCGGCATCTTTGTGCTGGAGACCGGCAGGCTGCACGCTGAATCGCTGGCGCTTCTGACCCAGTTCAAGGCTACGTCGCGCGCGCCGGTCAGCGTTTTCACGCCCAACAAAGAGGCCGTCGTGCAATTTGTGGCCCGCGAAGGCAAAGACCCCATGTACACAAGTATTGCCCTGCGCAAGGAGTGCTGCAACATCCGCAAGATGGAGCCGCTGGCACGCGCACTGGAGGGCAAAAAGGCCTGGATCACCGGCCTGCGCCGCGAGCAGAGTGGCGCCCGTGCAGACGTGCCGCTGATCGATCATTCGGAACAACGCATCAAACTCAACCCCCTGGCCAACTGGACCTGGGGTGATGTGTGGCACTACATCAGCATCAACAAGGTGCCTTACAACCCGCTGCACGACCAGTTTTTTCCCAGCATTGGCTGCGAGCCCTGCACCCGCGCCATCAGCCTGGGAGAAGATTTCCGCTCCGGCCGCTGGTGGTGGGAAGCCGAGCTGGAAGGCGGCTCTGCCAAAGAGTGCGGCCTGCACGTCAAAGCATCCACCGAGTCCCAGAAAGCACCCGCATGAACGCCCGAAATGACCACCTCAGCAACCAGGAACGGCTCACCCACCTGAGCAACCAGCACCTGGATGCACTGGAAGAAGAAACCATCTTCATCCTGCGCGAAGTAGCCGCCGCGTTTGAGCGCCCCACCCTGCTGTTCTCGGGTGGAAAAGATTCGCTAGTGATGCTGAAATGCGCTGAAAAAGCCTTCGGCACGGGGCGCATTCCCTACCCGCTCCTGATGATCGACACCGGCCATAACTTCAAGGAAGTGACCGATTTTCGCGACTCCCGCGCCAAAGAGCTGGGCGCTGAGCTGATTGTGCGCAGCGTGGAAGATTCGATGGCCCGTGGCACCGTGCGCCTGGCCCACCCCGGCGAGAGCCGCAATGTGCACCAGTCGGTCACGCTGCTGGAGGCCATTGACGAGTTCCGCTTTGACGCCCTGATTGGCGGTGCCCGCCGTGACGAAGAAAAAGCCCGCGCCAAGGAACGCATTTTCAGCCACCGCGACAGCTTCGGCCAATGGCAACCCAAGGCCCAGCGCCCGGAGCTGTGGACGCTGTTCAACACCCGCCTGCAGCCGGGCGAACACTTCCGCGTGTTCCCCATCAGCAACTGGACCGAGCTGGACGTGTGGCAGTACATCGAGCGCGAAAAAATCGCTTTGCCATCGCTGTACTACACGCACAAGCGTGACATCGTGGAGCGCAAGGGCCTGCTGGTGCCAGTGACCGAACTGACGCCTGCCAAAGCGGGCGAAACCGTGGAATCGCGCGACGTGCGTTTTCGCACCGTGGGCGACATCACCTGCACCTGCCCAGTCGAAAGCCTGGCGGCCAACGCGGGTGACGTGGTGATTGAGACACTATCAGCCGATGTGAGCGAACGCGGTGCAACCCGCATGGACGACAAGACGTCCGAAGCCTCCATGGAAAAACGCAAGAAAGACGGATACTTCTGATGACCGCTACAAAATCAATAGCTGCTCCAGCAACATCCACGGGGGCTAGCGGCCTGAACGACACCCAATCCGCCCTGCGTTTCATCACCTGCGGCTCTGTGGACGACGGCAAAAGCACCCTGATTGGCCGCCTGCTGGTGGACAGCCGCTCGGTCATGCTCGACCAGCTGGCCAACGTGTCCAAAAGCGGCGAAGCCGACCTGGCCTTGTTCACCGACGGTCTGAGCGCGGAGCGCGAACAGGGCATCACTATCGACGTGGCTTACCGCTACTTTGCGACGCCCACGCGCAAGTTCATCATTGGTGACGCGCCCGGCCACGAGCAGTACACCCGCAACATGGTTACCGCGGCCAGCAGCGCCCACGCCGCCGTGGTGCTGGTGGACGCAACCAAGCTGAAGTGGAATGTGGACGGCCTGGTCGAACTGCTGCCCCAGACCCGCCGCCACTCGCTGCTGGTAAACCTGCTGCGCGTCCCCGGCATTGTGTTTGCCGTGAACAAACTCGATGCACTGGAGAGCGAAGCCAAGCCAGAAACCCAGGGCAATGCCACCGCAGCGTTCAACAAGATCCGAGAGGCGCTGCAAGCGTTTGCGGCCCACGCGGGTATTCAGGTTAGTGCCATCGTGCCGATCTCGGCCCTCAAAGGCAACAACGTGGTGCAAGCCACTGAAGGTTGGTGCGGCTACACAGGCCCCAGCCTGTTGACCCTTCTGGAACAACTGCCAGTGACACCACCCGAGCTGGATGTGCCTTTCGCCTTTCCAGTGCAATGGGTCGAAAAATTCTCGGCATCCAGCGACACCAGCCAGGGTCGCCGCATTTTCTGGGGCCGTGTGTCCACCGGTACGGTTCAACCGGGCCAGACCATCTCTATCCTGCCCAGCGGCAAGACGGCCACCGTGGCCCAGGTGCTGAACCACATCCGCGTACCGGGCAAGGTGACTGCAGGCCACAGCGCTGGCATTGTGCTGGACCGTGAAGTGGACGTGTCTCGCGGGGACTGGCTGCTGGCATCCAACGATGCACCCAGCCATTTCGAGACGACACGCGAAATCAAGGCCACCGTCGCCTGGATGGACGACGAACCTCTGGTGGCAGGCCGCGTGTACTGGGCGCTGCATGGCCACCGCTGGATCAAGGCCAAGGTCAAACGCATCGTGCACAGCCTGGACATCCATACGCTGGAAGAGCATGATGCGACCCAGATCGAGCCCAACGCCATCGGCCACATTGAGCTCAGCCTGCAAGAACCGATTGCCGCCCTGCCCTACAGCCAGTCGCGCGTTTTGGGTGCCTTGATTCTGGTGGACACCGCCAGCCACAAGACATCTGGCGCGTTGCTTCTGAATTGACCTGCAACAAGAAGAACCGCCGTATTCGCTGCCCCGCGTACCCCTGTGACATGCCGGGGCACCAAAAGCCAATAAAATCAAGGGTTTGATAAATCCATCCCCGCACATAAAACCAAAATGACCCACACCGTCACAGAAGCCTGCATCAAGTGCAAGTACACCGATTGCGTCGACGTTTGTCCTGTGGACTGCTTCCGCGAAGGCCCCAATTTCCTGACCATCGATCCGGATGAGTGCATTGATTGCGCGGTGTGTATCCCTGAATGCCCTGTCAACGCCATCTACGCCGAAGAAGATGTGCCCGCCGATCAGCGCCACATGACCCAGCTCAACGCCGATCTCGCCAAACTTCCAACCTGGAAGAGCATCACCAAACGCAAAGCACCACTGCCCGAAGCGGAGGAGTGGAAAGACAAGACAGGCAAGCTGTCACAGTTGCTCCGCTGATTTCGTCGTCAGGTTCGGATCATTTGCACGTGACCGCCCCGAAAGGTCTTATCGAGACCGATGCCGTCGTTGTGGGCGCTGGGCCGGTTGGATTGTTCCAGGTATTTCAGCTGGGGCTGCTGGAAGTCAAGGCCCACGTCATCGACGCACTTCCCTACGCTGGCGGACAGTGCGCCGAGTTGTACCCGGACAAGCCCATCTATGACATTCCAGCCATTGCCGTTTGCACCGGCCGTGAGTTGACTGATCGACTGCTCCAGCAAATTGCGCCTTTTGGCGCCACATTTCATTACAGCCAGCAGGTCACTGCGGTGCAAAAGCAGCCCGATGGGCGTTTTGCAGTCGACACCAGCATGGGCACGCGATTTCTGACAAAAACCGTATTCATCGCTGCTGGCGTAGGTGCCTTTTTACCCCGCACACTGAAAATTGATGGTCTGGAGCGGTTCGAGGGTACGCAGCTGAACTACCGGGTTACCAATGCGGCTGACTACGCTGGCAAAAACCTGATCATTGTGGGAGGCGATGACATCGCCCTGGAATGGGCGCTGCACTTGTGTGCCGCGCACCAGGACGGCAATCCCCACAAGGCCCGAAGCGTCACACTGCTGCACCGGCGCGACGTGCTGCAGGGCGATCCATTCACCGTGGCAACCATGCGTGCTTTGTGCGATGCCCAACACATGCAATTCAAGGTGGGACAAATTACCGGCTTTGAAGAGGCGAACGGGCTATTGACGGGCGCCAGGGTCGCAGGGGTCGACGGCGTCGAGAAAATAATCCCCGCAGATGCGTTGCTGGTGCTTTTGGGCCTTTCACCCAAACTCGGGGCTATTGCCGACTGGGGCCTGGACATTGCGCGCAAACAGTTGCAAGTCGACACCGAAACGTTTTCAACGAGCACGCCCGGCATATTTGCGGTAGGCGACATCAACACTTATCCAGGCAAGAAAAAGCTGATCGTCTGTGGTTTTCACGAATGCGTGTTGGCGGCCTATGGCGCCATGCCTTTTATTGCACCAGACAAGAAAGTTCTGCTTCAGTACACCACCACCAGCCCGCAACTGCACAAAGTGCTTGGCGTCGCGTCGCCAACACGGGCCTGAGTGCGCCAATTACTGAAAATTTGCTCTGCAGGGCAAAAACTGGAAAAGATCACGTTATAATTTGAGGCTGCATTCCTCGATAGCTCAGTTGGTAGAGCGCCGGACTGTTAATCCTTCGCTCAGCCTCAAAGGCGTTTTTTGAGAAGCCTCAGAAGCCGCAACGGCACTGGATAGTTTGCTACAAAAACAATAGCAAACGCAGTCGTTTTCTAATACTTTTTTCGCCTCTTTCTAATACTGTAGCTTTGGATACCAGCATTCGAGAGAGCCTTTCTCGTGCGAAAAGTTGCGCCTGATTCATCTAGATTGCGCGGCTTGTACTGACAGGTGACGCTTCCCGCGCATTGGTGTTTTGAACGCAGCAATGAACTCGCCTAGGTCGTTGCAATCGAATTGGACGGTAAGCGCGCGGCAAACCCATATTGACCGCGGCCCTGCAGTGGTGGTGACAGTCAGGGTGACGCGGTTGGCGGCGTCCAGCGATGTGGCAGCAACTCGCCAATCATGCTGTTGCGC
>NZ_JBWMBC010000009.1:0-185837 GCF_056521285.1 Rhodoferax sp. GT1R46
GCCGGCCAGCACCGGGTAATTGAATGACTGAAGTGTGCACGTGTCCACCTTATTGAAGTGGACACCATGCTCCCAACTATTGCCGCCTCCAACAAGATGGGTTTGCCGCGCGCTTACAGAATTACTGTCAGCAGCTTGCTCAATCCGCATCAAGCCCAGGAATTCAGCCCATGCTGTTACATGGTCTGTTACGCACCTGTTACACCGCCACCCTGTAGCTGGTAGCTCTGCCCGCCATACTGCCCGCAAGCGCCGGGACAGTTAGCAGCGCCAGGGGTGAATTGCTCAGTCATTGCAATGGCTCCCTGAACTTTCGTCCGTTCCCGTCCGTTCCCGTCCGTTCCCAGCATTCCGGGAATGAACGGAAACAGGTAGGACGGATATCAATATTTCATTGATTCCGTCCGTTCCCAACCTATTTTCCTTAAGGAACGAACGGAATGGGAACGGACGGAAATTGATAGCACTCATGCCATCACTCCCAGGGTGTCACCTTCTGGCGCGGGAACGGACGGAATCGCCTGCTTGCACCAGCTTACAGGTATTGCCAACTTGTCAGCGGGCAGGCCAGCACCAGACAAAATGGCTTCATGCTCCTCTGTTGTCAGGCTCACAAGAAAAGCAGAGCGTTTGTTGTTGGTGCGCTCTTTTGTCGGCACCATCACCTCGGACAGCCATTGTTCAGACAGCAGGTTTTCCAGCATCGCCACCACGTCCGAAGCCTTGCGGTGAACCTTGGCTTTCACCCCCGCCCGGTTCAACGGAAAACCTGCCAGCCACGCCACCTCCACGGCGTCTCGTATGTCTTGGCGCAGGCTTGCCTGGTCCTCTTTGCGCTGTTGCCCTGCGGCCTGTTCTGCAGCTTCCTTGCGGCTTTGTTGGGCAGGTGCGGCAATGCCCCAGCGCAGCAGCACGGTTTCCACGTTGCCGAATTCATCCGGCTCAGCGGTTTGCGCGGTGAAGCTGGTAATTTCAAGCTCTGGCCACTTTGCCTCAAACCGGGTCTTACCTTGCACCAGATAGCGGCTCTCACCCTCCCGAATCAGAAACATGGTCTGGTTCGCATCACCTTCAATGGCACTTGCCCCTCGGCTGGTCAGTGCGTCATTGCGGGTCAGGTTGGCTTTTGCAACATGGCCGATAAGCCAAACGGGCAGGCGGTCAAACCCTTGCTTCAATGCGGCCATCATTGCGCTGGCCTCGCTGTTGTCGTTCTCGTTTTCAATTGCCAGCACGGCGCTCTTTGTGTCCAGCACCACCAGCGGCAGCACCTCCACGCCATCCACGGTACGGGTGAACTGTTCGCGGTAGGTCTTGCCCACGCTCGCCACAAATGCCGGGTCAAGTCGCACGGCCTCCACAATGTGCAGGCGCTCCCGTACCTTTTCCAAGTGAATGCCCAGCCTCGAATGACCGACTATCCCGGCCATGATGCGGCGGGCCTGTTCCACGTCCTCGGTCACGTAGACAACATGCCTCCACTGGCGCGGCAGCAGGTCATCGCCATGCAATCCGGCGGCGGTCATCGCCAGCGGTAGCAGCACGGTCGTTTTGCCCACGCCATGCGCCCCAGCGATAACAGTCACACCATGCCCGATAAAGCCAGGTATCACCCAGCGCGGCGGCTTTGCGGTGCCATCGATGTCAACGTATAACGCCAGCGGGTGAACCTTGGGTTCAGGCTTGGGCGGCTCAGTCGCGACCTCTAACATGGCTTGCACCACATCAAAGCCACCATCAGGCGAACAGAACAAGTCGTTCAAATCGCTGTTGTCCGGCCAGCCCTCGGGCATCTCTGCCACGGCGCAATGATGCAGGGCGGCAATTTCAGCGGCGGCGGCTTCCTTGCCCACGTCCGGCGCAATAACCATCTTTGCATCAGGCTCACGCTGGCGAAGTGCAGCGGCAATTTTCGCCACGTTGCCCCAGCCGAAGCAGCACACGGCGCGGTGTCCGGTTGACTGCCATGCGCTCCACGCAGCCCCAACACCTTCGCACAGGTACAGCGGGCCATCGGTGCCCATCGTGAACGATGCCCCAGCCATGCTCGCGCCGGTTAAGTTCAGCTTTTTGCCACTGTTCGGCGGTATGAACTGAATGCTCTGAATTTCACCATCTGGCGCATAGGCTGGCACGGCCAGATATCCGGCCATGTTCTGCCCGGCAATGGTCAGGCGGTCACCATCAGACACCACGCGCAAACCGTCTGGCGTGCCTTGCTTTTTGAGAATGTAGCCATGCAGATTCGTTGCAGGCTGACAGCGGTCGAAAACCTCGCGGGCGCTCATTCCGGGCGCGGGCTTACGTTGCGGTTCAGTCTGGCTCATTGGCTTCACTGGCGCCATTCTGGCGGCTCCATCCTGCCAGCCGTGGTCGCGGGCCATGCCGAACAATGCACCAGCACCAACACCACCGGGCGCGGTCTTGAAACTTCGCCATGTAGCACGGGCGGATTGGGCGTTGTAGTTGCCAGCGGGTGCGCTCCACTGGTCGAAGTCGTCAAATGACAACCCGGCAGCATGGGCTGCCATGCCTGTTTTCACCCAGGTATCACGGGGCAGGTCGGGCGGTATCGTGTAAAGCGCATCACGGGCGCGGTCGGGGTTGTGTCCATTCAGCATGGCGAACCCCCTCGCATGGCATATGCGGCCTGCTTTGCTTTGAGCGGCAGACTGTATTTGGCAATAGCGTTCGGCCATTCGGCGTGCTGAATCATGAATGACTGCGGCTCCCAGCCCAGGTATCCAAGCAGTTTCACTGCGGCGGATAGCCTCCAGCCCTTGCGCTCACGCAACCAGTCGATTTGTGTCAGGTCACGCGCCTGCAGGTCATAAAGGGCGGTCTTTGCGGCACTGCCAGACGGCGGCATCTGTGGGCAGAATGGTAGCCCTTCAAACATCGGAATTTGTTCGGGTGTTGTCATCACAGCACCTCCCAGACCATCGCCACGAATTGCAGCACAAGCACCAAAAACAGAATGTTGAATCCGGCGTTGACGGTTGCGTAACGGGCGGCAGCAGCGATAAAATCGGCAGCGTGTTTGGTCAGTATCTTGGCGGGTTGGTCGTTTGCAGCGTCCAGCCCGTTGCCTTTTGTGGCATCCATTACGCCAGCCCCATCACTGCGGTGGTGTTGATGCCATAAGCGGCCAGCCAGGCGGCAGCAGGCCATGATTTGACGCTACCGTATAGCTCGTCGGGTACCGTCTCAGGTGCTACACCATTGGCAGCGCACCAGTTCTTGAGCAGCATCCACCCAAACTTACGGCCAAGGGCTTTTTCAATCGCTCGCACTGTTGCGTGACTTGATGTCTTGCCAAGCTGAATCTTGAGTTTGGCAGTCTCACGGCTGGCGGCACTTGCTGTCGCCATTGCCGTGGCCTCGCGCTTGCTGCCAATTAGATGCTTTGTAGCAATGGCTTGGTCGCGTTCGGCTTCTGCCTTGATACGGCTCTCTTCGGATTCCAGCGCCAAACGCAGGATGTCACTGCGAGTCAGTGTCGCCGGGTTGAAGCTGAAATCTTTTGCTTCCAGCTCGTGCCAGCGACGGATGACCTTCAGACGTGCTGAAGCGCTGTATCCGGTCAAAAGGGTTTCGGTCAACTCTCGGTCGAGGTAGAAGCAAACCGTGTAACCACGTGCATCTTTGGCTTCAGTGGGATGATTCAAATTTGAATCATCTTTTTCCAGGTCATCGAGCATGACCCGGATGTCGCGATGGACGTTTGAGAGTTCTTTGCCTGTCAACTCTGCAATTTCGATGCTGGTCATCGTGGCGATTTGTGTCGCTTGAGTTGCAAGTGCGGCGCTCATGCTGCCACCCCGGCCAATGCCTTGACTTCAGCCGTTGACCAGGCCAGCAGGCCTCGGATGCGCTTCGGGCGAAGTCCGGGAATGCCATCGTTCATCGCCCAAATCCGCAAAGTTTGTGGCTTGCGATTCAGGTGAAAAGCAGCTTCGGCTGTTGTGAGGTTTGGCCGGGTGACTTCGGTCAGTGCTTGAAACTGCGAAGGCTTCTTTTCAAGGTGCGCAAGGGTTAATGCATTCGGGATTGAATGCGCTTGATTTTGAGTAGCTTCCATGTTGTCGCTTTCGCGTTTATTGAACATGGCGCTATCGTTTTCGGGTATGCATCCTCCCCCGCAAGTATCCCCGTATCCCCCAATTTAGGGGATACCCCTCAGGCTTTAATCACAATGTCGCTTTGCCTAGTCAGGCGCTCCCATGCCTTATTAAAAACAGTTGAACCAGTGAATAGCTTGTTGCCTTTGAGTGCTTTTTGAGTGGCGGACTTTACGCCCGGCTTACCGGGTACATTTGCCGGCAGCTCCAGCGGGTCAAATCCCTGCTTTCTAATTTCGCTCAGAATGGCGTTGTCTTGGGCGGCACCTCGTTGCAATGGCTTCGCATCGCCACCAACCCCCACGGACTCAGTCTGGTTTGGGTCCATCACCACGGCTGGTGCGTCTGGCACTTGTTCCACTGTCAAAAGCTGATTCACCATCTTCTTTCGCCATGCTGCTTCGTAATCGTCAGCCTCGCGATGCGCGTTCCTAATCCGTTGTCGAGCTTCATGGGCATCAAGCCATGGTCCACACTGTTGTTCAAGTTCGTTGGCCTTTTGGGAGTAAGTCCTGTCATAGGAGCCAACAGCGCATTCGGCAGCACGGTAAGCGTCGAACGCGCCTCTCAGTGCTTGCCTCGCTTTCGTGGCTTTGGTCCCTAGTTCGCCAAGCACTTGTTGGTCTGGGCCATCAGTCCAATCACCATATTTCTCCCGAACGAAAAAGCCACGTCCGTCAAGTAGGAACGCTGCTAGCAGGCTGTCATTGAAAGGGTACGGCAGGGCTGGCGTAGTCAATGGGTCAGCTGCGTCATCACCGTCCAGGTCGCATGTTGGTGTCCAGTTTAAGAGCTTGTCGAACTCTGCGTTCTCTATCGGAACCTCTTTCGGCCAGAGGCCATCATCGTCACTTTTAAAATCATCATTGCGCCCATTGATGATTGCCTCGGCTACTTCCTTGCCATACGTCCCCATGTCGGCACCTCCCGTGCAACTCCCAATCGAGAAGCCCCAGCAGGCCAGGGGAGGACTGGCTTTTTAACCCGTTTTCGAAGCGGGTCTAGCTGGGGCTAATATATTACGCTCTTTGAACTACTCGCAAAGCAACCGGCGCTGCCTTTGCGTCAAACGAAATCCCTGCCTGCTCCAAAATCCACGCCTCAATCTTTTCATGGTGCACGCGCAGCAAGTCCAGCGGTCGAACGGTGTAATGCTTTTCAGCGGTCGCACTGGGTTTGTGCCCCATCAGTTGCGCCACCACGCCAGCGGGTATCTCAAGCCACTCGGTCAGGCTCTTGAACGAACGGCGCAGGCCATGCAGGGTCAGGCCTTCAATTCCAGACACGGTACACGCGGCGGTGTGGGCATGGTTTGGCTCTGTGATATGGCCGGTATAGCTAGTTTGGATAACTGGTGCATTGCCACTCTTCGATGCGTTGGCTCCCCTGCGTCCAATGTTGTGTTCATCCATTTTCAGATTTCGAACACTAGCGAACACCCATTCATTGCGGCGGGGCAGGGCGGCTATCAGGTGCGCGACATAGGGCGTGAGTGGAACAACGCGAGTACCCTCTACCTTGTCGCGGATGGTTAAACCTTTCCATTGGGTGTTCATATCCTCCCAGCGCAGAGTAATAACTTCGCCCGGCCTTGCGCCAGTGAGCAGCAGGGTTTGCAGGTAAGCGGCAATCACTGGGTTTTGTATCTGTTGCACAGCGTCAAACCAAACTGTCAACTGTTCGCGTTGCAGTGAGTCCGATTTGGTCCCGGCTTTGCCTAATGATTCGCGGCTCTTTTTGGTCTTGGCTGGGTTCTTTGCTGGCATCAGGTGGGCATAGGCGGGTTGTTCTTCGCACCAGCCTAGAAACACCTTCAACATGCGCCACGCAAGGCGGGCTGACGTTGGGCGGGTCTTGGCTTCCTTTGCGGCCCATGCCTCTATAACTGGCGCTGTAAGGTCGCGCAGGGGGATCGCCATCAATGCATATAGCGGCCCCTCCACGGTGGTGCCTGTGCCACGCTTGAATGACTCACCACCGGGCGCGGCTTTGCGGATGTGGTCGCGATAGTGCAAGTCGCCCCAGTGTGGTCGGCGTTCTTCAACGTAAACGGCCCACACTTCGCCCACGGTCAGGGCTGCAACACTGTTGGCGGCAATCTGCCGGGCTGCGGCGGCACTTGCTGCGGCCTTGTCGGCCTCCTTCTGGCGCTCTACTTCGCGAGGGTCGGTGCCAGCGTCCAGAGTAACGCGCAGTCGGTTTGCCTCAGTCCGGGCGGCCTCAATCGTCCACGCCTTCACATCGCCAATAGTGCGCCGGATGGTCTGGCGGTTTAGTTTGGCCTCAAACACGAACGACTTCGCACCAGTATTGGACACACGCACACGCAGGCCAGGTGCTTTGCTGTCACGCAAGAACGCTTGAGCCTTTATATCGGTGCGGCAGGTCAGTCTGTCAATTAACCCGGCGGTCAATTCGTGCGCTTCGCTCAGGTCAATCGCTGCATCTTTGCGGGGTCGTGCCATGTTGATTCCAGTCTGCGTAGCCACTGCGTAGCCACTTTTACCTAATTTAGGCGAATTTCAATCAACACCTAGGCTGTTCACTTATCCAGTTCTTATCTAGTAACTCGTTGATTTATATAGATTTTACTACTCAAATCAACACTGGAAAATGCCTTAAAGCTGCGACTCATAATCCTTTGGTCCACAGTTCAAGTCTGTGACGGCCCACCATTCAATCCCGCATCCCCTTAGTGATTCGCACTGGTCAATGCCCCAGCGGCGCTACCACCGTACTTTTTTTGTTCTGTTCTGCTATACAAAACATAGCTACTCGCGCAGTGTGCATGGGGGCTAACCCCGGTTTTTATTCAAATTTTCACTGGCTGACGCGTGGTCGCGTCGCCACCGGTTCAAATAGGCGCTGACAGGCTGAGCCCCACTGACCAGTTGTTCGGCAAGCCCGATTCATAGAACTGGGAGCTGGCTTGGTTGACGATGACGGAGCCGATGTAGCGTTCGTCGGACACGTTGTTGATTCGACCGTAAAGCGTCAAGCCGCCCTTGCCAATGCCCCAACGGTGCCTGGCGGAAAGGTTCAGGACGGTGTGGCCGTCTGCTGAGGCTGTATTCGTATCATTGGCATAAATGCGACCCGCTTGAACCAATTCAATGCCAAGGCGGGTTCCGTTGGTGAGTGCACCTTTGCCCGTGCTGGCGGGCTCACTGGTCCAGGCCAATTCCGAAAATACGGATGACTGTGGGATGCCCGGAATCTTGTTGCCTGACGTGACGTTGTTGAATGATTGGGAATATTGGGCGTCAATCATCGAGGCGGACAGGTTAGCCGTTAGACGCGGTGACAAAAGTGTGCTGCCGGAGAGTTCCCAACCGGTGCGCGATGTGCCGGGTGCATTTTTGTAGGCGGTTTGACCCAAATTATTTACGGCAACGACGATTTCATCGGTTGAGTTGATTTGAAAGAGTGCCAGATCCACACGCGACTCCCGATTGGGTACCCATTTCACACCCAACTCGTAGTGCTGGCTTTTAGACGCATTCAGGCCGGGATTGAATTGTGCAATGGGCACGGTGGTTCCACGATAGGCAACCTCTGAGAGGGTGGGGGTTTCAAAGCCCTGGCCATAGTTGGCATACAGATTCAAGTCATCTGTGGCGTGGTAAGTGAACCCCAGAACCGGGTTGGTGGAGGTATAGGTGGCATTTCCTGACCCGTCACTGCCATCCGCCAGATAGTAGTCTTCACTGGCAAAGCGGACCGTGCTGTAACGCAGGCCCGCCACGATAGACACCACGTCTGTAGCGAAAGCGGTGCCCTGCAGGAAAAAGTCGCTGTTCTCGGACTGGTTGTCTTCTCTTCGGGTGGTGGTTGCTTTTTGGCCGAGCAGAGAGGCACCTGCTTGGCGCAACTCGCGTGAGCGATCAAACTCATAACCGCCGGCCCATTCGATCGGAGTACCACCCCAGACTGTTTTTTCGTTGTACTGAAGCCCGGCTCCGTAGTAATTGCGGTTGAGGCCTGTCCAGAGTCCATTGACCGGAGTTCCCGTTGGCGCCTGGTACTGAAGGTTGTCGCGTGTGCCGTAATAGAGGCGGCTGGTTACCGACCGGTCCTGGTCAATTTTGTAAGTGGCTGAGCTTCCGATCTGATTTTGCAAAACGATCTTGCGGACAAAATACTTTGCTGCATTGGTGCCCGCCATCGACGGATCGGCCTGCAGTTGTGCTCGGGTCAGGCCCAAAGGGTCTTCGGCCAGAGGCATGTCGAACTGGTTGACCGCGACGTTGACGTGCAATTGCTCGGTGGCATCAAAACTCATTTTTCCGTTGAACTGCTTGCGTTCCGTCTTGCTGTTGTCACGGTAGCCGTCAATGGAGAGCGTGCTGTAGTCCGCTACCAATCCATATATTCCCGCCCGTCCGGAAACTTGGTAGTCCGCGCGGTGCATTCCGTAGGACCCCACGTAATACTGGTATCCAATTTCCGGCTCTGCGGGTGCTTCCTTGGTGAAGGCTTGAATCACGCCTCCCGAAGAGTTTCCGTACATTTGCGCCAGCGGGCCGCGCAGCACCTCGATGTGATCAGTCGACGTCAAACTGATGGACGACCCTTGCCCCTGGCCATCGGGTGTGGTTGCCGGTATGCCGTCAACCAGCAAGCGGATACCCCGGATACCAAAGGCGGAACGGGCGCCAAACCCCCGTATGGAGACCTGCAGGTCCTGCGCGTAGTTTTGCCTGTCGAGAATAGTCAGGCCCGGTACGCGGTTCAGTGATTCCGACAGGCTCACTTGCGGTCCGGCGCCTTGAATGGTTTCCCGGTCAATTGACCGGATGGCGGCAGGGGCATCAAAACTGCGTTGCGCGTTGCGGGATGCAGAGATCACCACTTCATCGAGTGTCTGTCCGAAGACAGGAATCCCCACGGAACTCACCACTATCAGATAGGGCCTGAGACTTGAAAACTGAGAAGATTTGCGCATGATGTTCCCTAAAGATTTGAATAATTGCTTGAGAGAATGGTGCACGACTGGTGATGTTCATGTCGCCGAAATGACATTGATTCTGGGCAGTAACTTACGCAACCGCAAGCGGCGCTTAGGGTTTTCACCAAATGCTGAAGATATTGAATTTAATTCAATATTGGCTTGCGAAAATAGACGCAAACAGAGCGCCTCCAAGCAGGTGGTACTTCGGGTTTACCCTGTTTGCATCTTGAGTTCTACGGGCTACTCCGGGTGGAATTTCGGGGCACAGCGTTGCTGCGCATCTTATTGGACCCTCAGCGCCACCATCCTTCAATTCCTTAGCAAGTAAATTCCGTTATGAAACTACATTGCCTCGCCGTTGTCTTCTTGCTCCACAGTGCTGCAGCACTTGCCGATGTCAAACCGATGCCACAGGCGCAGTGGCCGCGCACAGTGGCCGATTGTGAGCGACACCAAAATGGATAGCCTGTTCCTGCTGCTGGGAGAGTGGGGCGAGGATGTTGGGAAACTACTTGGACTCGACAATGGAAACAGGGCACTTATCGAGGACGCCTGTGCTCGCGCATGTACTGTCGAACAGGCTACGTTAACGCTCATGGAAGCTGCCTGGAAAGCGTTGAAGCCTTGATTGACAGCCGCCACAGCGGGTTCGCCTGGACTGAATTTTTTTTCAAATTAGATTGAAAAAATATATGGCGTATTACTGTCCCTGTCGTGACGCGTCGAGGGTTTCCCCTAGCCGCTTCACGCACCCTTGCCCCTACATTGACATAGGTCTATGGCAAATCATCAGCGTTTGTTTGAGACATAAAAAACTGCTGTCAATCCAACCAAGGAAAATATCGTGAAACAGGTCAAACTCACATCCCTCGCTTTAGCTGTTGCAACTTTGGGCGCCATGTCGGCTTATGCCCAAGACGCCAACCTGTCAACTCTCCAGCGCATGGGAAACACGGCTACGAACATGGTCATTCCTACCATTCCGCAAGAGGGTAAGAATGCCGATGCCATCCGTGCCAATCTGAAAAAGATCAAACTGCCAGATGGATTCAAGATTGAACTGTACGCAGTGGTGCCTGATGCACGCTACATGGCGGTTGCTCCCTCCACCAATATGCTGTTTGTCGGCACGCGCAAGACGAATGTCTGGGCTGTAACTAACCGCAACAACGGTGATGCAGCGACCGAAGTCAAGGCCTTTGCGCCATCCGTCAAATTCAGTAACCCCAATGGCGTTTGCTTCACCAACGACGGTTTCCTGATCGTTGCAGAATCCAATCGCATCTTGCACTTCCCCGCAGCTGAGTTTTTCTACGAAGGCCCGGACGTTGCTGTCGGCGTCATCGTTCCTGAAGGCAAGTTGATCCCTGTTGAAGAGCAGTCGTTCAACCACACCGGTCGTGTCTGCAAGGTGGACAAAGACGGCAAGATCTTTGTGAACCTGGGCCAACCGTATAACGTGCAACCCGCAGAAAAAGTGGCGCTGTACGAAGAACTGGGTATGGGTGGCATCGTGCGTTACAACGGTCTGGACGGAACCGGTCGCATGGTCTACTCCAAGGGCATGCGCAACCCCGCCGGCCTCTCTATCGGGCCAAAGGGCGATATTTGGGCCACTGACAATCAAGTGGACGGATTGGGCGATGGCATTCCTCCGGGCGAGCTGAACAAAATCTCCAAGCCTGGAGAGCACTTCGGCTTCCCCTATTACAACGGGCATTTCAAAGTTGCAGGCTCAGCTGCCGCGCCTGACCTGAAGGACATGAAAGAACCCGCAGGTGCCATCTACCCGCAAGTGGAATTCCCTGCACACCAAGCCCAGCTCGGTTTGACCCACTACACAGGAACCGCGTTTCCCAAGAAGTACCAGGGTGGCCTGTTTGTGGCATCCCATGGCTCCTGGAACAGCACCGTACCAACGGGCTACCTGATCAACTTCGTGCCAATCAAGGCCGATGGAAATGCCGGCTCGGCAGAAGTGTTTGCCGACGGCTTTCTGGACAAGACGACGAAACGTGCTTTGGGACGGCCGGTAGACGTTGCCAACCTGCCTGATGGTTCGATTCTGGTTTCGGACGACTATGCAGGCGCGCTCTATCGCATCAGCTATAGCGGCAACTGATCCGGGGGTGAAGTACGGGCCTGAAGTCCGTTGCTGAACCATACAGGGGCCCCTTTTTCAGGGGCCCCATTTATTTTTACAGTTCCACTATGAAGAATCTATTTTCTATTTTCCTGGTCTGCGCCGCTTTCAACGCCTTTGCAGATGATGTGGCTGAGGGTCGGGCAAAGGCAGATGTGGCGTGTGCCCTGTGCCATGGCCCCACCGGTTTGGCCATGCTTCCGAATGCACCGAACCTGGCCGGGCAACAGTCAATTTATCTGAGCGAGCAATTGAGAAATTACCGCAGTGGCAAGCGGCAAAACGAAGTGATGAACATGATTGCGAAACAACTCACCGATTCGGAAATTACCCATCTTGCTGCCTGGTACAGTGCCGTCAAGATCACGGTTGAAGCGCCTTGAATCCGGCGTTGAAGGTATCAAAGGTATCTCGGTTGCGTTCGGACAACCGATAGTGGTAGTAATGAATTGTCGGCCAGGTATTCGACAATTCGCGCGGACGTTACCCTGCTGAAGTAGTCTTTGTTTTAGACATTCTCCGATAGCTGCTTGGTCTCCAGATGCTTGCGGCAGCTGGCGTTGATGACCCGCAATTCGGCCAGCGTTTCATCAATCTGCGCGCGTTTTTGTTCCAGTTCGGCAATGGCCGTGTCGGTGCGGTCAATCACGTAGGTCAGCTGCTGCGCGCGGCCTTCGCCGTGGTCACCATACAAATCCAGGTAACGTTTGATCTCGGCCAAAGACGAACCAATATCCTTGGCCCGCAGGATGAGCGCTAGCCGCGCACGGTCGCGCCGTGTGTACACGCGCGCACCATTGATGCGCCGGGGTGCGAGCAGCCCTTTGTCTTCATAGAAGCGCAAAGCGCGCAGGGTGATCCCGAACTCTCGACATAGCTCGGTGATGCCGAAGAGTTCGGATGCCGCTTCGTCGCGATGGGAGTCGACGAAGGCCTGCGCGTCGGCTGCAGACATCAGATCACGCGCTGTAGACGCATGGCAACACCCATATCGCCAGAGACCTTGAGCTTGCCCGCCATGAAGCCGGTGGTGGGCTCCAGGTCGCCGCTCAACAGAGCGTTGAGGTTTTCCAGTGTGATGCCCACGGTGCAGTCGGAGTCGATGTTGTCATTGCTCACGGTGTTGGGGGTGGATACGCCGTCGATGCGAATCACGCCGTCGGTTCCGCAATCGAATTTCAGAGTGGCTGCCAAGCCGCTGTCAGCGCCCACTTTGGTACGGATGGTCTGGGTGCATTCTTCGATGTTCATGTGAGATTCCTCTGAGTTAGGGGTTAAACGCAATGCTGGTGGACTCGCCACGTCAACGGGGCTGAATGCTATCAGCCTTCAGTAACGTAACTCTCAGTATAAACACCTATGCGACATTTGATTGACGTTAACGTAACCCTCGCTTCTAATACGGCAACTTCAATGCGAGGACCCGTTCTGATGCCTGCTATTCGCTCCAAGATCAACGCCAAGGCGGACACATTTGCCGCCAATGTCCTGCGTATGCAGGGCCTGCTCACCGAGGTGCAACGGCTTGAAGGCCTTGTTATCGCTGAATCCGAATCCAAACGCAGCAAGTTCGAGAAACGCAACCAGCTGCTGCCACGTGAACGCGTGGCGCGCCTGTTGGACCGTGGCACGCCATTCCTGGAGCTGAGCCGTCTGGCGGGCCTCAACATGCACGACGACGACGGCAAGAAGTCGGTGCTGGGCGGAGGCTCCATCATTGGCATCGGGGTGGTGGCGGGCAAGCGCTGTGTGATTTCCGTCAACGACAGTGCGGTCAAAGGCGGCACGGTCGCTCCCATGGGCCTGAAAAAAGGCCTGCGTGGCCAGCAAATTGCCCAGGAGAACAAGCTGCCTCTGATCTCCCTGGTGGAGAGCGGTGGCGCCAACCTCATGTACCAAAGCGAGATATTTATTGAAGGGGGTCGCAGTTTTGCCAATCAGGCACGCATGTCGGCCATGGGGCTGCCGCAAATCGCGGTGGTGCATGGCTCCAGTACAGCCGGTGGCGCGTATTTGCCGGGCTTGTCCGACTATGTGATTTTGGTGCGCGGGCGGTCCAATATTTTTCTCGCGGGCCCGCCCCTGGTCAAGGCCGCTATTGGCGAGGATTGCACGGAGGATGAGCTGGGTGGTGCAGAAACCCACGCGCAGGTTACGGGCCTGGGTGAATACCTGACCGAAGACGACGCCCACGCCATCGGCATGGCGCGCGAAGTGATGGACAAGCTGAAATGGGATGTCGCGCCTGCGGACCCGGCTTATGTCGCGCCTCTGTATGACGAGCAGGAGTTGATGGGCATCGTGCCCGCAGACGAGCGCGAGCCCTACGACGTGCGCGAGGTCATTGCCCGGCTGGTGGATGGCTCGGATTTTCTGGAGTTCAAAGCCAGCTATGCACCCGAGATGATGTGCGGTCACGCCCGGGTGCAGGGGCACCTGGTGGGCATTCTGGGCAACAACGGCCCGATTCAGCCGGCGGGCTCCACCAAGGCGGCGCAGTTCATCCAGTTGTGTGACCAGAGCGGCACGTCGCTGATCTTTTTGCAGAACACCACTGGCTACATGGTGGGTTCGGTGGCTGAGCGCAGCGGCGCCATCAAGCACGGCTCCAAGATGATTCAGGCGGTGGCCAACGCCCGTGTGCCCAAGTTCACCTTTGTGCTGGGCGGCTCGTATGGTGCGGGCAACTACGGCATGTGTGGTCGCGGGTTTGACCCACGCTTCATCTTTGCGTGGCCCACCGCGCGCACCGCGGTGATGGGCGGCGCGCAGGCGGCCAAGGTGATGGATATTGTCAATCGCGCCAAGATTGAGCGCATGGGTATGGAGGCCAATGAAGAAGCGCTGGCCGCCATGTCTGATGGTCTGCGCCAACGGCTGGACAAGGAGTCTGCCGCCCTGTTTGGCACCGCCCGCCTGTGGGACGACGGCATCATTGATCCGCGCGACACCCGCCGCATTCTGGGCTTGTGTCTGGCTCTGGCCGACGAGGCAGACAAACGCACGCTGCGCCCCAATACCTTTGGTGTAGCCCGTATGTAGACGCGCTGCTCACTTCATTCAAACCCCTCATTTGCACGAAAGACTCTCATGAAATTCACCCCTGAACACGAACAAATTTCTGACACGGTGCGCAAGTTTGTCATCAACGAAATCAACCCCCATCTGCCCGCGTGGGAGGCCGCGGGGCAGTTCCCTGCCCACCAGTTGTTCAAGAAGATGGGCGACCTGGGTTTGCTGGGCATCAAGTACCCCACCGAGTTTGGTGGCATGGGCCTGGACTTCAGCTACTCCATGGTGATGGCCGAGGCGCTGGGTGAATGCAACGCCGGCGGCGTGCCCATGGCCATTGGCGTGCAGACCGATATGTGCACCCCCGCACTGGCGCGCTTCGGCTCTGATACACTGCGCCACGAGTTTCTGGCACCGGCCATTGCGGGCGACATGGTGGGTTGCCTTGGCGTGAGCGAGGCCGGTGGCGGCTCCGACGTGGCAGCGCTCAAGACGACGGCGCGCAAAGACGGCAGCGACTACCTCATCACTGGCTCCAAGATGTGGATCACCAACGGCATGCAGGCTGACTGGTGCTGCCTGCTGGTCAACACCTCGGATGCCGCGCCCCACAAGAACAAGTCATTGATCATGGTGCGCATGGACAGCCCCGGCATTACCCGCCAGAAGATCGAGAAAATCGGCATGCACTCCAGTGACACCGCCCAGCTGTTTTTTGACAATGTGCGGGTGCCCCAGAAGAACCTGATTGGGCAGGAGGGCATGGGCTTCATGCTGCAGATGCTGCAGTTTCAGGAAGAACGCTTGTATGGTGCTGCGGGATGTCTGCGTTCGCTGGACCGCCTGATCGACCAGACCATCGACTACACCCGCCAGCGACAGACTTTTGGCAAGCCGATTCTGCACAACCAGGTGGTGCATTTCCGGCTGGCCGAGTTGCGCACCGAGGTGGAGGCCCTGCGTGCATTGACTTACCGTGCAGTGGAGTCGTATGTATCGGGCAAAGACGTCACCCGGCTGGCTTCCATGGCCAAACTCAAGTCGGGTCGCCTGAGCCGCGAGGTGGCTGACAGCTGCCTTCAGTACTGGGGCGGCATGGGCTTCACGGCGGACAACCCGATCTCGCAGTCATACCGCGATGGCCGTTTGATTTCCATCGGCGGTGGCGCCGACGAGATCATGCTGGGCATCATCTGCAAGTACGAAGGCACTTTGCCGGGCAAGGCGTGATGGCAGACATGATCAGTACTGCTATGAATTTAGTAGCTGTTCACGCAGAGCAGACGGGGGCTACACTGCAAATAACCTTGAATCGGCCCGAGTCGCGTAATGCCATGTCGCTACAAATGGTGGCCGAGCTGCGCCAGGTGTTGAAGGACGCAGAGGCCACGGCCGGGCAGGCGGGCGCGGTGCGTGTGGTGGTGTTGCGTGGCGCCGGTGGCCACTTCTGTGCGGGTGCCGACTTGAAAGACATGGCCGGGGCACGCATGCGTGCCATGCAGCGCGCCGAGGGTGAGCCTGACCCGATTGCGCAGGTCAATGCGGAGTTTGGCGAATTGTGCGTGGCCTATGCCCGCACGCCACTTGCCGTGGTGGCCGTGCTGGAAGGCACGGTGATGGGCGGCGGCTTTGGCCTGGCCTGTGTGGCCGATGTAGCCATTGCCAGCGAAACGGCGAACTTCCGGCTGCCGGAAACCTCCCTGGGCGTGGTGCCTGCGCAGATTGCACCGTTTTTGGTGGAACGCCTGGGCTATTCACAGGCCAAGCGGCTGGCGGTCACTGGTGGCCGTCTGGATGCAGCTGCCGCGTTGCATATGGGCCTGGTGCATGCGGTCGCCGGCACGGCTACGCTGCAAACCGTGCTGGACCGGACCTTGGCTGACATTCTTGCCTGCGCCCCCGGCGCACTGGCCGCTACCAAGGCGTTGATGGCCCAGGCCCGCCTGAGTGAAGCACAAGCGTTGGTGCAGCAAGCCGCTGCGATATTTTCCCGCGCTGCCCAGAGCCCCGAGGGGCTGGAAGGCATGAGTGCATTCATTCAAAAGCGCAAACCACAGTGGGCACCGCAATGACATTCTCCAAAATTCTGATCGCCAACCGGGGTGAAATCGCCTGCCGGGTCATCCGCACTGCCCGTGACTTGGGCTACCGCACGGTGGCTGTGTTCAGTGATGCGGATCGCGACGCACCGCATGTGGCGCTGGCCGATGAAGCGGTGCACATTGGCGCCTCGCCCGCAGCCGAGTCGTACTTGCGTGTGGACGCTTTGCTGGAGGCCGCGCGCAAAACCGGTGCTGATGCACTGCACCCGGGTTATGGCTTTTTGAGCGAAAACGCCGCGTTTGCGCAGGCGTGTGTGGACGCTGGACTGGTGTTCATTGGCCCGCCCGCAAGTGCCATTGAAGCGATGGGCGACAAGGCCCTGGCCAAGCGCCGCATGCTGGACGCCGGGGTGCCGTGTGCACCGGGCTATTTGGGTGCAGAGCAGGGTGATTCGGTCCTGATGGCCGAGGCCGAGAAGTTGGGCTACCCACTGCTCGTAAAAGCGGTAGCGGGTGGCGGAGGACGCGGCATGCGCCTGGTGCGTTCCACCGCCGAATTGCAACAAGGTATTGAAGGCGCACGCCGCGAAGCGACCAGTGCGTTTGGTGATGGCACGCTGATGCTGGAGCGCCTGATTGACAACGGCCGCCATATCGAGATTCAGGTGTTTGCCGATGCCCACGGCAACGCGGTGTATCTGGGCGAGCGCGATTGCACCGCCCAGCGCCGCCGCCAGAAAGTGATTGAAGAGGCGCCATCACCCGTGGTGACACCGCGCATGCGCGAGGCCATGGGCAAAGACGCCGTAGCGGCCGCGCTGGCGGTGGGTTACCGCGGTGCGGGCACGGTGGAATTCATTGTGGACGACAAGCTCAACCACTACTTCCTGGAGATGAACACCCGCCTGCAGGTGGAGCACCCGGTGACGGAGATGATCACCGGTTTCGACCTGGTGGAATGGCAGTTGCGCGTGGCGTCCGGCGAGCCCTTGCCTGCCAGACAGGCTGACATCACGCTCACCGGCCACGCCATCGAGGCCCGCCTGTATGTGGAAGATCCGTATGCGGGCTTCACACCGCAAACTGGCACCGTGCTGTGGTGGCAGCCCGCCAAAGCCTTGCACGCCGGTGTACGCATTGATGACGGTATCCGCCAGGGCAGCGTTATTTCTCCGTATTACGACCCCATGGTTGCCAAAATTATTGTGCACGGTCGTGACCGCGATGACGCCATCCGCCGGCTGCGCGCTGCGCTGGCCAACGCGCCCTTGCTGGGCTTGCGCAATAACGGTCGATTTTTGAGCGATCTGGTGGATCACCCGGCGTTTCGAAAAGCCGAGATGACCACCACCCTGATTGACCAGTGGATGGAGCAGGGCGAAGCCTTGCTGCAGGAACCCGCAGCCGATGACGACGTGTGGCGCGTGGCCGCTATGGCCCTGGCCATGCGCCACGGCAATAGCTGGCGGGCAGACAGCGTCGCTTCATTCGATTTGCTTTTGCAGTGCGGGGACATGGTGCGCAGCATTCGGGTACGCCCGGATCGCCACGGCGGTGTGACTTTGGCTCTGGACGGCACGGCAGCCCACGCCCGGGTATTGGCATTGGCGGACGGTGAATTGCGCTACGAAATTGAAAACGTGGTCCGTTCTGCGGTGGCAGTTCTCAACGGAGCCCATTTGCATTTGGCACTGGACGGGCGATCGTACGTGTTCTCGGAAGTGTCGCCCTTCCCGGATACCGACGCCTTGAAAGACGCCAGCCGTGCCCGCTCTCCGGTGGCCGGCAAGGTTACACAGGTATTGGCGACTGCGGGCACCTGCGTTCAAAACGGTCAGCAGATGGTGTGTGTGGAAGCCATGAAGATGGAAATGTGGCTCTGCGCCGAAGCCGCGGGAGTGGTGCAGGCGGTGCATGCCAAGGTAGGCGACCAGGTGGAAGCCGGAGCCCTGCTGGTTGAAATTGGATTGTCCCCAACAAAGGAAGCATGATGGAAAAAGCAATACTCACCTGCGCGCTGACAGGCGTGCTCACCAACCCCAAGCAGCACCCGGTTCCGGTCACCCCGGCACAAATGGCGGCCGAGGCGCGAGACGCATTCAATGCGGGAGCAAGCATCATGCACGTGCACATCCGCAACCAGGACGAGGGCATGGGGCAAATGCCTTCGTGGGACCCGGATGTGGCCGAGAGCGTAGTCAACGCCATTCGCGAAGCCTGTCCGGGCGTCATCATCAATCTGACGACCGGTGTGGTGGGTAAAGACATCTCCGGTCCGCTCAACTGCATCCGCCGGGTCAAGCCCGAAATCGCCGCTTGCAATGCAGGCAGTCTGAACTATTTGAAGATCAAGGAAGATGGCCAGTGGGCCTGGCCACCCATGGTGTTTGACAACCCCGTGGCCAAGATTCAACAGTTTCTGGATGTGATGCAGGAGTGCGGAACACACCCCGAGTTCGAGTGCTTTGATGTGGGGATTGTGCGCTCGGTGGGCATGTACATCAAGGCTGGTTTGCTCAAACCCGAGATGGGCCGCGCCGAGTACAACCTGGTGATGGGTGTGGCGTCCGGCATGCCGTGTGACGCCGATCTGCTGGCGCTTTTGCCGCAGTGGATGGCGCCCAACAGCGTCTGGCAAGCCACGCTGATCGGCCGCGCCGAAATCTGGCCCGTGCACCAGAAGACGGCCGACCTGGGTGGCATGTTGCGCACAGGTCTGGAAGACACCTTCTATTTGCCCAATGGTGACCGGGCCGGCGGTAACGGCGCCCTGATCACCCAGTTGGCCCAGTGCGCGCGCAACGCCGGGCGCGCCATTGCCAGCCCGCAAGAGGCCCGTGCCCTGCTAGGCCTGCGGCACTAACGCGCATGCACGCGCAGTCGCCAACCGGCGCGTTTGATTGGGACGTCATCATCGTTGGCAGCGGTTTTGGCGGCGCGGTCAGCGCACTGCGCATGTCCGAGAAGGGCTACCGCGTTCTGGTGGTGGAGCAGGGGCGCCACATCAGCCCGCAAGACATAGATGCGGCAGCACAGGACGCCAAGCACCTGCTGCGCATGCCCGCCCTGGGCTTGCGCCAGGGCTTCTTTGCCCAGGAGGTCTACCGCCATGTGAGCTTGGTGCGTGGAATCGCCGTGGGTGGTGGCAGTGTGGTGTGGGCGGCGGTGATGCTGGAGCCCAAACAGGCGTTTTATGACGATGTAGCCTGGAAGCGCTTACCCGCGCGTGACTGGCGCGAAGAGTTGAAGCCGCATTACCAGACCGCCAGTCGCATGCTGGGCTTGGCGCTCAATCCACGCCATACGCTGCAGGATGATTGGCTGCAGGAAACGGCGCGCCAGTGCGGTGCACAGGACAGTTTCGGTGCGGTAACGCAGGCTATCTATTTCGGCCCTCACCAGACCGACAATCCCGATCCGTTTTTTGACGGCAAAGGCCCGAGTCGGCGCGGTTGCGTGTTTTGCGCCCGCTGTGCCACCGGCTGCGCGCAGGGCGCAAAAAACTCACTCGACAAGAATTATCTGCATTTGGCACAAAACCTCGGGGTGCAGATTCTGGCCGAGCGCAAAGTGCAGCGCATCGTTCCACTCGACGGTGGACAAGGGGGCTACCAGGTGATTCTGGAGCACCCGTGGGATGTCAGTCAGCCCACAGAGACGCTAACGGCCCGCAAGGTGATTGTGGCCGCAGGTGTGGTCGGTACGCTGGAACTGTTGCTGGCTTGCCGGGACCGCTATGCCTGCCTGCCCGCGCTGTCGCCAGTTTTAGGGCTGCATGTGCGCACCAACAGCGAGAGCATCCTGCCCATCACTTCGCGTGATCCCAAGGCCGATGTGAGTGATGGGGCGACCATTTCTTCGCATTTTTTTGTGGGTGAGTCCCACATCACACAAAACCGGTTTTCGCCCTCGCATCGGGTTCTCCGTTGGCAGACCGGGCCGCTCGTCAGTGACCCGGTGCCCTGGCGACGTGCGCTCAAAACCCTGTGGCAGTTTGTGTCCCATCCACTGGATTCCACCCTGTGCATGCGGGCCGGACGCCAGTGGTCGGCTCGCACGTCTCTGCTCACCGTGATGCAGACGGCCGACAACCAGCTGAGCTTTGACTATGGGCGCAGTGCGCTGCGTGGCTTTCGTTGGAGCTTGCGTTCGAAACTGCCACTGAATGAAGTGCGGGCTCCCGCGTATCTGCCGCAGGCCAATCACGTTGCGCAGGTATTTGCCCAAGTGAGTGGAGGGGTGCCCGGCAATGCGCTGCTGGAGTCGCTTGGCAACGCGTCCATGACAGCCCATGTGCTGGGTGGCTGCGTCATGGGTGGGGCGGTAGCCGATGGCGTGATTGACGAACGCCACGAGGTGTTTGGTTACCCGGGCTTGTTTGTGGTCGACGCATCGGCCATTCCGGCCAATGTGGGGGTGAATCCCAGCCTGACCATTACCGCCATGGCCGAGCGCGCCATGGCATGCATGCCCCGTCGGGACGATCAGCAGTTTGTTTGACCGTGCACTACAAATTCCGAGATCCGGAAAATGTTCTGCTATACTTCGAGGCTTAGCGGCTGTAGCTCAGTTGGATAGAGTACTTGGCTACGAACCAAGGGGTCGTGGGTTCAATTCCTGCCAGCCGCACCAAAAAGTAAAGGCCTGTGACTGTAAAGTTACAGGCCTTTTTCTTGTCCAGGTTTCTTAGGGTGTTCCCAGCAAGCAGTTTCATGCACTTTATTCCATGAGCAAGGCTTTCACCAAAGAGTCGTCTGACGCAGATGACTCAGACGACGACCTGCAGTTGCCTCCCATTCCTTCTGGCGGCAAAAACTACATCACCCCCCAAGGCTACGCCACCCTGCGCAGCGAACTGCTGGACCTGATGGACAACGAGCGTCCTAAGGTGGTGGAGGCAGTGTTCTGGGCGGCCAGCAATGGCGACCGGTCAGAAAATGGCGACTACCTGTATGGGAAAAAGCGCCTGCGTGAAATTGACCGCCGAATCCGCTTTTTGACCAAGCGCATGGAGATTGCCGAGATCGTTAACCCATCGGTTCATTTTGGCAATGACCAGATTTTCTTTGGCGCGACGGTGACCTATGCAGATGAAGCCGGGCTGGAGCGCACGGTCACCATTACCGGCATTGATGAAGCCAACAGCGGACAGGGCGACGTCAGCTGGATATCGCCCATTGCGCGTACCCTGCTTAAATCCCGTGTGGGCGACATGCTCAAACTGGTGATGCCGGAACGGGTGGAAGAGATCGAAGTACTCAAGGTAAGTTACCCCGCTCCCCACGTCGCTTAACCTGGCGATGGCACTTTGCTGCGCGCCGCACGCAGCACTGATGCGGTTCGGTTGAGGTTGCGCAGTGCCACCTCCAGGTGACTGGTGTCGCGCACGGCCACCACAAACCGCAAATCGGTTGTGTCTTGCGCGGCCTCCTGGCCCATGTCGATGTGAATGATGTCTGCCTCTGCCGCGGCCAGTGCAGCCGCCACTTTGGCAAGCACGCCCTTGCCATTGTTAACCGTGACCACAACGCCGGTCTCAAACGCCCGGATGGGTTCATCCGCCCAGTCCACACCAATGAAACGCTCACTGTCTTTGTGCTGCAGTTTTTTCGCAACCGGGCAATCTGCAATGTGCACCACAAGACCTTCGCCGCGCCCGAGATAACCCACAATGGCGTCCCCCGGTATGGGGCGGCAGCAATGCGCAAATTGCACCGAGGCATTTTCACTGCCATCCAGCGTGATGGAGCCTTGGGCAGCCGTTTCATGCGCCGTGAACCGCTCCCGCGTCAACAACAGGGCATCGGGGTGCTGACCTTTTTCAGCCAGCAGAAGCACCAGACGTTTGGCGACGATGTTGGCAATGCGTTTGCCCAGGCCGATGTCCGTCAGCAGTTCCTGTCGGCTTTTATTGCCGGTAAAGCGCAGCAGTTTTTCCCAAATGGGCTCGTAGGCCGGATCATCGTCAGGGAAGCGCTCAATGCCCTCGCCACGCAAGGCCTGGGACAACAGCTTTTCGCCCAGTTCCTGCGACTCGGTGTGCGCCAAAGTTTTCAGGTGCTGGCGAATTTTTGACCGCGCGCGCCCGGTCCGCACAAACCCCAGCCAAGCGGGGTTAGGTGTGGAAACAGGTGCCGTTACCACTTCAACGACATCCCCGTTTTTAAGCTCTGTCCTAAGGGGGACCTGCTCCCCATTGATGCGGGCCCCCATGGTCCGGTCCCCAATGTTGCTGTGGATCGCGTATGCAAAATCGACCACCGTGGCACCCCGGGGCAACGCCATGATCTGGCTCTTGGGGGTGAACACGTAGACCGCATCGGGAAAAAGATCGACCTTGACGTGGTCCCAAAACTCCGCGGCATCACGGGTTTCATCCTGAATATCCAGCAGTGACTGCAGCCATTGGCTGCCCAGTCGGTCGGACGACGCCTCATCCGGGTTCTTGACCTTGTACAGCCAATGCGCAGCCACACCCGACTCGGCCACAATGTGCATGGCTTCGGTGCGCATCTGGAATTCCACATTCACGCCTGAGGGCCCCACCAAGGTCGTGTGCAGGGATTGATAGCCGTTCAGTTTGGGTATGGCAATGTGGTCTTTGAACTTGCCCGGCAAGGGTTTGTAGAGCTGATGCAGCATCCCAAGCGCGGTATAGCAGTCGATCACCTGAGGCACCAACACCCGAAATCCGTAAATATCGGTCACCTGGGCGAAGCTGAGGTTCTTTGTGTCCATTTTTTTGTAAATGGAATACAGCGATTTCTCTCGTCCGGCAATGCGCACCACCATGCCGGCTGCGGCAAATGTCGCTTCGACTTCTTTTTGAACTTTCTGGATCAGATCGCGACGGCGGCTGCGCGCCTTGGCAACCGCCTTCGTGAGAACCGCATAGCGCCAGGGGCGCAGATGGCGAAAGGACAGGTCCTGAAGTTCCCGGTAAGTCTGATTCAGCCCCAGCCTGTGGGCAATGGGAGCGTAAATATCCTGCGTCTCTGTTGCAATGCGGCCCCATTTGCTCTTGGGCACATCGGAGAGGGTGCGCATATTGTGGGTGCGATCGGCCAGCTTGATGAGGATGACCCTGACATCGCGTGCCATCGCCAGCAGCATTTTTCGGAACGACTCCGCCTGGTTTTCCTCTCGCGTGTTGAATTGCAGTTTGTCGAGTTTGGTGAGTCCGTCCACCAGCTCGGCCACCGGGGATCCAAACTTCTCAATGAGCTCAGCTTTGGTAACGCCGCAGTCTTCCAGTGCATCGTGCAGCAGGGCCGCCATCAGGGCTTGCGCATCGAGCTTCCAGTCGGCGCACTGGGCCGCCACCGCGATGGGATGGGTGATATAGGGCTCACCGTTGTTGCGCAGCTGCCCCAAGTGGGCGCCATCCGCGAAACGATAGGCAAGGCGAACCTGCTCGAGGTCTGTGGGGGAAAGGTAATCTAGCTTGGCCGTTAGACCGGCAAAGCTGGCGGCGGCTGCGTTGACGGCTGCAGGATGGGGCGCATCAATCCGGACGCCACCCGTTAGGGGGCTATCTCGGTTTGGTGTGAGTTTGAGTGGGGTGCCCATGTCTTAAATGTAGCGCGCTAGCGAAAAATTGGCGGCACTGCGCAGGAAAAGGCCCAAAAAGGGCAAAAAAAAGCACCGCGAACGGTGCCTGTCTGGAACGTCGGTTCTTAGAGGGGGACTTTTTTCAGCATTTCAATACCGACCTTACCTGCTGCAATTTCACGCAAGGCGGTGACGCACGCCTTGTTTTTGCTTTCGATTTTTGGTGTGTGCCCCTGATTGATCATGCGGGCACGATAGGTTGCGGCCAATACCAATTGGAAGCGGTTGGGGATCTGCACCAGGCAGTCTTCGACAGTAATACGGGCCATGAAATTCTCCAGAGGACTAAGGGATATGCAACGCTTGGAATGTTTCGGCTCGGGCGCGGCGCTGCGCTGCAAATTTGAGCCGCTGGGAGTGAACAATGGCTTTCAGATCGAAGAGCGCACGGTCAAACAGCTCGTTGATTATAACGAAATCGAATTTGTCGACCTGTGCGACTTCAATCGCGGCGTTTTTCATGCGCACATCAATGACCTCGGGCGCATCTTCGCCACGGCGCTCAAGCCGCGAGCGCAGTTCTTCCCAGCTGGGAGGAAGGATGAAAATCGAAATTGCATTGGAGAAAATGTGCTTGATCTGGATGGCGCCCTGGAAGTCAATTTCCAGAATCACGTCTGCACCCTGGGACATGCGCTCTTCAATGGCTTTTTTGGATGTTCCATAACGGTGGTTGTGCACAAAGGCCCATTCAACAAACCCGTCTGCGGCCACCATGGCGTCAAACTCCTGCTCGGAGACGAAAAAATACTCGCGACCATGCTTTTCCTGGCCGCGGGGCGGGCGCGTGGTGTGCGAGACGGAGGGCTGCACGTGGGAGTCGAGCTCCAGCAGGGCTTTGACCAGGCTGGATTTTCCGGCCCCGCTGGGGGCGGCTACGACAAAGAGGTTCCCGGGGTAATCCATAGAAGTTGGCTCCAAAATGCGCTCTTGGAGGCGAGTGCTGAGGTCGCCCTATTCTATGTTCTGAACCTGCTCGCGCATTTGCTCGATCAAGACCTTCATGTCGACCGATATGTGGGTGAGCTCCAGCGCGGCAGATTTCGAACCGAGCGTGTTGGCCTCCCGGTGCAACTCCTGAATCAGGAAGTCCAGCCGCTTGCCGATCTCTCCGCCTTTGTTGATGAGGCGTTCGATTTCTTCCAGATGGGAACTCAGACGCGTGATTTCTTCGGCCACGTCAATACGGATCGCAAAGGCGGTGGCTTCGGTCAGCGCACGGTCTTGCGCTGCCTCAGGCAACGTGGCTCCATCGGTCAGGGCCATGGCATCCTTCCAGCGGGCCATAAAGCGAAGGCGCTGTTGCTCCACCAGTTGAGGAATCAGCGGTACCGCTTGTTGTGCCAGCGTTCGCAACTGGGCAATGTGGTCCAGCAGCATGGTAGACAGGCGGCTGCCTTCGCGTTGGCGGGCGCTAAGGAGCGCCTTGAGTGCTTTTTCGGCCAGAGGCAGCACATCAGCACTCCAGTCGCGCGAACCGGTTTGCTCGGCCGCGGACAGGCGGATCACATCCGCCACGCTCAGCGCCGCAGCGGTGGGGAGCCAGGCCTTGACGTTGTCTTGCACCGCATTGAGGCGTTGCAGCATTCGGGGCGTGGGGTCGGGAACGCCTGTTGCGGCTGCGATTTCAATAGAGGCCCGCACTTCAACTTTGCCGCGCTTGAGTCGGCCAACGATCAGATCACGCAGCACCGGCTCGAACTGGCGCAAATCCTCCGGAAGCTTGAAGGACAGATCCAGAAAGCGGCTGTTGACGGAGCGGATCTCCAGGCCAAGCTGGCCCGCAGGGCTTTTGGCTTCGATTTCTGGAGTGTTTGAGGCTGTGCTGTGCTGTGCACTGGCATAGCCAGTCATGCTGTAAACTGGCATTGCGATTTCTCAAGATATGGGAACGACCGCAAGAATAACCCGGTTCAGACGGATCAGACGCGCTTTCAATTCTTAATTTATGTCGAAAGTCAAACCCGCACCATTGCCACCTGACACCATGATTGGTGGTTACCGCGTCATTCGCAAAGTGGCGGCGGGCGGGTTTGGGTTGGTATATCTCGCACTGGACGCCGAGGGCCAGCAGGTCGCGGTTAAAGAGTACCTTCCCTCGTCATTGGCCACGCGTGCTCCAGGCGCTTTGCTGCCACAGGTACAACCCGAAAAGCTATCGCTTTACCGGTTGGGTCTGAAGAGTTTTTTTGAAGAGGGACGCTCGCTGGCGCAAATCTCGCACCCGTCGGTGGTGAGCGTGCTGAATTTTTTTCGTGAAAACGAAACCGTCTACATGGTGATGAATTACCTGGAGGGCGCAGCCCTGCAGGATTTCATCGTGACCGCCCGGGACCTCAAGCAGAGCAAAGTGTTCCGTGAGTCCACCATTCGCTCCCTTTTTGATGAAATACTGCGCGGCTTGCGCATCGTGCACCAGCACAAAATGCTGCATCTGGACATCAAGCCCGCCAACATCTTCATTACCGACGACAACAAGTCCGTGTTGATCGACTTTGGTGCTGCGCGTGAAGTGCTGAGCAAAGAGGGTAATTTCATCCGCCCCATGTACACCCCCGGCTTTGCCGCGCCCGAGATGTATCGGCGTGATGCCTCCATGGGGCCGTGGACAGACATCTACGCGATTGGTGCCTGTATCTACGCGTGTATGCAGGGTTTTCCGCCCAACGAGGCACCGCAGCGTCTTGAAAAAGACCGCATAGCGGTTGCCCTGGCCCGTTTGCGCGGTGTTTACTCCGACAACCTGATTGAAGTGGTGGAGTGGTGCATGTCGCTGGACCCGCTTTCGCGGCCGCAGTCGGTCTTTGCACTGCAAAAAGAACTCAGTCGCGAAGGCGAGCGCCGCTACACCAAGCTCAGTGTCACTGAGAAGGTGCGCATGCAATTTGACACCATGGTCGCGGACACGAAAAAATCGGTGCAGGCCGCGACCAATGTGGGTGCTAAACTCAAATGAAATTTTCTGTCTTTCAGATGAGCCGCAAAGGCGGTCGTGAAAAGAATGAAGACCGCATGGGGTACTGCTACACCAAGGCGTCTGGTATTTTTCTTCTGGCCGACGGCATGGGCGGGCATCCTGAAGGCGAAGTAGCTGCCCAGTTGGCTCTGCAGGTCATTTCTGCGCTGTACCAGAAAGAAGCGACGCCGGAAATTGAAGACGTCCACGCTTTCTTGAATATGGCTCTATTGGCCGCTCATCGCCACATCCTGCGCTACGCCACAGAAAAGGGGCTGGTAGATACGCCGCGGACCACTTTGGTGGCTGCCATCGTGCAGGGCGGGGTGGCTAATTGGGTGCACTGTGGTGATTCACGCCTGTACTTTGTGCGCAATGGTGAACTGCTGGCCCGTACCCGGGACCATTCCTATCTGGAGCAAAACCAGGGGGAGCGCCAGCCCGCGCAATTGCCCGCCAACTTCAACCGCAACGTGTTGTACACGTGCCTGGGCTCTCCCGCCAAGCCGGTGTTTGACATCACAGGTCCGGTGCCGCTGCAGCAGGGCGACCGGATTCTTTTGTGCTCGGATGGCCTGTGGGGCAGTCTGGATGACCCCGAAATCGTCTTTCAGCTGGGCCAGAAGCCAGTGACCGCCGCTGTGCCTGAACTGGTGGAGCGCGCGCTCCTCAAGGCCGGTGTGCGCAGTGACAACGTGACGCTTATTGCCATGGAGTGGGAAACCCCCGACACGTTTCAATCCACCCGTGGCGCCATCTCGACCGATGACATTGAGGACGGCGTTTTCGCGTCCACCGTGCAGGCCGGCTGGCTGGACTCCACGATTGATGATCTGGACGATGAGGCGATTGAGCGTTCCATCGCCGAAATCAACGAAGCCATCCGGCGCTCATCGGCCCGCAGAGCGTGACCGCGTTCGTCCGAAGCAGTGCGCGTGCTGCAAACGAATTGCGCCCCGTGCGCATCACCCGCGGGTACACCATGCACGCGGAAGGTTCTGTGCTGATCGAATTCGGTGCGACCAAAGTGCTGTGCACGGCGTCCGTTGAAGAAAAAGTGCCACCTCACAAGCGTGGGAGCGGTGAGGGCTGGGTCACGGCCGAGTACGGCATGTTGCCCCGTGCGACCCATTCCCGCAACGACCGTGAGGCGGCACGGGGCAAGCAGAGCGGCCGCACACAAGAGATACAGCGATTGATTGGCCGTTCCATGCGCGCCGTTTTTGACTTGAAGAAGCTCGGTGAACGCACGATCCAGCTCGATTGCGATGTGTTGCAGGCCGATGGCGGAACGCGTACCGCTGCCATTACCGGTGCTTTTGTCGCGGCCCAAGACGCTATCAATGGCTTGCTGGCTGCAGGCAAGATTACCGAGTCGCCCATCGTCGCTTCCGTGGCCGCCATCTCGGTGGGCATCGTGCAGGGCATGCCGCTGCTGGATCTGGAATACACCGAAGACGCAGCCTGCGACACCGACATGAACGTGGTGATGACGGGCGCGGGACATTTTGTGGAAGTGCAGGGCACAGCGGAGGGCCTGGCTTTCTCGCGTACGGAGATGGACAGCCTGATCACGCTGGCTGAAAAGGGCATCGCCGACTTGATGGTTTTACAGCAACAGGCGCTATCAAAATAGTAGCTGCTTGCGCATATTGTGCGGGGGCTACAGGCATATTTCATGAAAATTGTTCTTGCATCCAACAACCAGGGCAAACTTGCCGAGTTGCAGGCCATGTTTGCACCGTTGGGTTGCATACTGGTACCCCAGGGCGATCTGGGCGTGCCCGAAGCGCCTGAGCCCCACCGCACTTTTGTAGAAAACGCGCTTGCCAAAGCCCGCAATGCTGCCCAACACACCGGTCTGCCCGCGCTGGCCGACGACGCCGGTTTGTGTGTGGATGCTTTTGGTGGATTGCCTGGCGTCGATACCGCCTACTATGCAACCCAGTTTGGGTATGAAAAGGGTGATGCAAACAATGTACGTGCCCTGCTGGAGCAGATGCGCTCTATTGAAAACCGGCGCGCAGCGCTGGTCAGCACGCTGGTCGCTGTGCGCACGCCAGACGACCCGGAGCCGCTGATTGCCGTGGGGCGCGTCGTGGGGCAGATTGCACAGGAGCCGGTAGGTTCCAACGGCTTTGGGTTTGATCCAGTCATGTGGATCCCCGAGTTTGGGCAAACATTCGCCCAGCTATCCACCGAGGTCAAAAATGCCAACAGCCACCGCGGGCGCTCGGCGCAAGCCATGGCCGCGTTGATCCGGGATCGCTGGTTGGCTTCACCATGATTCCCATTGTTCCGGTAGGTGAAGGTAGTCCTGCCACGCAGCAGGACGTTACGCACTACATGCGCCCCGGCACGCTGCAACTGGCCGCGCTTCCACCCCTGTCCTTGTATGTGCACCTGCCTTGGTGCCTGAAGAAGTGCCCCTATTGCGACTTCAACTCGCACGACATACGGGGGCAAGACCTGCCCGAGCAGCGTTATGTCGATGCACTGCTGGCCGACCTGGAAGCCGCATTGCCGCTCATCTGGGGCCGCACGATCCACAGCATTTTTATTGGCGGCGGGACACCCAGCCTGTTCGCTCCCGCCACCATTGACCGCATGCTGGGCGATATCCGGGCGCGCCTGCGGTTGGAGGCAGATTGCGAAATCACGCTCGAAGCGAACCCCGGCACGTTTGAGAAAGACCGCTTTCGTGCTTACCGCCAGGCGGGGGTCACCCGGCTGTCCGTGGGCGTGCAAAGTTTCAATGATGTGCATCTGGCTGCGTTAGGTCGCGTGCATGACCGTGCCCAGGCTCTGGCCGCCGTGAATGAGGCGGCGCAGTCGTTTGACACCTTCAACCTGGACATCATGTACGCCTTGCCGGGCCAAACGATGGAGCAGGTGGGCGAGGATATAGCCACGGCGCTGCAATTTAAGCCGCCACACATTTCCATTTACCACCTCACGATTGAGCCCAACACCTACTTCGCAAAGTTTCCGCCAGTTATCCCGGAGGACGACACGGCCTACGCCATGCTCGACCACATTACGGAGTTGACGGGTGTGGCCGGACTGGACCGCTACGAGGTGTCGGCTTATGCGCGCGAGGGGCATCGCAGCCGGCACAACCTCAACTACTGGCAGTTTGGTGATTACCTGGGTATCGGGGCGGGAGCCCATAGCAAGCTCAGCTTCGCACACCGGGTGGTACGCCAAGTGCGCTTTCGGGAGCCACGGTTGTACATGGACAACGCCCTCGCAGGCAACGCGCTTGCGCAATCTGAAGAGGTTAGTCGTGCGGATTTGCCTTTTGAGTTCATGCTCAACGCACTGCGTTTGCGCAATGGTTTTGGCTTGCGGGATTTCACCGAGCGCACCGGCTTGGCAATGACTGCCATTGAAGCGGCCTTGACGCAGGCCGAGCGCAAGGGTTTGATTGAACGCGATTTTGCCCGTGTGCGGCCGACGCAGCGCGGCTTTGATTTTCTGAGTGACTTGCAGGCGCTTTTCCTGTCCAATGCGGGCTAAGCGGCGTGCCGTTGGCGCGCGAAAGGGGACGACGCAGTGTTCTCGGTATATGGCAAGGTAGGGCGCATCTTCAGGGGTTCCATGGAAGAGCTGCGTCACGTGGGCCCGGTGTCCGCCGTGACCCGCTCCCGCGCGGTTGCCCCCATCGGGCTTGACCCCAACGACCAGAATCCTTCACGTTTCACGGATCTGGTACCGCAGCTCCCAACCGACGTCGCGCACCGCACGGCCCTGGCGGCTTACGCGCAGACCGGCAACACCGGCCAGCCACGGCATCTGCTCACGCGAGTGGATGCCATCATGAGCAGCCCGGTTATCACTATTGCAGACACTTTTACAGTGGAAGAAGCCTGGCAGGTGCTGGCCCAGCAACACCTGGGGCAAGCGCCGGTTGTCGATTCAGACGGCATGTTGGTGGGCCTGCTCTCGCGTGCGGACCTGATGCGGCCTGAGCGGCTACCCGGCCCCGAAAGCCACGCACTGGTGTGGCGTGCCCTGTTGATGCAAAGCGTGGCAGAGATCATGTGGACACCCGTACCCAGTGTGGCGGCAGATACCGACATTCGGCGCGTGGCGCGTGTCCTGCTGGATACCGGTTTGCCCGGCTTGCCCGTGGTGGATGACCACGGACGGGTGACTGGTTTTGTGTCGCGCTCGGATATTTTGCGCGCCGTGGTGGCAGACCCGCCGCTGGATTTGTGGATCTGACGCGCAACGGGCATCAATAGTCTGACGTCACTAATTTGGATCTGTGGGGCAAAAAAGTTCACACGTCATTTGGTTTTTGCTCAATAATTGCTGCACTGCAACATTTTTTAAAGGACCTCCACATGTTCAAAAATACTCCATTCGAAGCCATCGCCAAATCCATGACGGAAGGCGCTCCAAAGTTCGATATCACCTCCATGCAAGACGCAATGAAGCCCATGCAAGACAACATGAAGCAATGGGGTGATCTGGCTCAAAAGCAGGTTCAAGCCGCGCAAGCTGCTCTGGTTGAGAGCGTTGAGGCACTCAAGAGCATCAAAGAACCCCAAGCGGCTTTTGAGGCCATGAAGGCCTCTGCCGAAAACGGCATTGCGGTTGCCACCAAGAATCTCAAAGAAGTCACCGCTTTGAGCGTGTCGCAATTCAAATCTGGCATTGACAGCCTTGAGAAGGCGCATCCAGCACCAGAAGCATTTGCCAGCGTTGGAGCCAACCTGAAGGCCGCAGCCTCCACCATGGAAAACGCCATGGAGTCCGCAATGAAGAATGGTGCAGCTGCAGTGGCTTCCGCCACTCCTGCCGCTGCCAAGAAATCACGCGCAGCTTAAGCGGGTACGGTACGGTAAGTGAACCGATTGCTTCTGCAAGGCAATCGGGGTTGCACCATCCAACCGATGCGAGGTGCACCCTAGTGACTTGCCTACAAAAAAACCCAGCCTTGGCGCTGGGTTTTTTTGTGCCCGCGCTCCGGCATGCAGGAAGCCGCAAGTAGCCCGCAGAGCAAACTTCCGTCGAAGTGTTTCTTTACTTTCAAAGCCTGCCTCAGACTGCAGTAGTCGCCGTAAAATCAGGCCTCGTTGATGTATCGGCCTCCATTGCATGAAACTAAAAATAACATTTGCCGCCTTTTTATGTGTAGCCACCGTATTTTTGCCTGCCATGGCGGGCACTCTGCAGCTTCACTCGGAATACGCCATGGTCGTAGACCGGGCAACCGGCGCCACTCTGTATGAGAAGTCGTCTACCTCTTCAGCTCCCATCGCTTCCGTCACCAAACTGATGACTGCAATGGTTTCACTGGACCAAAAGCTCAATCCCTCAGAGATGTTGACCATCACGGACGATGATGTTGACAACGTGAAGCACTCCAGTTCAAGACTTCGCGTTGGCTCCCAGCTGACCCGAGGCGAAATGCTGCGCGTGGCACTGATGTCGTCGGAGAATCGCGCAGCCCATGCGCTTGCACGCACTTCGCCTGGCGGTATGAGCGGATTTGTGGCGGCCATGAATCGTAAAGCCCTGGAATTTGGAATGACCGGGACGCACTACGTTGACCCAACCGGACTGTCACCTGAAAACATGTCCACCGCTGCTGACTTGGGCCGGCTTGCACGGCGAGTCTCTGGCTACCCAACCATCACCGACTACACAACCACTGCCGGAAAGACCGTGGCTGTGGGGTCTCATCTGCAGTCGTTTCACAACACAAATCCCGCGGTTGGAAAGAAGGGCTGGGAGTTCTGGCTATCGAAGACCGGCTTTATCAACGAAGCGGGCCGCTGCCTTGTTGCTGGGATTACGACCGCTGGTCGGGATGTGGTCGTGGTGTTAATGGGGGCTAAGTCTTCCGGCGCGCGCTCTCAGGACCTCGCGCATGTGAAGGCGTGGACAACCGGCGAACCTGAATCGGCCCGTCAGGTATCGCGGATGCACACGGCTGCGAGGCACAAGACTGTCATTGCCATCCGGTAGTCTCAGAGCCATTGTCTTCCTTGGGAATTGCACCCGGGCGCCTAAGGCCGACCTGAGGCAATACTTCCCTTGCTCACAATGGTTTTCCCTATTGGTGCTATCGCGATAGCCGCCAGTTTGAGGTGCTGAAATCCGAATGGGATGCCGACAACAGTCGCGAAGCAGCACAGAGCTGAGACGAAGTGGCCCATTGCGAGCCAGACGCCCGCAAAGACAAACCAAATGATATTTCCGATGGCCCCCAGGGAGCCACTGCCAATGTCATTGGTACCCCCTAGTTCCGCGCGGCTGACGGCTTCCCTGCCGAAGGGTAGAAAGGCGAACTGACCTATAACGAAACATGCTTTCGCCCAAGGCAGTCCGATGATGGTGATGGCACAAATGCAGCCGGCAAGCCACCACCCCAAGCCCATGAAAAAGCCACCGAAGATTAGCCAGAGAATGTTTCCGATCGCGCTCATATTTCTTTTGCCGCTATTCGTTAGGGTAATGGGAGCCATATTTTGACTGAGGGCTCGCACATTTATTGTGCGTGAACCACAATGCAGCGGCTTGTATTTGGACAGAAATCGCCATTTGCAATGAAATTGAATGGCACAAAATATGCTCTAGGTGGTGGCCTTGACTGAAAGCAATGTTTTCAGGTTCTGGCATTCCGCAATTTGTTTCACATCGGAATTGATTCCTGCTACTGCCACCCGAGTTCGCGGCTGTCGTCGGCGTCGGTGCACTCGTGGCGTTGGCGCGGTGGAATGCCATTGAGGAATGGTTGTACTGGTATCAATGCGTGTCGGTGTCATAGGGTTGTCACCATCAGCGAGCACGATTGCGGCGTCACATAGAGAGTAATAGGTTAAGCATGCACCCACATCGAATTTGCGACAAATGCAACAAACTAAAACCGCCGGAAGGCGGATGCCAAATGCGCCCGGTCCGGTGGGTATGCGGCGCTTGCTGGGTGCACTGGCAAGTTGGACGGCGGTAGAGAGCTCCAAAGACCGATAGCGTATTTCGGTCGTCAATCCCACATGACCGACCAAGTCATCAGGGCGTGGTCGGGAAAATAATCTCAACAATAAGGTCGATGAGTCGACTTTCGGCATTGCGCATGCAACGTGCCAGTTTCATTTCGAAAAAATGAAGTCGGTTGCGTTTGTATGACAGACCTCGACGTCTTCCTTGAGTCAATGCAACTGATGATTTGACCCCATAGCACGCGTTCAGCACGAAGACGGGGGTGAGCAGAATACGCCCCGCCGCAAAACTGTGTGTAGCGTATTGAACCGGGCAAGTTGTGGCTAACCGTAAAGGCACTGTAAAGCTAACGGTGCCATCCATCCAGGACCATGCCATCGAGCAAGGTGATGGCATTCAGCACGCCACAGAGGTTGATGCTGTCCCGAAGTTCTTGGAATTCTTCAGCCGTCATTCCAGGAAATGCGGCGCTTAAAGGGTGTTGGGTAGCCTTGGGCAGCGGCCCAGGACAACACCAGTTCAATACGGTTGCGCACCCTAACCATAGTCTCGTTCTTGGTTGACCACATCGGCCTGATTGCGCTGGTCACGTCAGCGGTGTCCACGTCCTTGACATGCTTGTCACCGAAGTGGGGGTAAACGTAGGTTTCAAGGGTGTTTTCCCATTGCTGGGCATGCTTGGCATTTTTCCAGCTTGGTTTGAAGGCTTCAATGTAGGTCAAGGCGCAGGTTTTGAACGTCCACTCAACAGCAGCCTGTTTACTCTTGCGCTCGGCAATTGGGTTGTTGCCTTCGCGGATTGATCCCAGCGCAGTGCGTGAACGCTCCCAGGCTTCGGCAAGCGTCACGGCGGGGTAACTGCCCAGGCCAATGTCACTGCGTTTAGTTCCGATGGTGGTGCGCAACACCCAGGACTTTGCCCCGGTTGGCTTGATAAAAAGCCGCAAGCCCGGCACAGTACCCACGGCATGCAGCCCCGGCGCTGACAGTCGCTTGACCTCCAGTGCCCCCAATGCCTTCGCAATCTTTGCCATGTCGTTCCCCCAAAATCCATCCACTAGAAGCAGTTCCCCCAATCATTCCCCCATTGAGTTTTGAGATTGGACGATACGCAATGATACAGTGTGATTAGAACTAAGAGTGAAAACGATGGGGGAACGGCCTGCTTTGAGACGTAAAAAAACCCCTTGAACGGGGTTATTGGCGGAAGCTGTGAGATTCGAACTCACGGAGGGGATAAACCCTCGCCGGTTTTCAAGACCGGTGCCTTAAACCGCTCGGCCAAGCTTCCATGGGGACTTATTCTAACTGCAGGCGCCTCCAGGATCGATCATGCGGTCTGCAGCATGCCTCTGGTTTCAATGAATGAGACGACTTCCTGCAGTCCCGTGAGAGCTTTCAGATTGGTCATCACAAACGGCTTGAGGCCTTTTGCGGTGGTGCGCATGCGGATGGTGTCGGCTTCCATCACGCTCAGGTCTGCGCCAACGTAGGGCGCGAGGTCAGTCTTGTTGATAACGAACAGGTCGCTCTTGGTGATGCCGGGGCCACCCTTGCGGGGAATTTTTTCACCTGCGGCCACATCAATCACGTAGATCGTGAGGTCGCTCAGTTCCGGGCTGAAGGTGGCGGCGAGGTTGTCGCCACCGCTTTCCACGAACACAATGTCGGCGTTGGGGTGGTCCACCAGCATGCGGTCGATGGCCTCCAGGTTGATGGAGCAGTCTTCGCGAATGGCAGTATGCGGGCACCCGCCGGTTTCTACCCCCATGATGCGGTCAGCGGACAGGGCGCCGCTCACCGTGAGCAGGCGCTGGTCTTCCTTGGTGTAGATGTCGTTCGTGATGGCGATCAGGTCGTACTGCCCGCGCATGGCTTTGCACAGCATTTCCAGCAGCGTGGTTTTGCCGGAGCCCACCGGGCCACCGATGCCCACGCGCAGAGGTGGCAGGTTCTTGGTGCGGTTGGCGATGTGGTGAAGAGCTTGGGTCATGGTAATGGCTACTATGAAATTGATAGCTTCCCGCGCATATTCTGCGAGGGCTAGGACCTGAAAAGCCTTGAATACTGCACTTCATGCTGGCCCGAAAGTATGGCCAGCATAGGGGAAAAAGCCTGGCGCGTGTCGTCCGTCAGGCTCAGCGCATGGTCAACAGCCGCAGGTATCTCGGCAGTCAGGTTGGAGAGGATGCGTTGTCCCGCGCTTTGGCCCAGCGGAACGGATTTGATGGCGGCTTGCACCATGTTTTCGGCCCAGCCAAAGGCATAGGCCAACAGGCAGTCGCGCAGCGGAGCCTGTGTGGCGCTTGCCGCCAGCGCAAAGGCGAGCGGATAGGTGGGCTCCTGTGCGGCCAGTTGGGCAATTTGCATCGGTGTGGCAGTGGTGTGGTTGCGCAGCCATTCCAGCAGGGAGCGGCCCATTTGCTCTGACTGCGCCCGCAGCTCACTGCTCTCACGGGTTTGCAGCACCCAGGCGTTGAGTGCGGCAATGCGTTCAGGGTCGGCATCGCGCCACGCGGTGATGGCTTGGGCCACCACGCTCAGGTCAGACCGTGCCAGACTCAGGTGCAGCTGGTCCACCAGCCACTGGGCGGCTCCTGATTCTGTAGCTACCCGCGCACTATCCACGGCGGCTTCAAGGCATTCTGAGTAGGCAAATCCGCCTATGGGCAGCGCCGGTGACGCGAGCCACATGAGCTGCATCAGGCTCGAATCAAGCATGGGCGTGTGCGTGGTCATGACCCTCGTCATGCCCATGGCGATGTCCGCCAAAGTGACCACCGGTGGCGTAGGCACCGTTCTCCGGTTCAAAGGGCTCCAGCACGGCGTTCACGATCAGGTGCATGGCGCGCAGCATCTCGGCCAGCACGTGGTCGGGCTCGATTTTCAGGTGATCCGGCTTGAGCTCAATGGGCACATGGCGGTTGCCCAGGTGGTAGGCGGCGCGAATCAGGTCGTAGGGCGTTCCGTGTGTCGGGCAATGGGTGATTTTCAGTACGTCTTGGGGCGCTGCAATCACCCGTATCAGCGAGCCGTCTTCGGCTACCAGCACGTCGCCGCCGCGTACGGCGGTTCCACGGGGCAGGAAGACGCCCAGGCTGCGGCCTGCGGAGTCCGTTGCGTCAAAGCGGCTTTTTTGGCGCACGTCCCAGTCGAGTTCGACGATGAAGGCGCGCTTGAGCAGCACAGGTGCCAGGCCTGCGCCCTGGGCCATGCATTTGGAAACCTGGATCATCAGTAAGGTCAGAATAAAAAGTAACGTTGGGCCATCGGCAAGCTTACTGCAGGCTCACACGTGAGTAACTGGCCGTCTGCCCGTACCGAGTAGGTCTGCGCATCAATCTCCATGGTGGGCAGGTAGCTGTTGTGCACCATGTGCTGCTTGCGCACGCCGCGAATATTTTTCACCGCACTCAGTGTCTTGGCCAAGCCGAAACGGTCCTTGATGCCGGCGTTCAATCCGGCCTGCGACACAAAGGTGAGCGAACCTCTTGTCAGCGCGCCGCCATACGCGCCAAACATGGGTCGGTAGTGCACGGGTTGGGGCGTGGGAATGCTGGCATTGGGGTCGCCCATGGCGGCCATGGCGATGAAACCACCTTTCAAAATCAGCGCAGGCTTGATGCCAAAGAAGGCCGGCTTCCAAACCACCAGATCGGCCCACTTGCCAACCTCAATGCTGCCCACTTCGTGGCTGATGCCGTGGGCAATGGCCGGGTTGATGGTGTATTTGGCGATATAGCGTTTGGCGCGAAAGTTGTCGTTGCGCTCGGTGTCGCCAGGCAGCTTGCCGCGCTGCACTTTCATCTTGTGCGCGTTTTGCCAGGTGCGGATGATGACCTCGCCCACGCGGCCCATGGCCTGGCTGTCGCTGCTCATCATGCTGATGGCACCCAAGTCGTGCAATATGTCTTCGGCGGCAATGGTTTCCTTGCGGATGCGGCTCTCGGCAAACGCCAAATCTTCAGCAATGGCCGGGTCGAGGTGGTGGCAGACCATCAGCATGTCGACATGCTCGTCCAGCGTGTTCACCGTGTAGGGCATGGTCGGGTTGGTGGAGCTGGGCAAGAAGTTTTCCTGGCCCACCACACGCAGGATGTCGGGAGCATGGCCACCGCCCGCGCCCTCGGTATGAAACGCACACAGGCTGCGTCCCTTGGTGGCGGCGATGGTGTTCTCCACAAAGCCGCTCTCGTTGAGCGTGTCGGAGTGAATCGCCACCTGCACGTCCAGTTCTTCGGCCACGTTCAGGCAGTTGCTGATGGCGGCTGGCGTGGTGCCCCAGTCCTCGTGCAACTTCAATCCGATCACACCGGCGTTGACCTGCTCGTGCAGGGCCGCGGGCAGGCTGGCATTGCCCTTGCCCAGAAAGCCCAGGTTCATGGGAAAGGCATCGGCCGCCTGCAGCATGCGCTCAATGTTCCAGGGCCCTGGAGTGCAGGTGGTGGCAAAGGTGCCGGTGGCCGGGCCGGTGCCGCCGCCCATCATCGTAGTGACGCCGCTGGCCAAGGCCTCTTCAATTTGTTGCGGGCAGATGAAGTGTATGTGGCTGTCAATGCCGCCAGCCGTGACAATGTTGCCCTCGCAACTGATGACTTCGGTGCCCGGCCCAATGATGATGTCCACACCCGGCTGGGTGTCGGGGTTTCCTGCCTTGCCAATGGCCACAATACGTCCGCCCTGCAAGCCGATGTCGGCCTTGACAATGCCCCAGTGGTCCATGATGAGAGCGTTGGTCATGACGCAATCCACGGCACCCTGAGCGTTGGTGCGCTGCGATTGCGCCATGCCGTCGCGAATGGTCTTGCCGCCGCCAAATTTCACTTCTTCACCGTAGCCGCCGGCGCGCAGGGTGTAGTCCTGCTCGACCTCGATCAGCAGTTCGGTGTCGGCCAGGCGCACGCGGTCGCCCACGGTGGGGCCAAAAATTTCCGCGTAGGCGCGTCGTCCTATGGTTGCCATGGTTTCATCTTTCGTTGAATGGTTGGTGGGCCGGGAGGCTTGGTTACGCGATTTCGTTCGTGTCCTCCGGCCTTCGGCCTCCCCCTTTACCTCACTGCATCGCGCAACCAAGCATCCCGTCAGTCGGCTCCATCAAAGGGCTCCTTGCGTGAGGCCTCTAAAGCCATACACGATCCGGTCACCTGCGTAGTCCACCAGCTCCACCGTGCGTTGCTGCCCGGGTTCAAAGCGCACGGCCGAACCGGATGCAATGTTCAGGCGCATGCCCTGGGCCGCCGCACGGTCAAAGCCCAGCGCGCCGTTGGTTTCAGCAAAGTGGTAGTGCGAGCCCACCTGAATGGGGCGGTCTGCGGTGTTTTGTACCACCAGTGTCAGGGTGCGGCGACCAGTGTTGAGCGCATGCTCGCCATCATCGGTAAGTATTTCTCCGGGATACATGGTGCTTCTCTATTCAGGCCGTTTGACCAAGCAAAGCCATGCCCTGCACGGCCACCGCCACTCCTGCAGCGCGGCCTACCCACACATTGGTGCTGCGTAAAACCCAGCCCAGACCAAGGCCGGCCACATGCAGCAGCACGGTCGCGGTCAGCATGCCGACCAGGGTTTGGGTGGCGTCAGGGCTGCCCGCCAGTTCATAGCCGTGGGCCAGGCCGTGGAAGACGGCAAACACACCCACCAAAACAGCAGCCCCGATTCCTGGAACCCGCAGCCGCGACGCCACCAGCAGGCCAGTCACCAGCAGCGATGCGGCAATCATGGGCTCCCCTGCGGCAAGGCTCACGCCCTGCAGGCCCAGCACAGCGCCCACCAGCAACATGTAGGCAAAGCCGACTGGCCCCCAAAGCAGTTCATAACTCTCCCTGCGTGCGGTCATGGCGCTCCACACGCCCACGGAGACCATGGCGGCCAAATGGTCCAGACCGCTTAGCGGGTGCAAGAATCCGACGATAAAACCCACGTGTGCCAGATCATTCACACCAATGTGGGCGCTAGCCCCCGCAGATATTGCGCAGGCAGCTATGAAAATGAGAGCAAGTTTCAGTCGGGATTGCATGGCGGTGGTCTCCTGAAGTGGGGCTGGCAGTTACGTGGGCGGTTCAAACAATCGGTTGATGTACCGTGACGAGCTTGGTGCCGTCAGGAAAGGTGGCTTCCACCTGAATGTCGGGAATCATTTCGGCAATGCCGTCCATCACATCGGCACGGGTCAGCACAGCACGGCCTTCGCTCATGAGCTGTGCCACGGTCTTGCCGTCGCGTGCGCCTTCCATCACGGCAGCGCTGATCAGAGCCATGGCTTCGGGGTAATTGAGCTTGAGGCCGCGCGCCTTGCGCCGCTCGGCCAGCAGGGCGGCGGTGAAGAGCAGCAGCTTGTCTTTTTCGCGGGGTGTGAGTTCCATGGCACTGATTAAGCAAGCACCGTGCCTTGTGGCATGGAATCTGCACCATACCGGTGTGCAGCCCGAACCCATTCCATCACCGCCCACTGATACGCCCCCGCAACGGGTGGTCAAGATCCGGCGCGACTACAACAATTGGGTGGCCAGTGAGACCATGGAAGACTACGCCCTGCGCTTCACGCCGCAGCGCTTTCGCAAGTGGTCGGAGTGGCGGGTGGCCAATACTGCGTTTGGCGCAGCTTCGTTCTTGATTCTGGAAGCCGTGGGCGCCACGCTGCTGGTGCAATACGGGTTTGTGAACGCCTTCTGGGCCATCCTGTCCACCGGGCTGGTGATCTTTCTGGCCGGGCTGCCCATCAGCGTGTACGCCGCCCGCTATGGGGTGGACATGGATCTGCTCACCCGGGGTGCCGGTTTTGGCTACATCGGCTCCACGCTCACCTCGCTGATCTACGCGTCGTTCACCTTCATCTTCTTTGCGCTGGAGGCCGCCGTCATGGCCTATGCGTTGGAGCTGGCGCTGGATATTCCGCCCACCTGGGGCTATCTGATCTGTGCGCTGGTGGTCATTCCCCTGGTGACCCATGGCGTGTCCACCATCAGCCGCCTGCAGCTCTGGACGCAGCCGCTGTGGCTGGTGATGCTGGTTGTGCCGTTTGGCTTTGTGTTGGTGCGCGATCCGACGGCCTTTGCCGGTATTGCGCACTATGGAGGTGAATGGGGTGAGGGAGGCGTGTTTGATCTGCACCTGTTTGGTGCTGCACTCACCGTCGGCATTGCCCTCATCACGCAAATGGGCGAGCAGGCCGACTACCTGCGCTTCATGCCGGTCCAGACCGCGCACAACCGCCGTCGCTGGTGGCTGGGCGTGCTCGTAGGGGGCCCGGGCTGGGTGCTGCTGGGGGTGGTGAAAATGCTGGGCGGCGCGTTTCTGGCCTACCTGGCCATTACGCACAGTGTGCCCACGGATCGTGCGGTAGACCCCAATCAGATGTACCTGGCGGCTTATGAATATGTGTTTCCCACGCTGGGTTGGGCGGTGGTGGCGACGGCGCTGTTTGTGGTGGTGTCGCAGATCAAGATCAATGTCACCAATGCCTACGCAGGGTCACTGGCCTGGAGCAACTTTTTTTCGCGCCTCACCCACAGCCACCCCGGGCGCGTGGTGTGGGTGGTGTTCAACAGCCTGATTGCGTTCATGCTGATGGAGATGAATGTGTTTCAGGCGCTGGGCGAGGTGCTGGGGCTCTATTCCAACATTGCCATTGCCTGGATCATGGCCGTGGTGGCCGATCTGGTCATCAACAAGCCGCTGGGTTTGTCGCCCAAGGGTATTGAGTTCAAGCGTGCGCATCTTTACGATATCAATCCGGTGGGTGTCGGTGCCATGGCACTGGCGTCGGTGTTGTCGATTGCGGCGTATCTGGGCCTTTTTGGCCCCATGGCACAGGCTTTCTCGGCGGTGGTTGCCATGGTGACGGCCTTGGTGTCGGCACCGGTCATTGCCTGGGCCACCAAGGGTCGCTACTACATCGCGCGCAGCAGTGTGGCGCCCCACGTAGGCCACTGCGTCATTTGCGAGCGTGAATACGAGGGCCCCGACATGGCCCACTGTCCCGCCTACCAGGGCCCGATTTGCTCGCTGTGCTGCACGCTGGATGCGCGTTGTGGCGATGTGTGCAAACCCCACGCCAGCCTGTCCAGCCAGTGGTCGGCCACCTTGCGCTGGGTGCTGCCCCAACGCGTGTGGCCGTTTCTGGATACGGGGCTGGGCCACTTCATTTTGCTGATGCTCATCATCGTGCCTCTGCTGGCCACGGTATTTGGCATGTTTTACCGGCAGGAGTTGACGGCGCTGGCCGGGTTGACGGAAACGCAGGCCGCGCTGCAGACGGCATTGCGCTCAGGGTTCACCAAGGCGTTTGCTGCGTTGCTGTTGCTGTCTGGCATCGTGGCGTGGTGGCTGGTGCTGGCGCACAAGAGCCGCCAGGTCGCGCAGGAAGAATCCAACCGGCAGACCCACTTGCTGATGGAAGAAATTGAATCCCACCGTCAGACCGATGAGGCGCTGCAGGCCGCCAAACAGGTGGCTGAGCGCGCCCGGCTGCAGGCCGATCAGGCCAACCAGGCCAAAAGCCGCTACATCAGCGCCATCAGCCACGAGTTGCGCACCCCGCTCAACAGCATCCTGGGTTACGCGCAATTGATGGGCGAAGATGCCTCGATTCCCCCGCACCGCAAGCAGGCCGTGAGCGTTATCAAGCGCGGGGGTGAGCATTTGCTGTCGCTGATTGAAGGCACGCTGGATCTGGCCCAGATTGAGAGCGGCAAGCTCACGCTCAATGTCAAGCCCATGCAGTTTGCTAATGGCATGCACGAGATTGCGGGCCTGTTTGAACTGCAGGCGGCCGACAAGGGTTTGAGCTTTGATTTTGAGGTGCAGGGCGCTATTCCCCAGTGGGTGCGGGCGGACGAGCGGCGTGTGCGCCAGATCCTCATCAACCTGCTGGGCAACGCTATCAAGTTCACGCAGACCGGGGGTGTGCGCTTGTGTTTGCGTTATGCCCGCGAGATGGCGCATGTGGAAATTTACGACACCGGGCCCGGTATGGCGCAGCTGGAACTGGACCGCATTTTTGAGCCCTTTACGCGGGGCTCCAGTGCGCCTGCAGGGGGCTTGGGTACCAGTCACACCACCGGCTCCGGCCTCGGCCTGACGATTGCCAAAATGCTCACCGACCTGATGGGCGGCGAGTTGACGGCCACCAGCGCGGTGGGGCAGGGCTCGGTGTTTCAGGTGCGGCTGTTTCTGCCGGAACTGCACCAGCCTGCGGGCGGGTCATCGGCTGTGCCGGTGCCCCGGCTGCGCCATGCCTATGCCGGTGCGCGGAGAAAAGTTCTGGTGGTGGACAACGAAGAGGCCGACCGGGACTTGCTGGTCAGCCTGCTGCAGCCCCTGGGTTTTGAGATGCGCGTGGCCGCCAGTGGCCACGATTGTCTGGACCTGCTGTCCGCTGGCCTGCAGCCCGACGTGGTGTTGCTCGATCTTGCCATGCCCGGCATTGATGGCTGGGAAACTTTGCGCCGTTTGCGTGCACTGGGTGCCCACCAGCCGCAGGTGGCCATCGTGTCTGCCAATGCGTTTGACCGGGGACTGGACAACGGCCTGGACGACCGCTCGGGCATTGCTCCGGAAGACTTCATCGTCAAACCCGTGCGCCACTCGGAGTTGCTGGACTGGCTGGAGCGCAAGCTCGATCTGGTGTGGCTGGACGCATTACCCGTGACCGCACGGCCGGTCGAGCCCCCTTCGGCGCCGCAGGCACTGCCGCCCCGCGCCGACCTGGTGGCTCTGCAAGAGCTGGTGCGCCTGGGCTATTACCGGGGCATCACCAACAAGCTGGACGCACTGGCAGTTGCCCAACCGGAAGTCAGCGCCTTCATTGCCACCATGGCGGCGCTGGCCCGCCAATACCATTTTGAAACCATGCTGGCCCAACTGCAAAAGATGCTCGATGCAACCCCCACTCACTGACCCCACCCAACCGGATCGCGCTGCACTGGATGGCACGCTGGACCGTGCCAACAGCGACGTGGTGCTGATCGTGGACGATGTGCCCGACAACCTGTCCGTGCTGCACGACGCGCTGGACGAATCGGGCTACACCGTGCTCGTCGCCACCTCGGGTGAGGCCGCGCTGCAGCGCGCCGCCCAGGCCGTGCCCGACATCATTCTGCTGGACGCCATGATGCCCGGCATGGATGGATTTGAAGTGGCCCGTCGCCTCAAAGCCGCTTCACAGACGGCGCACATTCCCATTGTTTTCATGACCGGCCTGACCGAGACCGAATACCTGGTAGCCGCGCTGGAGTCGGGCGGGGTCGACTATGTCACCAAGCCCATCAAGCCCAAGGAAGTGCTGGCCCGCATGGGCGTGCACCTGAAGGGCGCGCGCGAGCGGCGCCAGACCCGCAGCGCGCTGGATGCCTTTGGCTACGCCACCATCACGGTGCGTGCCAGTGATGGCAGCCTGATGTGGCAAACCCCGCTGGCGCGGGAGCTGCTGGAGCGCTACTGTGGCACCGCCGCCCCGCAAACGCCTGAGCCCGTGCTGGCCTGGTTGCACACCAGCTTGCAACGGCTGGCACAGCAAGGCGGGCCGGCGCGCCCTGACAACCTGAGTATTGAGCGGGGTGCCACACGCCTGACGTTTCGTCTGCACCAGCAGACGGGCGACAGCGATGCCACCGCGGAAGACGGCGAATGGCTGATCGTGATGCGCGAGGTGTCCGACACCGCTGTGATCGAGGCCATGAGCCTGAGCTTCAAACTCACCCCGCGTGAGGCGGAGGTTCTGTACTGGGTGGTCAAGGGCAAAACCAACAAGGATATTGGCGACATCTTGGGCTCCAGTCCCATGACGGTGAAGAAACACCTGGAGCGCATTTTCGTCAAGCTGGGGGTAGAAACCCGCACGGCCGCGGCCGGTCTGGCCATGACGCGCATCAGGCAATTGCATCCGCAGTTTGAGGGATAATTTTTAGTGATTTAGGCCTGTAGCCCCCGTGGAATAAGCGCATACAGCTATTCATTTTATAGCAAATTTCCGTATTGATACTCCGCAGTAACAGAAGTTTGCAATTTTCACGACGCACTTCACAGGGTCTTTACAGTGGCAGGCGCCACCGTCGCGATAATGGTGGGGTCTACTTTTACGCTGGGCGTCCCAAGGTCGCGCCTCTTTGGGGCTGCTTTGGGCCGTTCGCATCCTGATGCTTTCAATTTCCGTTTTTACGCCCCGGCTCTTTGTTCAGTGGGTGCTGTTGATGCTGTGCGCAGTTGCCACGCCCTATGCGTCGGCGGCCTCGCCTCTGGATTTGCCCGAGCTCGATGCCATGGTGGACTACCGGCCCAAGATCCCCTTGCGCGTGTACACCAGCGACAACGTGCTGATTGGCGAGTTTGGCCAGGAGCGGCGCGACTTTGTCGCCATCAAGGACATTCCGCTGATCCAGAAGCAGGCCCTGCTGGCCATTGAAGATTCCCGTTTTTACACGCACGGCGGCGTTGACTACAAAGGTGTGGCGCGCGCCGTGCTGGCCGATCTGACGGGCGGACTCAAGCAAGGTGCCTCCACCATCACCATGCAGGTGGCACGCGATTTCTACCTGACGAAGGAAAAACTGTTTTCACGCAAGCTCACGGAAGTGATGCTGGCTTACAAAATAGAGCGAACCTTGACCAAAGACCAGATTCTGGAGCTCTACATGAACCAGGTTTATCTGGGGCAGCGCGCGTATGGCTTCAGCAGCGCAGCCCGTGTGTACTTTGGAAAATCCCTGAAGGACCTCACGATTGCACAGGCTGCCATGCTGGCAGGCTTGCCGCAGGCACCCAGCACGGTCAACCCGGTAGCCAACCCCAAGCGCGCGGCAGCGCGCCAGCAACTGGTGCTCAAGCGCATGCGTGAGCTGGGCTACATCAACGATGCGCAACTCAAACAGGCGCTGCGGGAAGACATCAAGGTACGACCTGAGGGGCAAACGTTCAGCAGCCATGCCCAGTATGTTGCCGAAATGGTGCGCCAAGCCATGTACGCCCAGTTCAAGGAAGAGACCTACACCCGCGGTATCAGCGTCACAACGACACTGGTCCAGGCAGAGCAGGAAGCGGCTTATGACGCCGTGCGGCGCAATGTGCTGGCCTACGACCAGCGCCACGGCTACAGGGGTGCAGAGGCCTTCGTGGCACTGCCCCATAACCCGGTGGAGCGGCAAAAGCTGATTGAAGCCACCCTGCAAAAGCACCCGGCCAGCGACAAGCTGTTGTCTGCGGTCGCCATCACTGCCGCGCCCAAAAGCCTTCGGGCCCTACTTGCCAATGGCGATGAAATTGAGCTTGCCGGTGACGGCCTGCGATGGGCTGCTGCTGCGTTGGCGCCCAAAGCGCCAGCTGCGCTCAAGCTCAAGCCCGGTTCGGTGATTCGCGTGGTGCAAGACAGCAAAGGCCGTTGGAGCATTGCCCAATTGCCCAATGTGGGTGCGGGCTTTGTTGCGCTCAATAACCAGACCGGTGCTTACCGCGCCCTGGTGGGTGGCTTTGATTTCAACGCCAGCCAGTTCAACCACGTAACCCAGGCCTGGCGGCAACCCGGATCGGCCATGAAGCCCTTTATTTATTCAGCCGCGCTGGAAAAAGGTTTTTCACCGGCTACCCTGGTCAACGATGCACCGCTGACTCTGACGGGTGCGGAAACCGGGGGCCAGCCCTGGACGCCGCAGAACGATGATGATGTCTACGATGGCGCCATTACCTTGCGTGTCGCGCTGGCCCAGTCCAAGAACGTGGCGGCCGTGCGGCTGTTGCGCGCCATTACGCCGCAGTATGCGCACGACTTTTTGCCGCGCTTCGGTTTTGATGCAGCCAAACAACCCGTCAACTACACCCTGTCGCTGGGCACTGGCTCGGTGACTCCGCTGCAAATGGCGGGTGCGTATTCGGTGTTTGCCAACGGCGGATTCAGGATCAACCCCTATCTGGTTCAGAAAGTCGTGGACGCGCGTGACGGCGTACTGTTTGAAGCCAAGCCGGTGGTGACCGGGCAAGAGAGTGATCGCGTGCTGGATGCGCGCAACGCGTTTGTCACCAGCAGCATGCTGCACGAAGTAACCGTGTCGGGCACCGGTGCAGCGGCGACGCAAAAGCTGGTGCGCCAGGACCTAGCGGGCAAAACCGGAACCAGCAGTGATGCTTTCGATGGCTGGTTTGCGGGCTACAGCGGGTCCACCACCGCCGTGGCGTGGATGGGTTATGACGAGCCCCAGTCTTTGGGCGGACGCGAGTTTGGTGCGACCCTGGCTTTGCCCATCTGGATCGACTTCATGCGGGTGGCACTGAACGGCAAACCGCCTTACCAGGCACCGCACCCTGCGGGTGTGTCGCAAGTGCAGGGCGACTGGATGTACGACGAGTTTCAGGACAGCAGTGCAGTGCGTACGATTGACCTCGATGTCCTGCAACGATTCAAGGAAATGCTGAATCTGTGAGGCTCATTTTTCTGGTTTTCCCTTACTTGCTCGAAGCTGGGATTTGGCGCAGTATCAGTCTCCCTTCAACCAGGCAGGAGAACAGAAATGATCAAGGTCAGCGTCATGTACCCGAACAACCCCGGAACGCATTTCAACCACGATTACTACCGCGACAAGCACATGCCCATGGTCAAGGAAAAAATGGGCGGCAGCTTGAAGTCGTACACCGTTGACAAGGGCATTGCCGGCGGTGCGCCAGGCCAGCCACCGGTGCACATCGCGGCGGGCCACCTGTTTTGTGAATCGGTAGAGGCCTTCCAGAGCGGATTCGGACCGCATGCGAAAGAGATCATGGGAGACATCCCAAACTACACCGACATCTCACCGGTCATTCAGATTAGCGAAGTCGTCGCGGGCTGAGCTTCAGCGCGGCGGCGCCCGAATGCAGCTGTCAATACAAGGCCCAACAGCAGCAGCGAGTAGACCGGCGGTTCGGGGACCGTTGAAGGTTCGGGTACTACCGCCTGGCTTGCATACAGATGTCCGTCGGTGCCCACGAAACTGGCATCGCCCGAGAGCACATCCACGAAGAGATGGCTGGTATTGCTGACATCGGCCACCGACATCGCGTTGGCTGGCCCACCTTCATTGGTGGCATTGGCGGATACGTGCAGCTTCATGATCATTTCGAAGGTGTCGCCGACCGATGCGGCAGTGTCGACAAAAGCTTGTCCCACAGGGTTGTATTTGTCAATGTGCCCATTGGTGTGGATGAAAGGGAGCCCGCCGGGCCCATTGGCCACCAGATCGACCGTGCCTTCGCTCAAGGCGGTGAATAGGCCGCCGCCGGAAAAGCTGCCAGCGACGTCGATCAGGAAGCGAAGCAGGACGGGCGTGCCCGTGGCGACGCCGCTGGCTCCCGTCACCACGCCCCCAGCGGCGAACCAGGCATCCGAATTGGCTACCGCAGAGGCCGTGGGGATGCTTCCACCCAGCATCTGAGCCGACGCAAAGCCACGCAGCAGCCCAGGGCTTGCGCTGGCAAAGGCGCTCGACGCCGAGGCAAAGGGGCCACTTCCCGTGCTGAAACTCTCGCCGATGCGGAGCCCTGAACCGGCCTGGTCTGGAGATACAACCAAGGGCGCGCCCGGCCCGACATTGGTCTGCACGCACTGGTAATGGGGCGGTGGACTACTGGCAACGTAGTTATTGCAGAAAACGAGACTTGCCTGCGAATCGCCAGCGAATAATGCCAGCGCCAGGGCAGATGCAAAGAGATGCAGTTTGGTATTCATCATGATTACTCCTGAAAATTGAGGATCGGAATTGACAAAAAAGTGTGGTGCGGCTTCATCTAGGCCGACACAGCCGCAGAACACAGCAGCAGTTCATTGGGTCCTTCCCAGCCCGTGGCCGTGGAGAACGATTCCAGCTGGTGCGCCATGTCTTCCCATGCCGCGGCCTGTGCGCTCGTGGAAAGGGGTTTCAGAATCTCGATGATGGGCGACGCGGAGGTGCGAACAAATTCGAGGTAGTCCTTGCCCGTCGGTAGACGAAACGGGGCCGATACGGGTCGCACGTCGATGTCCGCGAATCCGGCTTTTTCCAGCTGCAATGCCAGCAGGCCAGGCTTTCCCAGACTCATTAGCGTGCCCGGTGCAAACGGGTCGCCAGCGGCCACTCCTGCGTGGCGCTGCGCTGTTCGGGCCAGGATGGCGATGCACGGGTTCGCCTGGGGGCTGGAAAACACCAGCGCACTGAAACGTCCCTGCGGCCGAAGCGCCTGACGGATTTCCTGTAACGCCAGAAGCGGAGACGTGCAGAACATCAGCCCCAGCCGGCAGACCGCTGCATCGAAGTGGGCGCCCGCCAGCCCGAGCGCTTGCGCATCAGCCACTTGCGTGCGCACCTGCGAAAAACCGGCTGTGCGCAGCTTGTCTTGCGCGAGTGCCAGGATGGCACCGGAGATGTCGGTTGCCAGTACCTCGCCGGTCGCGCCCACCCGGTGCGCGATATCCAGTGTCTGGTCGCCCGCGCCTGCGGCAACGTCGAGCACACGGGCTCCGCTGGCGATGCCCGCGCTGTCCAGCATCTCGGTGGTGGCGTCCTGCAGCCAGGCGTGGATCGCCGTGGTATGCCGATTCCATCCCTGTGCGGCCTCGTCCCAGGGATGGGGCTGCATTGAAGTTGGATTGGTAGCCATCATTCAGCCCGAATGCCCGTGGTGCGCATGACCTTCTGCCAGTAACGCTGCTCCACGGCGATGCGGTCCGCCAGCGCTGCGGGTGTACTGGCGCCTGCGACCATGCCGGCCTCGCCTAACGTGGTGATCAGGGGCCCATGCGCTGCCGACTGCCGAATGGACTGGGACGTGGTCTCCACCACGTTCGCCGGAGTGCCTCCGGGCAGGAAAAAGGCGAACCATTCGCGCATCACCACGTCGGGGAACCCTTGTTCGACGAAGGTGGCCACTTCCGGCATATACGCGCTGCGTGTTGCGCCTGAAGTGGCCAGCACCCGGAGCTTGCCCGTGGCGTGGTGCTGGCGCAGCAGGCCTTCCGGCAGGATCAGCATGGAGAGGCGGCCCCCCATCAGGTCCACGATGGCGGGAGGGCCGCCCTGGTAGGCGACATGTTGCGATTCGACTTGCGCTTCGCGAAAGAAGACTGCGCCCAGCAAGTGCGGCAAGGTGCCGATGCCAGGCGAGCCGCAATTGGCACGTGCCGGATTGCGCCGCGTCCAGTCAACCAAGTCGCGCAGAGTGACCACGCTGTCGGGTACGCCTGGGCCCACCGCCAGCCCCAGCGTGGTTTCCACTGCCATCGACACGGGTTTCAGATCGACCGCCGGGTCATAGGCGAGCTTGGCATAGAGATAGGGATAGACCGTGGCGATGGCACCCTGCGCGAGGAGGATTGTGGTGCCGTCAGGGCTGGCCTGCTTCAAGGCTCCCACGGCAATCTGGCCAGCGGCACCGACGCGGTTGTCTACTACCGCGCCGCCGGCAAATCGCCCTGCGAGTTGTTCAGCGTAGCGGCGCGCAATGATGTCGGGAATACTGCCTGCTGGCCCGCTGCAAAGGATCCGCAGTGACCCGGCAATGGGCTGCGCAGTGGCCAGTCGTTGGCCCCCCAGAGCGAACAGCGCGGTGAGCGTTGTGAGGGTAGTGCTGTGGCGAAGAAAGGCGCGTCGCGAAGTAGTGGGGTCGTACATGGGGTTCTCCAGTCATTGAACGGTGATGCCACGGTAAGGGCCACTCACCTAGAAATGACTTAGAGATTCGCAAACCCGCGCCGCAACCGGCCGGATTCAAGCTTCGCGGAGTGTCGCCGCGAGTGCCTCGGACTCGGCGGATGGCCGAATCCCCAACACCACCGACAACTGCTGGCGGCAGATTCGGTAGGCCTCATAGGCTTCGGCCCGCAGGCCCAGCTTTTGCAGGCAGAGCATGAGACGGCGGACCATGTCCTCGGAAAGTGGCTCGCGCTCGATTACCCGTCGGTACACCAGCGCCGCGCGCTCAGGTCGACCCTGGGCCTCCAGCAGGGCGCCCAGGGTGGCCATCTGGCGCACGAAAAGGGCCCGCAGGCGGTTGCGCGCCACCAGCACGTCGGGGTGACTGTCGTCACCCGCCAGGAAGTCGCCTTGGTACAGCGCCAGTGCATGGTCAACGATGCCCGCCACATCAACCGGTTCCGCTGCCGTTGTGAGCGTGTCCACTCGCCGCAAGCAGGTTTCCAGTTCTGCGACGTCGGTCCAGCAGGTGGCCGGGTTCAGGCTCAAGGCGCCCAACTGCAAAATGATATGGCGCTCACCGATCAGTTTGCGCAGGCGGTGAACCGCGTTGTCGAAGGAGTTCTGCGCCGCGTCGCCCATCATCTCGGGCCATAGCAATGCCGCCAGCCGATCGGCCCGAACCGCAGTACCACCCAGCGCGATCATGAGTTTCAACAAATCCAGCGGTTTGCGGCTTTCCTTACGTGACTGCGCCAGCGATTGCCCGTCGCACGCAATAGCAAAGTGCCCAAGGCAGCGGATTCGGATGGGCCAGGGCCATTGTTCGCCCGCGTTGGCGGGCGCGGGCAGCGCATGCCGGCGCACGATAGCCAGAGCGAGGGGTGCGTCGACACCGTGGGCCATGGCCAGTCCACACAGCCTGGACATGGTGTTGCCACAGCAGTACAGCAGAGGGCCGTAGTCGAACCCGTGCGCCCGGGACACCGCAAAGGCCCGGTGCAGGGCGTTGAGACAGCGCGGCAGGTCGCCCTGGCTATCGGCAAGGTGGGCCTCCACCAGCGCCTCAATCCAGTGGTGCCAGGTGCACACTGCATGGAACGGGTGGGCTACGGCCTCCTGCAGCATGACCTTCGCCTGGTCAAAACGGCCATTCTGCGTGGCGGCCACAGCGACGCCCAGCAATGCGATGTGCTCACGCAAGGGCCAACCGGATGCGCGCCCGCTGGTCAGCGCATCCTCCATGACGCGCAGGGCGGTTGGCCAGTCGCCGTCCAGCAGGGCCAGAACGCCGCGCTGAAAGCCATAGGTGGTGGCGTCGATCGGGCTGCCTGGAACCATCAGTGCTGCCGCCTCCTGGAGATGGGTGCGTGCCCGTCCCGCGTCCAGTGCGGCCAGTGCGGCCAGCACCATTAACAGGTGCGCTTTGGCCATCATGGCGGGTTGCCCGGCGGCCACGTCCAGCGCAGCCTGGGCATCTGCCAGGGCCTCGTCGACCAGACCGCGCAGCGAACGGATCAACACGCCCACGCCGTACCAGCGCAGCCGGGTCGCCGCAGCCGTGTGCTGCACTGTGCACATGCGGTCAATCTTGACCATGATGCGATCGAGCCGCGCCAGCTGGCCGGTCCACATCAGATAGGTCGCCAGCGAGCCCAGCAGGATGCGCTGGCTGGCGGCGTGCGGCTGGTCGAGCAGGGCTTCGGCCACATCCGCCAGTCGCGCGGTGAGCGGGTCTGCCGTTCTCCGGTTGACGTAAGCGGCCAGCAGTCCGGGCAAGACCCGCAGGTCGAGGTCCATGTCGGGCTGAACGAGGCGTTGCGCCAGATAGGCCGGCGCATGCGCGCTCAGAATGACGATCCAGGGCTCCAGCACATCCAGCCGGTCGCCGAGAAAGACGATGGCATCGGCCGCTGCGGCGGCCGTCTGGAACAAGCCCGCCGTATCTCCCACTGCATCGAACCCGTGCCGGGCCCGCTCCAGCTCGTTCAGCGCCAGTCCCGGGTTGGATGCGAGCTCACAAACGCCATGCCAGTAGTGCATGGCGGGCCGTTGCTGCAGGGTTGTTGGCAGGGCGAGAATCCAGTCCCGTATCGAGGCCGTGCGCCCTTGCGCCACGAAGTGACCGGCGTGTTCCTCCAGCAGCAGCGTGGCATCGTCCCATGCACTGGCGGCCATCAGCTGGGTGATCGCCACGTCGACCTGTCCGTGTACCGCTAGCAGCCGCGCTGCCCGAAGGTGCAAGGCCTGCAATGCATCTGGCGTTAGTGAGGCCGCCGCGTGCGCGCGCAGGAACTCTCCGAACAGGGCGTGAAAGGTGTAGACGGGTTCCGCGCCGGATCGCCGGTCGGTGAACAGGCTGCGCGCGGCCAGGTCAGCCAGCAACAGACTGGCTCGGGAATCCCCGCTGATGGACGCGGCCATGGCTGGCGTCGTACTCGGCAGGAACGCAATGCAGGCTAGCGTGGCGGCGTCACCCGGCGGCATCCTGGCCAGCACCTCACCTGCAAAGAATGCAAACAAGGGGCCGCGCGCCGGCCCGTTGCTGATCGCCTCGCTTGGCGTTGGCGTGCCACGTGCGGCCATGATCAGAATCATCGCGGCTGCCCAGCCGTCGGTACTTTCCTGCAATGCATCCGGCTGGATCGGATGCCCGTGAAGTGCCACCAGCGTCCGGGTTTCGTCAAGAGTGAAGCGCAAGTCTTGGGCGTCTATCAAGCCGAGCTGTTGCGCTGCCAGGGCACGCGTGAATGCGGCTGGCGGAAGGTCCCGGCTGATAAACGCCAGGTGGGCTGCAGGGGGCAGTTCGGCCAGCATGGCAGCCAGACCGGCGTGCAGTTGGGATGCGGTTGCGATCTCCTGCATGTTGTCCAGCACCAGAACCCAGGGTACTTCAAGCGTGGCAGCGAGGTAGCGCAAACAGCGACGGATGAACCCCGCAACGTCCCGCAGGTCGTCTGCAGTGGGTGCGGCGAGCCGCAGGCGTCGGCGGGGCACTGCGTCAGCCAGAGCGAGGTTCAGAAAATGCACAAACGCTGCCGGGTCCGCATCCCCTGCGTCGATCTGAAGCCACAGCGTCTGGATGCCGCGTGCTTCTAGGTAGGTGGCGACCAGTGTCGTCTTGCCGACCCCGGGCGGACCGGCAATCCAGACGCCAGGCGCTTCGAAGCGTGTGTCGAGCAGCGCGAACAGGCGCTGGCGATCAAACACACGGCCCAGCCGAGGGGGCATGAGCTTGCCCAGTACGGGCTGTTTGCGGTGGGAACCGGCGGTTGGCATCTTGGCATGGTAGTTCCACGGGGCCCTCGTGACAAGCCGCCGTCTCTGGCCGACCTTGTACGCCACTCGGCGTATTTCCCCAGCGGCATGGCTTCCCTACAGTTCATTCATCGTGTCGCAAAAGCTGTTTTGGCAGCCAGCGCACCACGACTTACGAACTGTTCACCAACCGGAGAAGCACACATGCAACGCGTTAATTCACGTCGATTCACACTCAAGGCGCTTACTGCCGCCGTCGCTCTGACCACCTTGTCGGCAATACCGGCATATGCCGCTGACACCATCAAGGTGGGCATTTTGCACAGCCTGTCCGGCACCATGGCCATCTCTGAAACCGTGTTGAAAGACACCGTGCTGATGGCCATTGACGAAATCAACGCCAAGGGCGGCGTACTGGGCAAGAAGCTCGAACCCGTGGTGGTGGACCCAGCAAGCAACTGGCCCCTGTTCGCTGAGAAAACCAAGCAGCTGCTGACGCAAGACAAGGTCGCCGTCATCTTCGGTTGCTGGACCAGCGTGTCGCGCAAGTCGGTATTGCCAGTGGTTGAAGAAATGAACGGCCTGCTGTTCTACCCCGTGCAGTACGAAGGTGAAGAGCTGAGCAAAAATGTGTTCTACACCGGTGCCGCGCCTAACCAGCAGGCCATTCCGGCTGTGGATTACCTGATGAGCAAAGAAGGCGGCGGCGCCAAGCGTTGGGTATTGCTGGGAACCGACTACGTCTACCCCCGTACCACCAACAAGATTCTGCGCGCCTACCTCAAGAGCAAGGGCGTGAAAGACACCGACATTGACGAAAAGTACACCCCGTTTGGCCACAGCGATTACCAAACCATCGTGGCGGACGTGAAGAAGTTTTCCGCCGGTGGCAAGACCGCCGTGGTGTCCACCATCAATGGTGACTCCAACGTGCCTTTCTACAAAGAACTGGGCAATGCCGGTCTGAAGGCCAAGGATGTGCCCGTGGTGGCGTTCTCTGTGGGTGAAGAGGAGCTGCGCGGCGTGGACACCAAGCCGCTGGTGGGTCACCTGGCTGCATGGAACTACTTCATGTCGATCAAGAACCCAACCAATACCGAGTTCATCAAGAAGTGGTCTGACTACGCCAAGGCCAAGGGCATCGCCGGTCACAAGGACAAGCCTATGACCAATGACCCGATGGAAGCCACCTACATCGGCATCAACATGTGGAAACAGGCCGTGGAGAAAGCCAAGTCCACCGATGTGGACAAGGTCATCGCTGCCATGGCCGGCCAGACCTTCAAGGCACCCAGCGGCATCATGAGCAAGATGGATGACAAGAACCACCACTTGCACAAGTCGGTGTTTATTGGTGAGATCAAGGCAGATGGCCAGTTCAACGTGGTGTGGAAGACGCCGGGCCCTGTGAAGGCCAAGCCATGGTCCCCTTACATCGAAGGCAACGACAAGAAGCCTGACGAGCCGGTCGCGAAATAAGGCAAAAAGCGGGGAGTGACAGCCGCCATCGCTTCAACAGCGGTGGCGGCTTGTTTCAATCACTTGAGGAAACTGGCGCATGCCAAAACGAATACACCAGCGGTTGTTGCTTGCTATTTTATTGATAGCTACCCACGCTTACGCATTGACGGCTGACGAGGCAAAAGCCATTGCAATTGGCGATGGCGATGCCCGCATTGAAGCACTGCGTGCATCCATAGCCGGTGCCGACGACAAGACGGCCCAATTCATCCAGGCACTGTCTGATGAAGCGGTGAAAGTGGTGGCAGGCAAGCCTGTGATTGTGAAAGAAGACAAGGCCATCGATCCGGTCACCGGCACCGAGGCCACCTTGCCCGAAACCGCTGAGGACGTGATGAACAACAACCGCATGCGCGGTGAGATTGATACCGCGCTGGCGTCACTCAAGTTGCTGTCCGCTGACGCGATGGTGAGACGCGACGCCGTCAAAACCCTGCAGGGTGAGGTCGATGAGAGCAAGCTGCCCTTGCTCGACAAAGCCTTTGCAATGGAGAGCGTTCCCGATATCAAGGACCAGCTGGGACTGTTGCGCGCTGCCGCCATGCTCAGCAGTGCGGACAAAGCCAAACGGCTGGATGCCGCCACCCTGTTGGCCCAAAGCACGCAGGCCGCAACCAAAACTCTCCTGATCGAGCGATTGAAGATCGAGGCCGACCCAGGCGTGAAGAGTGCCCTGCAACTCAGCCTGAGTCAGGTGGAGTCACGTCTGGCCTGGGGCGACCGTCTGGGCGCCATTTTCAGTGGCATCAGTCTGGGAAGCATATTGCTATTAGTGGCGCTGGGACTGGCCATTACCTACGGGCTGATGGGCGTGATCAATATGGCCCATGGCGAACTGATGATGATTGGTGCCTACGCCACCTATGTGGTGCAGGGCGTGTTTCAGAAATATCTTCCAGGCGCGTTTGATTGGTACCTGCTGGCGTCCGTGCCGGTAGCCTTCGCGGCGTCTGCACTGGTGGGTGCCGCGCTGGAGCGCAGCGTGATCCGCTTTCTGTACGGTCGTCCGCTGGAAACGCTATTGGCGACCTGGGGCATCAGCCTGGTGTTGATGCAGTTCGTGCGCACCTTGTTTGGCGCGCAAAACGTGGGGGTAGAAAACCCCAGCTGGATGAGCGGCGGGGTGCAGGTTATGGGCAATCTGTCTCTGCCCTACAACCGGCTGGTCATTGTGGGCTTTGCGTTTGCAGTGTTGTTTGGTGTCTGGTTCTTGATTGAGAAAACCCGGCTGGGTTTGTTTGTGCGCGGCGTCACACAAAACCGCCCCATTGCGGCGTGCATGGGCGTGAATACCGCCCGCATTGATACCTACGCCTTTGCATTGGGGTCCGGCATTGCCGGACTGGCCGGCTGTGCTCTCAGCCAGGTCGGTAACGTAGGGCCTGACCTGGGACAGGGCTACATCGTGGATTCGTTCATGGTGGTGGTGCTGGGCGGTGTCGGCCAGTTGGCGGGCACCGTGTATGCGGCGCTGGGCCTGGGCGTGTTGAACAAGTTTCTGGAGGGCTGGACCGGTGCCGTGCTGGCCAAGATTGCCGTGCTGGTTTTCATCATCATCTTTATTCAGAAGCGTCCGCAAGGCATATTCGCCATGAAGGGCCGGAGCGCAGAAGCATGAGCACCCTCAACTTACCCCAACCCGCGCCCCTGCTCACCCGCACCGGCTGGAGCGCCTGGCTGGTCGCGCTGGTTCTGCTGTGTGCCTGCGTGCCCATGCTCAACCTGTGGGTGCCTGCCAGCAGTATTTTCCATCTGAGCGATTTTGCGGTGGGCCTGATCGCCAAGATCATGTGCTATGCCATCTGCGCTTTGGCGATGGATTTGATCTGGGGCTACACCGGCATTCTGTCGCTGGGCCACGGGCTATTCTTTGCGTTGGGTGGCTATGCCATGGGTATGTACCTGATGCGCCAGATTGGCACCGACGGCAATTACAAAAGCAACCTGCCGGACTTCATGGTGTTTCTGGACTGGAAGACTTTGCCCTGGCACTGGACCTTCAGCGACAGCTTCATCGCCACGCTGTTTCTGGTGGTGGCGGTACCGGGACTGGTGGCCTTTGTGTTTGGCTACTTTGCCTTTCGCTCGCGCATCAAAGGCGTGTATTTTTCCATCATCACCCAGGCCATGACGTTTGCGGCGATGCTACTGTTCTTCCGCAATGAAACCGGTTTTGGCGGCAACAACGGTTTTACCGATTTCAAGCGGCTTCTCAATATTCCGATTGCCACGCAAGAGATGCGGATGACGCTGTTTGTGCTGACATCAGTCACATTGCTGGGCTTCTTTTTGCTGGGGCGCTGGCTGGTGAACAGTAAGTTTGGTCGTGTGCTCCAGGCCGTGCGGGATGCCGAAACACGGGTCATGTTCTCGGGCTACAACCCCATTGGTTTCAAGCTCACCATCTGGACCATCTCGGCCATGATGTGCGGAGTGGCGGGTGCACTCTATGTACCGCAGGTGGGCATCATCAACCCCAGTGAAATGAGCCCTGCCAACTCCATCGAGATTGCCATCTGGGCCGCCGTGGGAGGCCGCGCCACGCTCATCGGTCCTATCGTGGGCGCCTTCATCGTCAACGGCGCCAAGAGCTGGTTGACCGTGACCTACCCGGAATTCTGGTTGTACTTTCTGGGGGCGTTGTTCATTGGCATCACGCTGTATTTGCCCGATGGGGTGGTGGGCCTGGTCAAGAAGCTCAAGGGGGCGAAACAATGACACCGGATTTGTTGGAGCAAGGTGCCCGACGCGTCGAGGCCCGCATGGCAGCCCTGGCTGCGCGGGACGGACAAACCGAGTCGGGTGGACGCAGCGCCGGTTTTTCACGGGTGATGGCGCAGGGCGAGGTGGATGTCACCCATGGCCGCATTCTGTACCTGGAAGACGTGCACGTCAGCTTTGATGGCTTCAAGGCCATCAACGGTTTGTCGCTGGACATTGCACCGGGTGAACTGCGCTGCATCATTGGCCCCAATGGTGCAGGCAAGACCACGATGATGGACATCATCACCGGCAAGACACGGCCCAACTCCGGCACGGTATTTTTTGGCAGCACCATGGACCTGCTGCGCTATACCGAGCCCGAAATTGCGCAGCTGGGCATTGGCCGCAAATTCCAGAAACCGACGGTCTTTGAGCAACTGACGGTGTTTGAAAATCTGGAGCTGGCTTTGCACACCAACAAGGGCGTGAAATCCTCCCTATTCTTCCGCCTGGACTCTGCACAGGGGGACCGGCTTGCAGACGTGCTGCACACCATTCATCTGGCGGACAGTGTGGGGCGGCTGGCGGGAAACCTGAGCCATGGACAGAAACAGTGGCTGGAGATTGGCATGCTCTTGATGCAGGAGCCCAAGCTGCTGCTGCTCGACGAGCCCGTGGCCGGTATGACCGATGAAGAAACCGAGCGCACGGCCGAGCTGTTTTTGACGCTGAAGGGGAAACACTCGCTCATGGTGGTGGAGCACGACATGGGTTTCATTCGGGCCATCAGCGACATCGTCACCGTGCTGTGCGATGGCTCGGTGCTGGCGCAGGGCACGCTGGACCAGGTGCAAAACGATGAGCGCGTCATTGAAGTCTATTTGGGCCGCTAAAGCCACATGAACATGCTGAACGTCAAAAACATCAACCAGTACTACGGTGGCTCGCACATCTTGCGCGACGTGAGTATTGAGGCGCAATTGGGCAAGGTCACGGTCGTTCTGGGTCGCAACGGTGTGGGTAAAACCACGTTGCTGAAATCGCTCATGGGACTGGTTCCCATCAAGACCGGCTCCATTGAGCTGGACGGCAAACCCATTCAGCGGGACACACCCTACCAGCGTGCCCGTGCCGGCATGGGTTTTGTACCCCAGGGTCGTGAGATTTTTGGACGCCTGACGGTGGAAGAAAACCTGCGCATGGGACTGGCATACAAGCCCGCAAGCACACCCATTCCGCCCGAGTTGTACGAGCTGTTTCCCGTGCTCAAGCAGATGCTGGGTCGCCGCGGGGGTGATCTGTCAGGCGGGCAGCAGCAGCAGTTGGCCATTGCCCGCGCGCTGGCCGCCAAGCCCCGCGTGCTGATTCTGGACGAACCTACAGAGGGCATTCAGCCCAGCATCATCAAGGATATTGGCCGCGTAATCCGCATGCTGGCGGACCGGGGTGACATGGCGATTGTGCTGGTCGAGCAGTACTACGACTTTGCCCAGGAGCTGGCAGACCAGTATGTGGTGATGGAGCGTGGCGCGGTAGTGGCCCGTGGCGATGGCAAGGACATGGAAGCCAATCAGGTCCGCAGTCTGGTGGCGATTTAGCCCACTTGGTTTGGCGGAGCCACCGATCGGTTTGCCGTGCTGTTTGCCGCACCCGGGCCAGCACCTGTTCGCAAAACAAGGCCTCCAGCCTGGCGTTTTTGCTCGCCCAGAGAAGCCTTGGCATTGTTCACGCCGTAGCGCGCGCGCAACTCCTGAACCGCTTCGCCAAGGGCCTTGGCGTCCTTGATTTTGGCAGCATGTTTTTGCAGAACCTGGTACGCGTTGTCAATCAGCCGGGCGTTAAACGTGCTCTTGCCGTGAAGTACCAGGTTTTTGACGGCAGACGTCGGGTCGCCCGACATGCTCAAGGCCATGGCGACTTCAGCGTATTCCAGTACTTTTGCCTGGCACGCGCGGATGCGATCGGCATACGGCGGGTGGATCAGGGCGCTGGCTGCCAGCAGTTCGGTGAGTGACCGGTTACTGCAAAAACGCAGGCCAATGGTTTCCACTGCAGACTCTGCGTCATCCAGTCGTATGGCCTTGTGGGCCAGTTGCGCCATGAGTGCCAGCAGGTTGCTGGCGGACTCAAAGTCAAATTCGGCCTGGGTGACGGTTTTGGCCAGGGCGCGCACGGCATCAACCGACTGGGCGAACTGGTGTTGCTGGATCAGGTTCAACGCAATGACGATGTCTGCCAGACGCCTCTGGCGGGCATTGTCCGGATGGCGCTCGATCAGGCGGTTGAAGTCATCATGGCAGCGCTGCAAACCCTTGCGGTCACCGGTTTCAAGGCGGGTAAACGCCAGTAGCACCAGGCTTTGGCAGTCAAACATTTTGGATTCCAGCCCCATGCGGGCGGTGCGGTCCAGCAGCTTTTCAGCTTCCACGTGGTCGCCAGCGTAGTAGGTCATCATCGCCAGGTTTTGCAGGCGGCTAATGGACGCAGGGGTGAGCGTGGCGGCCATTTTGTAGGTTTCCAGTGCCTTGTCAAACTTGCCCAACTCAAACTGCGCCCGGCCCATCACGTCGTAAGCGTCTGCATACGTGGGGTCGGCGCTGATGAGGTTTTCCAGCATGCTGGTGGCCTGGCTGAGCTGGCCTGCACCAATCTGGGAGCGTGCGACACCCAGTTTGGCCCACGGCAGAGTCTTGGCAGCCACTACCGCCTGGTAGAGCGTTTGGGCCTCTGCACAGCGGCCGGTGCGCAATAGCAACTCGGCACCCACCCGCGCGGCATACAGCCAGAACATGCCTCTGGATTCGAAGCGGTCCAGGCACAGTTTGGCGGCCGTCTCGAAGTCTTCGGCTTCAATGGCAGTAAAGATTTCCTGCAATGACACCTTGCGGATACGTGCCTGGTGCAGCCGTTCGGCAAGGTGGGTTGCCTTGTGGGGCTTGAGCAAGTAGCCGTCCAGTGCCGACTCCGCTGCTTCGGCCACCTTGGCATAGGTAGCCTCGCCCGTGATCATGATGAAAACGGTGGAGAACGGCATAAGCTGGCTTCGGCGCAGGTCATCCAGCAGGTCTTGCCCGGAGCTGGCCTCGTTGGCAAAATGCCGCTCGCACAAAACAAAGTCAAACGACCGGAATTCCAGTTGCCTGCGTGCATCCGCCGCACGCGCAGCCTGCACCACCGTCCCCACGCCGAAGTCACGCAGTTGCGAAACCAGAATGGACCGGGAGGTTGGGTTGCCATCTACCACCAGGGCGGAACAGGCCGAAAGGTCATCTTCAAACGTTGCCATCAGGGTGGCGAGAATAGCACTACATGGACCAGATGCGGGGATTTGACGGGGCCGTGTTCCACATCTGCTCGCGCCAGGTGGCACGCAGCGCACGCAGCAAGTCCATGGCCGGTTCTACGACGGGTGCAACAATCCGCACCACTACGACGTTCAGGTTGGGGCTTGTGGCACCGGCTGACTGCGCCAGCGGATGCTGCGCCATAACCTCCCGCACACTGTCCAGTGCCTGTTGGCGTCGTTCGCGGGTGAGCGGAGTTCCGGTAACAAAAAACAGGGACGCCATGCAGCGATTCCCTGCCAGGCCGGTGGGGCCATCCAGCAGACGGGCATCACGGGCGTCAACCGTGCCGCGCTCCAGCCAGACGCCGGGTACGGCGATGTGCTGCCGAAAATGCCCTTGGACAAAGGGCTGGTTGGCAAGGGGCAGGCCCAGCGCAGTGACGTCCCACCCGATCATCTCGGCGCCAGCCGCCAGGTCCATGGTGAGGCGGTTTTCGGCCAGGCAGGCGCTGTAGCAAATGGCTTCCAGCGGCAGCCACTCCAGCCGCGCCCCGGACTCCAGTTTCAGATGGGTGTTTTGCAATGCCGTGAGACCCTCGGAACGGTAGAAGCGGGTGGCACCGGGGGTCGTGATCAGACCATGGGCTCCGGCTTGGACTTGCACTGCAATGTCCAGCGTGTCGCCACCCACCAAGCCGCCGGGCGGGTGCACCAGCACGTTGTGGCAAATGGCGTCGCCCTCAGGATAGAGGCTTTGCAGAATCCGCAGAGGCCCGCCGTGCGTGTGGCGTGCCACAGTGCGGGCGGACTCCACGCGGTAATCCAGCTGCAGTTGGGCGTGCCACGACATGGAAGCTATTCGCTCACTCGCCCGGCGAACCGCTGAGGGCCCAGCCAGTGGCGATCAAAAAAGGGGGGGCAGGCCTCAATGGGCATCTGCTTGCCGCGCGGCAGCGACAGCGGCAACGGTATCCAACTGGCCGCCATTGAAAAACAGGTTCAACAGCACCGCGCTGAGGGAGGACAAAAGAATGCCGGATTCGATGAGCGGGTGAATGCCATGGGGCATCCATTGTTTGAAGTTGGGCGCGATCAGCGGAATCATGCCGATCCCTAAGGAGATGGCGACGATGAGCGAATTGAACCGCTGGGTTTTGAAATCCACGGTGCCCAAAATACGAATGCCGGTGGCGGCCACCATACCAAACATCACCAGGCCTGCGCCGCCCAGCACCACGGTAGGCAGTGATTCGGCGAGTGCGGCCATCTTGGGCAGCAGTCCCAACACAATCAAAATGATTCCACCCGCCACACAGACAAAGCGGCTGCGCACGCCGGTGAGTGCCACCAGGCCCACGTTTTGCGAGAAGCTGGTGTAGGGGAAAGTGTTGAAAAGACCGCCAATCAGGGTGCCCAGACCATCGGTGCGCAGCCCGCGCGCCAGGTCTTGCTGCGAGATCGTCTTGCCGGTCATTTCACCCAGAGCCAGAAACATGCCCGTCGACTCAATCATCACCACGACCATGACCAGCGACATGGTCAGGATCAGCACCGGGTCAAACACCGGCATGCCGAACTGCAGCGGCAGCACGACGTCAAACCAGGCCGCCTTGGCAACTTTTTCGAACCCCATGAGGCCGATGGATGTCGCGGCGATACCGCCGATGACGATGCCCAGCAGCACCGAGATATTGGCCAGGAATCCTTTGGCGAACCGGGAAATGAGCAGGATTGATGTCAGCACCAATGCGGCGATGCCCACGCCGCCCAGATCGGCATATTTGGGGTTGGGAACGGTGGCCACAAGCGCCAGCCCTTTGGGCATGGTTGGCAGGCCCGGCACTGCCGCACCTGCGGCGGCGGCAGCCTCTGCCAGCCATTGGGTGTGCTCGGGGTTGACGATGTTAGGGGCCGTAGGGCCGAAGGGGTTGCCAAAGATCCAGTTGATGCCGATGCGCATCAGGCTGATGCCAATGACCGCAATGATGGTGCCAGTGACCACGGGGGGGAAGAAACGCAACATGCGGCTCACCAGCGGCGCAATCACGATGGATACGACACCGGCGCCAATAATGGATCCGAAAATAAGCTGGGCGCCGGCCACCCCCGGTGCGGCATTGGCCATGGCAACCATGGGCGCGACGGAGGCAAACGTTACCCCCATCATGACGGGCAGCCTGATGCCAAACCACTGGGTGGCGCCCAGGGACTGGATCAGCGTGACCAGACCGCAGCAAAACAGATCGGCCGAAATCAGCATCGCCACTTGCTCGGGGCTGAGTTTGAGTGCACGGCCGACGATGAGCGGCACGGCTACTGCTCCGGCATACATCACCAGCACATGCTGGAGACCCAGGGCCGCCAGCTTGCCATTGGGCAGTCGTTCGTCGACCGGGTTCACGAGGCTTGTCATTTCCGTCTCCTGTTAAATATCAGTAACGACTAAGTCAGCAGGTCGCTCAAGGTGCGGGCGATGACCTTGGTGGCACGCCGCAGGTCTTCCAGGTCAAGGTGTTCGTCGGAGCGTTTGGCGTTGGACTCCAGCACCGTGCGCGGCCCCGCGCCGTAAATCACGCCCGGGATACCGGCTTCGCAGAACAGGCGCACGTCGGTATACAGCGGGGTTCCCAGCGCCGGTATCGGTTCCCCAAACACTTGCGCACCGTGCCTTTGAATGGCATCCACTAGCGGCTTGTTGCCAGGCAGTGGCTGCAGGGCACGGGCCAGCAGAATGCGCTTGATATCAACGGAGACGCCGGGCGTGCGTGCGGCTGTTTCTGTAATCAGCGCGCGCAGGCCTGCTTCCACTTCAGTCGGGTTTTCTTCGGGGATCATGCGGCGGTCGAGTTTGAAGGTGACGCGTCCGGGAACCACGTTGGTGTTGGTGCCGCCCTCAATGGTGCCGATGTTCAGGTAGGGGTGTGTGATGCCCTCCACCCGGGACGTGATTTGCTGGTACAGCGTGTTTTGTGCGTACAGGGCCGTGAGGATGGTGGTAGCTGCCTGCAAGGCATCGACGCCCGAAGCCGGAATGGCGGCGTGGGCCATCTTCCCGTGCACCGTGACCTCCATTTGCAGGCACCCGTTGTGGGCGATGATGACCTGGTAGCTAAAGCCCGCTGCCACCATCAGATCGGGGTGAATGATCTTGTGCGCCAGCAGCCAGGCCGGACCCACTTCGCCACCAAATTCTTCATCGTAGGTGAACAGCAATTCCACGCTGCCGTGGACCGGTTTGGAAACAGCTTCCAGCGCACGCACGGCAAAGGCATAGGTGGAAAAATCGCACTTGCTGACCGCCGCTGCGCGGCCATAGATCTTGCCGTCTTCGATCTCCCCGCCATAGGGGTCGTGCGTCCAGCCTTCGCCGGGCGGCACCACGTCACCATGGGCATTGAGCAGCACGGTGGTGCCCGCACCGTATTTGCGACGCACCACCAGATTGGTGATGGTCTCCAACCCGGCGGCGTGCACTTCCGCCTCGGGTACCGCATATTTTTCTACCTCGAACCCAAAGCCCTGCAGCAATTCGGCCGCGCGCTCGGCGTGGGGCGCGTTGTTGCCGGGTGGCGTGTCGGTAGGAACACGGATGAGTTCCTGCAAAAACTTCACTTGTTCGTCAAAGTGCGCGTCGATCCAGGTGTCCAGTTGTTCGTAGGCGTTCATGGGGTTATTTCTTGTAAAAGCAAAGAAAAGGTTTCGATCGCGAGTTGCATGTCATCGCTGGTGGTGGACTCCAGCGGGTTGTGGCTGATGCCGGCGTTTTGTCCCCGTACAAACAGCATGGCCTGGGGCATGACTTCGTGCAGCTTCATGGCGTCATGGCCCGCGCCGCTGGGCATACGGTGCAGGGGCACGCCCAATGCAGCTACCGCCCGTTCCCAGCGCGCTTGCCAGGCGGACGCGCTGGGCGCGGCGCTGGCACGCATGGTCTCGGTCAGGGTGTGGTGCACGCCACGGCGTGTGCAGATAGCGTCGAGTTCGGTCAGCACGTCCGCAGCCATGCGGTCGCGCTGCGCGTTGTTGGGCGCACGCAGGTCCAGTGAAAACTGGCAGCGGCCTGGCACCACGTTGATGGACCCACCGGGTACTTGCAGAATGCCCACCGTCCCCACCGAGTCGCCATCGGATGCAGCACGCTGCTCGACAAACAGCATCAGCTCCGCCACTGCGGCGGCGGCGTCGCGGCGGCTGTTCATCGGTGTGGTGCCGGCATGGCTGGCCATGCCAATCACCGCGCCCTGGTAGCGCACGCTGGCGTTGATGGAGGTGACGATGCCCAGTGGTATATCCAGTGCGTTGAGCACGGGGCCCTGCTCGATGTGCACTTCCACAAAGCCCAGGTAGTCGGCCGGGTTGCGCTTCAGCACGGCAATATCTGCCGGGTTGAGCCCCGCGTGAACCATGGCCTGGTGCATGGGGATGCCGTCGCCATCCAGCTGCTCCAGCCACGCGGGATCAAAGTCACCCGTCAATGCGCTGGAGCCCAAAAATGTCGCCTTGTAACGCTGGCCTTCTTCCTCGGCAAAGGCCACTACTTCCAGCGCGAACGGCAAGCGACGCTGCTGGTGGTGCAGCTCGCGCACCACGGCCATGGGCACAAAAATACCCAGACGGCCATCGTACTTGCCTCCGTTGCGAACAGTATCAAAGTGGCTCCCGGTAAGAAGAGTTGGGGACGTTTTAAGGCTGTAGCCCCCGTCAGAACTGCGCAAGTAGCTACTATTTTCATAGCGCCCAACCACGTTGCCAACCGCGTCGATGGCCACGCTGTCAAAGCCGCAGTCGCGCATGTGCTGTGCAATCTGCGCGGCGCACGCCCGGTGGGCGTCGGTGAGATAGGTGACGGTGAGCTGACCCTGCGCGGCATATTCGGGCTCGGAGTGCTGCGCCAATGCCTCATGCCAGTCCCATACGTCATTGCCGCGATCGGGGGTCACGCCGAACAGGTCGTTCAGGCGAATTTCCACAATGCGGTGGATGTTGCGCAGGCACTCCTGCCGCTCGAATTCCGGGTGGCCGAGCACACGGCGCTCAAACGCCGCAATGATCTCGGCCTTGGTCAAACCCGTGCCGCGCGGGCCGCGCACGGCCAGGATGAACGGAAACCCAAAGCGGGCGTTGTAGTCACGGTTGAGTTGCTGGATTTTCTCGAACTCGTGGGGCGTGCAGTGGGTCAGGCCGGCCTTGCTTTGCTCGTTGGTGGATTCGGCGGTGAGGCTCTTGTCCACCATGGCTTTGCCGGCCAGCTCGGGGTGGGCGCGAATCAGCGCCAATTGCGCATCGATGCCAGCCGCGTTGAGGGCCTGCACCATCGCGTATTTGAGTTGTGCCAGTGAATGAAAGGGTCGCTGGGCCAGCGCGGTTCGCGGTATCCAGGGGGAGTGCTCGTACAGTCCGCTCAGCAAGGTGGCAGCCTCATCCAGTGGCGCCTGGTTGAGTTGAGTCAGCGTGATGGGCATGGCGCCTTACTCCTGATAAGGGTGTGTGGTTTTCCAGTGCCGTGCGATGTCCAGACGGCGGCACACCCACACCTGCTCATGGCTGGTTACGTAATCCAGAAAACGCTGCAGTGCGGTGATGCGTCCTGGGCGACCCAACAGGCGGCAGTGCATGCCGATGCTCATCATGGCAGGCTGGTTGAGGCCCCCATTGCGGGTGTCGGGGTCGCCTTCGGCGTAGAGCACATCAAACGTGTCTTTGAGGTACTGGAAGAACGGATCGGCGTATGAATAACCCTGGGGCAGGGCGAAGCGCATGTCGTTGCAATCCAGCGTGTAGGGCACGATGAGCTGGGGCACTTTCGTGCCGTCGGTTTTCTGCACCTGCATCCAGAACGGCAGGTCGTCGCCGTAGTAGTCGCTGTCGTATTCAAAGCCACCGTAGTCGGCGACCAGACGGCGGGTGCGCGGGCTGTCGCGGCCGGTGTACCAGCCCAGGGCTCTTTGGCCGGTGAGCTTCTGTATGGCGTCCATGCCCCGCTGCATGTGTTCGCGCTCGGTGGCTTCGTCGACGTTCTGGTAGTGAATCCAGCGCCAGCCGTGGCAGGCAATCTCGTGGCCCAGCTCGACCAACGCGGCGGTCAATTCGGGTTGGCGCTCCAGCGCCATGCCCACGCCAAATACGGTCAGTGGCAGTCCCCGCTTTTCGAACTCGCGCAGGATGCGCCACACCCCCGCGCGCGAGCCATATTCGTAAATGCCTTCCATGCTGATGTGGCGGTCCGGGTAGCTGGCCGGGTTGGCCATTTCGGACAAAAATTGCTCCGAGCCGGCGTCGCCATGCAACACGCTGTTTTCGCCGCCTTCTTCGTAGTTCAAGACAAACTGCACGGCCACGCGTGCGCCGTTGGGCCATTGCGCATGCGGCGGGTTTTTGCCGTAGCCAATGAGGTCGCGTGGATAGGGCTGGGTGGAGTCGTAGTGCTTCATGGTGAAGGTGTGGCGTGGGTGTTCGGATTGAGCGTCAAGGCCTCTTCGACGTTGCACAAATGCGTGTCCATCAGTTGCAGTGCCAGCGCTTCGTCACGTGCCTCCAGCGCCTTGACGATGGCGCCATGCTCCTCATGGGAGTGCTCGGCAGAACTGGAAGATTGGTACATCAGCGTGATGAGCGCGCAGCGCGAGAGCAGGTCCATCAGCAAGTGGGCCAGCACGTCGTTACCCATGAGCTGCGCCATGCGAACGTGAAAGTCACCCAGCAGCAAGGTGCGCCCGGGCACATCGCCGCGTTCCACGGCTGCGTTCTCATGGGCAATGTGCTCTTTCAGCGCATCAATGTGGGCTTGTGTGGCGCTCTGGATGAACTCGCGTGTCATGCCGGCTTCCAGCATGCGGCGCACGGCAAATACCTGCTGGGCCTCGACCACTGAAGGGGCTGCCACAAAGGCGCCGCGTGCAGGTTCCATCCGGATCAGCCGGTTTTGCGACAGCTTGAAAAGGGCCTGGCGAATGAGGGTGCGCGAAACGCCGAACTGATCGGCCAGCGTCTGCTCCACCAGCTTGGCGCCGGGCTGCAGCCGGTGCTCTACGATAGAGCGGGTGAGCGTTTCGACGATGAAGCCAGTGGTGGTGGAGTCCATGCAGGCATGATAGCTGCAAAGCAAAAAAGTGTATACACTTTGAATGCATCAACGGAAGGAAATGGCCATGGGCTTGAGCACACACGTACTGGACACCATGCACGGCACTCCGGCAGCGGGAATGCAAGTGGCGCTGTACACCACACAGGATGAGCAGGCCGCACTGGTCAAGCGCTTTGTGCTGAATCAGGACGGCCGTAACCCGGATGGCATGCTGTATGACCACGCCAGCCTGAAACCGGGTACCTACCGGCTGGTGTTTGATGTGGCTGGGTATTTCAAGGATCGCGGGGTGGCGTTACCGGAACCCAATTTTTTGAACCGGGTCAGCCTGGATTTTGGCGTAGCCCATGCGGACCAGCACTACCACGTGCCGCTCTTGGTGAGCCCCTGGAGCTATTCCACGTACCGGGGGTCCTGAGCGATTGTCGGGTGTTGTAGCGCAAGGCCTACAACTGGCCTTCGGTCAGCGTGTCGAGCTGGAAGCGGCCGCTTTTGTGCCACAGCCATGTGTCGGTGTAGGTGACACGGCCCAGAAGAACAGGAGCCGGGTAGGGGGCCGCCAGACGAACCGAGCGTTCAATCTCCGCCATGACTTCGGGTGCCTGGCTTGGAGCGCGCATCCAGCTGATGCCTGTGACATTGCCACGACCGTCGATTTCCACCTGCAGTACACCCACCGCGTAGAGCAGCGGGGGCATTTTGCCGGTGTAGATGCGTGAACCATTGCGCGCATACAAGTGCGCGGCTGCATCACGGCGGTAGTCGCGCGGCGTGCGGGCGTCAGAGACCTTCCCGGTAAAGGCCGCAGGAGGTGCCACCACCACTTGGGGCTGCTGGGGCACCACGGGCATGGCCTTTGCTACCGGCGGCGGTGTATCCACTGGTTTGGTGGCGCAGCCCGCAACGATGGTGGCGATACTGGCCCAAAGGCCAGCGAGCTGCAGTGTTGTGCGTGATGTTTGGAGTGTCATGGTGGATATCCCCGCAGTTGAGCGAAGGCATACTGTGCCTGAAGTTGGCACTGATTGTGCGTGCTTTTGCGTTTTAAAGGTATCTGATTGTGACTTTGACATCGCGATTCCTGCAGCGGCTCGCACGCGAGCCTGCGGTGCTGGTAAAGGTGCAATCCACCCGGGGCTCCGTGCCGCGCGAGGTGGGTGCCTGGATGGCGGTCTTCGCCAATACCACCGCCGGCACCGTCGGGGGCGGGCGTCTGGAGCTGGACGCCATCGCCCACGCACGACTTTGCCTGACGCAGGGCGCAGCGGATGCAGTCGTTCGCTATGCGCTGGGTCCCAGCCTTGGGCAGTGCTGCGGTGGGGAAGTGTTTTTGCAGTTCGAGCAGGTTGCCGCGCGGGACGTGGCCTCCCTGCAGGTTCGTCTTGCCAGCCAACATGTTCCCGTGGCCTTGTTCGGTGGCGGCCACGTGGGGCACGCGCTGGTGCAGGTACTGGGTAATCTGCCCATGGACGTGGTGTGGATTGATAGTCGGGACGAGGTGTTCGGCCCTGGTTTCGATGGATGGGAGTTGCCTGCCAACGTGCACTGCGAACATTCTGACCCGGTGCAGGCCGCAGTGGCCGATTTGCCAGCCGGCGCGCGTGTACTCATCATGAGCTTCAGCCATGCCGAGGACCTGGATGTAGTCGCTGCCTGTCTGGCGCGGCAGCGCAAGCGGGGTGATTTGCCTTATGTGGGCCTGATTGGCAGCAAGACCAAGTGGGCGTCCTTTCGCCAACGGCTGCAGGCCCGGGGCTTTGACGCGGCGGAGATGACCCACATAACCTGTCCCATTGGGGTGCCCGGAATTGCGGACAAGCGCCCCGAGGTGATCGCGGTGGGCGTTGCGGCCCAGCTCTTGCAAGTACCCCAAGATTAAGCAAAGTGTATACACTTTGGGTTCAAGCCAAGGAAAACACCCCAAATGGAAAGCTACCTTCTCGACTGGGCCAACCTGCTGTTGCGCTGGGTCCACGTCATTACCGCCATTGCCTGGATTGGCTCGTCGTTCTATTTTGTTTTTCTGGACAGCAGCCTTACGCCGCCGGTTGACGAAGACCTCAAGCGCCAGGGCGTGAGTGGCGAACTGTGGGCCGTGCACGGGGGCGGTTTCTACCACCCGGTGAAGTTTGCCGGGGCGCCGCCGCAACTTCCGTCGCATCTGCACTGGTTCTACTGGGAGAGCTACAGCACCTGGCTGACCGGGTTTTCGCTGTTCACCGTGTCCTACCTCTGGAGCGCGGGCACCTACTTGATTGACAAGTCGGTGATGGACTGGGCGCCCTGGGCCGCCATTTCGGTGGCGCTGGGGTTTCTGGTGGTGTTCTGGGTGGCCTATGACCTTATTTGCCGCATCTTTGGGCAGCGCAAAAATGGTGAGGCCATCGTGGGTGCGCTGGTGGCCGTGCTGGTGTGTATTGCAGCCTGGCTGGCCTGCCACTGGTTTGCGGGCCGGGCAGCGTTCTTGCTGGTCGGCGCCATGATGGCCACCAGCATGAGCGCCAACGTGGCCCACTGGATCATTCCCGGCCAGCGCAAGATGGTGGCTGCCATCAAGGCGGGTCTGCCGGTGGATCCGATTTATGGGAAGCGCGGCAAGCAGCGCAGCGTGCACAACACCTACTTCACGCTGCCAGTGCTGTTTGCCATGCTCAGCGGGCACTACAGCTTTACCTACACCCACCCGCAAAACTGGCTGGTGCTGGTGCTGATGATGTTTGCCGGTGCGGCCATTCGCCAGTTCTTTGTGCTGCGCCATGGCTTCAAGCTGGGGCGCAATGCGCACCCCTGGCCTTACGCGCTGGCCGGTGTGGTGGTCATTCTGGGCACGATCGTCTGGCTCAAGCCCGCGCCCGTCGCAGGGCAAACTGCTATGAATTCAGGAGCTACGGGCGCAGGTTCTGCGGGGGCTAGCGACCCAATTGGCTATCAATCGCTGCAGCCAGTGCTGGCGCAGCGCTGTTACCTGTGTCACGGCGCCGAGGTACAGATGAAAAACGTGCGGCTGGATTCGCCCGAGGGCGTAAAGCTGCATGCGCAGGCGATGTACCAGCAGGTGGTGGTGACCAAAATCATGCCCATGAACAACGCCACCGGCATCACGGACGCCGAGCGGGGTTTGATCAAGCATTGGTTTGAGGGCGGCGCCCGGGTTAACTAGAACCAAGATGGTTGAATTCAGGCCGGTCGTCCCAGTCCACCCATTCGACGGGGTGGGTTTTGAGGTAGGCACTTACGGCCTGGCCGATGGTTGCGAAAAACCGCTCCTCCCCCAGCCGGGAAAAAAGACCGAAGCGCTTGAGCTTGTCTTTCACCGGGTCCTTCAACTCGGCAAAACACAATTTAATGCCCGCAGCGCGCAGGGCGGCGTCCAGCTCGTCGAGCATATCGGCGGCGGTAATGTCGACGCTGGTGATCGGTTCGGCACCGACGACGAGCCGGCGCACTGGGTCGGGTGATTCCGCCACCGCGTCCAGCACGCGGTCCCGAAACAGTTCGGCATTGGCGAAGAACAGCGGTGCGTCCCAGCGGAACAACACCAGCCCTGACACGATGCGGGCGTCCGGGTAGCGTCGGATGTCATGGTAGCCCTTGATGCCGTCAACCCGCCCCAGGACGGCCGAGTGGGGACGCCACCCGTCCCATAAAAACTCGATCACAGCGGCCGCGATGGCCAGCCCGATACCCGGAATGGCGCCGAGTAGCGCGACGCCCAGCATGCAGCCGATGGACAACCAGAATTCCCAGCGCTGGATCCGGTAAATCCTGCGCAGGTCGGTGATTTCGATCAGCGCAATGGCCGACGCGATGACGACGGCGGCCAGCGTGGCGGTCGGCAGATTCCGCAGCAAACCCGGAGCGGCGATCAGCAGCACGGCCACTGCGACGGCCCCCACCACGCCCGTCAACTGCGTTTTGGAACCGGCAGCCAGTGCCACGGGTGTGCGCGATGCGCTGGCGCTGATCGGAAAGCCCTGAAACAGGCCGGCCACCAGATTGGCAGCGCCAAGCCCCACCATCTCCTGGTTAGCGTTGACGTAGCTACCGGAGCGCGCGGCGTAGGTGCGCGACAGAACGCTGGTGTCGGCAAACGAGACCAGCGCAACCGCGAGGCCACCCAGTAGTACAGGGACCATGTCACCCGACGTGATCAAGGGCAATGCAAAGCCCGGCAAGCCCTGCGGAAGAGTGCCCAGCACCGCCACACCGGTGCGCGCTGACAGATCCAGAACGGAGACCGCAACCGTGGCGCCCACCACGGCAATCAGCACGCCGGGCAGGCGCCGGCTGCGCCTGAGCATCCAGATGACCGCCAGTGTCCCTGCACCGAGTGCGAGCGTGGGCAAATGGGTCTTGCCGCTCAGGATGGCTTCGCCAAAGCCGCGCAATCCGCCAAAGTAGCCGTCCTTTTCCACGGCAAAGCCAAAAAGGGCGGGCAATTGACTGAACAGCACCGTCAGCGCGATGCCGTTCATGTATCCGTAGCGTATGGGCTTGGAGAGCAACTCGGTGACAAAACCCAGCCGGGCGACTCCTGCCACGATACACAAGAGTCCCGAGACCACTGCCATCATTCCCGCAAGGGCCATGGCACGCTGGGGATCCCCCGCGGACAAAGGCAGCACGACTGCGAGTATCAGCGCGACCAGCGAAGAATCTGGCCCCAGCACGAGTACCCGGCTCGGACCCAACAGCGCATAGGTCAGCAAGCCGAATATGGTGGCGTAGAGACCGCAAATGGCCGGCACGCCGGACGCGACCGCGTATGCGATACCCACCGGGATGAGCACGGCAGTCAGCGCCAGACCGGCCACCACATCGTGGCCCAGCCAGGCGGGTTCATAGTTGCGCAGGGTGTCCAGTCCGGGCAGCCAGCGCCTCAGCCCCGTTTGTTGTGCCATGCCTCTCGGGTGTGCAATGCGCCCCTGCTCCAATGGCGCTGATGCAGGATCGGAATGGGCCATCGTTGCGTGCCCTATTAGAGCGTCTGGTTGGTGAGCTGCATTGCCAGTGCATTGTGCCGTTCCACCAGGGGGCCCAGCTCCAGCGTGGCAAGTTGTCCGTTGTGCACGACGACACGGCCGTTGACGACGGTGTAGTCGGCCTGGGGGCTGGCGCACAGCAACAGGCTGCCCACGGGGTCGTGTACCGCGCCGCCAGCAAAGCCCAGCGTGTCCAGATCAAACAAGGCCAGGTCGGCGCACATGCCCACGGCCAGGTGACCAATGTCGCTGCGTCCCAGCACTTGGGCCCCGCCGCGGGTGGCGATGCCCAGGGCGTCGCGCGCTGTCATCTCGGCGGGTCCCAGGTCGCAGCCAAAAAAAGTTCTTTCATCGCGTTGTTCGGGCGGCTGCATGGCACGGCCCACGCGCGCCAGTAGCAGTGCCTGGCGCGCCTCGTTCACCATGTGGGCGGCGTCGTTGCTGGCGCTGCCGTCTACGCCCAAGCCCACGGGCACACCGGCATCGAGCATGCGGCGAATGGGGGCAATCCCGCTGGCCAGGCGCATGTTGCTGCAGGGGCAATGGGCCACACCGGTGCGCGTGGCGGCAAACAGGCTGATGCCCGCGTCGTCCAGCTTCACGCAGTGGGCGTGCCACACATCGGCGCCCAGCCAGCCCAGGTCCTGCGCGTATTGCGTGGGAGTGCAGTTGAACTTTTCTTGGGTGTAAGCCAGATCGTGGTCATTTTCGGCCAGGTGGGTGTGCAGGCGCACGCCATGGGCACGCGCCAGCAGTGCAGATTCGCGCATCAGATCCCGGCTCACGCTGAACGGCGAGCAGGGCGCTACGGCCACGTTCACCATGGAGCCATGTGATGCGTCGTGGTGCTGCTCGATCAGGCGTTGCGTGTCCTTGAGGATGAAGTCTTCACGCTCCACCACGCGGTCGGGCGGCAGGCCCCCTTGGCTCTGGCCCACGCTCATGCTGCCCCGACTGGCGGTGAAGCGCATGCCAATGGCTTGTGCCGCCTCAATGCTGTCGTCCAGTCGCACACCGTTGGGGTAAATGTAGAGGTGGTCGCTGCTGGTGGTACAGCCGCTCATCAGCAGTTCGGCCATGGCCACCTGGGTGCTCACCCGCACCATTTCCGGTGTCAGCCCGGCCCACAGGGGGTACAGGCCGCCCAGCCAGCCAAACAATTCGGCGTTTTGCACGGCAGGAATCGCCCGGGTGAGCGCCTGGAACATGTGGTGGTGGGTGTTGATCAGGCCTGGCGTCACCAAGTGGCGGCGCGCGTCAATGACCTCATTGGCCATGTGTGCCTCTGGGGGTAAGTCGGCAGTGGGTCCCACGAATGCGATGCGCCCGTCGACGATGAAGAGGGACGCGTCCCGCAACTCGCGCCCAAGGGCCGGGTCGGCGTGGTCAAACGTGGCGACACAGCGGGCATTTTTTATCAGCAGGTTGGGCATCGCAGGTTTCGTCAGAATAGGGGGCTGCACACAGAAACGCCATTTCACCATGACTGCACCCAACCCCCATACCAACCCCCACCAGTTTCTGGAACATCTCTACTGGACGGCCGTGCAGCGGGCGTTGCCCGCGCACACGCTGGCGGGCTATCTTCCGCAGCCGCCTGCTGAGCCGGGCGCGCGCACCGTGGTGCTGGGCGCGGGCAAGGCAGGCGGCGCCATGGCGCAGGCGCTGGAGGCTGCGTGGCCAACGGATGCGCCGTTGCAGGGGCTGGTGGTGACGCGCTATGGCCACACGCCACCGCGCGCCGCAGGTGCACCCGCATCGCGCATTGAGGTCGTGGAGGCTGCCCACCCGGTACCTGACGCCGCGGGGCTGGCTGCTGCCCAGCGCATTGCCGCCCTTGCGCAGGGGCTGACCTCTAAGGATCTGGTCATTTGCCTGATTTCGGGTGGCGGTTCCTCCCTGTTGACTTTGCCAGCGCTGTGGGATGGTGGTGGGGTGTCATTGGAAGAAAAACAGCGTATCAACAAGGCCTTGCTCAACAGTGGCGCCAACATTGCAGAAATGAATTGCGTTCGCAAACACCTGTCTGCCATCAAGGGGGGGCGCCTGGCCCAGGCCTGTGCGCCTGCGCGGGTGGTAACCCTGCTGATCAGCGATGTACCGGGTGACGACCCATCGGTCATAGCCAGTGGCCCCACTGTGCCCGACCCCACGACGTGCGCGCAGGCGTTTCAGATATTGCAGCGCTACGGCATCGATGTCTCGGCTGACATCAGGCAAAGGCTGCAGAGCGGTGCGCTGGAAACCCCCAAACCGGGTGACCCCCTGTTTGCCGGCAACACGGTGCACATGATTGCCGCCCCGCAGCAGTCGCTGGAAGCCGCTGCGGATGCCGCGCGGGCTGCCGGGTTGGCGGCATACATTCTGAGCGACGAAATAGAAGGCGAGTCGCGTGAAGTGGGCCGGGTGCATGCGGCAATGGCCCGTGCCGTGGTGCAGCGAGGGCAGCCTTTTACCAAACCCTGCGTGATTCTGAGCGGAGGTGAAACCACGGTCACGATTCGCCCGCAAGCGGCAGGCGTGGCGCGGGGACGCGGTGGCCGGGCGGGTGAGTTCTGCATGGGTCTGGCCCAGGCTTTGCAGGGTCAGTCCGGGGTCTACGCCCTGGCCGCCGATACCGACGGCATCGACGGGGTCGAAGACAATGCCGGCGCACGCGTGGCGCCCGATACGCTGCCACGGGCCCAGGCACTGGGCCTGAAAGTGGACACTTTTCTGGATTGCAACGACGCCTATGGCTATTTCCACGCCTTGGGCGATCTGTTCACAACTGGGCCCACCTATACCAATGTCAATGATTTTCGGGCGATTCTGGTGATTTAGAAACAAAGTGAGCCTGTTGTCACAGGGGCATTCTGACCTACAGGAAGATGTCATCAGGGTGGCACACAAACCACCAACAGACCCTGAGCTGGTCAGTAGCTTCATGACTTTCGACTGGCGATCGCCTTACCCAGAACAAGCCGACGCTGTGTGTAGCATGGGCTGTAGAAAGTGATCACGCAGGGGTTACCAACGCAATGGGTTGGCAGCTTTCTTTTTTGAATGAAACGTTGTGTAAATGCCAACAAAGCCAGGGATTCACCCGAATGGGGGATGTGCCGCAAGCGTGAGTCAAACTACATTTGAAGTCCACTTAACTTGGAGCTTTATGAATTTTAAATTTCTGTTTTCTGCTATCGCTGTTGCATCGCTGGTTGGCTGCGCATCACCTACTGTTACCCAGTCCGTGAAAGCTGGAGATACAGGCCTGAGCTGCGCTCAACTTCAAAACGACTACCAGGATGCCGAAGCGCTCAAGGTTGAAGCGGGAAAAGCAAAGGGATTCACAGGCGGCAACGTCGTCCGGGCGTTGTTCTTCTGGCCGGCGATCCTTGGCTCATATTCAAACGCCAATGAAGCTATTGCAGCTGCTGACTCGCGCAAGGTCAACCTTGCAAACATCATGAATCAGAAAAAGTGCCAAGTCCCAGGCATGACCAGCGAAGTAACGCCAGTCGCATCAGCAAAGTAAGTTCTCTGGGTTGAGTGAAGTCTCTGGCCCGCTCACTCGAATCAATGGCACCACGTCGGTGCCATTCGTTTTTTCCGGTATGCCTGCGATGTATCTCGTCCGCATCAGAGGAAAGGTCGGAACCGAATGCCGATCTTGTAAAACTCATCGAATCAAAGACTCTTGTGGTCAACAACGAAACATCCGGCTACGGCTTAGGGCACTTCTTCAGCGAAGCCCTTAATTGGCTAAACTTGTCGTTTCGCAGCATCGAAGTTTGATCTTGCTCAATGTGCATTCGGCTCAGGCGGGGCACAGTGGCCCCCATGCTAGCCAACGAATCCATGCTTTTAGACTGCCCCATCCACACGGTCGTGGCCGGTACGGCGCTGCTGCATCGTGCGGCTGCGCTCGGGACGGTCATATTTGTTGAGTCGGGCCGCGTCGCGCTGGGCATAGCAGGTGCCGACGGCACGCTGGAGCACCAGTTGGGTGTGGTCGAAGGGCCCGGATGGCTGGAGGCAACGGCTGCGGTGCTGGATCTGCCCAGCGCTGTGGACGCAGTGGCCGAGACGGATGTCATTGTGCGGCGTTTGCCATTGTCTGAATTTCGCACTGCTTTGGGAACATGCTCTGCGTCCGAGCACTCTGTGCTGGTGGACGTGGCGCGAGGGCATCGCCAGCAAACCGAATTGGCTGTCAGCCGGCTGGCCAAAGACGCAGAGGCACGTTGCGCTGAATGGCTGTTGCGCCACGCTGAATCCACAGACAAGGGCGTCTGCTCCGTGCGTTTGCAGCAGCGCAAGCGCTTGATTGCCGCCCAACTGGGCATTGCGCCTGAAACACTCTCCCGTGTGCTTCGCCATCTACGGGAACGCAGCCTCATCAGCGGTTCGGGACGTGTGGTGAATCTGGTGGATCCCAGCGGTCTGCGCACACTGGCAGGAATTTAGAGGGTTTTGTAACCCATCGTCTGCGGCAACCACAACACGATTTGTGGGAACACCGTCATGGCGATCAGCAGCAGCAGCAGCATCACCAGAAAAGGCCAGCCCTCCTTCATCATCTCGCCAATCGGGATGCCGGTGAGCGCCTTGGTCACAAACAGCAGCATGCCAAACGGCGGGTGAATCAGCCCGATCATCATGTTGAGCACGACCAGCACGCCAAAGTGCACCAGGTCCACACCCAGCAGCTTGGCGGCTGGTAGCAGCATGGGCACAAAGACCAGCAGCAGCACGGACACATCCAGAAAGCAGCCCAGCACCAGAAACATCACGTTGACCAGCAACAGAAACTTGAGTTGCGACAGGTGCATGCTGTCCACCCACTGCGCCATGGCCTGCGGCACCCCTTCGGCGGTAAACGCGTAATTCAGCATGAAGGAGCCCGCCAGAATCAGCGTGATTACCGCGCTGCCGCGAGTGGACTCCATGACCACGCCCCAGAAAGCGCGCCAGGTCAGCGCCCGGTACACCACGCCTGCCAGAATCAATGCATGCAGGGCCGCGACCGCTGCGGCCTCGGTGGGGGTAAATGCACCCGAATAGATGCCCCCCAGCAGCACGATGGGCATGGACAGGGGCAGGGCGCCACGGAACAGAATGGAGGGCCATTCGCGCAGGGGCACCGGCGCTTCACGCGGCATGTTGCGCTTGACCGCAATGAAATGCACCACCACCATCATCAAAATAGCCATCAAAAAGCCGGGCACCACGCCCCCTAGAAACAGCGCGCCCACCGATGCGCCCGACACCAGCGCGTAAATCACCATGGGAATGGAGGGGGGAATGATGGGCCCCAGCGTGGCACTGGCTACCACTACAGCCCCGGCAAAGCCGCGGGAGTATTCGGGCTTCTTGAGCATCTGGCGGATGGTGACCAAACCCGGGCCCGCTGCATCGGCAATGGCGCTGCCGCTCATGCCCGAGAAGATCACGCTGACCAGAATGTCCACCTGCGCCAGGCCACCGCGCATGCGCCCCACCAGAATGCGGCAAAAGTCAAAAATGCGCTCGCTCACCGTACCGGCGTTCATGATGTTGGCGGCGAACACAAACAGCGGCACCGCCAGCAGTACATAGCTGTTGTACAGGCCGTTGCCGACCTGCTCGGCCACCAGGCCCAGGTCCTGGTGCTTGACCAGCAAATAGGCAAAGCCCGACGCCAGCATCGAAAAGCCAATGGGCATGCGCAGCAGCATACCCGCTACCAGCACGCATACGAGAACGGTGATTCCAGAGGTCATATCAGGGGAGTAGTGCCATTCAATTCGTCAACAGGAGTTCCGCAGCCACGCGGAACAAAGTGACGCCGATTTTGCACTGAGCCGATGGAGCGAGTCTCTTTCGCTTGATGAATCGCAAGAGTCTGCTGGGCGTTTTATGGCATTTTCATAGTGGTGCGATGGCGGTGGGTGCTCCGTTACCAGCCAAAGCAAATCTCAACCCAGCCGTGAGGAGAAATTTCATGAAAATCGTGAACCACTTTGGATCTATTTCGGGATTGGTCGCTGCGCTGGCACTGGCCGGCTGCGCCGAGTTGACAACACCAACCACCACATCGGGCTCCGCAGCTGCAGCCCCGCAGGCAGTTGGCGCCATAAGCGCTCGCCCGGGGGTAGGCGTGGTGCGGTCTATTGAAGCGGTACAGCAGGAGGTCGCGGGCATCGGCGGTACCGGCGTGGGGGCTGGCACCGTTGTGGGTGGAGTGGTCGGTGGCGTTGTCGGCAGCCAGGTGGGCCAGGGTTCAGGCAAGACCGCGGCAACCGTGTTGGGTGCTGCAGCTGGCGCCTACGCTGGCCACGAGCTGGAAAAAAGGAGCCAGCAACAATCGCCAGCGTACCGAATCACGGTGCGAATGGGCGATGGCAGCACCCAAACGGTGACCCAATCCACGAACCCTGATATTCGGGTCGGCGACCGTGTCAGGATTGATAACGGTGTCGCGCAACGGTATTGATATCAGCGACTGGGACCTGAGGGCGCGCGCAGCTCTCGACGCAGAATCTTGCCGATGTTGGTCTTCGGTAAGGGCTCAACGCGGAACTCGACAATGCGCGGCATCTTGTAGCCTGTGAGATGTGCCTTGCAGTGTGCGAGCAGAGCGGCTTCCGTCAACGTCGGATCCTTGCGTACCACCACCACTTTGACCGCCTCGCCGGAGCGCTCGTCGGGCACGCCGATTGCGCCGGCCTCCAGCACGCCGGGGTGCATCGTCAGCACATCCTCAATCTCGTTGGGAAACACCTTGAAGCCGGAGACCACGATCATGTCTTTCTTGCGGTCGGTGATACGAACGCTTCCACTCTCGTCCATCACCCCCATGTCGCCCGTGCGCATCCAGCCGTCAGCGGTGAACATCTTTGCCGTCTCTTCAGGGCGGTCCCAGTAGCCCTGCATGACCTGCGGGCCACGCAGGCAGATTTCGCCCACTTGGCCCAGCGTGACCAGTCCGCCGTCGTCGTCGAGGATGGCCGCCTCGGTACTCGGGAGCGGCACGCCGATCTGGCCACTCCACTCCTGAATGGTGACCGGGTTGGCGATGGCCACTGGAGCGGTCTCGGTGAGGCCATAGCCCTCCACCAGCGCAGTGCCGGCTCTTTGCCTCCAGCGATGGGCCACCACGTTCTGCACTGCCATGCCACCGGCCACCGTCAGCTTCAGTTGACGCAGTTCGACATCCGTGAAGCCCGGTGCGTCAAGCAGCGCGCGGAACAGCGTATTCACGCCAATGATCGCTGTGAAGGGGGTTTGCCTGAGAACCTTCAGGAAGGCTGGCATATCCCGTGGGTTGGCAATCAATACCGCCAGCGCACCTTTGCTGAAGAAGGACAGGGCGCCCGTGAGTGCGAACACGTGGTACAGCGGCAGCGGAATGACCAGCGTCTCTTCGCCATCATTGAGCTTGGGGGACATCCAGGCCGCGACCTGGAGCACATTGGCCACCATGTTGCCGTGGCTGAGCATCGCGCCCTTGGCCACCCCGGTGGTGCCGCCGGTGTACTGCAGGAAAGCCAGGTCGTCATGGGTGAGCGCTACCTCGTCGAGCGAGCGGGTGCGGCCAGCAGCAAGCACCTGGTTGAACGACACGGCACCGGCCAGCCGCCATGGCGGCACCAGCTTCTTTACGTGCTTGACGACGGCGTTGGTCAGCAGCCGCTTGAGCGGCGACAGAAGATCACCCACCTGCGTCGTGATGATGGTGCGAATCGGTGTGGACTCAATGACCTGTGACAGCGTGTGCGCGAAGTTCTCCAGCACCACGATGGCGGTTGCGCCCGAGTCTTTAAGTTGGTGCGCAAGCTCGCGCGGGGTGTAAAGCGGGTTGACATTGACGACCACCATGCCGGCGCGCAAAGCCCCAAACAACGCAACCGGGTATTGCAGCAGGTTCGGCATCATCAGGGCGACACGTTCACCACGCTGCATTTTCGCCACCGTCTGGAGCCAGACTGCAAAAGCCCGGCTTGCTTCGTCGAGCTGACGAAAAGACATCGTCGTGCCCATGGAACGATAGGCCGGCAAGTCGCCAAAGCGCTCACAGGTGGCAACCAGGACGTCCTTGAGCGAGGCGAATCGATTGATATCGATCTCTGCCGGTACGCCGGGCGGGTATTGGTCCAGCCAAGGCTTGTTCATAACTTCTCCCCTATCCATTTTTCTGGCGGGTCGGCAACAAAGCCGCCGACATCAACCGCCTATCGGGAGCGGTGTTGGCATTCTTGCGCTTTGTGCAGACATACGCAACATCTTTTGCCGGTTCTTTTTGCCTGTTCCTGGTTACGTGCCGTTACATCCGAAACACTTTCTTCGTCACTTTCCCGGCCGTGCCGCGCGTTGTAGATCTATCGGCCGTCACCACGGCTTTTAACGGAGAACCAAATGGAAATGAATCAAACGTCGAACCGCATCCACCCCCTGATGGCAGGTGCCGCTGTATCGGTCATGCTGGTCAGTCTCTTGGGCGTCGCGGCGCTGACCGGGGTTCTACCTAATTCCCATGCCACAGCGAATGAAACACCTCGTATTGCAGCCCAGGCTGCCCCCGTAGAAGCTCTACCCAAGCCGCTGTCCGCACCTCAATCCACATCTGTGCAACAGGTAGCCGTCCGCAGAACTGCCGCGCATCAACACGCCGCCGTGCAGGTGCAGGATCAGAATCAAGCGCAGACCCGCCAGCAGCCTGCACCGGCACCCGTGTACCAGCAACCGGCACCGGTTGCGCACAACAGCCCCATTGGCATCGGAATCGGTGCGGTCGTCGGCGGATTGCTGGGCAACCAGATCGGTGGCGGAGAAGGCAAGACCCTGGCAACCATCGCAGGTGCTGTGGGTGGCGGATATGTGGGTAACGAAATCGCCAAGAGAAATCAATAGTCTCGCAATAGCCTCAAAGACGCAGCTCTGCGTCCAGCCCGACTCCCCGGGCCGCCTGCCAGATGGCCCAGGCGCTACGCACGACCAGGGCCACCATCAGCAGCACAAACGGCAGGTACACCCACATAAAGGGAATACCCAGCACGGGCGTGCCTTCGCGTTGCATGAAATGCACGTAATCCCAACTGGCGGGCAGGCCTGCCAACGCGAGCCCGCCGATCAGCAGGTTGCCCACAATCTGCATGATCTGGCGGCCGCGTCGGCCTACGCTGTTCCACACCAGATCGAAGACGACATGTTCACGCTCGGGCACGACCACGGCTGCAGCCCACAGGATGACCCAGACGTACAGAATCACCGCGGCCTCATCGGTCCAGGGTAGGGGCTTGTTGAAGCCAAAACGCGCTGCGATCTGAATGATGAAAACCACGAACAACGTCAGGAACAGGCTGCCGCCAATGGCATTGGCGCCGCCTCTAAGCCAGCGGAGCATGTCTATTTGGTCGCGTTGATGCGTTCAACCAGGCCCTTAGGCCAGACCTGGGCGTAGTCCGAGGCCTGGTACGTGGCTTGTACTGATTTATGGAATGCATCCACATCGGGCACGGTGACTTGCAGCCCTTCCTTCTTGAAGAACTCCACCAGCTGCGATTCTTCCTTGATGTTGTTGTCGTTGTTGTAGAGCGCAGCGGCTTGTGCGGCCGCGCTGACCTTTTGCTTTTGCGCGGGCGTCAGAGCATTGAAGGCCTTGCTGGCGATGGCAATAAACAGGCTGTCCACCAAGTGGCTGGTCATCACGATCTGCTTGGTTACTTCATAAAACTTGGCGGCGCGCACGCTGGGCAGCGGGTTGTCCTGGCCATCGATGGTGCCGGTCTTGAGGCCCAGGTACACCTCGCCAAACGCCAGCGGCGTGGCGGTAGCGCCCAGCGCGTTGCCCAAAAAAAGCCAGTCTTTGGAGCCTGGCATGCGCAGCTTGATGCCTTTGAGGTCGGCCGGGGTTTTGACGTTGCGGACTTCGCGCAGATTGACCTGGCGCGTGCCCAGATAGCAAGTGGACAGCACGGTGATGTCCATTTTTTCGGCCACGGTTTTGAACATCTCGGCACCAATCGGGCCGTTGAACACCTTTTGCTGGTGCGCCGGGTCGCGCAGCATGTAGCCCGCCGTGAACACCGAGAACGCGGGCACGATCTTGGCAATGTCGGCAGGCGAGATCGACGTCAGCTCCAAGTTGCCCCGCGCCATGGCGGCGGGTTCTGCGCCCTGCTTGAAGAGCGACGCGTTGAGGTTGATCTGCACATCAAACTCGCCGGGGGCGCTTTTCTCCAGCGTGTCTTTGAACACGGTCCACATCTTGGCGTGCCAGGCATCCGGCACCGCGGGGGTGGAGATGCGCAGCACGGTTTTGGTCTGGGCCAGGCCGGGCAGGGCGATGGCGCCCAGCGCGGCAGCAGCGCCCAGCAGGGTACGGCGGCTCAGGGATGAAGATGAAATCATGGTTTTGTCTCGGGCTTGATAAGGGGAGCAGTTACACCAAATGCGGCTGCCATTATTTGCGCTTGCGGCGGTGCCGAATTATCAAACATTGTCCATTCATCGGCCAATGGCGCATAGAGCGTGAAAAAGTTGATCATGCTGCGTGAGAAGCGCCGGCGCACCACATCCGTGGGTACGTGATACTGGCGCGAGACTTGATATCGTTCCAGGAGGTGGGTGTAGGTTGTTTTAAGGTAAATCGGTCTCTACCCCTCGTGTAGTATGCGTATAAAGCTATAAAATCAATAGCACAACAGGGGCTAGCTCGCGCGGGCAAGTCTCAGGCATCGAGCAGATGCTCGGCTGTCGCTGGCTGGATGGTGAATCTGGTGAACCCCGGCGCTGTTCGCGCTCCGGCAGGAATTTCAGACGCCTTCATGCGTGTGGCTGGTTTTTACATGAGGCGCTGTCGTATCGATCAATCGCTGCACTTTGAAGGCGAGCAATTTGCTGTCATGTTGCTGTCTGTTTTGCAGCGTAAACCGACCACCACGACAGGCAGATTACGGGAAGTCCAGTTCAGCAAGATGCCGCAAACTTATACGCTCACTTCACTTTGATTTGCGAATGAGTTGATGAATAGGGATCACACCGAAAGAGTGGGGTCTGAGCACGGTTCTGGGCGTGTCAATAAAACGACCGATTGATTGACGGATATTTCACAGTGAAATTTGTCCTCGATCGGTCACTGATGGCACTCAATGCCAGGGTCAAAGGCTTTTCACGTCCTTAGGCAAAATCCGTATCCAAAAATAAATTTTAGAAATTTGTTGATATCAACAATATTTCGACTTATGATACGTTAAATCGTTGATATTGACGACATTTCAACTAAGGAGTGACATGCAAAAAGTGACTGTGTCCAATGAATCCTTTTCTGATTTTCCAGTGCTGTTTGGCAAAGAGGAATTCAAAAAGGCCATTCTAGAAACCATGTTGGTGCTGATCCAGAAAACAAATCTCGCATTTGCAGGATCTTCTGCAGATGAATGTCTGATCAGCGAAGGGCGTGTGTGGTCGCTGCTGACTTCAAAGCCTTGTCATTCTCGGATTTTGTACGACCCAGACGTAGTTCCAGACGACATCGCCCTTGAGTTTGCAGATGTTGAGCATTTGGCCATGGTTGCATCGTTGATGCAACTTTATGACTACGGTGTTCATGGAATCCTTGATACGTCCATTAGAGGTGATTTCGACAGGTTCGACGGATACGAGAACCAGGTAGCACGCATTCTTTACGACCTGGACCACTCGACATTTCTTGATGAATGGGGAAATTACGGCGTTTCTAGCAATGCAATTTCAGTCAAAAAGTGCGCTTATGTTTACGAATTGGCAAACGCTAGGCTAATGCTAGAGGGGTCAACAGAGGGATTTTTCCTGGATGACCGTGAAGCCGGCTTTCTCTCAGTCCGTCAACTTGCTCTACTTTCCGGCATGACGGAGGCGAGCATTCGTACCATGGCATCTCGCAGAAAAAAAGGGCAAGTGTCAACAACTGGCGGAGGCAATAGTCAATTGATAACGACGAACGATGGAAAAAACACATCCATTGATATCAATGACGCCAAGGAGTGGCTGAAGGCAAAGGGTCGCTACGTTCCCATCGTAAACAAGCGAAATCGGGGAGTGGTTGACTTCACGACCCATAGACATGCATCAACGCGAGATATTGAAGACGCTATTTTTGATCGCATTGAATATCTAACGAAACTGCGCGGTGAGGAATCGGTAAATGCGCTAATTGAGAGCGCCGGTATCGTGCGCGTTCTTCAAGAAGTGTTGCCAGGTACTGGCATCGTACGGTTCTCTCTTGGTGAAGATCAATTGCTGAACACCGATCTAATGCATCGTTTGGCCGAGGCATTGGAAATGCCTGCCAATCTGTTTGTTCTACGGGTGGCAGAGGCCGTCATGCAAGACAAGCTTCGTGAAATCGAAAAACAGCTCAAACAAGTCCAACAGCCCAAATAACACCAGGAGGCAAACAACATGATGACAAAACATGCCCAAATTTGCAGTCAGCAACGTGGCATTCCACCCGTGATGGTTGATTTGTTGCTTCAGTTCGGTGCCACCGAATCTGCTGGCGATGGTGCCAACAAGATGTTTTTTGACAAATCGGCACGTCGCAAAGTCGAATGCTATTTTGGACAACTCGCCTCCCTCATAAACCAACATCTCGATTTATACGCAATCGTGGGTGCGGATGATCAGGTCATCACCGTAGGGCATCAGCTTGAACGAATCCGCCGCCATTGAATTTTCCTTTCATCCCCAAGAATCAAACTGAATATCACTGCAACGAAATATTAAAGAACCCTATGGACACCACTCAATTCAAACAATTTTCCATCGTTATTCGCTCCCTCTCTCCCGACGATCTTGCTGGCGATCCATCACTGAATAAAAAGCTTCGCATCGCCCAAGATGGTCTTGTGGAGGTTTGCTACGCGCCATTCGAATACATCAACCCGAAGGCGCGCATCGTAATTGTTGGTATTACCCCAGGGCGTACGCAGATGCTCAACGCATTGCGTGAGTGCCGCCGCCAGTTGGATGCAGGTGCTGACGATCAGCAAGCTTTAAAGGCCGCGAAACAAATCGGCGCATTCAGTGGGGCCATGCGGCCCAATTTGGTGGCCTTGTTGAATCATGTCGGCTTGCAAAATTGGCTTGGAATTTCCAGTTGCGATGCACTCTTCGGTGAAGCGTCTTCGATGGTTCAAACGGCATCGGTGCTGCGCAACCCGGTTTTTGTCAATGGCGACAACTACAACGGCACGCCCAACATGATCACACATCCTTTGTTGCAAAAGCAACTGATTGATGGCCTCGGGCAGGACGCCAAAGCGCTGCCCGACGCGGTGTTTATCCCCTTGGGTGACAAAGTGGCACTGGCACTCCATTTTTTGGCGGATCGTGGTTTGATTGCCCAGAAAAGAATCCTGGATGGGCTGCCGCATCCCTCTGGAGCTAATGCCGAGCGAATAGCCTATTTTCTGGGTAATAAGGAGCGCACCGCGCTCTCTCGTAAGACGTCTCCAGACAAGCTTGATCAAGCGCGTGCTGGGCTGATGGCCCGAGTGGCTGAACTCGCTTAAAGAAAGAAAATATGACTGCCACTGCCTCAATTCTCGCCGCACAAGCCGAAGCCATTCTGTGTCAACAGTTTGCCCAGTTGCGTGAACCGACAAAATACATCGCCAGTTTTAGAACCAAAACAGGCAAACATATCGCACTGACGCGACAGACCAAAAATGACATTTACATCTGGGCATCATGTTGGCCAAAAACGATGGATGGCATCACAGTAAAAAACACCAGGTTTCCTGGACTCCCCTATTCAGAAAATCAACCACGAAGCTCAAATCTAAGCACAGCATCGAGTCAGCTTGGCATTGGTAATCAAGCTTATTACCTGAAGTGCGACACGTTGGGTGCCTTGGAGCGTTTTGCTCATTGGTACGACAGTATGTGAACGATTTTTCGAGAAAACAAATTCCGTATTCCGTATTCCGCTCAATCATGACGGAAATACAGAACCGCTGTCAAAAATTACTTGGTTCAAATTTATGAAATATCAGTCAAACACTATCGGTACGATTCTTTCCCGCATGAATCGGGACATTTATATTCCCGGAATTCAACGTCCCTACGTATGGGAACCAGAACAAATCGTCAAGCTGTTTGACTCATTAATGCGAGGGTATCCCATCAACTCGTTCCTCTTTTGGGAATTGCAACCAGGTAATTTCGGCGATTGGGATATTTACCAATTTGTGCGCCGCTTTCGGCAAGGCAATATCCACAATGAAACTGCGACTCCCGATATCAACCAACCGGTCGTGCTGGTACTCGACGGTCAGCAACGTCTGACTTCCCTTTTAATCGGCCTTATGGGCAGCTACACCATGCGCCTTAAAAAAGCCCGTAAGGCGACGGAATCATCTTGGTTTGAGGATGCACTTTACCTTGACCTGCTGCAACAAGCGGATCTGGGTGAAGATGCGGATCCTGATGAAGCGGCCGTTCGTGAGAACTACTACGGGTTCAAATTCTTGGCTAACGAAAAGCCACCAGGCAACAGCAAGAAACACTTGTGGTTTCGTGTTGCGGACATCATGGGAATAACCAGCAGTGGTCAACTGGCCGCCGCCACCGAACAACTATTGATGATGCACCCCCACCTTGAGAGCGATGTGCAAGAGGTTGTTCGCACCAACCTCATGCGCCTGTTCGACGTGATATGGAAAGAAGACAGCATTTGTTACTACATGGAGCGCGACCAGCAATATGAAAAAGTTCTCGACATCTTCATTCGTGCCAATGACGGCGGTACCAAACTCAGCAAAAGCGATCTGCTGATGTCCATGATCACCTTGCGTTGGGAGAGCCTGCATGCTCGCAACGTGACGGAAGAGCTTGTCTACCACCTTCGCGATGTCCTGGATCAGGAGAAAAGTTTTGACCGAGATTACCTGCTGCGTTCGGGTTTGTTTTTTAATGATCTTGATTTTGCGTTCAAGATCAGCAATTTCACACCGCGCAACATTGCCATTATTGAAAGCACCTGGCTGGCAGTAGAAAAAGCCTTGCGAATGAGTGCTGACATCTTCAGAAAGGCGCTGATCACTGGCGGCCATCTGACTGCAAGCAATGCCGTCATGCTGGCGGCTTGTTACCTGTACAAGCTCAACAAAGGTGTTCCGCTGGAACAATGGGCATGCCCACCGGAAGATGAGGAGCGCATTCGCAAATGGATCGTCGGTGTGCTTTTCCATGGTGTGTTGGGCGGGGCCGCCAACATCACAATGGAGTTGTACCGTCGGGTTCTCAATGAGAGTTTTTTGTCAAAAACAGAGTTCCCAGCGCAATCGCTTGTCACCAATCTGACGCGCAGAGGGCGGGTGATGGATTTCGATGCAAATGCGGTCGAACGATTCGCAGCTACCCAATCCAAGGGGCGCCTCGGCCAACCGGCACTCAGCCTGTTGTACAACCGAACCGATTGGTCAACCGAGCAATGGATGGTGGTTCAGGTCATTCCGTCACACCGTTTGGACGACGATCGGCTTCTGTCGGTGGGTGTGCCCATAGGTGAGGTGTCACAGTTCAAAAGTTGGGGTGGCTTGTTGGCGAATTGTGTTTTATTGACGCAAGCCGAATTGCGCGAGTATCACCAACTTGACTTTGAAGATTGGGTCACCAGTCGAACTGATGCATGGCTCAAAGAGCACTTGCTTCCAAGCAATTTTGCGCTCTACCATGAACGATGCTTTCTTGACTTCATCAAAGCACGCACGGCTCTTATCGGTGGGCGCCTATCTTCCTTATTTGAGGAACCAACAACTGCCTGCGTTGCCACTCGACAGATACCAGCCCGATTCATGCCTTCTAATGTCGGCTTTCTGGAAGGCAGATCAGTGAATTGAATGTCGCTTCTTGGCCTGCTGGAGCCGGAGGACTTGAGTAAGGGGTCTTTTTTACTGGGCACCTGCATCAGGCCAGGAGTTGACCGCCAAGCCGTTCAACCACCGGTCGTTTGTTTCTCAAATTCGCCCGTCAAGCAATCACCGTTTACTAAACGGATGGGGTTTGATGGAACCCCAGGCTGCGCAACACGTTTTCAGCGGTTGCGGGTGCAGTTAACTGGACTATTTCCCCATCATCCCGGGCCTGCGCAATGGCGTCGCGCAGCGCCTCATAGACGCTGATGGCCAGCATGAAGGGCGGCTCACCCACGGCTTTGCTGCCAAACACGTTGTCCTCGGGGTTGGGCTCGTGCCACAAATCAACCTTGAAGTGTTCGGGCACATCACCCGCCGTGGGAATTTTGTAGGTGCTGGGGGCGTGGGTGGTGAGCGCGCCCGTGTCGTTCCACACCAGCTGCTCGGTGGTGAGCCAGCCCATGCCCTGCACAAAGCCGCCTTCGATCTGCCCGATGTCGATGGCCGGGTTGATGGATCGGCCCACGTCGTGCAGGATGTCCACTTTGAGCACCCGACTCTCGCCGGTCAGGGTGTCAATGGCTACTTCGGTGCACGCAGCGCCGTAGGCAAAGTAGTAGAACGGGCGCCCGCTCAACGTGGCTTTGTCGTAGTGGATTTTGGGGGTGCGGTAAAAGCCGTCGCTCCACAGCTGGATGCGGTTGGCGTAGGCCAGTTTCACCACCTCGTCAAAGCTGCGCGTGTTTTTGGGTGAGAGCACCTGCCCGCCTTCAAAGCGGATGGCCCCCGCGCCCACACCGTCCAGCCCGCACACAAAAGCCGCCAGGTTGTCGCGCACATGGCGGGCGGCAAACTGGGCGGCGCGGCCATTCAGATCGGTGCCAGCTGAAGCGGCCGTGGCAGAGGCGTTGGGGATCTTGCTGGTGTCGCTGGCGGTGCAGAGCACGCGGTCATACGCAATGCCCAATTCGTCGGCCACGATTTGCGCGACCTTGGTGTTCAAACCCTGGCCCATCTCGGTGCCGCCGTGGTTCACCTGCACGCTGCCGTCGGTGTACACATGCACCAGCGCACCGGCCTGGTTGAACAGGGTGGCGGTAAACGAAATGCCAAATTTCACCGGGGTGATGGCCATGCCGCGCTTAAGCACCGGACTGCTGGCGTTCCAGGTCGAAATGGCCTGTACCCGTCGTCGATATTGCGCAGATAGCTCTAGTTTTGATAGCAGTGGCAGGAGAATGTTGTCCTCCACCTTCATCTGGTAGTGGGTGGTGTCGCGCTTGTTTTGGCTGCCGGGAATGGCTTCGTCGCTGTACAGATTGCGCACGCGCACGTCCAGCGGGTCCATCTTCAAACGGCGGGCGATGTCGCCCATGATGGTTTCGATCAGGATCACGCCCTGCGGCCCGCCAAAGCCGCGAAAGGCAGTGTGGCTTTGGGTGTTCAGTTTGCAGCGGTAGGAGGCAATCTCTACATCCTGCAGGTAATAGGCGTTGTCGCTGTGGAAGATGGCGCGGTCGGCAACCGGGCCCGACAGGTCGGCGCTGAAGCCGCAGTTGGCGGCCATCATCAGCTTCAAGGCGGTAAGGCGGCCGGTGGCGTCAAAGCCAGCGGTGTAGGTGTAGGCAAAAGGGTGGCGCTTGCCGGTGATCAGAAAATCGTCGTCGCGGTCCAGGCGCAGCTTGATGGGGCATTTCAGCTTGAGGGCGGCCACGGCGGCCCACACGGCCAGGTGCCCGGCCTGCGTTTCTTTACCGCCAAAACCACCGCCCATGCGTCGGCACTCCACGCGCACGGCATGGTTGTCCAACCCCAGCGCGTGGGCGACCCAGTGCTGCACCTCGCCGGGGTGCTGGGTGCTGCTGTGGACCACCCACTGGTTTTGTTCCTGCTGCAGCACATAGGCCACCTGGCCTTCAAGATAGAAATGCTCTTGCCCGCCCACTTCCAGCGTGCCGCTCAGGGTGTGGGTGGAGGTAGCCAGTGCTGCGTCGGCATCGCCCCGACGCACAAACACGGGGGGCAGCACGTAGCTCTTTTCTTCCAGCGCTTTTTGCACGTTCAGGATGGCGGGCAGGGCTTCGATGGTGAGTTGCACTTTGCGGGCGGCGCGGCGTGCCTGCATCACCGAGGTGGCGAGAACCAGCCCGATGACCTGACCGATGTGCTGCACCGTGTCCGTGGCAAACACCGGCTCGTCGCCCGCAAAGGCGGCCAGCATCGGGTCGCCGGGAATATCCTGGGACAGCACCACGTCCACCACGCCGGGCATGGCCAGCGCGGCAGTGCAGTCCACCCCCAACAGGCGCCCATGCGCCACGGTGGAGAGGATGGGCGCTGCGTGCAGCGTGCCCCGCACTTCGGGCATGTCGTCGACATAGGTGGCGGCGCCAGCGACCTGCGCACGCGCGCTCTCGTGGGGGCGCGAGACGCCCGCGGCGGCTGGATGCTTGCTCATGCTGCTACCTCTTGCGCCGTGGTGTCCAGGTCCAGAGTGTGCAGGTCCGTCTGCACCGTGCCCTGGCTCTCCAGCCAGAAGCGTTGCAGCAGGTTGCCCAGCACGGTGCTGCGGTAGGCGGCGGTGGCGCGCATGTCGGACAGCGGCGTGAACTCGCCGCGCAGCACCTGTGTGGCGTGGTGCACGGTGGCCTGGGTCCAGGGCTGCCCTATGAGGGCGGCTTCGGTTTGGCGCGCGCGCATTGGCGTGGCGGCGACACCCCCGGCGCCTATGGATGCGCGCATCACCACCCCCTGTTCGACATGCAAATTCAGGCCCAGGCACACGGCAGAAATATCGTCCTCAAAGCGCTTGGAGACTTTGTAGACCCGTGATCGCTCGGATGCGGTGGCCTTGGGCACCTTGATCCAGGCCAGCACTTCGTCGGGCTTGAGCACATTCTTGCGGTAGCCGGTGTAGATGTCTTCGAGCGGCAACTCGCGGTGCGCCATCTTCTTGCCGCTGTGGCGCATCAGCACCACGCTGGCCCCCAGCGCAATCAGCAAGGGCATGGAGTCGCCAATCGGCGAGCCGTTGGCCACGTTGCCGCCCAGTGTGCCGCTGTTGCGCACGGGCAGGCCGGCAAAGCGGTGGGCAAATTCGGCGAGCTGGGGGCGGTCGGCCACCAGTGCGGCAAACGCGTCGGTCAGCGTGACAGCCGCGCCAATGGCGAGGTGCTGCGGGTACTGCTCGATGCGGCGCAACTCGGCCACCTGCGTGAGGTCGATCACGCGGTCAAACTGCTGGTGCTGCTTGGTGACCCACAGGCCGACATCGGTGCAACCGGCCACCAGTTGGGCGTCGGGGTGGCGCGCGCGCGCCTTCAGCAGATCGGGCAGTGACCGCGGAGAAATATATGCAAAATCGGCTTCTAGCCCCCGTGGAATATGCGCAAGTAGCTGCAAATTTGATAGCACTTCGGCCTCGTTCACGCGCACCGCGGGCAGCGTTTGCATGGCTTGCGCAGCGTCCAGAATGGGGCGGTAGCCGGTGCAGCGGCACAGGTTGCCCGAGAGCGCGGTTTGCGCCTGCGCGCGGGAAATGGCTTCGCCCTTGGTGATCTGGTTTTGGTGCTTCTGGTACAGGCCAAACAGGCTCATCACAAAGCCGGGGGTGCAAAAACCGCATTGCGAGCCGTGGCAGTCCACCATGGCTTGCTGGGCCGGATGCAGGTCGCCGTTGGCGGTGCTCAGGTCTTCTACGGTCCATAGCGCCATGCCGTCGATGGAGTGCGCCATGCGGATGCAGCTGTTGACGGCGCTGTATTTCACGCTATCGCCGTCAGCCTCACCAATGACCACAGTGCAGGCCCCGCAGTCGCCCTCGCCACAGCCTTCTTTGGTGCCCGTGCAGTGCAGGTCTTCGCGCAGCACTTCGAGCAGCGTGCGGTTGGTGGCAATGGCGGGCAGGGTGACGACTTCGCCGCGCCGGAAAAATCGCAGGGGTTGGGTGTTCATGGGCAGTTCCTTGTGCGGGAGGGTAAATCGGGAGGCCCCCCGTGTGCATACGCATTAGGATATGACACAAATCAACGCACCCGTATGAGAGACCACGCCCTTTTCGACAAGATAGACCTTCACTTGATCAGGGTCCTTCATACCGTGCTAACCGAACGCAGCGTCTCCAAAGCCGCCATCCGCCTGGGCATGCACCAACCGGCGGTGAGTGCTTCGCTCAAACGCCTGCGCGAGTTTGCGGGAGACCCGCTTTTGGTGCGCTCAGGCTCCGGCATGGTGCCTACCGACGCAGCCCTGCGCATGCTGGAGCCCAGTGCCAGTATTTTGCGTGCCGCCGAGATGCTGTTCTCCGATGCCCGGGGGTTTGAGCCGGCTACGGCACGCAACACCTTTCGCATTGCCGCCAGCGATTACCTGGACCCCCTGTTTTTGCCGCAGCTGGTGGCGCAGATCAAGTCGCAGGCACCCTTGAGCCAGATTGAAATCCATTCACTGTCCAGTGCCTCGGACTACCGCACGCAGCTGGCGCAGGGTGATGTGGATGTGGTCATCGGCAACTGGCCTGAGCCGCCGCAAGAGCTGCACCTGGGCCGCTTGTTTGGCGACGAAGTGGTGTGCCTGGTGTCCAAAAAACATCCGGCGGTGCGGCGCGGCTGGGACCAGTCGTCGTGGCTGGAGGCCGAACACATTGCACCCGGCGCCACCCACCCCGGGGCCAAAGGTGTGATTGATGGCTATCTGGCCGCATTGGGCCTGCAACGGCACATTGCCGCACGCTGCCCCTATTTTGGGCAGATACCCGCCATGGTGGCATCAACCTTGCTCGTATTGACCACCGGACGGCAGTATTGCGCGCGGTTTGTGGACGCACTGCCGGTGGTGATTCTTCCCTGTCCCGTTGTGTTTCCCAGAATGATGTACTACCAGCTTTGGCATGAACGCACCCACACGTCGGCGCACGGTCGCTGGTTGCGTGAGCGTGTAAAGTCAGTCGCAGCAGCGTTAAAAAGAGATTGAAAAGACCGAGGCACACAAGCGAATGGCAACCCCCAGACTCCAATTGACCGGTATCACCAAGGCCTACCCCGGCGTGGTGGCCAATAGCGATGTGTCGCTCACCGTCATGCCCGGCGAAACCCATGCGGTTCTGGGTGAAAACGGTGCCGGCAAGTCCACCCTGATGAAAATCATCTACGGCTCCATCAAGCCCGATGCGGGGCAGATGATGCTCAACGGGCAGGTCATGCACATCCGCAATCCCAAAGAGGCGCGGGCCAACGGCATCAGCATGGTGTTTCAGCACTTCAACCTGTTCGACACCATGACGGTGGCTGAAAACGTATGGCTGGGCCTGGCGCGCGAGTCGCTGGAGCAGGTAACGGCCAGCATTGTGGCCAAGGCCACCGAATATGGGTTGGACATTGACCCGGCGCGCCCGGTGCACACCTTGAGTGTGGGTGAGATGCAGCGTGTGGAAATTATTCGCGCTTTGCTCACCCGCCCGGAGTTGCTGATTCTTGACGAGCCGACTTCGGTATTGACCCCGCAGGCGGTCGAAAAACTGTTTGTGGTGCTCAAGAAGCTGGCCTCTGAGGGCTGCAGCATTTTGTATATCTCGCACAAGCTCCACGAGATTCGTGAGCTGTGCAACGCCTGCACCGTGCTGCGCGGTGGCAAGGTGACTGGGGTGTGCAATCCCAAAGAAGAATCCAATGCTTCGCTGTCGCGCATGATGATTGGTGCCGAGCCGCCCCTGCTGGAGCGGCGCCCCAAGCATGCGGGGGCTGCGCTGATGACCGTCAAGGGCTTAAGCCTGCCGCGCGAAGACCAGTTTGGTGTGGATCTCGATGGTATTCACCTGCATGTGCGCGCAGGTGAGGTGGTGGGAATTGCCGGAGTTTCTGGCAATGGCCAGAAAGAGCTGTTGTATGCGCTGTCGGGGGAGGACACGCGTTCGCCCCAAGGCAGCGTTCACATGGGTGAACGCGATGTAGGCGGCTTGCACCCCGGTGCGCGCCGCAAGCTCGGCCTGCATTTTGTGCCCGAAGAGCGCCTGGGCCGGGGTGCCGTACCCACGCTGAGTCTGGCGCACAACCTGCTGCTCACGCGCACCGAATCCATTTCCATGCCGCGCTTTGCGGGCGGCTGGATTCGGGTGCGCCAGCTGGAGGCGCATGCCGCGCGGCTGATCAAGCAGTTCAAGGTCAAGGCCGGTGGGCCGCAGGCGGTGGCGCGCTCGTTGTCGGGTGGCAATCTGCAAAAGTTCATCGTGGGCCGCGAGATTGATGCCAAGCCCAAACTGCTGATCGTGTCGCAGCCCACCTGGGGCGTGGATGTCGGTGCAGCGGCGCAAATTCGGGGTGAACTTCTGGCGCTGCGCGACGCGGGTTGTGCTGTGCTGGTGGTGAGTGAAGAGCTCGATGAACTGTTTGAAGTGTGCGACCGTCTGCATGTGATTGCGCGTGGCAAGCTGTCGCCTTCGGTACCCATAGCGGAGGCCACGGTGGAAAAGATTGGTGAATGGATGAGTGGCTTGTGGGAGCAGAAGGGCGAGGTGCAGCATGTCTAGACTCAAGCTCGAAGCCCGCCCCCAGCCCTCGCAGCTCTGGAGCTATGCCTCGCCCCTGCTGGCGCTGGTGTGCACCGTCATCATTGGTGTGATTTTGTTTGCGCTGCTGGGCAAAGACCCGTTGCGCGGCTTGCAGGTCTTCTTTTGGGAGCCTATCAAGAGCGGCTATGCGCTGGGCGAACTGGTGGTCAAAGCCACGCCGCTGCTGCTGATTGCGCTGGGGCTGGCTGTGTGCTTTCGCTCCAACGTCTGGAACATTGGTGCTGAGGGGCAATACATTCTGGGGGCCATTGCCGCCAGCGGCATTGCGCTATTGGCCGACAAAACTACCGGCGGCTGGATTGTGGTGCCCGTGCTGCTGGCCGGGGTGCTGGGCGGCGTGGCCTGGGCCGGTATCACGGCGCTCTTGCGTGACCGCTTCAATGCCAACGAAATTCTGGTGAGCCTGATGCTGGTGTACGTGGCTGTGCAGGTGCTGGGTTATCTGGTGTTTGGTCCGTGGAAAGACCCCCATGGCTACAACTTCCCGCAAACCCAGAGTTTTGAAGCGGCGACCCGCATCCCCCGCCTGTTCACCGGCTCACGCGTGAGCATCGGGCTGATCTTTGCGCTGGTGGGAGTAGCCGGAACCTGGATATTCTTGTTTCGCACCCGCGCAGGCTTTGCCCAGCAGGTGGGCGGCCTGGCACCCGCAGCAGCCCGCTACGCCGGGTTTTCATCCCGTCGTGCGTTGTGGACGGCCTTGTTGATATCGGGTGGCATGGCGGGCCTGGCGGGCGCACTGGAAGTAGCTGGGCCTATCGGCCAGCTCACACCCTATGTGCCAGCAGGTTATGGCTTTGCGGCCATCATCGTGGCCTATGTCGGGCGGCTGCACCCGGTGGGCATGGTGTTTTCTGCCATTCTGATGAGCATGTTTTACATTGGTGGGGAACTGGCGCAGTCGCGCATGGGCCTGCCGAAATCGCTGACCGGGGTTTTTCAGGGCTTGCTGCTGTTTACGCTGCTGGCCTGCGACACACTGGTGAATTACCGGCTGCGCTGGATGGCGACCCAAGGAGGAATTAAATAATGGACTCCTACGCACTGCTGATAGCCGCCACGCTGAACGCGGGCACCGTGCTGGCCATCGCCTCACTGGGGCTGCTGATCAACGAAAAAGCCGGTATCGTCAACCTCGGTGCCGAGGGCATGATGCTGTGCGCCGCCATTGCCGGTTTTGCCACCGTGGTGCATACCGGCAGCGACACCCTGGGTTTCGCCGCCGGTTTGGCGGCAGGTGCGCTGATGGCGGCCATATTTGGTGGTCTGGTGATCTGGCTCAACACCAATCAGTACGCCACAGGCTTGGCGCTCAGTCTGTTTGGCGCAGGCTTTTCGGCCTTTGCCGGTATTGGCTACGTGCAGGAAAAAATCCCCGAGCGACCCAGTTTTGCAGTGCCCTATTTGTCGGATATTCCGCTGGTGGGGCCGGCCCTGTTTCGCCAGCACCCACTGGTGTATTTGACCGTGGCGTTTGTGTTTGCATTGATCTGGTTTTTGTACCGCACCCGTGCCGGGCTGATTTTGCGCAGCGTGGGCGAGAGTCCTGAGTCCGCCCACGCCCTGGGTTACCCGGTGCGCTGGATTCGCCTGGGCGCTGTGGTGGTGGGTGGTGCGCTGTGCGGCCTGGCCGGTGCCTACATCTCCATCATTTACACCCCGCTTTGGGTGGAAGGCATGGTGTCGGGCAAGGGCTGGATCGCGCTGGCACTCACCACCTTCGCCACCTGGCGGCCCGCACGTGTTTTGCTGGGCGCCTATCTGTTTGGCGGCGTCACCATGCTGCAGTTCCATTTGCAGGGGGTAGGCGTTGAAGTGCCCAGCCAGTTTTTGAGCATGCTGCCTTACGTGGCCACCATCGTGGTGCTGGCGCTGATCTCGCGCAACCCCCGCTGGATTCGTATTAATATGCCCGCTGCCATTGGCAAGCCGTTCTACCCCGGCTCCTAGATTTTTGATCCCTGTTTTATTTACTGCAACCCAAACTTAACAAGAAGGAAATGAAATGACAGATTTGCAAAAGCGCTCATTGCTGAAAATGGCAGCACTCACAGCGGTGGCAAGCGCCGCGCTGGTGGGCTGCGGCAAGAAGGAAGAGCCGGCACCTGCGCCGGCTCCCGCCCCAGTCGCCTCCGCGCCTGCGCCGGCACCCAAGCCCGAACCTCTGAAAGTGGCATTTGCCTACATCGGCCCTGTGGGCGATGGCGGCTGGACCTTTGCACACGACAACGGTCGCAAAGCGCTGGAAAAAGAATTCGGCGACAAGATTGTCACCTCGTTCGTGGAAAACGTGCCCGAGTCGGCGGATGCCGAGCGCGTGCTCCGCGACATGGCTAGTCAGGGCAACAAGCTGATTTTCGGCACCACCTTTGGCTACATGGAGCCCATGCTCAAAGTTGCCGCCGATGTGAAAGACGTGAAGTTCGAACACGCTACCGGCTACAAAACGGCGGAAAACATGGCGACGTACGACAGCCGCACCTACGAAGGCGCCTACATGGCGGGCGTAATTGCCGGCAAGATGACCAAGACCGGCACGCTGGGTGTGGTGGCTTCGGTGCCAATTCCTGAAGTGATTCGCAACATCAACAGCTTTACCCTGGGCGCCCAAAGCAGCAACCCCAAGGTCAAGACCAAAGTGGTGTGGGTGAATGAGTGGTTCAACCCACCGAAAGAAACCGAAGCGGCTACCAGCCTGATCAACGGCGGTGCCGACGTGCTGTTCCAGAACACCGACTCGCCTGCCGTACTCAAGACCGCACAGGATAAAGGCAAGCGTGCCTTCGGCTGGGACTCTGACATGACTGCCTATGGCCCCAAAGCCCACCTGGCATCGGCGGTTATTAACTGGGGTCCGTACTACATCAAGGCCACCAAAGATGCACTGGATGGCAAGTGGACGGCTGGTCAAAGCTGGTGGGGTGTGAAGGAGGGCGCGATTGACATCGTGTCCATCGCCGAAGACGTGCCCGCGGAGACCAAGGCTAAAGTGGACGAGGTCAAGGCTGGTCTGAAAGATGGCAGCTTCGTCATCTGGAAAGGCCCGATCGTGGACAACACCGGCAAGGTGCAAATTGCCAAGGATGCCGTGGCTGACGACAAGTTTCTGGGTGGTCTGAATTTCTACGTCAAAGGCGTGGAAGGCAAGATTCCTGGCGGCAAGTAATTCGCAGGGAATTTTTTCCTTAATAAAAAAAGGCCGCTCTTGAGCGGCCTTTTTTTATTTATTTTTGAGCCCGTTGTTCGGCGATTTGCAATTCAAGGTCCAGAAGGCGATCCTTGCCGAAGTACATCTCGTCACCCACAAAGAACGTCGGCGATCCAAATGCACCGCGCTCGAAAGCATTCTGCGTGTTGGCCATCAGTTTCGCCTTGATTCCAGGGTCTTGGGACCGTTCCAGCAGCGTCTTTGCGTCCAGTCCCGCGTTCTGTAGAACGGCCTGTATCTCGCCTGCTTCATTGAGGTTGCGCCCCTGCTCCCACATCGCCGCATACATGGCATTCACATAGGGTGCGAAGCAACCCAGCGATTCCGCTGCTACCGCGCCACGCATGATGGACAGTGTGTTGACGGGAAAGAAGGGGTTGAACTTGAATGCGGTGATTCCATGTTTGTTCATGAATCGCTTCATCTCCAGCATGTCGTAGGCGCGCTTGTTGGGAATGTCCGCGGTCGTCTCCGCAGGAGACCGGTTGTTGCTTAGCTTGAACAAACCACCCAGGAGGACCGGAACGTATTGAACCGCCACGCCCGTGCGCTGCTCCAAGGCGGGCAGCACTTTGTGGCACAGGTAGGCATTGGGACTGCCGAAGTCGAATAGAAATTGAACCGATGCATTCATGGGTGTCTCCATGGGAGTGGTTGAAACAAGGTCGTTGGGCGCTTGAGTTGCTTACCAAGGCTCATTCCAGGGGCGCAATTCCGTTTCATGCGTCCAGGCGTCACGCGGTTGCTGGTGAATCTGCCAATAGGCCTCGGCAATGTGGTCTGGATTCAGGATGCCTTCATTTTCTTTTTGCGCGTATTTCTCCGGGAAATTGCTGCGGATGAACTCCGTGTCAATGGAGCCGTCTATGACTGGGTGCGCCACATGAATACCCTTGGGCCACAACTCCCGCGCCATGCTCTGTGCCAATGCGCGCAAAGCGTGCTTGGCTCCGGCAAAGGCCGCAAAGCCCTCGCGGCCGCGCAAGCTCGCGGTTGCGCCGGTAAAGATGATGGTGCCCCGACCACGGGGCAACATCACCTTGGTGGCTTCACGCCCCATGAGGAATCCCCCGAAGCACGCCATCTCCCACACTTTTTGGTACACGCGCGCGGTGGTCTCCGTAATGCCAAAGCGGACGTTGGCGCCGATGTTGAAGACGGCCACTTCGATGGGAGCGATGTCGCGTTCAATTTGTTCGATCAGCGACACCATGTCGTCTTCCTTGCGGGCATCACTCCCAAAGGCAACCGCCACGCCGCCCTCGCCGCGGATTTGCGCCACCAGGGGCTCCAGCTTGTCGGCGTTGCGCCGCGTCACGCAGGCGATGTAGCCCTCGCGGGCAAAGCGTCGGGCAATGGCACCGCCGGTAGCGTCCCCGGCACCGATGACCAGGATGGCCTTTTTGGGTTCCATGAAATTGACTCCTTGATTGAAGTGGGTTTTCTAAGCGTGGTGTCCAGGGTGGACACCCGATGGATCGTTCAGCAGCCGCTCCGCGGAACGGCGCAGTGCAGTCAGCAGTTCGCGCTGCAACTTTTCATCGGACAGCGCACGCGCGATCATGACCGCGCCTACGTTTTGGGCGATCAGGGTCCAGGCACCATCTGACGATCCTGTCAGTCTTTCGAGGCTCGCGTGAACTTCCTGCATGCCTTGTTGAAACACGTCGCGCACGGACGGGTCGGCCCTAGCAACCTCCGGCGTCAAAGACGGCAGCAGGCAACCCTGTTCTGGATGTTTGACGTGCCGGAGACTCAGGTAAGCGTTCATCGACTTGACGGCACCGGCGCGGTCCGTGGGCTCGATAGCGTCGTACATCTGCGCTGTGCGTTTGAGCTCGGCTGAAATCAGCGAAGCAAACAGATCAGCCTTGCCGCCGAAGTGCTTGTAAAGCGAGCCGGTCGTGACGCCGGCTGCAGCAGCCAACTCCGACATTCCACTATCACCAAAACCATATTGCTTGGCATGGCTACCGCCTGCGGCAACGAGGCGTAGTCTGGCTGAATCTTTGTATTCCTGGGAGTAACGCATCACTGAACTCGAAAAATTGACTTGATGGCAAGAGGGCTCGTCAATAGGATAACACTCGTTATCCAATCTTGCAATCAATCAGGATCAATTCTTCAAGGTGATTTCAATGACTCAATGCCGGCTCAGTGCCAGTGCGATGGCAATCAACAGACCATTGATATTGGCCGCCGCTATGGTGGCTTTGATGGCGGGAGCCAGTTGCGCCGGCGAGGCAGCCTGTTGCAGCAAAGTTCGGCTCGCCATGAATGACAGAGCAGCAGGTAGCAAGCCCAAGGCGCACAGCGACGGCAGTGCGCCCGTTGTAACGGCCAATGCCAGCCAGAGATAGGCGGTAGCGGTCATCCCCAAATAGCCCCAGCGAGCCTTCTGCGCACCCAGGCGAACGACCAGGGTGCGTTTTCCAGCCGCTGCATCAGCCTGGATGTCGGGAAACTGGTTGAGGAAAAGAATGGCGGCCACGAGAAGCGCAAAGGGTAGGCTTGCTACCAGTGGAAGTGCAGCAAACGCTCCACGCTGGACGAAATCAGTGCCCAGCACCACCAGCATCCAGCCGCACACAATAGCCAGTTCACCCACGCCGCGCGCCATCAGTTGCAGTGGCGGCGCGGAATACGCCCATGCAACCAGTAACCCTGCCAGTCCTATCAGGATCAGTCCAGGGGCGGACTGTGCCGTCAACCACAGTCCGGCTGGAATGACCGCTGCCAGCAGGGCGTAGCCGAAACGCCGTGTTTCGCGCAGGCTTAGAACCCCATTCTGGATGAATCGGCTGCCGCCAGTGAAGGGAAATAGCCGAGTTTGATTGTTGGCATCGGTACCGCTCAGTGCATCGTAGTAGTCGTTGACCACGTTGGCGCCGGCATGGGCTATCAATGCAAAAAAGACCGTCAAGACCGCCTTTGCCACGTCGATCGTCAGTCCGTCAGCGCGCGCAGTGCCCAAGCCAATCACGGCGCCAGCAAACGTGACGCTGAGAAAGGCCGGCCGTGTCGCGGCGAAGTAGGTCGCCAATGGATTGGTGAAACGCTGCAGGCTGGGTTCCAGTGGGTTCATGGTGCCACTAGTTTGCCCGATCTTTTTTGCAGGTGCGGGCAGGCGCCTAGTTCAGAAAAATCTGAAAGATGATGCCGGTACCAATGGCGACCAGGACATAGTCGCCACCGGTTTGAACCCAGTGATAGCCACGCGGAGGTGCGCTCAGTCGGTGGCCACGCCAGTCTTCCACTACATATTGGTAGCTGCGGTAAGCGTAGGGCAGTCGATTGCCCCGGCGCAGATCGTGCTCCGGTCCCGCGCCACGCGCTTCATATCCCCGGCGGTCATCCGCGCGATCCTGGTGTTTGTCTCGTCCATGTCCCCGGTCATGCTGGTTGTGTTTGTCTTCCTTCCAATGCTTTTCATTCCCATTGTCCTTCGCAAACGCGGAGGCGCCTGCCAACAGGCACATGGCAGCGACGATGGATATCGCGGTTTTTATCTTCATTCGTATCTCCTTGGTTTTTAAACAGCAGCACGATGCTTTACGTGCCTTGCAGGTGAATGTGGCTGAGCGGTTGATGGATGTCTGTGCGCTGAGGTACATAGCGTCGTGGTCCCTGATGCCAAATCGGTGATTTGGGGTAAACCCCAACGTAGTAATTCAGATGCAGCGGCAGTTCCGTTGTCTAATCAGTTAACACATTCAGGAGTTACAACGCAGTGGATTGCATTCTGGAAACCAGACAGCTGACCAAAGAATTCAAGGGCTTCGTGGCCGTCGACAAAGTCGATTTACGGGTTGAGCGTGGAAGCATTCATGCATTGATCGGCCCCAACGGCGCTGGCAAAACAACCTGCTTCAATCTGCTTACCAAATTCCTGAAGCCAACGTCCGGACAAATTCTGTTCGATGGTGCGGATATCACTGGTGACTCCTCCGCGCACATCGCGCGACGCGGCGTAGTGCGATCATTCCAGATTTCTGCGGTTTTCCCCCATTTGAGCGTGCTTGAAAACGTTCGGGTGGCTTTACAACGGAATCTGGGTACTTCGTTTCATTTCTGGAAAACGGAGCGTTCATTGCACCATCTGGACGACCAGGCCCGCGAGTTATTGCGGGCTGTTGATTTGGAACAGTTCGCTGCGCTGACCGCGGTCGAGCTGAGCTACGGCCGCAAGCGCGCACTGGAGATTGCCACCACCTTGGCGATGGATCCCAAGCTGATGCTGCTCGACGAGCCCACGCAAGGGATGGGTCTGGAAGATGTGGACCGGATTCGCCAGTTGATCAAGCGCGTTGCAGCCAACCGCACCGTGCTGATGGTCGAACACAACATGAGTGTGGTGTCGAGCATTGCCGACACCATCACGGTTCTTCAGCGCGGAGCCACTTTGGCTGAAGGCACGTATGCCGAGGTATCGAAAAACCCAGCTGTAGTGGAGGCGTACATGGGCAGCGCGACGAACGAATTGAAGGGCGCGCACTGACTATGGCTACTCCTTTTCTGGAAGTGCGGGATTTGCACGCCTGGTATGGCGAATCGCATGTTCTGCATGGTGTCAATTTCCATGTAAACGAAGGCGAAGTGGTGACCTTGCTGGGGCGCAATGGCGCTGGCCGCACCAGTACGATGCGCGCAGTGATGGGTATGACGGGTAGCCGCAAGGGCTCCATCAAGGTGCATGGCATCGAGACCATCACCATGGCGCAACACCGCATAGCGCGTCTGGGTATTGGCTATTGTCCGGAGGAGCGCGGAATTTTCTCCAGTCTGTCGACAGAAGAAAACTTGTTGTTGCCGCCCACATTGGCGCCCGGCGGCATGAGTGTGGAACAGATTTATGGCATGTTTCCGAACCTGCGGGAGCGAGCCAATAGCCAAGGCACCCGCTTGTCGGGCGGCGAGCAACAGATGCTCGCGGTGGCACGTATTCTTCGCACCGGCGCCAAGTTGCTGCTACTGGACGAAATATCGGAAGGGCTGGCACCGGTCATCGTGCAAAAGCTGGCCGAAACGGTTTTGCAGCTGCGAAAACAGGGCTACACCATTGTGATGGTGGAGCAAAACTTTCGCTTTGCAGCGCCCTTGGCCGATCGCTTTCTCGTCATGGAGCATGGCCAGATCCTGCAGGAATTTACGCAGGCGCAGCTTCCTGGGCAGCTCGACAGACTACGCGAATATCTGGGCGTTTGAATTTATTTACTTTTTTTCCGTCAGCTATAACCTCAAAGGACAAAGCATGAAATTGAAGAACATTGCCGCCGCCTGCGGCCTTACTTGCGCAATGGCTTTGGGCACAAGCGCCCACGCCCAAATTTCCGGTGACGTGATTCGCATCGGCATCATTACCGACATGTCCGGTCTGTATTCCGATATCGATGGACAGGCCGGCGTAGAAGCGATCAAGATGGCCGTTGCGGACATGGGCGGCGCCATCAATGGCAAAAAAATTGAAGTGGTGTTTGCCGACCACCAAAACAAGGCGGATGTGGCTGCTGGCAAGGCCCGCGAGTGGTTCGATACCCAGGGTGTAGACATGCTGATCGGGGGTACCAATTCGGGCACCAACCTGGCTATGGCCAAGGTTGCAGCTGAAAAGAAGAAGCTGTTTATTGCGGTCGGTGCGGCGTCGTCTGCCTTGACCAACGAGCAGTGCAATCCCTACACGGTGCACTGGGCCTATGACACGGTTGCGCTGGCCAAGGGAACCGGCAATGCCGTGGTGAAAGCGGGTGGCAAGAGCTGGTATTTCCTGACTGCTGATTACGCCTTTGGAGCGCAGCTCCAGAATGACGCCTCGACGGTCGTCAAGGCGGCCGGCGGAACCGTGGTGGGCTCTGTGAAGCACCCCTTGTCAGCCAGTGATTTCTCTTCCTTCATGCTGCAGGCACAAAGCAGCAAGGCACAAATTCTGGGCCTGGCCAACGCAGGGGGGGATACCATCAATGCGATCAAGGCGGCCAATGAATTTGGCATCACCAAGACCATGAAGCTCGCCGGTTTGCTGATGTTCATCAACGATGTGCACTCACTGGGTCTCAAGGCGACACAGGGCATGTATCTGACCGATAGCTGGTACTGGAACCGTGATGCCGAGACGCGCGCCTGGAGCCGCAAGTTTTTTGACAAGATGAAGCGCATGCCTTCGAGTATTCAGGCGGGTGATTACTCCGCCACACTGCAATACCTGAACGCTGTGAAGGCAACGGGTTCGGATGATGCAGACAAGATTTTGGTGCAAATGAAGAAAACCAAAATCAATGACGTCTTTGCCAAAGATGGATTTATTCGTGGTGACGGCCGCATGGTTCATGACATGTATCTGATGCAGGTGAAATCTCCAGACAAATCGACCGAGCCATGGGACTACTACAACGTGGTTGAAACCTTTAAAGGTGAAGCAGCCTGGACCACCAAGGCCGAGTCCAAGTGCGCGCTTTGGAAATAAAGCGCCAACCTAATCCGCTGCGCCACTGACCCACCTTCACTCGCTCTGACCGCTTTCCATGGAAATTTTCGGCATACCCATTCAGGCCTTTCTGGGGCAACTGTTGTTAGGGCTGGTTAACGGTTCCTTCTATGCCATGCTGAGCCTGGGGCTGGCTGTCATTTTTGGTCTGCTGGGAATCGTCAACTTTGCACACGGGGCGCTCTACATGATGGGCTCCTATGTCGCGTGGTTGTTGTTGGAGAAGTTTGGGCTCAATTACTGGTTTGCGCTGGTGATTGCGCCTGTGACGGTGGGTGCTCTGGGTGTTGTGGTGGAGCGCTTGCTGCTCAAACGGCTGTATGCGCTCGACCCCCTGTATGGCCTGCTATTGACTTTCGGGCTTGCGCTCATTGCAGAGGGTATTTTTCGGGACCAGTTCGGTGTGTCTGGTCAGCAATATCCGGTGCCTGAGTTGCTGCAGGGTGCGACGGATCTCGGCTTCATGGTGTTGCCCAATTACCGGGCATGGGTTGTTGTGGCGTCGCTGGCGATTTGCCTGTCGACCTGGTTCCTGATTGAACGCACACGGCTGGGTTCTTACTTGCGGGCGGGTACGGAAAATCCGGCGTTGGTGCAAGCCTTCGGCATCAACGTTCCGCTGATGGTCATGCTGACTTACGCGGCGGGGGCAGGACTTGCAGCTTTGGCGGGTGTGCTGGCGGCGCCTATTATCCAGATCACTCCGTTGATGGGCAGCAACCTGATCATTGTGGTGTTTGCGGTGGTGGTGATTGGGGGCATGGGTTCCATTCTGGGCTCCATCATCACCGGCTTGTCTTTGGGCGTGATTGAAGGTCTGACCAAGGTGTTCTACCCGGAGGCGTCGAGCATCGTTGTGTTCGTGATCATGGCCATCGTGCTCATGATTCGGCCCGCCGGACTTTTCGGCAAGGAGAAATGATTCCATGAGTACGACGCTCAAAGCCGACCAAACAGCGCGGCTGGCACGGATCACGTGGGGCGTGATGCTGGCAGTACTTGTGGCTGCGCCTTTTATCGGGCTCTACCCCGTCTTTTTAATGAAGGCGCTGTGCTACGCAATCTTTGCCTGTGCCTTCAATTTGTTGTTGGGGTATACCGGGCTCCTGTCGTTCGGTCATGCAGCCTACCTTGGCAGTGCGGCGTATGTCACCGGCTGGCTGGTGCGCTCGGCAGGCCTGTCACCCGAGCTGGGTGTGCTGGCGGGCATGGTGGTGGCCGGGCTTCTTGGGCTCATAGTAGGTCTCATCGCCATTCGCCGACAGGGCATCTACTTTGCGATGATCACGCTGGCAATGGCCCAAATGATCTATTTCGTTTGTCTGCAGGTGCCGTTTACTGGTGGCGAAGATGGCTTGCAGGGGGTCCCGCGCGGCAAGCTGTTTGGCGTTATCAACCTGGCCGACGATCTCGCTATGTACTTTGTGGTCCTGGCCGTGTTCGTAGCCGTATTCCTCTTCGTGATCCGGGTCGTGCACTCGCCATACGGGCAAGTTCTCAAAGCCATTCGTGAAAACGAGCCCCGCGCGGTTTCATTGGGTTACGACGTGGATCGTTACAAGTTGCTCGCGTTTGTTTTGTCCACCGCGCTTGCCGGTTTAGCCGGATCGCTCAAAACGCTGGTGTTGGGCTTCGCGACGCTGTCCGATGCGCACTGGTCTCTGTCGGGTGAAGTGGTGTTGATGACCCTATTGGGCGGCATGGGTACATTTGCCGGTCCGGTGCTGGGGGCCTTCACCATCATTGGTTTACAGGACTATCTGGCCGACCGGGTTGGCTCCTGGGTAACTGTGATCATTGGCGTGATTTTTGTAGTCTGCGTCGTGGCGTTTCGACGGGGCTTTGTGGGCGAACTGCTGGCTTGGCAACAACGGCGTCAAAAAGACTGACCTCGCGTGCAGTTGGGGTCTGGTAAGGTTGGCGCCAAAACCTTCTAGCTGGAGCTACCTGTGAATCACCCCCCCCAAACAACGCAAAAACTCCAAAGGACTGTATCCCCGGACCGTCTGCCCCAGCTATTGCGCCGCATGCCCAAGGCCGAGCTGCACATGCACATAGAAGGCTCGCTGGAGCCTGAACTCATTTTTGCGATGGGCCAGCGCAACAGGGTGCCGCTGGCCTACCCCAGCGTGGATGCCCTGCGCGAGGCCTATGTTTTTGACAACCTGCAGGGCTTCCTGGATATTTATCACGCGGGCACCACCGTGCTCAAGAGCGAGCAGGATTTTTTCGATATGGCCTGCGCCTATATGGGGCGTGCGCAGGCGGACAACGTGCTGCACACTGAAATCTTCTTCGACACCCAGACCCACACCGGCCATGGGTTGAGTGCCGAGGCTGTGGTCAATGGTCTGTACCGTGCCTGCGAAGAGGCGCCCGTGCGCTATGGCATGACGGCCTCGCTCATCTTGTGCTTTCTGCGGCATTTGAGTGAAGCACAGGCGTTTGAATGCCTGGAACAGGTCATGCCATTGCGAGACAAAATTCTGGGGATTGGTCTGGCATCCAGCGAAGTCGGGCACCCGCCGGAGAAGTTTGCGCGCGTATTTTCGCGTGCACGCGAGTTGGGCTTCCGATTGGTGGCGCATGCCGGTGAAGAAGCTCCTCCTGCCTACATCTGGAGTGCACTGGACGAGCTGAAAGTAGAGCGCATTGACCACGGCGTGCAGGCCATCCATGACGCTGCGCTGATGCAGCGCCTGGCCCATGACCGCATACCCCTCACCGTGTGTCCGCTGTCCAATCTCAAGCTGCGCGTGTTTCCTTCGCTGGCCCAGCACACCCTCAAGCGCATGCTGGAGGCGGGCATTGTGGCTACGGTCAATTCCGATGACCCCGCCTACTTCGGTGGCTACATCAACGAGAACTTCACCCAGACCTTTGCAGCTTTGGGCATGACGTCGCAGCATGCCTACCAGCTGGCCCGCAACAGCTTTGATGCCAGCTTTATTGAGGCGACTTTGCGCAGCCGATACCTGCAGCGGCTGGATGAGGTGTTTGAAACCTTTGCTTGAGCCACTGCTGCTCTTGGGGTAAGTGCAGCCCCCAGCCAGGATGATGCCGAAGTCACCGCGCTGAAGCGTCCCAGGCATATCCGCTAAAATTGGACCAAGGCCCGCTGCTCCGGCGGGCCTTGCCTTTTGTGTTTCGGAGCCATGTAGAGGACTACCATGTACAAAAACCTCGCAGCCACGTTAGTGGCGGCTTGTGCTTTCTCGCTTGCGCCCACAGCGGCGTTTTCCCAATCCATAGACGCTTCCAGAACAGAACCCCTCAAGGTGGGGTTTCTGTATGTTGCGCCCCTGACGGACGCCGGCTGGGTGCGCCAGCATGAGCAGGGTCGCCTGGCCGTAGAAGCTGCCTTAGGCAAGGCCGTGCAGACCACCTATGTGGAAAACGTGGCGGAGGGGCCGGATGCCGAGCGTGTGATTCGCGATCTGGTTCGCCAGGGCAACAAGCTCATCTTCACGCCCAGCTTTGGCTACATGGAACCCACGCTCAAGGTGGCGCGGGAGTTTCCGGACGTCAAGTTCGAGTCCATCACCGGTTACAAGACGGCTCCCAACGTCGCGGTCGCCAATGCGCGCTATTACGAGGGCCGCTATCTGGCCGGGATTGCTGCGGGGCGCATGACACAAACCAATGTGGCGGGATACGTCGCGGGTTTCCCAATACCGGAAGTACTGCAAGGCATCAACGCCTTCATGCTGGGCATGCGCTCGGTTAACCCGAAAGCCGAAGTCAAAGTCGTCTGGCTCAACGCCTGGTTCGACCCCGCCCGCGAGCGGGATGCCGCCATGACCCTGTTCAACCAGGATGTGGACGTCATCGCATTTCACACCGGTTCCACTGCGGTGATGGCGGCTGCCCAAGAGCGCGGCAAGATGGCCGTGGCGTACCACTCCGACATGCGCAGAATTGCGCCAGACGCGCAAATCGTGGCGGTCACCCACCAGTGGGGTGCGTACTACACGGGCCGTGCGAAAGCCGTGCTGAACGGTACCTGGAAAAGCGGTTCGGTCTGGGGCGGAGTCAAGGAGGGAATGATCCGCGTCGGTGACTTTGGCAGCAAGGTACCCACGGTGGTGCAAGCCGAAGTGCTGGCGCGTCAAAAAGACATTGCCAGTGGCAAGTTGCATCCCTTTCACGCATCGCAGCCGATTCGGGACAACGAAGGCCATCGGGTCATAGAGAAGGGCCAGACGCTCAGCGATACGCAGATTCTGGAGATGAACTGGCTGGTAGAAGGCGTGCAGGGCAAAATAAGCCGATGAAAGCCTACCGCGCGTCCGTTCTCTGGTTTGCCCCGCACAGCGAAGGGCCTGCCCGTGCCATGTTTGAAGAGGATGGCCTGCTGGTGGTCGGCGCCGATGAGTGTGGCACTCAGGTGGTGCAAGCCGTGGGTCCCTATCGCCAGGTCATTGTTGACTACCCCTATGTGCCCGTGGAGCATTTTCCAGGGCGCATCATCGCGCCCGGTTTTGTGGATATGCATATTCACTACCCCCAAACCAATGTGATCGGGTCGCCTGCCGACGGGCTGCTGCCATGGCTGGAGAATTACACCTTTCCAGAGGAAAAACGCTTTGAAGCCCCCGAATACAGTGCGCAGGCAGCTACGTTTTTTGTAGCGGAGTTGCTGCGCAATGGCGTCACCACGGCGTTGACTTTTGCGACCTCGCATCCCGAATCCGTCAACGCCCTTTTCACCGAGGCACAGGCTCAGCACATGCGGCTGATCACGGGCCTGGTCCTGATGGACCGCCACGCGCCACCGGACCTGCTGAACCGTGCTGCACCCGGTGGCGGGGCCGATGCGACCGAACACAGCCTGGTGGAATCGGAGGCGCTTATCCAGCGCTGGCATGGCAAAGACCGGCTGGGCTATGCCATCACCCCGCGTTTTGCGCCCACTAGCACCGACGCCCAGTTGCGCGGCGCGGGCCTTCTGGCAGCCCGCTATCCGGAGGTGTGGATTCAATCGCATGTGGCCGAGAACAAGGACGAAATTGCCTGGGCGCGCGCGTTGTTTCCCCAGTCGCGCAGCTACCTCGCCACCTATGATGACTTTGGGCTGATGCGCGAGCGCGCCATTTACGCCCACTGCATCCACTTTGACGACGATGACCGCGCCCTGATGCGCGACACAGGCGCAGCGGCGGCCATCAGCCCGACCAGCAACCTGTTTCTGGGCAGCGGGTTTTTTGACTACGCGGGCGCCGACCGGGTGGGTTTTCAGTACGGTCTGGCCAGCGACGTAGGCGGAGGCACCTCGTTCAGCCCGTTTCAGACCATGCTGGCGGCTTACTACGTGGGCCGGGAGGGGCAAACCAAGCAGGGTTTGTCCTTGAATCCGCAGCAACTGTGGTGGCAACACACCGCCGGAGCGGCCCGCGCCTTGGGGCTGGAGGGCGTGGTGGGCAACCTGCTGCCGGGCTGCGAGGCCGACTTTGTGGTGCTCAACCCGAACGCAACGCCATTGCTGGCACGCAAGACCACATTGGCGAATAGTCTCGATGAGCTCCTGTTTGCCCTGATTGTTATTGGCGATGACCGCTTGATTGAGCGAACCGTTATTTCCCAAGCCATTTAGGGCCTTAGCCCCCGTATTCATTGCGCAGGAAGCTACTAATTTTGTAGCAAAATTCCTGGCGAATCAACACTCTTTTCGGCAGCGAAGTGGGTGTGGGGTTCGGCCGATTTCTGGGCCTTTGACAGTATGAGGCCGGACCCCATACCCGCCCCGCTGCCCACCAACGATGTCAAATGTGAAATGGCTCTCTTATGACGCCTGCTTACAATCACCCCCAAATTAGGAGTTGTATCCCCATGAGCATCAAAAGCGACAAGTGGATTCGCCACATGGCCGAAACGACCGGCATGATCGAACCCTTTGAGCCGGGCCAGATTCGCCAGAGCGAAGGCAAAAAAATCATCAGCTACGGCACCAGCAGCTACGGCTACGACATCCGCTGCGCCCCCGAGTTCAAGGTGTTCACCAACATCCACAGCACGGTGGTGGACCCCAAGAACTTCGACGAAAAAAGCTTTGTCGATTTCCATGACGACGTCTGCATCATCCCGCCCAACAGCTTTGCTCTGGCGCGCACACTGGAATACTTCCGCATTCCACGCAATGTGCTGACCATCTGCCTGGGTAAGAGTACCTATGCGCGCTGCGGCATCATCGTCAATGTGACACCGTTTGAGCCCGAGTGGGAGGGCTATGTGACCCTCGAGTTCAGCAACACCACGCCGCTACCCGCCAAGATTTACGCGGGGGAGGGCTGCGCCCAGGTGCTGTTCTTTGAAAGCGACAAGGACGACGTCTGCGAAGTCAGCTACAAGGACCGTGGCGGCAAGTACCAGGGCCAAGTCGGCGTCACGCTGCCCAGGGCGTAACGCCTGCTGAACGCTAAACCAGGAGAGATCGCATGAAATGGGAAGGCAACCGGGAATCTGACAACGTCGAAGACCGCCGCGATGGCGGTGGCAGTGGCGGCGGGCTCCTTGGCGGCTTGCTGGGTGGCCGAGGCATTGGTATTGGCACCATCGTGATTGCCCTGCTGGGTGGATGGGTACTGGGCGTAAATCCTTTGACAATTCTGGGTTTGCTCAGCGGAAATGGTGCACCCACCGCACAGGTGCAGCAAGCGCCCGCGCATCGGCCTCCTGCCGACGACCACATGGCCAAATTTGTTTCCACCGTGCTGGCAGACACCGAAGACGTCTGGAAAGACGTATTTGCCAAAGGCGGAGCCACTTACCAGGAACCCAAGCTGGTGCTGTTTCGTGGCACCACGCCGACCGCATGCGGCCAAGGCCAGGCGGCCATGGGCCCGTTTTATTGCCCGGGTGACCAGAAGGTTTACATCGACCTGGGCTTTTACGAAACCCTCAAGACCCAACTCGGTGCGCCGGGTGATTTTGCCCAGGCGTATGTGATTGCCCATGAAGTGGGGCACCACGTGCAAAACCTGCTGGGTATCAGCGCCAAGATGGACCAGATGCGCAGCCGAGTGAGCGACACTGAATACAACGCCCTGAGCGTGCGCCTGGAGCTGCAGGCGGACTGTTTTGCCGGGGTGTGGGCGAATCACGCCCAAAGTGCCCGGCAGTTGCTGGAGCAGGGCGATCTGGAGGAAGCCATCAACGCGGCTGCCAGGATTGGGGATGATGCTTTACAGCGCGGAAGTGGCCGCGCCGTGGTACCTGAGAGCTTCACCCACGGCACCAGTGCGCAACGCCAGCGCTGGTTCGCCAATGGCATCAAAAATGGCAGCGTAAAGGCCTGCGACACGTTCTCTGCCCGTCAATTGTGAGACTAGGGGATAATACGGGGCTGCCCCCCAGCGTTGGGCGGCAATCAGCTATCGGATGGATAGCACCATTTTTCGCTATGCATGACCGACTTGAATACTGAACTTACTCCCTCTGTTTCTCCGCAAGACTCCAATGAGTTGAACGCGCAAACGCCTCCTATGGCCTTTGCCCAGTTGCAGCTTGCAGACCCTCTGGCCCGCGCCGTTGCGGAGATGGGCTACGAGACCATGACCCCTATCCAGGCCCAGGCGATTCCAGTCGTTTTGCAGGGCAAGGACGTGATGGGTGCCGCCCAGACCGGTACCGGCAAGACTGCTGCTTTTGCACTGCCCCTCTTGCAGCGCATGATGCAACACGAAAACGCGTCCACCTCGCCAGCCCGCCACCCGGTGCGTGCGCTGGTGTTGTTGCCTACGCGTGAACTGGCCGATCAGGTGGCCCAGCAGATCAAGCTCTATGCCAAGTACACCAACCTGCGCAGCGCCGTGGTGTTTGGCGGCATGGACATGAAGCCCCAGACGATCGAGCTGAAAAAAGGCGTTGAAGTGCTGGTGGCTACACCAGGGCGCCTGCTGGACCACATTGAAGCCAAGAACGCCGTGCTCAACCAGGTCGAGTACGTGGTGCTGGACGAGGCCGACCGCATGCTGGACATCGGGTTCTTGCCCGACCTGCAACGCATCCTCTCCTACCTGCCCAAGCAGCGCACGACCCTGCTGTTTTCGGCTACTTTCTCTTCTGAAATCAAGCGTCTGGCGAGCAGCTATCTGCAAAATCCGGTCACCATTGAAGTGGCGCGTTCCAACGCGACGGCCTCTACGGTAGAGCAACATTTCTATAGCGTTCCAGAAGACGAAAAGCGCCACGCACTGCACCAGATTCTGAAGACGCGCGGCATGAAGCAGGCGTTTGTGTTTGTCAACAGCAAGCTCGGCTGCGCCCGTCTGGCCCGTTCGCTGGAGCACGAAGGTCTGAAAACGACTGCGCTGCACGGCGACAAGAGCCAGGACGAGCGCCTGAAGGCGCTGGAATCCTTCAAAAAAGGCGAAGTCGATCTGCTGGTGTGTACCGATGTGGCTGCCCGTGGCCTGGACATCAAAGATGTGCCTGCGGTGTTCAACTTCGATATCCCCTTCAATGCCGAAGACTATGTGCACCGCATTGGTCGCACGGGCCGTGCCGGGGCTTCCGGTTTGGCCGTCAGTTTTGTCAGTGGCAACAATGACGCGCGACTGGTCGGCGATATCGAGAAACTCATCAAGACCAAGATCGAGCTGGAAGCCGTGGAATACGATGAAGACAGCCCGAACATCCGCAAACAAGGCCGCATCAACGATGGTCGGCGCATGTATGCGGAAGAGGGGGCCAATAGTGCAGGCAATGCCGGCGGAGACAATGGGCGCGGTGCCCCCCGTGGCGACCACCGGCGCGGGTCGCGTGAGGACACCTACCCGTCAAGCCGGGCCCCACGTCCGCCTCGCAATGACTACGCAGCACGCCCCGCACAGGCATCGCGTGATCCGTTCTTTGACAAGCCCTATGAAGCTGTAGCTCCCGCTGCGCAAGTGACAACGCCTTCATGGGAGGCCAGCGAACGGCCTGCCGCACGCAGCATTTCGGCCAATATCAAGCCCAAACGCAACGTCGCGGCTCTTTTCAAGTCACAGTGATTTGCCTGGCTGCTGCGCAGCCTCGCATGGCACCTGAATGAGTTGATCGGCCCGGGCAGCACCCGGGTTGCCCAGTTTGAGTGCGCTCAAGGAGCCACCCCAGACGCAGCCGGTGTCCAGTGCCAGTACGTCGGAGCGGCCCAGCCAGCCCAGCGTGGACCAGTGGCCAAATGCCACGGTAATGTCGGCTGTTTGGCGCCCAGGTACATCAAACCACGGCAAATAGCCAGCAGGCGCCCCCGCTGCGCCTTCTTTGGTGTCGAACTCCATGGCACCCTGTGCGGTGCAAAAGCGTAGCCGTGTGAGCGCATTCACAATCACGCGCATACGATCCATGCCAGTGAGCGCATCGCTCCAGACATTCGGTGCATTGCCGTACATGGTCTGGAAGAACTCAGCCGATTGCCCCCCTTGCAGGACTGCTTCCATCTCCTGCGCCAGTGCTATGGTTTTTGTAGCTGTCCACGCAGGCAGTACGCCGGCATGGACCATTAATAGCTCTCTATTTCCGTCATGCAGCAGCATGGCCAGTCGCTGGTGGCGCAGCCAGTGCAGCATGGCGTCGCGGTCGGGTGCATCCAGTACGCACGCCAGTGTGTCTTTGCGGTGTGGCTTGCGCACGCCGTGTGCAATCGCCAGCAGGTTCAGGTCGTGGTTGCCCAGCAGACAACGCGCGGCATCGCCATAGCCCATCATGCGGCGAAGCACGGCGGCTGACGCAGGCCCGCGGTTTACGAGATCGCCCAGCAGGTAGAGCGTGTCACGGCTGGGGGAGAAATCCAGGGTGTCGAGTAATCGTTGCAGGGGCGCATCGCAGCCTTGCACGTCGCCAATAAGGTACATTGCCATGGTGTTCATTCTCGCCGCTGTTTCATGGATTTTTTGCTGATCATTGTGCTGACGCTGCTTAACGGAGCATTTGCGATGTCCGAGCTGGCGCTAACCGCCAGCCGGAAAGTGCGTCTGCAAAATCTGGCCGAGGTTGGCGACAAGGGGGCACAGGCAGCTTTGGACTTGTTGGACAACCCGACCCAATTCCTTTCGTCTGTGCAGGTTGGCATCACGTCGATCGGCATGCTCAACGGCATTGTGGGCGAAGCCGCATTCAGCGCTGGCGTGGCCAGCAAGCTGGAGAGTGTTTTGTCCATTTCACACCGTGCCGCAGAGCTGTCCGCCACGGCACTGGTGGTGACCGGCATTACCTTCGTCACCATTTTGTTTGGTGAACTGGTGCCCAAGCGCGTTGGGCAACTGTATCCTGAGACCGTGGCCCGCATCGTGTCGCGGCCCATGACGTGGTTTGCAACCGGTGCCAAACCCTTTGTACGGCTGCTGTCCATGTGCACCCATGGCATGCTCAAACTGCTGCGCATTGACACCTCTGATACCCGTGGTGTGACGGAGGCGGAAATATCGGCCAGCCTGGAAGAGGGTGTTGACGCCGGCATCATTGAGGAGCATGAGCACCAGATGGTGCGCAACGTGTTTGATCTGGATGACCGGTCCCTGACGTCCATGATGCTGCCGCGCGCAGACATTGAATGGCTGGAAGCCTCCGACACGGTAGAGCAAAGCCTGTCCTATGCCGCTGCGGGTGGCCAAAAAGGCGCGCACTCCTGGTACCCGGTCTGCCGTGGTTCACTGGACCAGGTGGTCGGCACGGTCAGCGTGGGCCGCTTGCTGCAGTTGGGTGTTCATCACCCGGGAACACTTGAGTCGCAAGTCGAGCCCGCTGTCTTTGTTCCTGAGACGCTGAGCGGTATGGAACTGATTGAGCAATTTCGAACCAAATCTGCACGCATGGTTTTTGTGGTGGACGAATACGGCGTGGTGCAAGGCTTGCTTACCCCGCACGACTTGCTGGAAGCCATCACCGGTGAATTGCAGCCTGATGCCCAGACGCAGGCCTGGGCGGTCGAGCAGCCCGACGGCTCGTGGCACCTTGATGGCTCAATGCCGGTGGGAGAACTGAAAACCCGGCTGGAAATAGACGAATTGCCGCAGGAAGACCGCGGCCGCTACAACACGCTGGCCGGGCTGTTGATGGCCATTTCAGGACAACTCCCCGAAGTGGGCGAAAAGATTGAATGCGGGCACTGGCAGTTTGAGGTGACAGATCTGGAAGGCCGACGCATTGACAAGGTGCTTGCCTATCATCTAAAGACGGCCGGCCAGCCGGTAGGCCAGTAATCCCACCAGTTCGTGCAAAGCCAGCTGCCAATCGCGGGCGCCGTCTTTGAGTGAATAGGTTGTCCAGGGCGTATTGGGCGCAGTCCGGAAGTCAACCGGGTAGGCCGTCACGTTCCATCCTGCCTTGATAAACGCGCCCATCGAGCGCGGCATGTGCCAAGCCGAAGTAAGCAATAACCAGGGCTGCTTGGTGTCGATTCCTGGCAGCTGGGCAGTCAGCACGGCGTTTTCATGTGTGGTGCGTGAAACCGCTTCATATTCGACCCGCTGCACCGGCAGGCCCATGCTCACAAAAAAACCCTTGGCTCGCTCGGCTTCGCTGGGCCCGGAACCCAGCAAGTCACCTTCACCACCGGTATAAACCACCCGCAATTGCGGGTTGCGCTGCAACAAGGCGATAGTCGCAGTCAAGCGCTCACCTGCATCGTTGAACAGTGGCTGCGCGTGAGCCTCTGCCACGCGGCCCGGTTCTGTAGCCCCGCCCAGAACCACCACGCCAACATAGGCATGCAGGTCAGCGCCAGGAGCGATTTCCGCGTATTGGCTCTCCAGTTCACGAATCAGCATGTCCGGCAAAGGCTGCCATCCCATCAGCAGCAGCACACCCATCCCGGCCCACAGCAGCCGGCGCCCCGCGATGGGCGCGCGCTTTAGTGTCAGCAGGCTGAGCAATAGAAGAACAATCACCCAGTGCAGCGGCTGGGTTACAAGGGAAAGGACTTTGGACAAAAAAAACATGGATGGGAAGTGCGCCGCAGGCAATGAAAAGTTACCCGGGGATGTTAGCGGTGAAGGTGACGCCTTTCTGCCCGGCTAGAATGAAATGATTCTTTTGACCACGTTGATTCCTTCCAGGAGAACCGTTCCATGAATCTAGCCCCCTTGTTTCGAGGTGCTGCACTGATGCTGTCGTTGTGTGGAATGGTGGCCCATTCTGCGGAAGTCGGGGTGACTGACAAGGAGATTCTGGTGGGCCAATTTGCAGCGCAAACGGGGCCCGCTGCCGAGTTGGGAAAGGGTATGCAACGGGGCATACTGGCCCATTTCAACGCGGTGAATAGTGCCGGTGGCATCAACGGTCGAATGCTCAAACTCATCTCGCGGGATGATGGTTACGAGCCTGAAAAAGCGGCCGCTGCAGCCAAGGCGCTGATAGAAGATGACAAAGTGTTCGCACTGATTGGCTCAGTGGGAACGCCCACAACATTGGCGGCAATTCCTGCAATCAACGCAGCGGGCATTCCCCTGATTGGCCCATTTACGGGCGCACAGGCCCTGCGTGAACCCTTTAACGCCAATATTTTCCATGTCCGGGCCAGTTACTTCGATGAGACCGAACGCATCGTGCAGCATCTGAGTACGTTAGGCATTACCAAGATCGCGGTTTTTTATCAGAACGACTCCTACGGCAAAGCCGGACTCGAAGGCGTGACCCGTGCTTTGGCCAAGCGCCAGATCAAGCCCGCAATCGCCGTCTCGGTGGAGCGAAACAGCATTGATGTCGCAGCGCCCCTGGCAGAAATTTTGAAGGCAGCCCCGGAAGTCGTGGTCCAGATCAGCGCATACAAATCCAGTGCGGAATTAATCAAGCAGGCCCGGGCCAAGTCATATGGCGGCCAGTTTTTCAATGTGAGCTTTGTCGGATCCAAAGCGTTGTCAGAGCAATTGGGCGATATCGGAGCCGGTGTCACCATCTCTCAGGTTGTGCCGTTTCCCAGCGCACGCTCTCTGCCCGTCGGGCGCGAGTATCAGTTGCGCATGACGGAGGCAGGTTCCGAGGATTTTGACTTCACCAGCATGGAAGGCTTCCTGGCCGCAAAAGTGCTGACTGAAGGACTTCGTCGTGCAGGCAAAGGCCTGACGCGCGAAAGCCTGACCATTGCACTGGAGTCCCTGCGCGACTTCAACATGGGTGGGTTTTATGTGAACTACGGTCCCAAGAATCACGAAGGTTCACACTTTACTGACCTTACCATCATTGGCCGCGGCGGTCGCTTCATGCACTGAACGCCACTTCGGTCGAAGGCTGACACAGGTCAGCCTGTTACTGATGTCAAGCCTTGACAACCGTTTTCAGGAAAGCTGCTGCTATTGAAGTTCCATCAGGCCGGAAACCTTGCAGTCGTACATTCCCTTATCGGCCACGTGCAGCAGGTCGCTGACCTCCGAGCCGTCTTTGGGGTACAGGGCGAACCCCACACTGGCGCCAACGTGCACATTGATTCCGCTTTCCAGAGTGATCACGTCTGAAAGCGTGTCAATGAGTTTTCGACCCAGTTGAATCAACTCACGCGGATCATCAACCGATTCGATAATCAGGACAAATTCATCGCCTCCCAGTCTGGCAACGGTGTCAGATGCGCGAACAGCACTGACAAGCCGACGCGCCGCAGTTATCAGGACTTCGTCACCGGCCGCGTGTCCAAAGGTATCGTTGATCGCCTTGAAATCATTCAGATCAACCATCAGCAATGCGAACGTTGCCTGGCTGCGTTTGGATCGCTCAATGACCACACGGGCGCGATCAGATAGAAGCAGCCGATTGGCCAATCCCGTCAGGCTGTCACGATAAGCCTGTTCTTTTAGAAATGCTTCAGCGCGCAGGAGTGAAGCCACTTCATCCTGCAATATCAAATTGCGAGCGCGCAATTTTCTCAGGTAGACAAGCAAGGTTGCTGTTATGGCGAGAAGTGAGACTGCTACTAGCCATGCACCTGAACTGACAATGGTTTCCACTTTCCTGATTTCCTTTGCGGTTGAGTGAACCGATTGGAAGGCGTGAGCCACAACACGATTTGCGTCAATTGTTGTTCGCCGGGTGCGGAAAGTCTATTCCCTATCGGAATGCTTTGTTACCAAACATTGCCGTGCGCCATTCACACCTTTTTCTTGGTCTTGGCGGGCGCCGGGCTTGCCTTCGCACTCGCTGTTGCTGTCGCAATTGCAACTTCACCTTCCTTGATCACCGCTTCGAACTCTTCCAGTTCCTTGCCAATGGCTGCATATTTTTTGGACTTGGCCTTGTTATCCTCCCATTTGAGGACGGCAGCTTCCAGGTCATCTTTGAAATTCTGCAGTGCAGATTCCTTGATGGCGGTCGTTGCCACAGTCGAGTCACTGATCCAGAGGTCGATCAACTCCGAGAGACCGTTGTCAAAATCGTCATAAGTCTCAAGGTGAACCCATTGTCCTTGTTTATCAAACATTTGTTTCCTTCAGTAGTTGCATGTGATTTAGTTTAGCGGATGATGGCATTTGGCGGCGATTGCGCGCGATACCGCGCAGGATTTGCCTGGGGCACGTGCCGGCCGGCTTCACTAGGGAGGTGAAAATTTGACTCTGGCTGCGGGTGAAGTTCCGCAGGAAAAAAGGGGCTGACCATTACGGTCAACCCCTTTTCATTTGGTGCCACTTGTCGGAGTCGAACTGACGACCTTCTCCTTACGAAGGAGCTGCTCTACCAACTGAGCTAAAGCGGCTTACAAGTCGGGAATTATATCCGCGTCAGTACTTGTGGGACTTCAGGCCTCTGCGTGGTACCGGGTTACGCGTTCCACTTCGTTCTTCGAGCCCAGCACGACGCTGACGCGCTCATGCAATTGGGTCGGCTGAATGTCCAGAATCCGCTGGCGTCCGTTGGTGGCGGCGCCGCCGGCCTGCTCAATCAGCCAGCTCATCGGGTTGGCTTCGTACATCAGGCGCAGCTTGCCGGGCTTGTGGGGCTCCCGCTTGTCCCAGGGGTACATAAACACACCGCCGCGGGTCAGGATGCGGTGCACATCGGCCACCATGCTGGCAATCCAGCGCATATTGAAGTCTTTTTCGCGTGGGCCCTCCACACCGGCCAGGCATTCGTCCACATAACGCTTCACGGGTGCATCCCAGTGGCGCATGTTGCTCATGTTGATGGCGAATTCCTGGGTGTCGGCAGGAATCTGCACGTGCTCGCGGGTCAGCACAAAAGAACCCTGCTCCCGGTCCAGGGTGAACATGGCAACACCGTCACCCACGGTCAGCACCAGCGTGGTCTGCGGTCCATACACACAGTAACCGGCGGCAACCTGCTGGTGGCCAGGCTGCAGGAAATCGCCTTCATCCACACCACGATCATCTTCGGGCATGCGCAGCACGCTGAAGATGGTGCCGATGCTCACGTTGACGTCAATGTTGCTGGAGCCGTCCAGCGGGTCAAACATCAACAGGTATTCGCCTTGTGGGTACCGGTTGGGCACCACGTAAATGCCTTCCATTTCCTCGCTGGCCATGCCGGCAAGGTGGCCGCCCCATTCGTTGGCCTCGATCAGTACTTCGTTGGCGATGATGTCGAGCTTCTTCTGAATCTCGCCCTGCACGTTCTCGCTGTCGGCAGTGCCCATCACATCACCGAGATCGCCCTTGTTGACGGCCTGGCTGATGCTTTTGCACGCGCGGGCCACCACCTCCAGCAGCAGGCGCAATTGCGACGGAATGTGCCCGTCCACACGCTGCTGTTCGACAAGGTAGCGGGTCAGGGATATGTTCTTAGCCATGGAAACTCCAGAAAATTAATCAGCCAGCGCACGGTCAATGACCTCGCGCACGTCGTTGCTGAGGTCGGACTTGGCAGACACGCGCTTGAGTGCCTCGCACGCCGCGGTGCGGTACGGTTCGGCCAGGCGCTTCCACCTGTCCAGCGCGCGGGCCAGACGGGCGGCAACTTGGGGGTTGATGCCGTCGAGCTCGATGACGCGCTCGCTCCAGAACACATAGCCTGCTGCATCGGCACGGTGGAACGCACCGGGGTTGGCGCTGCAGAAGCTGAAAATGACGCTGCGGGCCCGGTTGGGGTTGCGGATGTTGAAGTCCGGGTGCGCCATCAGCTGGCGCACGGCAGGCAGTACATTGCCGGCCCGGTCGGGCGCTCCGGCTTGCAGAGAGAACCATTTGTCCAGCACCAGCGCTTCGTCTTTGAACAGCGCATGAAAGCGCGCAAGGGCAGGGGCAGCGAGTGCATGGCCGCTGACCACCAGTGCCTGCAGGGCATTGGCGCGGTCGGTCATGTTGCCCGCATCCTTGAAACGCTGCAGGGCTTTGCCCGGCCAGACGGCGTCACCCGTTTCCGTTGAAGAAAGGCACAAATAGCTGAGCGCCATGCCAGCCAGGGCGCGCCGGCCCGCCGATACCGCGTCAGGGCGGTAGGCACCGTTGTCCTGGTGTGCTGCAAAGGCCCATTCCCAGTCGGCGTGCAGCTGCACGGCGAGCTGCAGGCGCATGGATTCGCGCACCGCGTGAATGCGCTGGGGCTCAACCACAGCGAGTTGTTCAGCGATGTAGGTCTCGGAGGGCAGGGTGAGCACCAGTTCCTTGAACGCCGCGTCCAGCGTGGGGTGGCGCAGCACAGAGCGCATGGCGTCAATATAAGCACCGTTTAGCACGGTAGCCCCCGTAGTGTCTGCGGGGGCAGCTATTGAATTGATAGCGCTGCGCAAAGCCAGGCGCTGACCCGCTTCCCAGCGGCTGAACGGGTCGGGGTCGTTGGCCAGCAGGGTGAGCAGCTGGGCATCGGTGTAATCAAAGTCCAGCACAACCGGGGCGCTGAAACCACGCAGGATGGAAGGTACTGGCTCCTCGTTCACGTTCACGAAGGTGATGGACTCGGCCTCTGCGGTCATGACAAACAGGTGGCTGTCGCCCGTAGCGGCATCACTGCCCTGCACCTGCAGGGGCAGGGAAGCCCCACTGCTGCCTACCAGACCCAGGCTGACGGGGATCACAAAGGCTTCCTTGGCGGCTTGGCCGGGTGTGGCAGCGCAGCTTTGGGTGAAGTACACGGTGTAGGTACGGTCTACGGCGTTGTAGGCACCAACGGTGGCCAAACGCGGTGTGCCCGCCTGGCTGTACCAGCGCTTGAACTGGGGCAACAGGGCAGCCAGGCTGGAGTCGGGGTTGGCATCGGCAATGGATTGCGCGAAGTCGTCACAGGTCACGGCCTGGCCGTCAAAGCGCGTAAAGTACAGCTTCATGCCCTTGGCAAAGCCGTCACGTCCCGAAATATTTTGGGCTGGCGTGCCCGCCAGGGTTTGCATCATGCGCACCACCTCGGCACCTTTTTCGTAAATGGTGACGGTGTAGAAGTTGTTGATCTCGATGTAGCTGTCGGGGCGCACGGGGTGTGCCATGGGGCCTGCATCTTCGGGGAACTGCGAGGTGCGCAGCACGCGCACGTCTTCAATGCGCTTGACGGCACGGGCCGAGGCGTCCGAGCACAAATCCTGGCTGAATTCCTGGTCGCGAAAGACGGTCAGGCCTTCCTTGAGGCTCAACTGGAACCAGTCGCGGCAGGTGACGCGGTTGCCGGTCCAGTTGTGAAAATACTCGTGGCCCACCACGGACTCGATGTTGGCGTAATCCACATCGGTCGCCGTGGCCTGGCTGGCCAGCACGTACTTGGTGTTGAAGATGTTGAGGCCCTTGTTCTCCATGGCGCCCATGTTGAAGTCGCTGGTGGCGACGATCATGAAGCGCTCCAGATCCAGCGGCAGGCCGAAACGCGCCTCGTCCCAGACCACGGAGTTGATCAGCGAGTTCATCGCGTGTTCGGTTTTGTCCATGTCGCCCGGGCGCACATAGACCTGCAGCAAATGGTCTTTGCCACCACGGGTGGTGATGCGCTGCTCGCGCGCCACCAGCTTGCCCGCCACCAGGGCGAACAGGTAGCTGGGCTTCTTGTGCGGGTCCACCCACTTGGCGAAGTGGCGGCCATCTTCCAGCTTGCCTTCTTCGACCAGATTGCCGTTGGACAGCAAAACGGGGTACTTGGCCTTGTCGGCGCGCAGCGTCACGGTGTAGCTGGCCATCACATCGGGGCGGTCCAGGAAGTAGGTGATGCGGCGAAATCCTTCGGCTTCGCACTGCGTGAAGAAGGAGTCGTTGCTCACGTACAAGCCCATGAGCTTGGTGTTCTTCACCGGCGCGCAGGTGGTGAAGATTTCCAGCTCAAACGCGTCTGGTCCTTCTGGCAGGTTTTCCAGCACCAGCTGGTTACCCTCCATCTTGAACGACGTGCCCTGGCCATTGACCAGCACGCGGGCCAGATTGAGCTCCTCGCCATCGAGCTTCAGGGCCTGCGCGGCCACATCGGGGTTGCGGCGCAGGCGCATTTTGTTGAGCACCCGGGTTTTGGCCGGGTCCAGGTCAAACGTCAGTTCGACGGTTTCAATCCGGTAGGCGGGTGCGGTGTAGTCGCCGCGGTTGACGACCGTGGCGGGGCCGTGGCCTTCGCCGGTGGCTTTAAGCAGATGCAACATGCAAACTCTCCAGAAAATTAGATTCAAACAACTCGTTGTAGTCCCGCACGGCGGCCAGCACATGCGGCCCGGCCAGCTCAGCGGCGCTGTGGCCGGTGCAGATGGCCACCGCCCGCATGCCAGCGCGGCGTGCCGCTTCAATGCCAAAAGGCGCATCTTCAAAGACAATGCAGGCGCCAGCCCCCGTCTTCATTCGGCGTGCTGCTTCCAAAAATATAGCAGGCTCGGGCTTGCCGGGCAGCCCTTCGTCGCCACCCACCAGCGCCAGCGGGTGTGTTGGCAATTTAAGGTGCGACAGTACAAATTCAATGTTGTGCCGATCACCCGCCGTGCCCACGCCGACCTTGAGGCCACGGCTGCGCGCGCGCTCCGAGAAAGCCGTGAACCCCGCCACTTCAGAAAACTGCGGTGCGAACATCTCGCGGTAAATCACTTCTTTCTCGTGAATCAGGGCCCAGGCCTGCGCGTCATCCATGTCGCGTTGAAACAGCTCGCGTATGCACTCCGCGCCATTGCGCCCGGTGGTGCGACGCATCAGGTCGGGCAGGTCCAGCTCCAGGCCATGGCGGTGGGTGAACTCCACCCAGCTTTTGGCGTGCCAGGGCATGGAGTTGATCATGGTTCCGTCCATGTCAAAGATGAACGCCTCAACTGGTTCGGCCGAGTCCGCGCGCGGGGTTTGCATCATCACACGCCTTGCTTGAGGGAGGCTTCGATGAACACATCCAGGTCGCCGTCCAGCACCTTCTGGGTGGCAGACACTTCGACGTTGGTGCGCAAGTCCTTGATGCGGCTGTTGTCCAGCACGTAGCTGCGAATCTGGTGGCCCCAGCCCACATCGGTCTTGGTGTCTTCCAGTTTTTGCTGGGCTTCCTGTTGCTTGCGCAGCTCAAAGTCGTACAGGCGCGAACGCAGGCGCTTCCAGGCGACGTCGCGGTTGCTGTGCTGGCTGCGACCGTCCTGGCACTGCACCACGATACCGGTAGGGATGTGCGTCAGACGCACCGCCGAGTCGGTCTTGTTGATGTGCTGGCCGCCCGCGCCGCTGGCACGGAAGGTGTCGGTGCGCACATCGCTGGGGTTGATGTCGATCTCGATCGAATCATCAATCTCGGGGTACACAAACACGCTGGCAAAACTGGTGTGGCGCCCGCCCGACGAGTCGAACGGGCTCTTGCGCACCAGACGGTGCACACCGGTTTCGGTGCGCAGCAGGCCAAAAGCGTATTCCCCTTCAATTTTGATGGTGGCGCCCTTGATGCCGGCGGTGTCGCCTGCGGTCTCATCCTCAATGATGGTCTTGAAGCCCTTGCGCTCGGCGTACTTGAGGTACTGGCGCAGCAGCATGCTGGCCCAGTCGCAGGCTTCGGTACCGCCCGCGCCGGCCTGGATGTCCAGAAAGCAGTTCAGCGGATCGGCCGGGTTGCTGAACATGCGGCGGAACTCCAGGCCCTCGATGATGGCGGCCAGCTTGGCGGTCTCGCCCTCGATGGTGAGCAGGCCGTCTTCGTCGCCGTCTTCCTTGGACATCTCGAACAATTCGAGGTTGTCAGACAACTCGCGCTCCAGATCCGCAATGGTGACCACCACGCCCTCCAGTGCCTTCTTCTCTTTGCCCAGCTCTTGGGCGCGCTTGGGGTCGTTCCAGACGGTGGGGTCTTCTAGCGAGGCGTTGACTGTGCGCAGGCGTTCCGTTTTGGCATCGTAGTCAAAGATACCCCCGTAACTCTTGGGTCCTTGCGGTCAGGCCGTTGAGTTGGGTGCCAATGGTGTTGATGCGTTCGATTTCCATGATGCGGGTCCTGAGAGGTGTAGGTTTCAATAACCCGCTATTTTCTCACGGCTGGCATTCCCCTCTCTGGCGAGCCCCAGCTAGTCGATGAAGCGCTCAATCAGCGCGGCCAGCACTTCGGGCTGGTCGTGGTGCATCATGTGCCCGGCTTCGTCAATGCAGGCTATTTCTACATTGGGTATGCACTGGATGCGCTCGTGGTACTGGTCCAGCGTGAAGGCACCTTTCCACCACATATTCAGGCTGTTGTCAGACGCTTCCACCGCCAGCACGGGCATGGTGAGGCGCTTGTACAGCTCTGCCACCTCATCCACCCGGTAAATATGGGCACTGGAGACCTTGTGTGCCGGCTGACCCAGGATGGCCCACTTGCCCTGTTCGTTTTTCGCCGCCCAATGCTGCGCCAGCCAGTTAGCCTTGTCCGGGCTCAGGCGGGGATTGGTCTTCATGAGGCGACGCGCCACGCCGCTGATGTCGTCGTAGGCCTTGAGGTCCATTTCGCCGCGGTGCAGCTTTTTGAGTTCGTCCATCCATTTGGCATAGCGGCCGGCGGCCTGGGCGGGCACTGTGGCGGGCAGGCCAAAGCCTTCCAGATTGACCAGGCGGCGGATGCGCTCCGGGCGCACACCGGCATAGTGCATCACCACGTTGCCACCCAGGCTGTGGCCGATCAGGTTGACCGGACCGTTGGGGGCGTAGTGGTCCAGCAAAAAGTCCAGATCGGCCATGTAGTCGGGGAACCAGAAATTGTCGACCCCACCGGAGGGCGTCTTGCCGTAGCCGCGCCAGTCGGGGGCGATCACGTAGTGGTCGTGGCTCAGGGCATCCACCACAAACTGGTAGCTGGCGGCCACGTCCATCCAGCCGTGCACCATGACCATCGGGATCTTGTCGGCAGAAGGCTCGCCCCAGATCTGCACGTGGTACTGCAGGTTGCGTATAGGGACAAACTCGCTACGGGAGATTCTTTTGACTTGGTACATTTAGCCCATCATAAGGAGCCACACCGTGCGCGTCAGTCAAAACCGTGACAAGAAATCCGCCTACGCCGGCATCCACAGCGCGTTCACCTGGGCGGTGCCCGCGCAGTTCAACATCGCCCAGGTGTGCTGCGCGCGCTGGGCGGCTTTGCCGGGTGCTACAAAAAACGTAGCTGTTCACGTATATTCCACGGGGGCTGAGAGCACTTTTTATACCTATTCACAGCTGCAGGAGCAAGCCAACCGCCTCTCCAACGTGCTGGCGAAGCTGGGTGTCCGGCGCGGCGACCGGGTGGCCGTGGTGATGCCCCAGAGTTTCGAGACCGCCGTGGCCTATATGGCGGTGCTGCAAATGGGCGCGGTGGCCATGCCTCTGTCGCTTTTGTTTGGCCCCGACGCGCTGGAATACCGCCTGCACGACAGTGACGCCGTGCTGGCCATTTGCGACGCCACGGCCCTGCTTCACCTGAAAATTGCCCGCAATACCTGCCCGCAGTTGCGCACCGTGTTGGGCGTGGGGGACCCGGCGGTGACCCACGGCCATTGCGATTTCAACTTCGCTGCCGCAGTGGCACGCGGGCGCTCCGGCTTTGTGCCCGTGATGACCCAGGCCGACGACCCTGCCGTGCTGATCTACACCAGTGGCACCACTGGCAACCCCAAGGGTGCCTTGCTGGCGCACCGCGCACTCATCGGCAACCTGCCGGGCTTTGTGGCGAGCCAGAACTGGTTTGGTTTTGATGGGCGGGACAACGCCACAACGGACGCGGTTTTCTGGTCTCCCGCCGACTGGGCCTGGACCGGCGGCCTGATGGACGCGCTCTTGCCCACGCTTTACTTTGGCCGCCCCATCGTGGCTTTTAATGGCCGCTTCAGCCCGCAGACCGCGCTGGAGTTGATGGGCAACTGTGGCGTCACACATACTTTTTTGTTCCCCACCGCGCTCAAGGCCATGATGAAGGCCTATCCCGGATCAAAGCAGCGCAGCGTGGCGCAGCAGTTCACGCTGAAGCTGCAGGCCATCATGAGCGCAGGCGAGGCCGTGGGCGATGCGGTGTTTGGCTACTGCGAGCAGCAGCTTGGCGTCAAGCCCAACGAGATGTTTGGCCAGACCGAGATCAACTACATCGTGGGCAACTGCAACGCCCTGTGGCCCTCCAAACCCGGCAGCATGGGCATGGGCTACCCCGGCCACCGGGTGGCGGTGATAGACGAAACGGGGCGCGAGTGCGCCGTGGGCATGCCAGGCGACGTGGCGCTGAACCGCTTTGACGTGCACGGCCACCCCGACCCCATCTTCTTTCTGGGTTACTGGAAAAACGAGGCCGCCACCCGCGACAAGTTCACTGGTGACTGGTGCCGTACCGGTGACCTGGCGGTGCGCGATGCCGATGGCTACCTCTGGTACCAGGGCCGCTCGGACGACGTGTTCAAGGCCGCGGGTTACCGCATTGGCCCGGGCGAGATCGAGAATTGCCTGGTCAAGCACCCGGCCGTGATGAACGCCGCCGTGGTGCCCAAGCCCGACCCCGAGCGCGGCGCGCTGGTCAAGGCCTATGTGGTCATTGCTCCTGATTTCATAGCTGCCTGCGCAGGTAATACGGGGGCTATAGCCCAATATCACTCCAAACTCACCGAGGAGTTGCAGGCCCATGTCAAAGGCTTGCTGGCACCGTACGAGTACCCCAAGGAGATTGAGTTTGTGGATGCGCTGCCCATGACCACCACCGGCAAGGTGCAGCGGCGCGTGCTGCGCCTGCAGGAAGAGGCGCGGGCACGCGCCAAGGGTCAGAGCCTGTAATCGCGGGGGATACTTATGAAGCGACCCTCTTTCATGCCGCTGTCTTTCCGGCGTCGCATTCAGTTGCTGGCAGCGGGCAAATGGATCGCCTTTCCGCTGCTGCCTCTGGTGGGCTACTTCAGCCTGCGCAGTGGGGGCCGCACAGCGCTGTTCAGCATGGTGTGTCTGGCGCTGTTTGCCGCGATGGCGATGTGGGAAGCCAGTCGCCGGCGCCAATTCATACGGGAGGCGCGGTTCCCGGCCTTTTTGGGTGCCAAGCTGCGAGAGGAATACCCGCAGTTGTCAGCCAGCGATACCGATCTGGCGCTGCATGGCCTGCGCCAGTTCTTCCTGGCGCATTTGCGCAGCAACCGGAAATTTGTAGCGATGCCCTCCAGGCTGGTGGACGCGGCATGGCACACCTTCATCTTGCATACGCGAGCCTACGACCAATGGTGCAGTTCGGCGTTTGGCAAGCTGATGCACCACACGCCCGCCGAGGTGCTGGGCCGCGACCCCAAACGCAACGACGGCCTGCGCCGCACCTGGTACTGGGCCTGCAAGGAAGAAAGCATTGACCCCCGCAAGCCCAGCCGTCTGCCGCTGTTGTTTGCCCTGGACAAGAAATTTGCCATTCCCGGCGGTTTTACCTATGTGCCGGATTGCCAGGATATTGATCGCCGCAGTGGCTCGGACGCGTACTGTGGCACCAGCTTTGGTGGCGGCGAAGCCTCCAGTGGAGACGCCGCAGGGGATGGCGGCGACGGAGACGGCTGTGGAGGAGGGTGCGGTGGCGGCGATTGATGGGCCCGCCACCGAAGGGCTGGCGGAGCTGAGCGAGCGCAATAATCCCCCGTGACAGCAAGACAAGTTGCGGCCCGATAAACTGTCGTTTTCGCCAACGATTCAACTCACCAGCACACCATGAAAAATGTTCAACTCGGTCAAAGTGACCTGCATGTTCCCGCCATCTGCCTGGGCACCATGACCTTTGGGGAACAGGTGGATGAGCCCACCGCGCACGCCATCATGGACCACGCTGTGGAGCGCGGCATCACCTTTCTGGACACGGCCGAGATGTATGCCGTCCCCCCCCGCGCCGAGACTTTCAATTTGACTGAAAAGATCATGGGCAACTGGCTGGCCGCCCGCCCTGGCTTGCGTCAGAAGTTGACCATTGCCACCAAGGTGGCCGGTCCCTCGCGCGGCATGCCCTGGGTGCGTGGCGGCAGCGGAGATTTGACCGCCGCCGATATCATTGCCGCCTGTGACGGCAGCTTGCAGCGGCTCAAGACCGATGTGATCGACCTCTACCAGCTCCATTGGCCCAACCGCAATGTGCCCATGTTCGGCACCATGTACTACGACCCGACGCGCAACAAGGATGTGACCACCATTCAAGAGCAGCTCGAAGCGCTGGCGCAACTCGTCAAGGCTGGCAAGGTGCGCGCTATCGGCTTGTCCAACGAAACACCGTATGGCGTGCACGAATTTGTGCGCCTGGCCGAGCAGCATGGCTTGCCACGCGTGGCCACGGTGCAAAACGTCTACAGCCTGGTCAGCCGCGGGCTGGAGAACGGGCTGGATGAAACCATGGACCGCCTGGGCGTGTCGCTGCTGGCCTACTCGCCCTTGGCGTTTGGCTTGCTCACGGGCAAATACGACGAAAGCGGTATCGACGGCCCGAATGCGCCCAAAGAAGGCCGCATTGCCAAGTTTGAATCGGTGCGCAAGCAGCGCTGGGGTCGCAAGGAATCAGTGGCGGCATCGCTGCGCTACAACGCGCTGGCGCGCGCCAACGGTATGACCCCCACCCAGTTTGCGCTGGCCTTTTGCTATACCAAATGGCAGGTTGCCAGTACCATCATCGGTGTGACTTCGGTGGCACAGCTGGATGAAGACATCAACGCCTACGGCACCACACTGTCACCCGAAGTGCTGTCAGCCATTGACGCCATTCGGCTGGAAATTCGCGACCCTGCGTGTTGACAGTGACTATTGAATCCCTGACCTACTGGCAAAACGAAAAAGGAGTGACCTGATGACTATCGTCGTAGCGTATGTGCCCCGTCCCGAGGGCCAGGTGGCCCTGCAAACGGGTATTGAAATGTCAAAGAGCCGCAATGAGCGCCTGGTGGTGGTCAACGCCAGCCCCGGGGGGAGCGGGGAAGACGCGTCGAAGGCGGATTATCTGGATGTCGAGCGCGTCGAGCAGATGCTGGTGGACAACGGTATTGATGCGGAATTCAAGCAGTTTATTCGCGGAAAAAATGCCGTCGAAGAAATTGAAGCGCTGGTTGACTCCGTGCAGGCATCGGTGCTGATCATCGGCCTGCGCAAGCGTTCGCCTTTGGGCAAGCTCATCATGGGCAGCGTGGCCCAGGAAATCTTGTTGTCCGTTTCTTGCCCGGTATTGGCGGTCAAGGCCAACTAAGCCCGCCCGTGGTGGGCCGCTCCGGTAGAAAATACCGGCATGGTCAAACATGTCAGCGAAACCCCTGCCACCCAACTGCTCAAGGCAAACAAGGTGGCCTTTACCGAGCATCCCTACGACTACCTGGAGCACGGCGGCGCCCAGCATAGCGCGCAGGTCCTGGGCTTTGATCCGTTCATGGTGGTCAAGACCCTGGTCATGCAGGACCAGGATGCCAAACCGCTGCTGGTACTCATGCACGGCAACCGCAAGGTGTCCACTAAAAACCTGGCGCGGCAAATCGGGGCCAAGTCGGTCGAACCGTGCGCACCCGAGGTGGCCAACCGGCACAGTGGCTATCTGGTAGGCGGTACGTCTCCGTTTGGCACACGACGGGCGATGCCGGTTTATATCGAGGAAAGCATTCTGGGCTTGCCCAAAATACTGATCAATGGGGGGCGCCGCGGCTATCTGGTGGGGCTAGACCCTGCGGTTTGCGTGCAGTTGCTTGGCGCAAAGAAGGTACAGTGCGCACTGGCTGACTGAAGCCCCGCCGGTTGGTGTGGGGCCGGTCCCACCTGTCAGGAGAACTGGTTTGAATTCCCTCGTTTCTTTTTATCCCCTGTTCGCCACGATCGGTGCGTATCTGGTGGGTTCACTGTCGTTTGCGGTCATTGTGAGTCAGGTCATGGGGCTTAACGACCCGCGCACCTATGGCAGCAAAAACCCGGGTGCCACCAATGTGCTGCGCTCCGGCAGCAAGGTGGCTGCCGTGGTGACCCTGTTGCTGGACGCCTTCAAGGGCTGGCTGCCGGTGATGCTGGTCAAGTGGTTTGGTGAGCCCTATGGGCTGAGTGATGGCACCGTGGCCATGGTCGGGCTGGCCGCATTTTTGGGGCACTTGTTCCCGGTGTTTTTCCGGTTCGTGGGCGGCAAAGGGGTGGCAACTGCACTGGGTGTTTTGCTGGCCACCAGCTGGATCCTGGGTCTGGCGACCGGAATCACCTGGCTGGTGATCGCCTATTTCTTTCGCTACTCCTCACTGGCGTCGCTGGTCGCGGCCGTCTTTGCACCGGTGTACTACATCTTTGGTGATGGCGTAGTGTGGGCGATGGACAAGAGCATTGTGCTGTCCACCGCGGTCATGTCGTTGCTGTTGATCTGGCGTCACGCAGAAAATATCGGGCGTCTGGCCAAAGGCACCGAATCCCGGTTGGGCAAAAAGAAGCCTTGAAGGCTTGCCGGGGTTCTGGCAGCTACGGGGTCTGCTGCGCTGCGTATGCGCCCAGTTGCAGGATATGAAAATGGTTGAGGTTCGCCCGCACCGCAGCCGCCGCGAGAGCGGAGCGAATACGGGGGCCGCTGCCCGCTGTGCGGTGCAGTCGGGGTGCAGCCAGCAGCTCGCCGTTGGCCTTGCCAATAATGGCCACGTAGGGCTGGTTGGCCGTGCTGCTGCGGCGCAGCACCACCGCCAGCTCATCATTGTCCATGCGCACATAGGTACCCGGTGGGCACAGGCCCACGGCGCGCACCAGCGCGTGGCCAATGACATCGGTTTTGGCGGAGGCATTGGCCATGATGGTGCGGGCCGATTCCGTGGCACTGCGACCTGCCCGCGACATGCGGGGGCTGATCATGGCCGCGTAGCGGTCCACCACCTTGAGAATGCGCGTCAAACGCGTGACCGGCTGAACCAGATGCAGCTCGTCGCGGTCGACTGCGTCATCGTGGTGGCCTGAAACAATGTCCAGCCACATATTATCGGCAACGCCCAGGTTCGCGAGCATCATGGCGCCCTTGATGGAGTGCGCGCGGATGGCGTCCTGCTGCTGCTGATTGGGTTTTTCAACCTGGCCCGCCAGCTCGTCCTGCAGCGTGGTCATGGCCACATTCATGGTCAAGGCTGCGCGCACCAGGCTGTCGCGCTCTTTGGGTGCGGTGCCCAGCTCCGTGGCGATCAAATGGCAGAGTGTGGCGCACACCAGTGCGTGGGATGCGCTGTAGCCCACGGGGGAATTGCTGGAGAGCTGGAACAGGAGATACAGGCCGACGTCGGGGTCGCGTTGCAGGAGTCCCTGCATCCATCGGTCGTATTGCACGACGCGGTAGCTGAACTCCTGGGTGCTGCCGGGGTTGCTCAGGATCACGCCCAGCCCTGACTCCAGGTCTGACCACAGACTCAGCAGGTCTTCATATTCGTTGACGCTTTGAACAGCCACAGGCGTATCGATCCCTTAATACCGCTTGTCGAGGACCATCTGGTCATTGGTCCGCGTCATTTGAAAATGGGTCAAAAAGCTGTTGCCCAGCAGCACATAGGGCATGGCGCCTGCGGACACGATGGCGTCGACGCCATAGACCATCACGTCTCCTACCCGCACCGATGCCACCTTGATCAGCCATCCCGGCACGACACCATTGGCGGTGCCTATTTGAATCGGCTGTCCGGTCTTGTAGTTGATGCCTATGCGTTCAGCATCGGCGGCGCTCATGCCTACCTTGGTGGCGCCCGTGTCAACCATAAATTGAACGGTGCGCCCATTGATTTGCCCATGCGTCAAAAAGTGGCCGCCGCTGCCGGCAGTCAGCACCACCCGGCTGCCACCCGCACCACCGTCCGCCGCGTTGCCACCCGGGTTGCCCACGCTGGCAGGTGCATCGCCCACCCGCAGGGTGTGGCGCCTGCCTGCAATTTCTACGGTGGCGTGGTCACCTTCGGTAGATACGATCCTGACGCCTTTGTACGCATCGCCCACCGCCACCGACTTGGGTGCAGCGCCATCCACAATAATCAAAGCTTTGCCTCCAAGCATGCCCGACAGCCCCACCGTTTGCGACAGGGCGGCTGTGCCTGTTGCCAGGCTGGCGATGAATAGCAGTGCAGAGGCAGCGGCTTGCATCAGTCGCGGAAGTTGTCGAAGCTCAGTGGCAGGTCAGGAATTTCTTTCTTGATCAGGGCCATGGCGGCCTGCAGGTCGTCGCGCTTGGCGCCGGTGATGCGCACCTTGTCTTCCTGGATGGCGGCCTGGACCTTCATTTTGCTGTCCTTGATGGCGCGCTGGATTTTTTTGGCCACATCGGCCTCAATGCCACTGCGCACCGTGATGATCTGTTTGACCTTGTCGCCGCCCATTTTCTTGATTTCGCCCATATCCAGAAACCGCACGTCCACGTTGCGCTTGGTGAGCTTGTTGCGCAAGATGTCTTCAATCTGGGTGATTTGAAAGTCGGCATCACCAATCAGGGTGATCTCCTTGTCCTTGATTTCAATGCTGGCGCTGGTTCCCTTGAAGTCAAAGCGGGTAATGATCTCTTTGGTCGTGTTGATCACGCCATTTTTTACTTCTACAAGGTCTGCTTCGCAGACGGTATCAAATGAAGGCATTTTTTTCGCTGTTTGGGTTGTGCGCCACCCCTCTTGGGTCGAAGTTGCGCGCGGGTTGAACGACAATCTCGCCATGTTAGTCGAGAAAAACGTCCCGCTCCAGCCCTTTAACACCTTCCACATTGTGGCCAAGGCCCACACACTGGTCCGCATTGCCAGTGAGGCCGATGTGCATCTGCTGCTGGCGGACCCGCAATGGGGCGCTGCCGACAAGTTTGTGCTGGGCGGGGGCAGCAACATTGTGCTCACCGGCGATGTGAAACCGGTGGTTCTGAAGGTGGAAGTGATGGGGCGCCGGCTGGTGTCTGAAACCCCCAAGGCTTTCATTGTGGAGGCGGGCGCGGGCGAGGGCTGGCACGACTTTGTCGCCTGGACCCTGGCGCAGGGCTACCCCGGTCTGGAAAACATGGCCCTGATTCCCGGAACCGTTGGTGCGTCACCAGTGCAAAACGTGGGTGCCTACGGCGTGGAACTGCAAGACCGGTTCGAGTCGCTGGACGCGGTAGACCTGCAAACCGGAAAAGTGTTCACCCTCAACGCGGCGCAGTGTGCCTTTGGTTACCGGGATTCGGTCTTCAAACACGGCGGAACGCTCCCAGCCGGGCAAGCAGGTGGGCACCAGATGCTGGGCCTGAAAGACCGTGCGCTGATTCTGCGCGTGCGCTTTGCCCTGCCCAAGGTCTGGAAACCGGTGCTGGGCTATGCCGATATCGAGAAAAAAATGGGGGAGCACGGCTGCACGCAACCCACAGCCCAGCAGGTGTTTGACTGGGTGTGCGCCATTCGCCGTGCCAAGTTGCCCGACCCTGCGGTCATTGGAAATGCCGGCAGCTTCTTCAAAAACCCGACGGTGACCCCTGAGCAATGCGCAGACATCATCGCCCGCGACCCCAAGGTGGTGCATTACCACCTGGCAGACGGCTCGGTCAAACTGGCCGCTGGCTGGCTGATTGACTCGTGCGGCTGGCGCGGCAAATCAGTCGGGCAGGCCGGTGTTTACGAGAGACAGGCCTTGGTCTTGGTAAACCGCGGGGTTGGTACCGATGGCAACGGTGCCACGGGTGGCGAGGTAATGACGCTGGCCAAAGCCATTCAGACCAGTGTGTATGAGCGCTTTGGCATCCTGCTGGAACCCGAGCCCGTTGTGGTCTGAAAATTGCACCGATTTGTGAGTTGATCGTTGTCAATTCACGGTTTTACGATTCCCATTAGATTGGCTTTATGAAAAATATTCTTGTACTCGGTGGCACTGGCTTTGTGGGTGCCCATGTTTGTGAAAAACTGGTGGCCCAGGGCTGGAACGTCACCGTGCCCACCCGCAGAAGGGTCAACGCCCGGCGCGTGCAGCATTTGCCGCTGGTCACCGTGCTGGAGTTGGATGTGCACGACGAAGCTGCGCTGACCCGCGTGGTGCAGGGCCAAGATGCGGTGGTCAATCTGGTGGCCATCCTGCATGGCAGCCAGGCCGCGTTTGAGAAAACCCACGTGGCATTGCCGCAAAAGCTGGCGCGCGCTTGCGGGGCTGCGGGCGTCAAGCATGTGGTGCACATCAGCGCGCTGGGTGCGGATGCCATCAATCCCCAATCCGCGCCGTCCATGTACCTGCGTAGCAAAGGGCAGGGCGAAGCGGTTTTGATGCAGGCCGCTGCGGGGGCAGGAGCGGGTATTGGCGCGCGGACCGAATTCAAGCTGACCATCCTGCGCCCCAGTGTGATCTTTGGCGCGGAAGACAAATTTCTGAATCTGTTTGCCAAGCTGCAAACCGTGTTTCCGTTCATGCCGCTAGCGGGAGCCCATGCGCGCTTCCAGCCCGTGTGGGTGGAAGACGTTGCCACCGCCGTGGTGCGCAGCCTGGAGGTGGCCCACCCGGCGCAGGTGATCGAGGCCTGCGGCCCCGATATTTACACCCTGAAAGAGCTGGTTCAAATGTCCGCGCAACTCAGTGGCATCAACGAGGGCAAAGGTCGTCCGGTTATTGCGCTGCCGGACTGGGCTGGGCAACTGCAAGCGATGTTCATGGAACTGGCTCCCGGTGAGCCCCTCATGAGCCGTGACAACCTGGATTCCATGAAGGTCGACAACGTGGCCACCGGCCGGGTGCCCGGCTTGCAGTCTCTGGGTATCACACCATCGGCACTCAAGCCGATTGCGCAGGACTACCTGACAGACCTTCGGTCCACGCATGGTTTGCTGGGTATTCGCCAGCGGGTTCAGTAGTCTGCGCATGCAGCAGGCGCCCACGACCGTGTGGAACGCAATAGCCAGGAATCAGCCCTTGAGCCACCCGTGGTCCATCCTGTTCAGAATGACACCTGAGGAACTGCCCAGGGGTCTGGAAAGCTTGGTGGATCAGCCCATTGAATCGATGGGTGCTGATAGCCAGACAGTGTTGGCGTACCGTTGGGTGGCGCCCTTGCTGATTGAGAATGTGGCGATCAGCGCCTACCTGGACCGGTCGCCGGGTTCGGGTTTGAGAGCGTCGTTGCCAGAATTAACTTCAGTGGGTGATGCGGTGATGTTCGCAACGGTGGAGTGCCATCTGACATCTCCGCAGCAAGCAAAATTGAAGAAGTTGCTGATCACCGCGCTCAAGGTCTGAACGAGGACAACTGACGGCACCGGCAACTCTATTGCGCAATTTAGGGGGTCAAGTCCACACTATCGCGCAGGCCAGAATTAAATTGAAGAGAGGACAAAATGAAAGCAAAGTTCCTGTTTTTGATGATTTCGGTGTTTGTTTCGTGCTCAGCATTTGGGCAGGTAGATAAGCAGGTGGTCGATATCCAGACCAGAGCAGGTGTAACGCAACGAATGGTGTTACTCACGCCCAAAGAACCCAAGGCATCCGTCATCCTGTTGGCCGGTGGCCACGGAGGGCTCAAAATATTTCAGAACGGTAGTTTTGGCTGGGGGGAGGGCAATTTTCTGGTGCGCACGAGTCAGATGTTCGCAGACCAAGGTTTGCTCGTCGCCGTCATTGACGCGCCCTCGGATAGACAGTCGAGTCCATTTCTTTCCGGCTTTCGTCAGACGCCCGAACATGTGCAAGACATACAAGCGACCATTGCATGGTTGCGAGCAAAGTCCAAAGTACCTGTGTGGTTGATTGGAACCAGCCGGGGCACCCAGTCGGTGGCCCACATTGGCACAAAACTCCACGGCCCTGATGGCCCGGATGGCCTGGTGTTGACCTCAACAATCCTTGCTGACAAAAAGAGCCGGGCCGTGCCGGAAATGGCGCTTGAGGATATTCATGTGCCGGTTCTCGTTGTGCACCATGAACAGGATGGCTGCAACCTTTGCTCATTTGCTGCGATTCCTGGTTTGATGACGAAGCTCGGTAGCCAGCACAAGACGGCGCTCCTCACATTCAAGGGCGGCAATGACCGCGGCGACCCGTGTGAGGCGATGGCCTATCACGGCTTCAATGGACTGGAGAGCGACGTGGTAGTCCAGACCGCTGCATGGATTCTTGCAAATTGAACTGACTGGACATCCAAGCCCAGGCACGGTTTCCGCCTTGCCCAACGAGTCGAATGGGACGACTATTTCCTCCGCCGTTGCCGCAAGGCCGAATAGACCCCCCCGTCGGGATTGGACCCCGCAGCAAGGTTTTTCAATGACTCGGCAAAACTTACTGGGTTCTTCGCGCTGCGATGTATTTGGCTTTGGCTTTGCGGCCCTTTGCCTCTAGACTGGGTTTAAGCGCCGCGCGCAAGGAGGGCACGAGGTACGCGATATGAGCCAACACACCTGATGTGAAATTCATTACACGCTCGCGCTTACCGTCTTTTATGCTGAGGACGATGGCATGCGCAACTTCTTCGGCCGAACTCATCGGTTGAGAGAAAACCAAATCGGGGACTGCTTCAATAGCGTTCATGATGAAGCCAGTTTCTATCGGTCCAGGAGATACCACAGACACCTTCACGCCGGTACCCTGAAGTTCCTCGGCCATGGCAAAAGAAAACCCCCGCAGACCGAACTTTGAAGCCGAGTAGGTTGCCTCATGGTCAAGCGGAACACGACCGGCAAGCGAGGCAACATTGACAATGGCACCGTCACCACACTGAAGCAGGTGCGGCAAAACCAGTTTGCTCAGGCGGATTGGAGCCTTGAGGTTGACTTCAATAATCCTTTCCATGTCGTCGAGTCCAACGGTCTCGACTGCCCCCCGACTATTGAAGCCAGCGTTATTCACCAATACGTCGATATGACCAAACGAGTCGAGGGCAGCCTGGATGAGTCCGACACAGTCCGCTGGACTCGAAACATCGGTGACAACCATGATGGCCTGTTTGCCGAGTGCACTGGCAAGGGTATTCAATTCTTTCTTGCTGCGAGCGGCGAGCACTACATTAGCCCCTTCGGCCACGCACAAGCGTGCGGTGGCTTCACCCACGCCTGATGAGGCGCCAGTAACAATAATCGTCTTTCCTTTTAACGTATCCATGGCGTCTTATCCTGACCAAGTTTCGACGCATGCTACCAGACCGCTATTGCCCATTTAGCGGGCTCTAAACCAGCCAGAAAAATCCCGTGGTTTGTGAGTTAGTGCTTCAGCATGCGTCCCATGTGGCTTTGGAAACTGGCTGTCGTAGCAGTGGTTTCGTTCCCGTCCGCTGGGAGCACAACGACAGATGCCGGCTATTGCGGCGCCAGAGAACGCAGCGTGCCCGCTGGCCAACGTCGAAGTCACCGCTGGATTCACGACCGCTTGGCATGACTGAGCTGTTCCGTCCCACTGTCGCAAGTGTGTTTGCAACTTTAGTTGTGCGGAATAACTGAAAGCAAAAGGGCCGGAAGAACCGGCCCTTTGTATTTTTCTATTCGCAGCAGTTACTTCTTGGTCGCGTGGTGCAAACTGAGAAAATCCCCATCCTGACCCAGCGACAGCAGCCCGCTCTGGGCGTAAATTCCCAACTTGGCGCGGGTGTCCTTGATGTCCAGGTTGCGCATGGTCAACTGACCAATGCGGTCCAGCGGGCTGAACGGCGCGTCTTCCACCTTCTCCATGCTCAGGCGCTCTGGTGCGTAGGTGAGGTTAGGCGACTCGGTGTTGAGCAGCGAGTAATCGTTGCCGCGGCGCAGCTCGATGGTCACGGTTCCGGTCACTGCGCGCGCTACCCAGCGCTGGGCGGTCTCGCGCAGCATGATGGCTTGCGGGTCGAACCAGCGGCCCTGGTACAGCAGGCGGCCCAGGCGCAGGCCGTTGACACGGTACTGCTCGATGGTGTCTTCGTTGTGAATGCCGGTGACCAGGCGCTCGTAGGCGATGAACAGCAGGGCCAGACCGGGGGCTTCGTAGATGCCGCGGCTCTTGGCTTCGATGATGCGGTTCTCGATCTGGTCGCTCATGCCCAGGCCGTGACGTCCGCCGATGCGGTTGGCTTCCAGAATCAGGCTCACCAGATCGGGGTATTCCACGCCGTTCAGGGCGACAGGGCGGCCTTCTTCAAAGCGCACGCTGACCTCTTCGGCCTTCACATCACAGTCGTCGCGCCAAAAGGGTACGCCCATGATGGGGTTGACGATCTTCATGCCGCTGGACAGGTGCTCCAGGTCTTTGGCTTCGTGCGTTGCGCCCAGCATGTTGCTGTCGGTGGAGTAGGCTTTTTCGGCCGACATCTTGTAGCCAAAGCCGTGCTGCGTCATGAAAGCCGACATTTCGGAGCGGCCACCCAACTCATCAATAAACAGCTGGTCCAGCCAGGGCTTGTAGATCTTCAGGCTGGGGTTGGTCAGCAGGCCGTAGCGGTAGAAGCGCTCAATGTCGTTGCCCTTGAAGGTGCTGCCGTCACCCCAGATGTTGACGTCGTCTTCCTTCATGGCCGACACCAGCATGGTGCCGGTGACGGCACGGCCCAGCGGTGTGGTGTTGAAGTAGGTAATGCCGGCGGTAGAGATGTGGAAGGCACCGGACTGCAGAGCGGCAATACCTTCCGCGGCGAGCTGGCTGCGGCAGTCAATCAGGCGGGCTTTTTCAGCGCCGTATTCCATGGCCTTGCGGGGGATTTCGTCGTAATCGGCCTCGTCGGGCTGGCCCAGGTTGGCTGTGTAAGCGTAGGGCACAGCGCCCTTGAGCTTCATCCAGAGCAGGGCTGCGCTGGTGTCCAGGCCGCCGGAGAAGGCGATGCCGACTTTTTGCCCGACGGGCAGATTTTGGAGAATGGTGTGGGACATGTTCTTAACCGAAATGGCAGATGTAGTGGTAGGGCTCAGTCACGCGAATGTCGAACTTCGAGTTACCGGGCACGCTGAATTGCTCACCTGCACTGGACTTGACCCAGGCGTCGGTTCCCGCCAGCTTGTATTCGCAATACCCCGCCACGCATTCCATGATCTCGGGCGCGCCGGTGTTGAAGGTCAGGGTGGCGGGCAAGACCACGCCGACCGACTTCTTGGTGCCGTCGGCAAAGGTGATGCCGTGGCTGACGCATTTGCCGTCAAAGTAAACGCTGGCCTGGGTGGTAACGGACACGCCGTCAATGTGGGTGGTGGTCATGGAATCAGGATGTTGAAAGCAGGTTAATCGGGGCGCCGATGCACAGCGGCGTGCAAAAACGGGCGTCAACCCGTGATTTTAGGGCAGGCGGGCGGCAAATCTCTCCGCCGTGAAGCCGACCGTCACATCGCCGTGCGGCCACTCCACCACCGGGCGCTTGATGACGCTGGGCTGGGCCAGCACCAGAGCCCGGGCCCCGGCGGCGTCCACCACGGTGGCTTGGGTGGCGTCGTCCAGCTTGCGCCACGTAGTGCCCTTGCGGTTGACGAGTGTTTCCCAGCCCACGGCTTTCAGCCAGATGTCGAGTTGCGCTTCGGGTACGCCCTGTTTTTTGAAGTCATGGAACTGGTGAGCCACACCGTGGTCCGTCAGCCAGACGCGGGCTTTTTTGACGGTGTCACAGTTGGGAATGCCGTAGAGGATGGTCATGGCTGAATTCTGGCATATTTATAGTCAAAATGAGCTGTAGCCCCCGCTAATGCTGCGCAAGCAGCTATGAAATTCATAGTGAAGCCTGCGTCGCGCCGCCGCTGCGTTCTATACTGACTTTTAAAAGGAATGCACCAATGACGCCCTCTGCCGTACTGGCCCAATCACTCACCTTGCCCAGCGGCGTGGTGCTCAAGAATCGTCTGGTCAGGTCGGTCATGTGCTTTGGTGCGGACATGCTGCGGGCTGGCAAGAAGACGCGCAGCCCCACAAAACTGCGTGCCAGCTGACCAGGACCGGACTACATGATGCTCCGCTGGCTGGACATGGTGACCAACCGTCAGTTGATGCGGCGTGTGGCCGTGGATGCGGGTATGCATGGGTTGGCCACCGTGGTCGACCTGTTGCCCAGCATGCGGCGTCGCCAGGCCACCTTTAGGCTGATCGAAGATATCCCATACGCGCACCACGCGGGCGAAACCCTGTGCCTGGATGTTCTGCAGCCCAAGGGTCCGGGGCCCCACCCGGTGCTGATCTACTTCCACGGCGGCGGGTTTGCCATCGGCTCCAAGCGCACGCACCGTGCGTTGGCTGCTGCCTATGCTTCCCAAGGTTATCTGGTGTGCAATGTGGACTACCGGCTGGCGCCCAAACATCCATTCCCCGCCGCACTGGAGGATGCCTGCGCTGCCTGGCTGTGGGCCGCCGATCATGTCGCGCACTATGGCGGCGATCCGCACTGCATGACCCTGGCGGGGGAGTCTGCCGGTGCCAATCTGGCTTTGTCGGTCACGCTGGCGTGCTGCACCGCCAGACCAGAGCCCTATACCAAACCGCTTTTCATCCGTGGCTTGCGCCCGGTTGCGGCCTTGCTGTACTGTGGCTTTCTGCAAACCAGTCATCCCGAGCGGTATCGTCGCGCCGGGGTATCGGCGCTGGCCGCGCGCATTGCTACCGATGCGGCGGGGTCTTATCTGGGCAGTGCCGCCGGCCAGCCGCGCCCGCAGCACGCGCTGGCTGACCCCTTGTGCGTGCTGGAAGCCATGGCGAGCGCGCCCGATTTGCCGCCCCTTTTTATCGCCGCGGGGCTGGCAGATCCGGTGGCTGCCGACTCGCAGCGGCTGGAGCAGGTTCTCCTGCGACTGCAGTTGCCCCACACGGCGCGTTACTACCCCGGCGAAACCCACGCCTTCCACGTGATGTTTTGGCGCGAGCAAGCGCTCGTGTGCTGGCGTGACAGCTTTGAATTCTTGCGTCGGCAGGCGCATCCCCACCTTATTCATCAACCCATCCATCGTGAAAGTGAACCCCATGCGCCAGGATGAAGCCATGCTGTACCCGCCAATCGAACCGTTTCAGAGCGGCATGCTCGATACGGGTGAAGGCTATTCCATTTACTGGGAGCTGTGTGGCAACCCGCAGGGCAAGCCGGCGGTCTTTTTGCACGGTGGCCCGGGTGCAGGTTGTTCAACCGACCACCGCCGCCTGTTCGACCCCGAGCGCTACTGCGTCCTGCTGTTTGACCAGCGAGGCTGTGGCCGTTCGCTCCCACATGCCTCCCTGGAGAACAACACCACCTGGCATCTGGTGGCCGATATCGAGCGCCTGAGGGTGATGCTGGGGGTTGAGCGTTGGCTGGTGTTTGGCGGCTCCTGGGGTAGCTCGCTGGCGCTTGCCTATGCGCAAACCCATGCGCCGCAGGCATCGGAGTTGGTGGTGCGGGGCATCTTCACGCTGCGGCGCGCCGAGCTGCTTTGGTACTACCAGGAAGGGGCTTCCTGGCTGTTTCCGGACTTGTGGGACGCCTATCTGGCCCCTATTCCGCTGGCCGAGCGTGGAGACCTGATGGCGGCCTATCGCAAACGCCTGGTGGGCACTGACCCTGTGGAGCAATTGGCTGCAGCCAGGGCCTGGAGCCTGTGGGAGGGGCAAACCATCACGCTGCTGCCGGATGCGGCGTCCAAAGCCAAGCACGAGCGCGATGACTATGCCCTGGCATTTGCGCGCATCGAAAACCATTATTTTGTTCACGGAGGCTGGCTCGACGAGGGGCAGTTGATCCGCGACGCGGGCAAATTGGCGGGTATTCCCGGTGTGATTGTGCAGGGCCGCTACGACATGGCGTGCCCTCCCAAAACGGCATGGGACCTGCACCGCGCCTGGCCCGACGCGGATTTTTACCTGATTGCCGATGCCGGCCACGCTTTCAACGAGCCCGGAATTCTGGCGCAACTGCTAGCAGCAACCGACCGCTTCGCAGCCTGACCCCCAGGCTCAAATAGCGGTGTTGCCGGCAAGGCCGGGTGCCGTGCGCGACAATTGCAGGCTCTATGGAACAACTCAACACCCTTGACGCGTGGCTGGCCCATTGCGAGCGCCTGCACCCCACCACCATTGACATGGGCCTGGAACGGGTACGCACCGTGGCCGAGCGCATGCAAATTCGCTTTGACTGCCCGGTCATCACCGTGGCGGGCACCAACGGCAAGGGCTCCACCTGCGCCATGCTGGAATCCATCTTGCTGCAGGCGGGCTACCGCACCGGGGTCTACACATCGCCCCATCTGGTGCGCTTTGAAGAGCGCCTGCGTTTGGTCGGCGAGCCGGTGGATGCTACACATTTGATAGCTGGCTTCGCAGCGGTGGAGAGGGCTAGAGTGCTCAATGGCTCTGAAATCTCGCTAACTTACTTTGAATTTTCCACTTTGGCCATTCTGGATGTCATGGCGCGCAGCGGCCTGGATGTGGTGGTTCTGGAGGTGGGGCTGGGCGGGCGGCTGGATGCCACCAACATCATTGACCCCGATTGCGCAGTGATTACCAGCATCGACCTGGACCACATGGAGTTTTTGGGTCCGGATCGCGAAAGCATCGGTCGGGAGAAGGCCGGAATCATGCGCACCGGCCGCCCGGTCATCGTGAGCGACCCCATGCCGCCGCAAAGCGTGCTGGACCATGCGCTGGAAGTGGGCGCTGACCTGTGGCGCAATGGACATGACTTCAACGTGTCGGGCGACAAGCAGCAGTGGGGTTGGGCAGGGCGCGGGCGGCGCTACAGTGGTTTGGCCTATCCGGCACTGCGCGGCGCCAACCAGTTGGTCAACGCAGCCGGTGTGCTGGCCGCGCTGGCCGCACTGCGCGAGCGTCTGCCCGTCACGGCGCAAGCCGTTCGCAATGGCATGGCTTTTGTCGAGCTACCGGGGCGGTTCCAGATCATCCCGGGTCAACCCACACTGGTTCTGGATGTGGCGCACAACCCCCATTCGGTGGCAGCGCTGGCGGCCAATCTGGACGCCATGGGGTACTTCCCCACCACGCACGCCGTGTTTGGCGTCATGGCCGACAAAGACCTGGCGCCCATGCTGGAGCGCGTCAATCCCTTGATTGACCGCTGGTATTTCACGGATTTGCCCACCGCGCGCGCGGCCAAAGGCAGCGCCTTGCAGGCGCGGTGGCAGTCGCAAAACACGCGCAAGGACGCCAGTGGTGCAGCCTTTGCCGACCCCATGCAGGCCCTCCAGGCGGCCATTGCTGCGGCGGACCCCGCTGATAGAATCGTGGTCTTTGGATCGTTCTATACCGTGGGTGGCGTACTGCAACAAGGCATACCCCGGCTGCATGCCAAACATCTGAACTCCTGAGTCAACCCCATTCATGGCTTTTTTCAAATTTCGCAAAGGTGGCGACGACCATGCCACCACCCCGCCACCCCCGGCGCCCGAGAGCATTGAGGCCATGCGCAAACGCGCCAGACACCGCCTGATTGGTGCGGCGGTTTTGGTGCTGCTGGGCGTCATCGGATTTCCGATGCTGTTTGACAGCCAGCCACGACCCATTGCGGTCGATATTCCCATCGAAATTCCAGACAAGAACAAGGTCAAGCCCCTGGGCAACGTGGCCGTGGCACCACCCAGCAAGCAGGTCAGCGGCATGATTGATGAAGGATCGGCGCCCAAGCCCGCTGCATCGATTCCCGCTATACCAGCGCCCGCGGTGGTGGCCCCTGCGGCGGTGCCGGTGGTTGCACAAGCGCCCGTTCCCAAGCCGGTCGCCAAAGCGCCGGAAACCAAACTTGCCGAGGCCAAACCTGCTGCCGCAGCGGCCGGCCGGTTCGTGGTGCAGGTGGGAGCGTTTGCAGAGCTTGCCAAGGCGCACGAAGCGCGCGTCAAGCTGGAAAAAGCGGGCCTGAAGACCTATACGCAGGTCGTGGAGGCCAAAGAGGGCAAGCGCATTCGCGTGCGCGTAGGACCGTTTGAGACCAAGGCCGATGCCGACAAGGCCGCCCAAAAGATCAAGAAACTGGATCTGCCAGCGGCCATTCTGGAACTGTAAGAGTAGCCCGCACCCATGCAAGCGCTGGACTGGATTTTTTTGGCGGTACTTGTGTTCTCCCTGGCCGTGGGCGCCTGGCGTGGGCTGGTGTTTGAAGTGCTGTCGGTATTGAGCTGGATTGCAGCCTTTGTGCTGGCACAGTGGTTTGCGCCAGCCGTGGCGCGGTGGTTGCCGATGTCCGGTGCGGCAGAGGCGATGCGGTACGCAGCCGGGTTTGTGCTGGTTTTTGTCGCCGCCATCTTCCTGGGTGGCCTGGTGGCTTTTGTGATCAAGAAACTGGTGACGGCGGTGGGCCTGCGTCCCGCAGACCGCCTGTTGGGCGCGGCATTTGGCGTGGTGCGCGGTGTTATTTTGTTGTTGGCGTTGACCGTGGTGGTGGGCATGACACCTCTGCACACGGCCGACTGGTGGCAGGATGCCACGGGCCCACGCGTCGCCACCGTGGCGCTGCAGGGCCTTAAGCCTGTATTGCCACAAGAGTTTGGAAAGTATCTACCCTGAATGAGTAAAAATATATGTGCGGAATAGTTGGTGTCGTTAGCAATGAGCCTGTCAACCAGCTGATTTATGACGCGCTGCTGCTGCTGCAGCATCGCGGTCAGGATGCCGCCGGTATCGTGACCCAGCAAGAGCGCAAGTTCTTCATGCACAAGGCCAAGGGCATGGTGCGCGATGTGTTTCGCACCCGCAATATGCGTTCGCTCCCGGGCAACTGCGGCCTGGGGCAGGTGCGTTACCCGACGGCAGGCAATGCCTACAGCGAAGAAGAGGCGCAGCCGTTCTATGTGAATGCACCCTTTGGCATCGTGCTGGTGCACAACGGCAACCTGACCAATGCGCATGCATTGAAAGCCGAGCTGTTCAGTACCGATCATCGCCACATCAATACCGAGAGCGACTCTGAAGTCTTGCTCAATGTGCTGGCACACGAAATTGAAAAAACCACGCGCGGCTTGCCTTTGCAGGCTGCTGATTTGTTCGCGGCCGTGCGCAATGTGCACCGCCGGGTCAAAGGTTCGTACGCCGTAATTGCGCTGATCGCCGGGCATGGTGTGCTGGCGTTTCGGGATCCGTTTGGCATTCGTCCCTTGTGCATGGGACGCAACAATGACAGCACAGTGATCGCCAGCGAGTCGGTGGCGCTGGAGGGAATTGGTTACCAGTTCGAACGCAATGTGGATCCGGGTGAAGCGGTTTTCATTGACCTGGAGGGGAAGGTGCATGCGCAGCAATGTGCCGATAACCCGCAGTTGAACCCCTGCATATTTGAATTCGTCTATTTGGCTCGGCCTGACTCGGTGATGGACAACATCTCGGTCTACCAGGCCCGTCTGAATCTGGGTGAATCATTGGCCAAGCGCGTTATCTCAACGGTGCCGCCCAGCCAGATTGACGTGGTGATTCCGATCCCCGAGTCCAGCCGACCCAGCGCGGCGCAGCTGGCGCATTTGCTCGGCTTGCCTTACCGCGAAGGGTTTGTAAAAAATCGCTATGTGGGCCGCACCTTCATCATGCCGGGCCAGTCGGTGCGCAAGAAATCAGTGCGTCAGAAGCTCAATGCAATTGCCAGTGAGTTCAAGGGTCGCAATGTGCTCCTGGTGGACGACTCGATTGTGCGTGGCACGACCTCTAAAGAGATTGTGCAGATGGCACGTGACGCTGGCGCCAACAAGGTGTACCTGGCCAGCGCTGCGCCGCCCGTGCGCTATCCCAATGTGTATGGCATTGACATGCCCACCAGCAGCGAGCTGGTAGCGCACAACCGCACCGTGGAAGAAATTCGCCAGATCATTGGCTGTGATGCGCTGATTTATCAGGACGTGGAAGGCATGAAGAAAGCCATTGGCTCCCTGAATTCCAGCATCAAGGGTTTCGATGCATCGTGCTTTGACGGTGTGTACGTGACGGGTGACATTACCTCCGACGACATTGCACGCCTGGGCGAGAGCCGGGTTGGCGGCGAAGAGGGCCTGGAAGATAACTCCCGACTGGCGCTGCCCAATCCTGAAAACTGAAGCCTGCCGCCGATCCTTTTGACTGACCATGACACAGAAAAAACTGCCTGACAACCTGCATCTGGACACGCTGGCTGTGCGTGTTGCCATTGATAAAAGCCAGTACGGCGAAAACTCCGAGGCGCTGTACCTGACCAGCAGCTTTGTGCAGCCTGATGCTGCCACTGCGGCACGCCGCTTTGCGATGGAAGAAGAGGGCTACACCTACACGCGCGTGGGCAACCCGACGGTCACCAGCATGGAGATGCGGCTGGCCGCACTCGAAGGTACCGAGGCCGCTATTGCCACGTCGAGCGGCATGGCGGCGATTTTGTTGCTGGGCATGGGGCTGTTGAAAAGTGGCGACCACGTGGTGTGCTCGCAGTCGGTATTTGGTTCCACCATCCGCCTGTTTGCGGGCGAGTTTGCCAAGTTTGGCATCAGCACCACCTTTGTCTCCCAAACCGATGTGCAGGAGTGGAGGACCGCAATACGTCCCACCACCAAGTTGTTGTTTGCCGAAACGCCCACGAATCCGCTTACGGACATTTGCGACATTCAGGCGCTGGCCGATCTGGCGCACAACGCGGGTGCGTTGCTGGCCGTCGACAACTGCTTTTGCAGCCCGGCCTTGCAGCAGCCCAAGCGGTTTGGCGCAGATTTCATCATTCATTCGGGCACCAAGTACCTGGACGGTCAGGGACGCGTGATGGCAGGCGCCATTTGCTGTGATCAGCGCTATGTGGATGCATTGTTTTTGCCGGTGACCCGCACGGCGGGCATGGTGCTGGCGCCCTTTAACGCGTGGGTAGTGCTCAAGGGCATGGAGACGCTGGGCATCCGCATGCAGGCCCAGTCGGAGCGTGCCCTGGCGGTGGCGCAGTGGCTGCAGACCCATCCACAGGTCAAGCAGGTGTACTACCCCGGCCTGTCCAGCCACCCGCAACATGCACTGGCTATGCGCCAGCAGGCGGCCAGCGGCAAGGGGCTGGGGGGCGCGGTGTTGTCGTTCGATGTGTTTGGGGACAGCCCTGAAACATTGCGTCGCAATGCCTTTGCTGCCATTGACGCGGTACGGGTCTGCTCTATTACCACCAACCTCGGTGATACCAAAACCACGATCAGTCATCCTGCCAGCACCTCGCATGGCCGATTGACTGAAGTGCAGCGGCAGGCCGCGGGCATCGGTCAGGGACTGATTCGCGTGGCCGTTGGCCTTGAAAACATGGAAGACCTGAAAGCCGATCTGGCCCTGGGTCTGGACACCTTGTCATGAATAAAAAAATCCGTACCCGCATCGCCCCTTCTCCCACTGGATTTTTGCACCTCGGCACTGCCCGTACTGCGCTGTATTCGTGGGCTTACGCACGCCACTTTGGCGGGGAGTTCGTGCTCCGCATTGAAGACACTGATGTGGCACGTTCCAATCAGGAATCGGTCGAGCAAATTCTGGAATCGATGCGCTGGCTGGGGCTGGAATACGACGAGGGCCCGATATACCAAATGCAGCGTTTGGCGCGCTACAAAGAGGTGGCAGACCGCATGGTGCTTGAGGGCAAGGCCTACCATTGCTACAGCACCCCTGAAGAGCTGGAAGCCACGCGCGAAGCCAAGCGGGCACGCGGGGAAAAAACCCTCTACGACGGCCGCTGGCGTCCGGCGCCAGGCAAAGTATTGCCGCCGGTTCCTGTCGGTGTGCTGCCGGTAGTGCGCTTCTGCAATCCTGTGGATGGCGATGTCACCTGGAACGATCTGGTCAAAGGCCCCATCACGATCAGCAATCGCGAGATTGATGACCTGATCATTGTTCGCACCGACGGGGTGCCCACCTACAACTTTGCCGTGGTGGTGGACGACTGGGACATGCAGATCAGCCATGTGTTCCGGGGGGATGAGCACATCAACAATTCGCCGTGGCAAATCAATATCTTCAACGCACTGGGTGCACCGCTGCCGGAATTTGGGCATTGCCCGGTGATTCTGGGTGACGACGGTCAAAAGCTCTCCAAACGCCGGGGGGCCGTGAGTGTCACCGCCTACGAAGAAGACGGGTATTTGCCCGAAGCCATGTTGAACTACCTGGCCCGACTGGGCTGGAGTCATGGCGACGAGGAGTTGTTCAGCCGCGAGCAGTTGATTGACTGGTTTGACGGCACCCATCTGAACAAGAGCCCGGCCCAATGGGATCCGGTCAAGCTCCTCTGGGTCAATGCGCAGTACATCAAGCAGGCCGACAACGCGCGTCTGTCCGCTTTGGTGGCGCAACAATTGGTCAAACTGGGCGTCACGGTCGGACCGGAACTGATTGAGGTGCATCTGCCGCAGGTGTGCGCGCTTTTCAAGGATCGCTGCGACACCACCATTGCACTGGCCCTATGGGCTGCGAAGTTCTATAGCGACGTGGTTCCCAATGCAGCAGAGAAAACACAACACGTGACCGAAGCGGTGAGGCCTGCCCTCCAGATGCTGGCGGACAAGCTGGCAATCTGCCCATGGGACAAAGCCAGCATCGCCGCCGTGATCAAGGAAGTGCTGGCCGCTACCGGCCTGAAGATGCCACAACTGGCCATGCCCGTGCGCGTTTTGGTGCTGGGCACAGCCCAGACGCCAACGCTCGATTCGGTGCTGGAAATGTGCGGAAGAGAAAAAGTCATCGCAAGATTGTCCAAGGTGTGATTTTTGAGGCTATAATTTGAGGCTTGGAAATTGAGAATGCTGCTAGTAAGCTTTCTCCGGTTTAGGGGGTATAGCTCAGCTGGGAGAGCGCTTGCATGGCATGCAAGAGGTCAGCGGTTCGATCCCGCTTACCTCCACCAAAATTTCTGAGAACGGATTAGTCCAAGGTTTTGACCCCATCGTCTAGAGGCCTAGGACACTACCCTTTCACGGTAGGTACCGGGGTTCGAATCCCCGTGGGGCCACCAGATTCATCGAAAGATGACGCTGTACAAGTCGTCAACACTTGACTCGCAAGAGTGAACGTTGTCTACCAGGAGTGGTAGTTCAGTTGGTTAGAATACCGGCCTGTCACGCCGGGGGTCGCGGGTTCGAGTCCCGTCCGCTCCGCCAGTAATGGGAAGCCGTTGCAAATCCTAGGTTTGTGACGGCTTTTTCATTTCCGGCTCTCCATTTTCTGCCGGGCTGTTTTGTCCCGGCCAGCTGCCGGGACTTATCTCAATTTATGACGCTAGCCATTCAGCAATGCCGATCAGGCCTTTCTGGCTGAGGGGCTCTTAGCGGCGAGTCGCCAAAGGGAAGTCACCTCTGCAGCGCGTGCCTTGTGCAGCGGATCGGACACATCCTGCACTTTGGGATGGTGCGGCTTTGCGTCCATCCGTCCCACGACCTTCAAACCGGCTGCACTGAATTGCGCCAGCAGTTCAGCGCGAGAACGCAAGCCCAGGTGCTCTGCCAGATCGGACAGGATGAGCCAGCCTTCACCGCCCGGTGCAAGGTGTTCGGTCAGCCCTTTCAGGTAGCCCAGCAGCATCTGACTGCCTTCGTCGTACACCGCGTATTCAAGCGGTGAGCTGGGGCGCGCAGGGAGCCAAGGCGGGTTGCACACAATCAATGAAGCCAGTCCTTCAGGAAACAGGTTGGCCTGCACGACCTGAACAGTGGCGGATAACCCCAACCGTTCGAGGTTTTCGCGCGCACAGGCCAGCGCCCGCGGGTCCTGGTCAGTTGCTACGATATTGGAAATTCCGCGGCGGGCAAGTGCCGCAGAGAGCACCCCCGTGCCGGTACCGATGTCAAATGCCACCAAAGGTGGTGTGTCGGTTGTCGGAAGCGGCATCTTGCAAACCAGACCCACGTATTCGCCACGGATCGGAGAAAAAACGCCGTAGTGGGGAAAGATGCGATTGGTGGGCGGCGCGCCCAGTTCAGGAATTTCGATGCCTTTCTTTCGCCACTCATGGGCACTGATGAGGCCTAACAACTCCCGCAATGTTGCAACGGATGCATCACCGTCCAGACTGGCGGGCCCCCATGCCTCGGCACACGCCAGGCGCGCATCAGGCGCACGACGCAACGCGACGCCATAGTCTGCGTTGAAGGGGAGCAACAACATGCCCAGTACCCGCGCACGCTGAGCTTGCGCTTGACGGTGCTGATGAAAGGCCACAGCGGGGTCTGCCGCTGCAGCGGCTTCTTTGGCGGAATGCTTGCGCAGCGTGCGCTTGGCGGGTTGATCCAGGCGCCGCGCTATGGCTTGCAGTAATTGGCGTGCATTTTGAAAATCACCCCGCCACAGCAAGGCGGTGCCTTCGCAGGCCAAGCGGTAGGCAGCATCCGCAGTAATGGTGTCATCCGCAAGAACAACGCGCTTCGGCGACGGTGCACCGCGCTCCGAACGCCATTTGGCGGAACAGGCCAAGCCCTTTTCGGTCCAGTGAATGGTGTCATTCGCGCTGGCGATATCGGTTGGGGAGGAAGTGCTGGAGGAATCGGGCATTAGGACGAATTAGAAAGTTGGTGCACCCTAGTTTTAACAGATGGCGAGTGCGGCCTACAGATTGCCCGCCAGCAGTCGTCTGATCACTGTGTCCTTGAAGCTGTGGGCATCGGACAATCCCAGGCGTTGTTGAAAGGCCGAAGGCATATCCTTGCCCTCCCAAAAGCTCTTGAGTGCGAGCGACAGCATTTCCACGGGATGCTCGCTGGCGTGCTTTAGCTTCTTGAGCGCGTTCACGATGTGCAACTCTTCGTCTGTGAGGTCCGTGCCGAACGGATAGTCCGGCAACAGACCTGCTTCGGCCCACGGGTGGAGTTTTTCTGCCAGCATATGCGGCAGATTGTGGCGGTAGCGCTCGGGCACTTCGTAGTGCGCATCGAGTTTTCCGTGCGCTTTGGCTTGCTTGACCAGTTCGTCCTGAAAACGGGAGTCGGCAATGGCGATCAGACGTTTGACGACCTCGCCATCCGGTTGTCCCCGTAATTCGGCCACGCCGTATTCCGTAATGACGATGTCGCGCAGGTGGCGCGGTATCGTCACATGACCATAGTTCCACACGATGCTGCTGTTCAGTCCGGACTTGTTGTCATGGGTCGCCCGTAGCATCATGATGAGTCGTGCGTCAGGCAACGCATGGGCCATAGCCACGAAGTTGTACTGCCCTCCCACGCCACTGACGACCTGGCCGGACTCCAATGCGTCACTGGCAGCGGCTCCCAGCAGGGTGACGATCATGGTGGTGTTCATGAACCGCGCGTCGCGTCGCTGTGCTCGCTTCAGGTCTTCCTGTCCGTAGAGCTGGTTGATGAAATCGATGCGCGTCATGTCAATCTTGGCCAGCTCCTGCGGGGGCATGGTGCGCAGCCGTTCGTAGAAATCACGCGGCCCAAGAAAAAAACCACCGGTCATGAAAATGCCACCCAGCAGTCGCGACCCGAGCATATGCTGGGAGACGCAGGCAAAAGATTCTTCGTTACTCAGATCAGCGCTGCAACGCTGATCACCCATCGCCAACTGATTGCCATCCAGCGCCACAGACGCGCGCAACACGCCAAAGCGCTGCAAAAAGGAGAGGTCCTCACTGTCAATCGGTAAGCGCACACGCCGTGCATCAATCAACGCGCGCAGAGTTTGAGGCGTGACGGTTTCATCCGCGATGGCGCCCTGGTTGAGCAGTTGTTGTAACACGGCATCTTTGAACACCTCACGGCGAATAATGCCGGCCTCGATCAGCTTGAGGAAGCCGTTGACGAACATTTCCGAGCAGCCATAGAGGCCTTTGTCAAAGCGCCCCAGATCACGTCCGGCCAGACCATCGGGACACAGAGACTCCAGGATCCTCTGGTATTCCATACTGTGCCGATCCCGCACGATCAGTGCCTGGCCAATGGCGTCTCCAAGTGAACCGATGCCGATTTGCAAGGTGCCGCCATCGGCGACCAGGCTGGACGCGTGCAAGCCGATGGCATAGTCCGCCAGTCCGACCTTGTTGTTGGGTGGAGAAAACATGGTGTGCGTACCCGCCGGGTCTGTGACCACCACGTCAAAAAAATCGGCTTCCACTTCAGCGGTGTTGGGCATGAATGGCATTTTTTGGTTGATAACGCCTATGGCAATGATTTTTTTGCCGCTAGCGCGAAACTTCTCCATGACTTCCAGCACAACGTCCGGGTTGCTCGACAGGCTCAGGTGCAATCCATTCTCGTCTTGCCGTGATGCAACGGCTTGGGCCATCACATTCATTCCTTGTACCCCCATGTCGCGGGCGATATGGGTGTAATTGCTGGACATATAGTTCTGCTGCGCCACCACATTACCCAAGTAGTCGCCAGTTTTCATGAATACTTCGACCACCTCAATGTTGGGCGGCAAGCCGGCGCCGCGTGAGTCCTTGACGTATTCGAGGTCCGGATAGTCGGCAAATACCCGCTCGACCAGTGGTCCCAGGAAATGCTGTTCCAGCGCACTCTTTCCAACGGGCCGCTCAAGAGAGAGGGCCGTGATGATTTTGAGGTGCCGAGCCGGGTTGGCCTTGATGCGGTGGTACAGCGCGTTGACAAATGGATTGGGTTTTCCCACACCCAGCGGGATACCGAGCACGATATCGCCAAGTGTCGTGTCCAATACGTAGTCTACGCAAGCGTCGATCGAATCCATCATGAGAGGGGTTGTCATAAGTCTCCTTTTTTTTGGCCCTGGTGGTCTTTGGCCGCAACTCTAGGTTCGTTCGGAAATAAGACCTTGCTGTAGATCAATTTACTGCCAAGTCCTTCAGCAACAGGCTGCCGGGTTGGTGCCGAAGTAGTGGTGTGGGTGGCCTGTCTTAAACTACGTGCTCACTCTTCTTCGCACCAACCTTGATTGCCGACCTTCCTCCCTTGCACCAACCTCTGGCCGAACGCCTGCGCCCACGGCGGCTGGGAGAGGTGATCGGTCAGCAGCATCTCTTGGGCGAGGGAATGGCGCTGCGGCTGGCGTTTGAATCGGGGCAGCCGCACAGTTGCATTTTGTGGGGGCCACCGGGTGTCGGCAAGACCACCATCGCGCGGCTCATGGCCGATGCTTTTGATGCGCAATTCATCACCATCAGCGCGGTGCTCGGCGGGGTCAAGGATATCCGTGAGGCGGTGGAGCAGGCTCAGATTGCACTGGGCCACGGCCGACGCACCATTGTGTTTGTCGACGAAGTGCACCGCTTCAACAAGAGCCAGCAAGATTCATTCTTGTCCCATGTGGAAAGTGGCTTGTTCACCTTTATCGGAGCCACTACCGAAAACCCGTCTTTTGAGGTCAATTCAGCTTTGCTTTCGCGGGCTGCGGTGTATGTTCTGCAGCCGCTGACAGAGGAAGATTTGAAACAAATTGTGGCTCGGGCCCTCGCCGATGCTGCGCTGCCAGCTATCGAAAGCATAGCAATAGATCGACTGGTGGCCTATGCGGATGGCGATGCACGGCGGCTCTTGAACACGTTGGAGACACTGGCCGTGGCAGCGCGTCAGGAGCGCCAGGAGCAGGTCACCGACACGTGGCTGCTCAAAGTGCTGGGTGAGCGCATGCGCCGCTACGATAAAGGGGGCGAGCAGTTTTTTGATTCCATCAGCGCGCTGCACAAGTCGGTGCGTGGCTCTGACCCGGATGCATCGTTGTATTGGTTTGTGCGCATGCTCGATGGGGGTGCAGACCCACGCTACATGGCACGCCGACTTATCCGTATGGCCAGTGAAGACATTGGCCTGGCTGACCCGCGAGCTCTGCGCCTGGCACTGGATGCGGCGGATGTGTATGAACGACTGGGTAGCCCCGAGGGGGAGCTTGCCTTGGCTGAATGCGTGGTTTATCTTGCCGTGGCACCCAAATCCAACGCGGTTTACAAAGCTTTCAATGAAGTCAAAGCGTTCGTGCGGAAAGATGGCACCCGCCCGGTACCCATGCACCTGCGCAATGCGCCCACGAAGCTCATGAAAGAGCTCGATTACGGCAAGGGTTACCGCTATGCGCATGACGAAGAGGGCGGTTTCGCTGCAGGGGAGCAGTATTTGCCAGACGGTATGCAAGAGGTCAGTTTCTACCGCCCGGTAGAGCGGGGGCTGGAGATTCGAATCGCCGAGAAATTGCGCAGCCTCAAAGCCCTTAATCTGAAGAAGTAAAGCGGCCGTGAGCAGCGATGTATGAATACCCCGCAAGGGTAAACCCCGCAGATTCAGCGCTCAAAATTCATTACAGCTTCGTTACAATCCTTCCCACTTGCCTGTCGCACCATCAATCATGGCGGGCTTTTTGCTTAAGAACAGGTACAGCCCAAAAGGCCGCACCGCTTCGTCATCAAATTGTCGATCCGCAGATTGCTGACTTACGCGCCGGCCACAAATCGGAGAAGTTATATGGATATTTTTTTGCAGCAGATCATCAATGGTCTGGTGTTGGGTAGCATGTACGCGCTGATTGCGCTCGGCTACACCATGGTGTACGGCATTATCAACCTGATCAATTTCGCCCATGGCGAAGTGATGATGGTTGGGGCCCTGACCAGTTGGACCATCATTGGTCTGATGCAGGAATCAATGCCCGGTACACCCGGGTACCTCATTTTGATCATCGCGCTGGTCATTGCCTGCATCGTGGCGGCATCACTCAATTTTGTCATTGAGAAGGTTGCCTACCGGCCCCTGCGCAATAGCCCCAAATTGGCACCCCTGATCACGGCCATCGGCATGTCGATCCTGTTGCAGACGCTGGCCATGATCATCTGGAAGCCCAACTACAAGTCGTATCCCACGCTCTTGCCCAGTACGCCTTTCAATATCGGCGGTGCGGTTATTACGCCGACCCAGGTGATGATTCTGGGCTTTACGGCGGTATCGCTGGCTGTCCTGATGTGGCTGGTCAACTACACCAAATTGGGGCGTGCCATGCGCGCAACAGCCGAAAACCCCCGTGTGGCAGGCCTGATGGGCGTTAAGCCGGACGTGGTAATTTCGGCTACGTTCATTATTGGTGCAGTTCTGGCCGCCATTGCGGGTGTGATGTATGCCTCCAACTACGGTACGGCGCAGCATGCCATGGGGTTCCTGCCGGGTCTGAAAGCCTTCACGGCTGCAGTGTTTGGGGGTATCGGCAATCTGGGCGGTGCTGTTGTCGGGGCCATTCTGCTGGGTCTCATTGAGTCTATCGGAGCGGGCTACATCGGCGAGCTCACTGGCGGAGTATTGGGTAGCCACTATTCCGACATTTTTGCTTTTATTGTTTTGATCATCGTGTTGACACTGCGTCCGTCGGGGCTGCTGGGTGAGCGCGTGGCCGACCGCGCTTGAGGAGCACTCTCACATGAAACAACAACAAAAAATCGTTGCGTTCCTGATTGCATCGGTGGGCCTGCTGATCCTGCCTCTGATCCTGCAACAGTTCGGGAATGCTTGGGTGCGTATTGCCGATATGGCTTTGCTCTATGTACTGCTGTCTCTGGGACTGAATATTGTCGTGGGCTACGCAGGTCTGCTGGACTTGGGTTACGTGGCTTTCTTTGCCATCGGAGCCTACATGTTCGGCCTGATGGCATCACCGCACCTGACGGATACCTTTCCCATGATTGCGGCCATGTTCCCTAATGGGATGCATACCCCTTTGTGGTTGGTTTTACCGCTGGCGGCCGGTCTGGCGGGGGTGTTCGGAATCTTGCTGGGAGCGCCCACCTTGCGGTTGCGCGGAGATTACCTGGCCATTGTGACGCTTGGGTTTGGCGAAATCATCCGGGTGTTCCTGAACAACCTGGACCATCCGGTCAACATCACCAATGGTCCCAAAGGGGTGAGTCAGATCGATTCGCTGCACTTTTTTGGACTGGATCTGGGAAAGAAGCTTTCCGTGGGCGGATTTGAACTGGCGTCGGTATCGCTTTACTACTATCTGTTTTTGATACTGGTGATTTTCAGCATCATTATTTGTCACCGGCTGGAACTCTCGCGCGTGGGTCGTGCCTGGATGGCCATTCGCGAGGACGAAATCGCTGCCAAGGCCATGGGTATCAACACGCGCAACCTGAAGCTTCTTGCATTCGGCATGGGTGCCACTTTTGGCGGTGTTTCCGGCGCAATGTTCGCGGCCTTTCAGGGATTCATTTCGCCGGAGTCCTTCAGTCTGATGGAGTCCGTCATGATTGTTGCCATGGTGGTGCTGGGTGGCGTGGGGCATTTGCCCGGCGTGATTTTGGGCGCCGTGTTGCTATCCGCATTGCCTGAGGTACTGCGCTACGTTGCTGGTCCGCTTCAGGCGATCACTGGTGGACGACTGGACGCTTCCATTCTTCGTCAGTTGTTGATTGCGCTGGCCATGATCAGCATCATGCTGATGCGTCCGCGTGGCCTGTGGCCCTCTCCCGAGCATGGTAAATCCTTGCAGAACGTGAAGAACTGAACGGAACCACCATGACAGACACAGTACTCAATGTTTCCGGCGTTTCCAAGCGTTTTGGTGGTCTTCAGGCCCTGAGCGATGTGGGTATCCATATCAAACGGGGTCAGGTCTACGGACTGATCGGGCCCAACGGCGCCGGGAAGACCACTTTCTTCAATGTGCTGACCGGCCTGTACACACCTGACAGCGGCACATTTGAATTGGCAGGAAAATCCTACCAACCAACCGCGGTACATGAAGTCGCCAAGGCGGGTATTGCGCGCACCTTTCAGAACATCCGGCTTTTTTCCGAGATGACCGCTCTGGAAAACGTGATGGTGGGGCGACATATCCGGACCCATTCCGGCTTGATCGGCGCTGTTTTCAGGACGGCCAGTTTCAAGGCCGAAGAAGCGGCTATCGCCAAGCGTGCGCAGGAGTTGCTGGACTACGTCGGCATTGGCAAATTTGCCGCCTACAAAGCCCGTACCCTGAGCTACGGTGACCAGCGCCGCCTGGAGATTGCCCGTGCATTGGCTACCGATCCGCAACTGATCGCGCTGGACGAACCTGCGGCCGGCATGAACGCCACAGAGAAAGTCATGTTGCGCGAGTTGATTGACCGTATCCGCAAGGACAATCGCACTATTTTGCTCATTGAGCACGACGTCAAGCTGGTTATGGGTCTGTGTGATCGCGTTACCGTCCTGGACTACGGTAAACAAATTGCGGAAGGCACGCCAGCGGACGTGCAGAAAAATGAAAAAGTGATTGAGGCTTACCTCGGCACCAGTGGCCACTAAGCGGCAAGGAAAAACATGACTACAAATACTTTGCTCAAAGTAACCGGTTTGAAGGTTTCCTATGGCGGGATTCAGGCGGTCAAGGGTGTGGATTTCGAGGTGCACGAGGGCGAACTGGTCTCGCTGATTGGCTCCAACGGGGCTGGCAAGACCACCACCATGAAAGCGATCACAGGCACACTGCCCATCAATGCGGGTGACATTGAGTACCTGGGCAAGAGCATTCGTGGGCAGGGCCCCTGGGATCTGGTCAAGCAGGGCTTGGCCATGGTGCCCGAAGGGCGGGGCGTTTTCACCCGCATGACTATTATCGAAAACCTGCAGATGGGCGCCTACATTCGCGACGACAAGGAAGGTATTGCGGCAGACATTGACAAGATGTTCGCGATTTTTCCGCGGCTCAAAGAGCGTCGCGACCAGTTGGCGGGCACCATGTCGGGCGGAGAGCAGCAAATGCTGGCAATGGGCCGTGCGCTGATGAGCCGTCCGAAGGTGCTGTTGCTCGATGAACCCTCAATGGGCTTGTCACCGATCATGGTAGACAAGATTTTCGAAGTGGTGCGTGATGTGTACGCGCAAGGTGTCACCGTGCTGCTGGTTGAGCAAAATGCCAGCCGTGCGCTGGCCATTGCCAATCGCGGTTATGTGATGGAGTCAGGCATCGTGACCATGTCGGGCGACGCTGCCCAGATGCTGACTGATCCAAGGGTTCGGGCCGCTTATCTGGGCGAATGATCAAGGCCTGGTTCAGGCCATGCCGGGTACCTTGGTCACACCACCCGGCAGGTCGTCTTATTTTGTGAATATCCACGTTCTCGCACTTCTATTCGTCACTCTGGTGTGGGGTGCGACGTTTCCGGTTCTCAAACTGGCGACTGCCCACTTGAGTGGCGTCGAGGTTTCGGCTCTGCGCTTTCTGATTGCCGCAGCTTGCATGGCACCACTGGCAATAAGGGCACCCCGGCGCACCTGGATGGAAGGCGGCGTTCTGGGTGCACTCGTGCTGGTTTCCTATGTCGCCCAGGCCTTTGGGCTTGAGTTCATTTCGTCCAATCGCAGCGCCTTTCTAACCAGCCTCAATGTTCTGATGGTTCCTTTGCTGGGGATCGTGTTTGGAACCCGCCCCACGATGATGGTATTGGGCGCGGCCGTATTGGCTTTGGTGGGGATCGGGTTGATGTCGTGGGACGGCGGTGCCCATTTGCTGGCAGACGTTGCAACCGTGTTCGGTGCGCTGGCCTACGCCCTGTATGTGATTTTGCTGTCAGCACGTTCACGACACCACATGCCGCGCCAGTTGGCCGCTACGCAGATTGTCTGGATGGCCGCACTGGGCGGACTCTGGATGTTGCTCGACGCCACAGGAACCGACAAGTTGCAGACACTGGCGTCTCGTGTGGACTTGGAAATGTTGGCCAGTCTGGTTTACTTGGGCGTCGTGGCCACGGCAGGTATGCTGTTCTTGCAGGCTATGGCGCAACGCCATGTGACGGCTGACAAGGCCGCCTTGATTTACGCGATGGAGCCCGTTTTTGCCGCAGTGTTTGCCTGGATGTGGTTGGCGGAAGTGCTGTCAATTCAGGCGGCCATCGGGGGTGCCATGGTGGTGCTTGCTGTCGTGCTCAGTGAGTGGAAGGCTGTGCCCCACGCTGAAAAAATGGATCACGCAACGTGACATGAACCACTATAGCCGGCGTGATCACAAGGGAGGACAAGCTGCACGAGGCGAGCATTCTCAAAGCCCTGCATGCCACGCGCAGGCAGGTCCGCTTTATTTCGAAGTCGATCAGCTTGCGTGCTTGTCTGCCTCTGACGTAAATGAGTCAGCGAAAAACTCTTCCTCGGGTAGATTTGCCAACGCACAAAAGTCCCGGCGAGCTGAGTCAACAACCACCGGCGCGCCGCAGGCATAAACCTGGTGGCCACTGAGGTCCGGAAAGTCCTCCAACACCGCAAGGTGGACAAATCCGGTCCGTCCGCCCCATTGGTCGTCGGGCGTTGGGTCGGAAACTACCGGCACGTAGTGCAGGTTGGGCATGCTTTCAAGCTGTGCCAAAACCCAATCATTCATATACAGATCTGCCGGCCGTCGGGCTCCCCAGTACAACGTGGCGGTTCGCGTAATTCCAGCAAATTGCATATGCTCAATCATGGCTTTGATCGGGGCGAACCCCGTGCCCGAAGCCAGCAGAATGATGGGCTTTGCAGTGTCTTCCCGAAGGAAGAAGGAGCCATAGGGGCCCTCAATGCGCAGAATTTCCTTCTCCTTCATGTCGCCGAAAACATGGTCCGTGAACTTTCCGCCAGGCATGTGGCGAATATGCAGTTCCAGCCCCGGCCCCAAGTGCGGTGCATTGGCCATGGAGTAGCTTCGCCGGGCGCCATCGCGAAGAATGAATTCCACATACTGTCCAGCGCGGTAGGCAAAGGCGTCGTTCGACGGCAATTGAAGCTGCATTGCCACCACATCGGCTGATTTCTTCGTCAGCGAACTCACGCGAGTCGGCATTTTTTTGATGGGCAACGCGCCTAATTCGGTTACCTGGCGTGACTCAAGAATCAGATCGGATTGTGGCACTGCACAACAGGTCAGCACGTAGCCATGGACCTCTTCCTCAGCACTAAGGGCCTTGCTCTGGTGCGCACCATGCACTACGGAACCGGAGAGCATCTTGCATTTGCAGGTGCCGCAAGCGCCGTCTTTGCAGCCATAAGGTAGGCCGATGCCCTGGCGGATGCCTGCAGCCAGAACAGCCTCACCCGTTTCGACATCAAAGACGCGTCCGCTGGGCTGAACCGTGACGCAATATTTAGAAGCGCTTGCTGCGTTTGCCATCATCTTGTGGGTATCCTTGGATCTCATTCTTTGAAATAAGCGTTGATTTTGCCTTCAAACCAAAACCCTCTCGGAGCCCTGCCTGCCCGCTTTCGGCGCGAACGCGTTCTTATCATCGGATGTGGCGATGTCGGACTGCGCGTGGCGGTCAGGATGCCAGGCCAGATTCGCAAGCTGGCGCTGACATCCAGTCCCGGGCGTATCGAAGAATTGCGTGCCAAAGGCGTGACCCCGCTTCCGGGTAACCTGGATGACTTCCAGAGCTTGCGGCGACTGGCGGGTATTGCCACCCGGGTCATCCATCTTGCTCCGCCACCTTCTGCGGGGTGGGCCGATTCACGAACCCTTGCTTTGGTGCGGGCACTGCGCCTGCGGACAAAGCCGGTCAGCGTGGTATACGGTTCTACGAGTGGCGTTTACGGCGACTGTGGCGGGCAGCACGTGAACGAATGCCGGTCGGTACACGCCGACACGCCGCGTGCCCGTCGGCGGGTAGACGCCGAAGGCCGAGTCCGGTTTTGGGGACGTGCTGCGCAGCTTCGGGTAAGCATCTTGCGCATTCCGGGAATTTATGCTCCGGACAGGGATGGGGGAACGCCTCGGGCCCGCCTGATGAAAGGTGTACCTGTTTTGCGCGCTCAAGACGATGTGTATACCAACCACATCCACGCCGACGATCTTGCGCGTGCTTGCTGCCGCACGTTATGGAAGGGCGGGCCGCAAAGGGTCTATAACGTGAATGATGACAGCGCAATGAAGATGGGCGACTATTTTGACCTTGCTGCAGATCTGTACGGCTTGCCGCGGCCTCCAAGAATAGCCAGAGAGGGTGCCGCTGACCAGCTACCTCTCATGCTGCTCAGTTTCATGAACGAGTCGCGCCGCATGGACAACACCCGAATGAAGCAGGAACTGGGTTTGCGTCTGCTTTACCCCACGGTTGCTACCGGCTTGCAGTCACGCTAGGCAACGCACCGTTGGCTTGGCTAGCGTAAATTCGCAGCAGTACCTTCCAGATTGCCCAACTGCAGAGCAGCGTGATGGGACTGGCCCAGAGCACATCGCTCAACCAGTGATCGCCGACCGACACCCGTGCAAACCCGATGACCAGCCCGGCGACGATCCCAGTGACACCCCATGCAACGCGGCGTCTCCGGTCGATCAGCATGAGCGAAGCGAAGAAGAAGCCGCACGCCACGTGACCACTGACAAAGGAGCAGTTGTTGTTGCATTGGTCGGTCATGACTGTGGCACGGGTGAATTTCTGAGTTCCACCAAAGTTGTCCACCTGGTAGGGGCGTGAACGTTGCCAGTTTTCCTTGAAGCCACTATTGACCAGCACGCCTGGGCCCAGCGCGCCGGCAAGCACCACAAATGCAAGTTGCAATCTCCATTGCTTTGCGTGCCGGCTGAAACTGGCAAATATCCAGCCAGCCAAGGCAGTCAATACCACCACACGAAAGGCGGCGGGTATGTACAAGTTGATCAGCTCCACCCAGAGCCAGGATCGCGTATCGATCGTCGCAGAATCCCCAATGAACAGCCCTGCTGTCTGCAAATCAATGGCTGTCCACGCCGTGGGAATGAGCGCCAATGCCAATGATATGCCGACGATCCACCAGAAAAGTCGAGGTGTTTCGGATGTTTTCGATAGATGAGTCTGGTTGGTATTCATCGGGAACGGTTGGTCAGCACGGCCCCTATTGTCGATGATTCCTGACCTGACATGGGTCGTTGCACTCCAAACGGGCACATGCAGCCTGGCTGCTATCGCCCGTTGGTGATAACCGCCGGCCCCATATCCTGAAATGGTCCCAGTGGGTTGGTATTGACTTCCACCTCGTTGACGACGGGTTGCCCCCCCCACGCCCGGTAGACCACCACATCATCGACCAGCAGGATCAGTGCATTGAAACGCCACCCGGTAGTTTCGGTGCGTCTCTTGAAGTTGATGAAGTCGGCAAAGAAGTTGCCGGTGCGCGCCTTTGAAATACGTGCCACGTTCAATTCCCAGCCGCGGCAGGCGTCGCGGGCGTTCAGACATTTCACGATTCCCGTGTCAAGTTCCTCCTTGCTGAGAACGCTGCCATTCACCACTTTTCTCACAATGTCCGAATGGGTCAGAATGAGCGTATTGGGTTGTTTGGCAGGGTCAATGCCCATGGCCGAAAGTGTGGACAGATTGCTTTTGCCGGGAACCAGCGACTCGATTGCCAGTCGGGCATCATCAAAGTTTTGAAACGTGGGTGACTCCGTTTGCGATTTGGGTAGCAAGGATGTACAGCCGCCCACCAGCAGGCTGCCCGCAAGGACCAGGCACATTTGTTTGTAGCGATTCCGAGTCACGTGATCGGCTCCCAGGTTCATGTTTTCAGCTATTGCCATCCATACCGCCGAATGTAGAAACGTTTCAAAACGGTTGTCAGTAGTGCATAGCTTAGCAAAATGCCAACAAGCCACAGAAAGAATGGCGCTGGCAATGTTTGCAGTTTGAAGTCATCCGCCAGTGGACCCATAGGCAGAAATACACCCACAGCCATTACCAGCAAGGTCATGGTCATCAATGGCCATGCGGCCCGGCTTTGAAGGAAGGGAATCTTGGGCGTCCGGATCATGTGCACGATAAGCGTTTGGGTGAGCAAGCCCACCACGAACCAGCCGGACTGAAACAGCGTGGCCTCCGCTACCGAGTTGGCCTTGAAGACAAACCACATAATCAGAAATGCGGAGATGTCAAAGATGGAACTGATGGGGCCAAAAAACACCATGAATCGCCCAATTTCACCGGGATTCCATTTGAGCGGGGTCTTGAGCAATTCTGCATCCACGTTGTCGAATGGGATGGAAACCTGAGATATGTCGTACAGCAGGTTTTGAACCAGTAGCTGTATGGGCAGCATAGGCAGGAACGGCAAGAACACGCTGGCTACCAGTACTGACAGCACATTTCCGAAGTTCGAACTGGCCGTCATATGGATGTACTTCAGCATGTTGCTGAAAGTTCTGCGGCCCTCCTGCACACCCTCTGCCAGAACCATCAGGCTGCGCTCCAGCAAAATAATGTCTGCGGCTTCCTTGGCAATATCCACCGCGGTGTCGACCGAGATGCCTATGTCCGCTGCCCGCAGGGCCGGCGCGTCATTGATACCGTCTCCCATGAAGCCAACCACGTCCCCATTGCCGCGCAGGGCACGCACGATACGCTCCTTGCTCAGGGGGGACAACTTGGCAAAAATGGTGTTTGCTTCGACCGCCAGACTCAGCGCCTTGTCGTCCATGTGGTCGATTTCCGATCCCATGACAACCCCTGCCACCGCGAGGCCAACCTGGCGGCACACTTCACGCGTGACCAGTTCGTTATCACCGGTCAGTACTTTGACAGTGATGCCGCTGTCCGCAAGGGCTTTGAGTGCCGGAGCAGTAGATTCCTTCGGGGGGTCAAGAAAGGCTATGTAGCCGACCAAGGTTAACTCTGATTCGTCGGCCACCGAATAGACCAATTGGCTTGGTGGCATTTCCTTCACCGCAACGGCCACCACGCGCAACCCTTTTTCGTTCAACCCCCGAGTGACGGTCAGCACGCGTTCCAGCATGGTGGCATCCAGTGGTACGTCCCGATCACCATCGCGCACCAGCGTGCAGGTGGTCATGACTTCCTCTACCGCTCCCTTGCATATTAATTCGTGGTGGTGGTCGCGCTCGGACACCACCACGGACATGCGGCGACGCTGAAAATCGAAGGGCACCTCGTCAATTTTTTGATAGTGCTGCTCAAGCTTAAGCTCCTCCTGCATCTCTACATGTTCCAGGACAGCGTGATCCAGCAGGTTCTTCAATCCGGTTTGGTAGAAGCTGTTGAGGTAGGCAAATTCAAGCACCGGTTCTGACTCCTTGCCAAAAACGTCGGTGTGGCGAGCAAGCGCGATTTTGTCTTGCGTCAGAGTGCCAGTTTTATCGGTGCACAGCACATTCATGGCGCCAAAGTTCTGAATCGCATCCAGCCGCTTGACGATGACTTTCTTTCGGGACAACATCACCGCCCCCTTGGCCAGAGTGGATGTGACGATCATGGGCAGCATCTCGGGCGTCAGCCCTACTGCAATTGACAGCGCAAACAGGAATGCCTCTGGCCAGTTGCCCTTGGTAAATCCGTTAATCAAAAGCACCATGGGAACCATCACCAAAGCAAAGCGGATCAGCAGCCAACTCACGGTGTTGACGCCAGACTGAAACGCGTTGACCTCCTCGCCGCCTTCCTTGACCTGCGTTGCCAAGTGCCCGAAGTAGGTCGCATTGCCCGTAGTCAGCACGAGCGCTTTGGCGGATCCCGACACCACATTGGTACCCATGAAAACCAGATTTTTCATCTCCAGAGGATCGTCGCCGCGGCTTCTCGCATCAGGGAATTTTTCAACCGGCAGCGATTCACCGGTCATCGCCGATTGGCTGATAAACAGATCGTTTGCGCCGATGATCCTGCAGTCGGCGGGAATCATGTCTCCGGCGGACAGCACCACGATGTCACCCGGAACCAGCAGTTTGATGGCTATTTCTGCCTGGTGCGGTGGTTTGACCTGTAAATTGACTGCAAAGTAGCGCTGCGCATCGGGAGCGGCCGCCGCAGATATGTCGCGCCGAATCACTGTTGCGTCATTGCTCACCAGCTCTTTCAGTCTCTGGGCCGCATGGTTGGAGCGACGCTCCTGGATAAAGCGCATGCCCGTTGAAAGAATCACCATGCTTCCAATCACCACCGCCGCCTTGGTGTCCTTGGTGAGCCAGGACACGATGGCCAAAGCCGTCAGTAAAAGGTTAAATGGATTCTTGTAGCTCAGCCACAGGTGGAGCCACCAGGGCATGGGCTTTTCGTGGGCAACCTCGTTGGGCCCCACTTTTTCACGAACCCGTTCCGCCTCAGCGTCACTCAATCCATCTTCACTGGAGTTGAGCCGCGCCAAAACAGCGGCCAAGTCGTCCGATGCATCGCGTGCCAGCTTTTGGGCCAACGGAGCAGATACGGCTCTCGCTGCGTCGTCTTTCGATAAAGACTCAAAGAGGACCTTGCGCGCGAACAAGTGGCCGGCGCGGCGTGACTTGAGAAACCTGCCAAACAGGTGAGTAAAGAAATGCATGGGAGAACCTCTTGATTCACACTATGGCAATAGACGTCATGGTCCGTTGCATGGTAGCGGGAATTCGTGAAGGTTTGACAGCGAAAGTGTCACATGCTAGCTATACCATAGCAGAGAAGCTATGGTGCCCGGGGCCGGAATCGAACCGGCACGCCTTGCGGCGCGGGATTTTGAGTCCCGTGCGTCTACCAATTCCACCACCCGGGCGACGCGAAAACTAAGGCCTAAATTATGGCACATTTAGGGGCATGAAATACCCAACAATTGAAGATGCCATCGGGAAAACACCTTTGGTGGCCCTGCAGCGCATTGGCGCGGCAGACAATGCGGCGCGCCAGACGGTAGTCCTCGGCAAGCTGGAAGGCAACAATCCGGCCGGATCTGTCAAGGATCGTCCGGCTTTGTCCATGATCCAGCGCGCTCAGGAGCGCGGTGACATCAAGCCGGGCGACACCCTGATTGAGGCCACGTCGGGCAATACCGGCATTGCGCTGGCGATGGCTGCTGCCATCAAGGGCTATCGCATGGTGCTGATCATGCCGGAAGACCTTTCCATAGAGCGGGTGCAAACCATGAAAGCCTTTGGTGCCGAGCTCCTCCTTACGCCCAAGAGTGGCGGCATGGAATATGCGCGCGATCTCGCCGAGCAGATGCAGCGCGATGGCAAGGGGACTGTGCTGGACCAATTTGCCAATGCCGACAATCCCCGCATCCACTACGAGACCACCGGGCCCGAGATCTGGGAAGACACCGCCGGAAAAGTGACGCATTTCGTCAGCGCCATGGGCACCACGGGCACCATTACCGGTGTGTCGAAGTTTTTGAAGGAAAAAAATCCGGCGATCCAGATCATTGGTGCGCAGCCTTCCGAGGGTTCGCGCATACCCGGCATTCGTAAGTGGCCGCAGGAATATTTGCCAAAAATATACGATCCCGCCAATGTCGATGAACTGGTTTATGTGAGTCAGTCGGATGCAGAAGAAATGTGCCGCCGCCTTGCCCGTGAAGAAGGTATTTTTGCCGGTATTTCCGCAGCGGGTGCGTGCTGGGTTGCACAGGAAATCGCCCAGCGCGAGCCCAATGCCACGATCGTCTTTATCGTCTGCGACCGGGGCGACCGCTACCTGTCGACAGGAGTATTTCCAGCATGACACCCGGTTTCAGGTTTTGCCCCCAATGCGCCACCGCGCTGGCCTTGATCACGCAGGCAGAAGATGGAGGAGACAAAGAGCGTTTGCGCTGCCCGGCCTGTGGCTACACCCACTGGAACAATCCGACCCCTGTGCTGGCGGCCGTGATTGAGTACGACGGCCAGATTCTGCTGGCGCGCAATTCCGCCTGGCCCGGAAAAATGTACGCACTAATCACTGGCTTCATGGAAGCGGGCGAGACACCGCAAGAGGGTATTGCCCGGGAAATTGCCGAGGAAACCAGCCTCTCCACCACCGCGCTGAATCTGATTGGTGTCTATGACTTTCAGCGCATGAACCAGATCATCATTGCCTACCATGCCGTGTGCCATGGCGAGGTGCGCTTGTCGCCGGAGCTGGTGGACTACCGGCTCTATGCGCCGGAAGACGTTAAATGCTGGCCCGCTGGAACAGGCTACGCCTTGGCGGACTGGTTGAAGTCCAGAGGCCACACGCCCACATTTATCGAGTTTCCCAAACTAAAATAACAGCGACATAGGAATTGCGATGCTCATCGATAAAGAAATTGACACCCGCGGGCTGAACTGCCCGCTGCCCATCCTCAAAGCCAAGAAAGCGCTGGCTGACATGGTGAGCGGTCAAACGCTGAAAGTGGTTTCCACCGACGCGGGGTCCTTGCGTGATTTTCAGGCCTTTGCCAAGCAAACCGGCAACGAGTTGCTGGATCAGCAAACCGAAGGCACCGACTACATCCACGTCATGCGCCGACGCTAAACCCCAAAACAAAACCAGGCCCCGCAGGGCCTGATCGCGTGCAATGGATCCGCGCCGTTGCGTGATGTCTCTGGTTAACCCAGGCGCACCAATTGTTCGCGCATCTTCTCCAGCGTAGCGGCAAAGTCGGCAACCCGTTTGCGCTCTTGCTCCAGCACTACCGCCGGGGCTTTGGCGACAAAGGCCTCGTTGCTCAGCTTGGTATGGGCTCGGGTGATTTGGTCTTCCAAGCGCGCCACTTCCTTGCCCAAACGCAGCTTTTCGGCGGCGAGGTCGATTTCCATGTGCAGGCAGATGCGTGCTTCACCCACCACGGCCACTGGCGCCGCCTGTGCTGCGGCAGCCCACGACGCTTCATCATCAAACAGGCGCACCTCATTGAGCTTGGCCAGCGCCTGCAAAACGGAAGCCGAAGCCTGCAGGAACTCCTTCTCCGCGGGTGTATTGGCCACCACAAACAAAGGCAGCCGTGTGGCGGGTGACACGCTCATTTCGCCGCGCAGGTTGCGGCACGCATCCACCAGTTGCTTGAGTTTGGCCACATGGGCGATGGCTTCTTCGTCAATGCGCTCAGGCTGGCTCACCGGGTACGCGGCGATGCTGATGGATGGCCCTGCGCGACCCGCCACAGGCGCTACCTTTTGCCACAGTTCTTCGGTTATGAAGGGCGTGATCGGGTGGAGCAGGCGCAAAAGGGTTTCCAGCGTGCGAATCAGGGTGCGGCGCGTGGCGCGTTGCTGTGCGGGGTTGCCGGTCTGTATTTGCACTTTGGCGATTTCAAGGTACCAGTCACAAAACTCGTTCCAGGCAAAGTCGTAAATCGTGTTGGCTGCGTTGTCCAGACGGTACTCTTCAAACGCCTTGGCGACGTCGGCCTCGGCCTTCTGCAACAGGGACACAATCCAGCGGTCCGCCGCGCTGAAGCGCAGGTACCCATGTGCCTCGCCACCGGCTTCGCACTGCGCTTTGGTGTGCTCCATGAGTCCGCAGTCCTGGCCTTCGCAGTTCATCAGCACAAAGCGGGTGGCGTTCCACAACTTGTTGCAGAAGTTGCGATAACCCTCGCAGCGCTTACTGTCGAAATTGATGCTGCGGCCCAGCGAGGCCAGTGAGGCAAAGGTAAACCGTAGTGCATCTGCGCCGAAGGCCGGGATTCCTTCGGGGAATTCTTTCTCGGTGTTCTTGCGCACGGCAGGCGCCGTCTCGGGCTTGCGCAATCCTTCGGAGCGCTTGGCCAGCAAGGGTGCGAGTTCAATGCCGTCGATCAAGTCCACCGGATCGAGCACATTGCCTTCCGACTTGCTCATCTTCTTGCCCTGTGCATCGCGCACCAGACCGTGGATGTACACGTGCTTGAATGGCACTTTGCCGGTGAAGTGCGTCGTCATCATGATCATCCGGGCGACCCAGAAGAAGATGATGTCGTAGCCGGTGACCAGCACGGAGGAGGGCAGGTACAGGTCGTAGTCTTCGGTCTTTTCGGGCCAACCCATGGTGCTGAAGGGAACCAACGCGGACGAATACCAGGTGTCCAGCACGTCGTCATCGCGCTTGAGGGTTTTACCCGGTGCCTTGGCCTGTGCCTCGGTTTCGTTGCGCGCCACGATCACGTTGCCGTCTTCGTCGTACCAGGCTGGAATCTGGTGGCCCCACCACAATTGGCGGCTGATACACCAGTCCTGGATGTTGTTCATCCACTGGTTGTAGGTGTTGACCCAGTTCTCGGGCACAAACTTCACATCGCCACTTTGCACGGCATCAATCGCTTTTTGCGCGATGGATTTGCCAGTCTGGTCTTGTGGGCTGACCTTGCTCATGGCGACAAACCACTGGTCGGTGAGCATGGGCTCAATCACCTGGCCGGTGCGGGCGCAACGCGGCACCATGAGCTTGTGTTTTTTCTTCTCAACCAGCAGGTTCAGGGCTTCCAGATCGGCCACCACCTTTTTGCGGGCGACAAAACGGTCCAGACCCTGATACGCCTCAGGCGCCTCGGTGTTGATCTTGGCATCCAGGGTGAGCACGCAAATCATGGGCAGTTTGTGGCGCTGGCCGACCTGGTAGTCATTCTGGTCGTGCGCAGGCGTCACCTTCACCACGCCGGTGCCAAAGGCCTTGTCCACGTAGTCGTCGGCAATCACCGGGATGGTGCGGCCGCACAGGGGTAGCACCACCTGCTTGCCGATGAGGTGGGTGTAGCGTTCGTCTTCGGGGTGCACCATGACGGCCACGTCACCCAGCATGGTCTCGGGGCGCGTGGTGGCAACCACCAGGCTGCTGCCATCGGCCAGGGCCTGGCCATTCGCGTCGGCCAGCGGGTAGCGGATGTGCCACATGAAGCCGTCTTCCTCTTCGCTCTCCACTTCCAGATCGCTCACGGCGCTCTGCAAAACGGGGTCCCAGTTCACCAGGCGTTTGCCGCGGTAGATCAAACCCTGCTCATACAGCTGGACAAAGGTTTCTGTCACCGTTTTGGACAGCTTGGGGTCCATGGTGAAGTATTCGCGGCTCCAGTCCACACTGTCGCCCATGCGGCGCATTTGCGTGGTGATGGTGTTGCCGCTTTTTTCTTTCCACTCCCAGACCTTGCTCACAAAGTTCTTGCGCGCCTCAGCGGGCGTGGGGCCCATGTCGTGACGGCTGATTTTTTGTTCTTGCAGCTGGCGCTCCACCACGATCTGGGTGGCAATACCGGCGTGGTCAGTGCCCGGAATCCAGGCAGTGTTGAACCCGGCCATGCGGTGGTAGCGGGTCAGGCTGTCCATGATGGTCTGGTTGAACGCATGCCCCATGTGCAGCGTGCCTGTCACATTGGGCGGTGGCAATTGGATGGAAAAAGCGGGTTCGCCCGCTTTGGGCGCCTGGGTGCCACGGTAGCCGGCCACACCGTACCCCCGCTTTTCCCACTCGGGGCCCCAGTGGGCTTCCAGCGCGGCGGGCTCGAATGATTTGGAGAGGGATTGCAGGCCGGGCTGTGCGGGAGGTGTGGAGGCGATGTCGGTCATGTTTTGTTGGGTTCTATCAGTGGCCTGATTTTACCGGGGCGCTGGGGCGCGGATTGGGTTGCTACTGAATTTATAGCTGCTTGCGCATATTCTGCGGGGGCTACAGGCACTTTTGACCATGAGAAAATCGGTCGGTTGCTGCAAACTGCGACTTGCAGCGGGCAGATCTCCACCGCGGTGGATTACATTGGCATGCATGTCCCTTATCTCCTCGATCAAAGACTGGGCACGCCGCATCAAGCGTGACGTGGTTGCTGTTTTTTTTGCTGCCCGCCATCCCGACACACCGTGGATGGTGCGCGTGCTCGCGGCGCTGGTTGCCGCCTATGCGCTGAGCCCCATTGACCTCATTCCGGATTTCATTCCCGTTCTGGGGTACCTGGATGACCTGCTGCTGGTTCCAGCGGGTTTGGCCGTCGTACTGTGGCTGTTGCCGCCCCACGTGCTGGCGGAATCGCGTGAAAAAGCCCAAACCCTGCTGGAGCGCCCGCGCAGCGGTGCTGCCGCCATCGTCATCGTGGCTATTTGGGTGCTGTGCGCAGGAGCCGCGGGCTACTGGTGGTGGTCAAAATAAGTTTGAATTCTTGGCTTTTTTTGCCCACAACATTACGGATATTGAGGAGGAGCTTCCTGCCAGGCAATCCAGTTGGACTCTGGTGGACCCGTTTGACGGCTTGGGCAGCCTACCTGTTCAACGACCTGAATAGCCGCGCAGCCGCGCCATGCGCCAGGTGGCCAGCGCCACGATGGCTGCCAGCGTCAGGCCCGAGAGTTGAATCGCCGCCACCACGCCCACGGCGTTGACCAGCGCCCCTGCAGCCACACCCGACAGCGCAGGTACCACCTGCGAAGTGATGGAATACATGCTCATGATGCGCCCGCGCAGGGCCAGCGGGGCTTGGGCCTGTATGCCCGACACGACCAGACTGATGACCATGCCGCCCGCAATGCCTACGCAGGCCAGGCCCGCAGCGGAGAAGGGCACTTCGGCTGTCAGGCTCAAAGACGCAAACACTAGGCTGCCGGCCACAATGCCGCCCAGCATCACCCCGCCATGGTGCACGCGCCGCGCCAGCGCCAGGGCTGATACACCACCCACGATGAGCGAAAGGGCGAGCAGCCCCAGATAGGCCCCGCGCTGCAATTCACTCAAATGCAGAATCTCGCGCGCCAGCTTGGGCAGCAGGATTTGCAGCGGTCCGGTCATGGCGTAGCCCATCACGGCGGTCAGCATCAGCTGCATCAGCAGGGGGTCCGCGCCCACGGTGCGAAAACCCTCGCGGATGTCGGCCAGCACCGAGTTGCCGCTGGGGGTGCTATTGGCTTGCGAGCGCAGATTGGCAATCAGCAGCGACGCCGCCACGAAACCACTGGCCGCCAGGGCAATGACGGCACCCCAGCCCGATCGGCTGCGCACGATGCCAATCAACAGCGGTGCCAGGCCAAAGCCCACCAGCACCTGCAGATTGAAGATGATGGTGGCGGGTCGCAGCTCTTCAGGTCGGGCCATTTGCGCCAGTGTGGTGAGCCGCGCCGGACCTACAAACGACCAGGCCAGTCCGCCCAGAAACGCACCGCCCAGCACCCAGGCCACACGGGCCTCAGCACGGGCGCCCGCCTGTGCCCACCACAGGCAGGCCAGGCCCGCCAGAAACAGCGCCTGCGCACCGTGGATCACGCGGTGCGGTGGCACGCGGTCGCACAACACGCCGCCAAACCAGCCAAACACCAGCGAACTGCCAAATGCCAAGCCAAAGCCAATGCCCGACAGCAGGTCCGAGCCCACCGCCTCCTGCAGGTACAGGATGACGGTGTAGTTGAACATGTGGCCCGCGGTAAATGCCAGCAGGCACGACAGAAAAAACGGCCCCATTCGGCCCATCATGGGGCGGCCCCGGTGGGGTTGAGCTGAATCAGCGTGGGCTGCGCATCTTCAATGTGCCACGACGGAAAGCTGGCGCTCGTCAGCAGCACGCGGCCATCTTCTGTGAACTCTACATCGCGGGTGAAGGTGGCGCGGCGCGGCAGGGGGTAAGTGGTCCATTGGTTGCTGGCAATATCGAGCCGGTGCACGCTGTCGGAGTTGGTACCCGTCACCCACACCTGGTGGCGCTTGCGGTCCACGTTGAGCGCGTAGGGCGTGTCGCTGCCTACCGGTTGCACGGGCAAGTCAAAGCGTGTAAATTGCGACGCGACCGGGTCGTAACGCAGAACGGCTGATTCGCTGTACATGGCGATCCACAACTTGCCGTCGCGGTCCGAGCGCAGGCGACGTGGATTCTTGAGTGGCGTGGGGATCATGGTGACCACGCCGCTGTCCGGGTTGATGGACGCAATTTCATTGGTGTGCAGGCGGGCAATCCACACCATGCCGTCGGGCGTGACGTCAATGCCGTAGGGCAGCGGCACGCCGGTGGAGTTCTCGTCGATCTTGACCCAGTTCGTCACCGGAATGCCCCAGCCAATCAGCTTGAAGAAGAAGGGTGTGAGCTTGACGGTGAGCTTTTCCATGAAGCTGCGAAACGGCAAGTCGTAGGTGGTGAATTTCTGTGTGGCGCGGTCAAACATGGCCACCTGGTTGGACAGCGCCAACGTGAACCACACCCGGTTTTTATTATCCATACGTACCGTATGCGGGTAAAAGCCGGTGTTGATTTCGTGGTTGGTGAATTGCTTGGTTTTGGGATCAAACTCGATCAGACGGCGCTGGTACGAGGGCGTGATGAAGATGTGGCCGTCCTTGGGCGCCTCCACCAGGGAATGGATGCCCTGGTAGGTCTCGTGCTTGGGAAAATCGCGCAGGCGCCCGGCCAGCAGACCACCCAGCTGGTCGCCCGGTTGGGGCGGCACGCGGTACACGGTGTAGGCGCCGGTCGCTGTGTTGATCTCGTACAGGCGGTCCTGCAGGTTATCACCTACGTACACCAACCCGTTGCTGTGCTGCAGAAAATCATGCATTTGCGAGAACCGATCACCAATAGGCAGCTCGGTGATGCTGGCGGTGGACAAGGCCGCTGGCCATGGTGTGGCTGCAGGCACTTTCTCGGGATGGGCGTTGATGTCTTTCCAGTGCGCCTCCAGCAAGGCGGGAAGTTCTTTCTGTGCCTCGGTGGACAGGCGCGCGCCATAGCGCACCATGCGCTGGATGGTGGCTGACCATTCTTCGGCGCTGCGTTCGCGTCGCAGGAAGGCAGAACCCTGCTGGTGGCAAAAACCGCACTGCGCCAAAAACTCTTTGCGCAAATCGTCACGACCCCTGAGCAGGGTGGAGGTCCAGGCGTTGGACGGGCGTTGTTCGGCCAGTGCCTTGGGGTCGGTCTCGGCCTCCATGCGCCATGCGGCGGGTTGGAGCAGTGCTTTGGGTTCTATCAGGTGGTCCTTGAAGCCGGGCTTGCGCAGCCGCACGCGGTACTCGCCCGCTGCGTCAGGCAAACGCACATGCCCTCGGGCATCGGAAAAGCGTGTGCTCTCAAATGTTCCTTGCTGCAGCTTGCCGGGTGCCGCGTAGCCGTTGTCCGACGCATCGACTGCAGGGGCTTGTGTGGCGATACGGGTCACCATCACCAACGGCAAAGGCTTGCCGTCGGGGCCGTTGACCTGAAAGTCGGCAGCCTGCGCGGTGAGCGCCACACTGGCCAGGCTCATCAGCAGGGCCAGTATTCCCAATGGTTTCTTCATGGTGTTGTCTCCAATTACTTTGGTGTGTTTTATTCGGGAAAAATCTCTGCGCGCAAGCGTCGTTTCATGATGGCGGCATAGCGCGCGGGCCACAGTCTGGACAACCACCACGCGGCCTTCGACGTGGTACTGAACAGCAGCAAGCGGCGGTCGGCTCGTGCCGCCACCAGAATGGCCTCTGCCACGGCGCTTGGCGGGGTGGATGCGCCGGTGGTCTTGCGGGCTTGCGCAGCGGGCTTGCCATCGGCGCCCAGCGCCGCACGGTCAATGCCGGTGTCTATGAACGAGGGGCACACCATCAGCACGCCCACGCCATCGTCTTCCACCTCGGTGCGCAGGCTGTCAAAAAAACCGTGCAAGGCGTGCTTGCTGGCCGCATAACCGGTGCGGCCAATCAGTGGCGAAAAGCCCGCCACGCTCGATATCGTGATGATCAGTCCGTGGCCCGCACGCAGGCTGCCAATGGCCGCGTGCGTGCAGTGAACGGCGCCAAAAAAGTTGACCTCCATCACCCGGCGCAGCACGTCCACGCGGGTGTCCGCAAACGCACTGCGATGGGCGATGCCTGCGTTGTTGACCAGCACATCAATGCCACCAAAGTGGGCGATCGCCTGGGCTATGGCAGCTTCGCAGGATTCGTTGCGGGTGACATCGCAGACCACGGTCATCAGGGATTGGGTCGCCCCGTCCAGTCGCTGTGGCTCGGCGCGTTGCAGTGCTTGCAGTGCCTGGGCGTCTCGGTCCAGCGCCACTACATGGGCACCCGCCTGGCGGAAGGTGTGCACCAGTGCAGCACCCAGACCACCCGCGGCACCGGTGATCACAACGCAGCGTCCCTCAAACGTGCGCATGCTCAGGTGCTCTCGCCGTGCTGCTGCGCACGGGCCTGGCGATAGATGTCAAACACCTCGGCCGAGGTGTAGGTGGGCGTGTAGCCAAACACCGTCTTGAGCCGGGTGTTGAGCAGCACGGGGCGGTAGCGCAAAAAGTCGAGCTGCTCGGGACCATATTGCGTCAGGCCCAGGGGTTTGATTACGGATAGCGCGGTGCGCAGCAGCCAGGCTGGCAACTGCACGCATTGTTTCCCCAGCCGCTGGGCGATCTCGTGGATGGTCAATGCCCCATCCCCCGCCACGTTGTAAATGCCGGGCGGTCCGTCCGAAACGGCGCGCAGGATGATGTTCACCACATCCTGATCCCAGATGAACACAAAGGGACTGTCAGCGCCGCGAATCGCCAGCAGGCGGGGCTTCTCGAACAGGTCGGTTATCTGGTTGCGCACCGTGGGCCCGAGGATGGTGCCGATGCGCAGCACCACCTGTTGCAGCTCCGGATGCTTGTGGCGGTAGGCCAGCAGCATTTCTTCCACCAGCCGTTTGTGGTGCGCGTAAGGAAACACCTCGTTGCCGCGCACGATCATGTCTTCGGTCAGCCACGCTGCGTTATCGGCGTGGTAGCCATAGGCGGCGCCGCTGGAGGACACCACAATGCGCTTCACGCCATGGCGCACACAGGCCTCCAGCACGTTGCGCGTGCCGTTCACATCCACGTCGTATTCAAACGCCCGATTGCTGTTTTTTCCGGGGGTCACGATGGATGCCAGGTGCACCACTGTGTCGATGCGGTGCGTGGCGATGATGTCAGCCATTTCGGGCGCACGGATGTCGGCCACGGCGTATTCCACCCCGGGCAGACGCGCTCTGGGTTCCCGGATGTCGTGCGACACGATGACTTCAGGGCGTTTGCCTGCCGACAAGGCGGCCAGACGGGCCACCAACTGGCTGCCCAGGTAGCCGCCGCCGCCGGTGATGAGTACCCGGCTCATGCCTTGATCCCTGCGGGCAGGGTGGCCTGTGGCGGGTGGTTCTTCCAATAAGTAGCGAGCGTCATGCCCGCCACGATGTGCCAGATGCCCCACCACGCGGTCACGATGGCCATGCCACCCAAGCCATCAAAGAAGTTGAAGATCAGAATCAGACCCAGACCCGAGTTCTGGATGCCCATCTCGAACGTGATTGCACGACGGTCCCGCTCGGGCAGGCCAATCAGCGTAGACAGGCCATAGCCCGTAGCCAGCGCCATCAGATTGTGAACAAACACCACGCCCACCACCAGCTGGATGTAGGTCATGAAGTTCTGGAAATTGGCAGCCAGTGCGCCCCCGATAAACCCCAGCAAAATAATCAGCGACAGCACCTTCATGGGCTTTTGAATGCGGTGTGCAAACGCCGGGTACTGGCGCGCCACCCACATGCCCAGCACCAGGGGCACGCCCAGCAGCATCACAATCACTTCCAGCATTTCCCACGGGCTCATGGCCACCTGCTTCATCAGCCCGGCGGTGATGGGGTGCAGATTGCCCCAGAAAGCAAAGTTCAGCGGCGTCATGAACAGTGCCACCACCGTGGAAAGCGCGCTCACACTCACCGACAGCGCGGTGTTGCCTTTGGACAGGTGCACCATGAAATTGGAGATATGCCCGGCCGGGCAGGCGGAGACCAGAATCATGCCTAGCGCAATGCTGGGTTCGGGCCTGAGAATCCAGATCAGCCCATAGGTCATGGCCGGGAACAGGATGTGGTGGCCAAACAGGCCCAGCGCCAGGGCTTTGGGGGTGCGCAGCGCCACCTTGAAATCTTCGACGCGCAGCTCCAGTGCCACGCCAAACATTACCAGGCCCAGCACGGCATTGAGCAAGGTGAGGGTTTGCGGGTTAAAGCTCAGGTGTACCTGGTCTATCGGTGCCATATGTGTCTCCTCGTTTTTTCATGCACTTTAGGGCAAACTCTGCGGTTCGTCCCCTTCCATTTGGGACCGTGGGACCATCCATTCAGGACAGACCCGCCACCGCCATTGAGCCCCATGCACGACAACTTCAGCGTTACCGCCCGATTTACACAGGCCATTCTCGAAGCCGCCAAGCGCCATGGCGCGAGCGTGCCCGATGCATGGCTGCCCGCCCTGACCCAAGGCAGCCGCGTGGGAATGGCGCAGCAGGACGCCCTGTGGTCGCTGTTTGCCGATGCCACCATGGCTGATCCGTTGGCCGCGGTGCGCCTGGGTGCAGACCTGCAGGCGGGCAACCTGGATATCGTGGGCATGCTGCTGCTGAGTTGCGACACCCTGGGCGATGCGCTGGATGTGCTGACCGAATACGCCCCCATCATTGGCGACAACGCCCGCTTCGAGACCGAGGCCAGCGCGGGCACCATGCTGCTGCGCTATGTGCCCGACTACATGGTGTGCCGTGACCAGCGTGTGGAAGCCGCGCTGAGCTGCGTGGTGGGCCTGGCGCGCTGGATGACCAAAGATACCTTTCGCCCGCGGGAGGTGTGGTTCGCCCATAGCCCCCATGCCGATCTGGCGGCCCTGGAGGCATTGCTGGGCTGCCCCGTGAAGCCGGGGCAGGGTGCGAACGCGGTGGTGATGGATTCCAGGGAGCTGGACCGCCAGCTGATCCAGGCGGGCCAGCAGCTCCACGCCCATTTGCGGGCCCTGGCCGATGACATGCTGGCCTCGCTGGCGCAGGGCAGTGTGTCGGCACAGGTGCAGCAGCTGATTCGCGAGCACCCGCGCTGGGGCAAGGAGCGCATTGGTGACGAGCTGGGCATCAGCGGCCGCCACCTCAACCGCAAGCTGGCAGCCGAGGCGATTTCATTCAAGGGTTTGCGGGAGTCGTTGCTTTATGACCTGGCCGCACAGGCGCTGCGCGGCGGGCAGCCGGTGGCGGTGGTGACCGAGAAGCTCGGGTTCTCGGACGAGAACGCCTTTACACGGGCCTTCAGGCGCTGGAGCGGCCAGACACCTGCGCAGTTTGCGCGATGTGGACTACCACGCGACCTCTGACCTTGCCTTCCAGAAGCTTTCTGGCGGTATCAATTGCGTCATCCAGTTCAATTTGCGTGGTGAGTGCATCCAGTTTGGAAACATCGAGATCCGTCGCCAGTCGGCTCCAGGCCAGGTTCCGCAATGCCTGGGGTGCCATCACACTGTCAATGCCATACAGCGTTACCGCCCGGAGAATGAACGGTGCCACGGAGGCAGGAAAATCCATTCCCCCGGCCAGCCCGCAGGCAGCCACTGCACCGCCGTATTTTGTGGCTGCACACGCATTGGCCAAGGTGTGACTGCCTACGCTGTCGACAACGCCTGCCCAGCGCTCTTTGGCAAGAGGCTTGCCCGGAGCAGACAATTCATTGCGGTCAATGACAGAAGTGGCCCCTAAGGACATGAGATACGGCGACTCGGCCAAACGGCCGGTAGAAGCGGTGACCGTGTAACCCAGCTTGGAGAGCAGGGACACCGCCACGCTTCCTACGCCCCCGCTTGCCCCCGTTACCAAGATTTCGCCATCCCCTGGCTTGACGCCGTGCTTTTCCAGCGCCATCACGCACAGCATGGCGGTATAGCCTGCGGTACCAATGGACATGGCCTGGCGGGTGGAAAACTTCGACGGCAATGCCGTCAGCCACTCACCCTTGACCCGAGCCACTTCGGCAAGGCCGCCGCAATGCGACTCGCCAACACCCCAACCGTTGAGCAACACTTTGTCGCCCACTTTCCAATGGGGGTTGCTACTGGCTGAAACAGTGCCTGCAAAATCAATACCCGGCACCAGTGGAAAGCGCCTTACAACCGGTGACTTGCCGGTGATGGCAAGGCCGTCTTTGTAGTTCAAGGTAGACCATTCCACATGGACCGTAACGTCACCTTCACCCAGCACAGACTCATCCATACTCTGTACCGATGCGGCATAGCCGGCGTCACCCTTGGTGATCAAAATACCTTTGAACATTACGGTCCTTTGTGTCGTGGTCGAACCTTGAGTTTACGGTGCGACCGTTACTTGCCCACGCACTTCGCCACCCGCGTTGGCTGCAGTGTGGAGATTGACGTACCACTTGCCTGCCAGCAGGTCCGCGGCCTGTGCATCGGTCAGCGTGGCGGAGCCTTTGATGGGGCTATCCACACTGCCGGTGAACCCCAGTGCCACTCCCGCGTTTTGTCCTGCCATGGCAGGGCCATGGAAATGGCCTGCTTTGACCGGCCCCGTCAAACCGGAGTAGCTGACGGTCCAGTTCAGCATTTTGGTCTGCTTGTCAAAACTGCCTTCCAGTGCACCCACACCCGCACTGGCGTTGGCCGGTACTTCGTTGGACGCGGCCAGTTTGCCAGTCATTGCAACGGTTTCGGCCCTAGCAGGCATTGACGCGATGGCGCCCAAACCCAGGGTGGCGAACAAGACGCCGGTGGATGCGATTTTGCGAAATTGAAACATGGTTGAGTCCTTAGGGTGGTTTGAAGTTACTTGAGGGAGGAATAGTTCAATGGAACCCAGGTGTATCCCTTGCCACCCGGGGCAGCACGCAGGTGTCCCAGTCCGGGAAATGCAACGTGGGTCAGGCCCACGATGTAGCCTTCCTTGGCTGCTTCCACAAACGCTTTCTTGCGGTTTTTCTCGGCCAGAGTGCTGTTGGTATCGAATTGAATCGTGACGCTGGGGTTTTCGAATTGGACGGCAGCCACGTGCATCAGGTCCCCCCAGAGCATGAGTTTTTCACCTTTGCTCTCCACCGCGTACACGGTGTGCCCAGGGGTGTGACCAAACGCCGCTACCGCGCGCACGCCCGGCACCAGTTCGGTGTTGCTGTCAAAGGTGCTCAGCTTGCCCGCCGCCACATAGGGGTTGACGGATGCCATTGCGCCCTGGAAGAAGCTCTTGGCTCCTTCTGGAGCGGCGTTCATGTTCGCCTCGCTCAGCCAATAGTCGGTGTCTGCCTTGTTGATGCGCAGCACAGCGTTGGGGAACGCCAAGGCGCTTTTTTCCATCAGTCCACCCACGTGGTCCGCATGCATGTGGGTGATGTAGATTTCATCCACCTGTTCGGGCTTGTAGCCCGCGGCCTGAAGGTTCGACAGCATGTTGCCCAACGTGGGACCGAAGAGCCCGGCTGCGCCGGTGTCAATCAAAACCAGCTTGGTGCCGGTGTTGACCAGATACGTGTTGACCGAGGTCTCGACCATCTCTTTGAGGAAGCCCTTTTTCAAGGCGGCGGCCACAGCCTGGGGCTTGGTGTTGGTCAACAGCTTGAGCATGGGCAGCTTCACGGTGCCGTCGGAGATGGCTGTCACTTCAAAGTCGCCCAGCATCATTCGGTAATAACCAGGCGCCTGTGTTTTGACCATGGGGGCCTCGGCGAAGGCGGTACCGGTGAAAACGGACCCGGTGAGGACCAGAGCGGTCAGCAGCGCATTAAGCGGACGCATCATGATGAAATCTTTCTTTTTGAGTGACGTGGAAAATGGAGTGGCCGGTGACTTGCAGAGGGCACCCCCAAGCACCTCCCCACTGTAAAAGGATTGCATAACCGTGTGTACTGAATGGTTATAAATAATACCAACGGGTATTGCTTCTTCGATAGCCTCTTATGCAAGGGCTGACCCTGTCGCCAAAACACGGAACTGCGCGCCCACACGGCGGGGCGTCCGTCCAGCAGCAACATCATTTTGCGGACATGGTCACTGAGCTAATGCAAATCAGAGTGCTCCTGCTGCCACAAATGGCTGCTGCCTTGCGCCAGAACCACCACCGCTACGTGGCTGCAAACACGCAGTCTGGCAGCAAGGGAGTCGTCGGCCTGGAGCCAAGCGGCAAGTCAGCGTTGGCCCTCCGCTCCCTGGGTTTGCTGGGACCAATGATGGGGACAAGCAATGTACCCGTTTCGACTTCAACCCGCAGCTGCACCAATCCATACGCTTTGCGATACCTGACAACTTCACGCCACCATCGCCCAGGTCAATGGAAAGAAGTAACTGACAGGGCGCACCTACCTTGAAGCCTCCCTCAGCATCCAACGTGGTCGTCGCCCGCCGATGTGAGTCACCCGTTTTCTCGCATCCATTCAGCCACCGTTCACCCATCCCCCCGCAAGATGCACCCATACCAACCCAAAGAGGCACTCCATGAAACGTCTTGCCATTGCTCTTGCTTGCACTATTGGCGCTTTTGCTGCGCAGGCCGACACTTTTTTTGACAACGCCCGCGTGCGCAGCGCCGAGCCGCAGTACGAAAACGTCACCGTGCCGCGCGAAGAGTGCCGCGCCGAGTGGGTGACCGAGCCCCAGCGCTTCAACAACAGTGGCCCCAACTACGGTGGCGTGGTGCTGGGTGCGCTGGCCGGTGGCGTGGTGGGCAACCAGGTAGCCCGGGGCCATGGGGGTCGCGAGGCCGCCACAGCCCTGGGCGCGCTGGTGGGTGCCTTGGCGGGCGACCGCATTGCCGGTCGCGACAACCGCTACGAACAAGCGCAGGACGCCCCGCGCCAGGTCACCCGCTGCCAAGCGGTGAACGATGTGCAGGCACGCCTGACCGGCTACAGCGTGGCTTACGACTACCGTGGCCAGACTTACACCACCCTGATGCGCGAAAACCCCGGCCCGTACCTGCTGGTGCGTGTGTCGGTGGACCCTGTTGGCCCTGTCTTTCGGTAATCCGCTTTCCCGGTAGTACGATGATGCCTATGACTTCCCGCCTTACCCATTTTCTGCTCGTAGCCCTCATGCTGGCCTGCGCGCCCGCGTGGGCTGACGTGGGCCGGGAAGAAGCGGCCGCCGCGGCCCGGCAGACGGTTAATGGGCGGGTGCTGTCAGTGGACAAAGCCCAGCTGGGCAACCGGGTAGCGTGGCGCGTCAAGCTGGTCACTGCGGGTGGCGAAGTGCAGGTGGTGATGATTGACGCCGCCACGGGTCGGCCGCTTTAATCCAAACTAAATGCGCCTGCTGCTGATTGAAGACGATGCGCCGCTGCGGCTCTCGCTCGCACTGCGACTGGAGGCCGATGGCTACCGGGTGGACCAGGCCACCGACGGCGAAGACGGACTGTTCCAGGCGCGTGAGTACCCGGTGGACTTGGTCATTGTCGACTTGGGCTTACCCAAGCTGAATGGCCTCACAGTGGTGCAGCGCTTGCGTGCCGATGGCAGGGTCCTGCCCATCCTCATCCTCACCGCGCGCGGCAGCTGGCAAGACAAGGTCGTGGGGCTGGAGTCTGGCGCCGACGACTACCTGGTCAAACCGTTTGAATACCCCGAGCTGGCCGCGCGCGTCAAGGCGCTGCTGCGCCGCGCCATGAAGGCCGCCTCCGATGTGCTGACGGTGGGGCCGCTCAGCCTGGACATTGCCGCGCAGGCTGCCCACCTGAACGGCGCGGCCATGGAGCTGACGGCGTTTGAATACCGTGTGCTCGAATTTTTGGTGCGCGAGCGCGCTCGCGTGGTCAGCAAACAGGAGCTGGCCGACTACCTCTACCCCCACGACCAGGACCGCGACAGCAATGTGCTGGAGGTGCTGGTTGGCCGCCTGCGCCGCAAGCTGGACGCCGATGGCACACTGTCGCCGATAGAAACCCTGCGCGGGCGCGGCTACCGCTTTACCCTCAAATGACGCGGGTTGCCTCCCCATGAGGTTCGACGCGTCGTCCATACGCGCGCGGCTGATGGTGGGCGCCGCCGTGGTGTTGCTGGCCTTCATGGCCGTGGCGGGCGTGGCCCTGCAAAGGGCCCATGCCGACGGAGTGCGCGCTGCGCATTACGCCCGCCTGCAAAGCACGGTGTACCTGCTGCTGGCCGGGGCCGAGTTGGACGCCGCCGGCGCGCTGGTCATGCCAACCGAGTTTGCCGAGCCGCGCCTGTCGCTGCCTGGCTCGGGCCTGTACGCCAGCATCGTCAACGTGGCGCGGGGTGAAGCCTGGCATTCGGCATCCACCCTGGGGTTGGCCCCGCCGTTCGATGGCAACGTGCCGGTAGGCGAGTGGCGTTACGACACGGTGCAAGCACCTGCGGGCACATTCTTGGTCACCAGCTACGGCGTGCGCTGGGCGGGGCAGGGCAAGACCGAAGTGCGGCTGGTGCTGTCGGTGGTGGAGAGCAGTGCCGCGTTCGATCGCGAAACGGAGGCATTTCAGCGCACGCTATGGGCCTGGTTGGGCGGGGCGGGCCTTTTGTTGTTGCTGTCGCAGACCCTGCTATTGCGCTGGAGTCTGGCGCCGCTGCAGCGGGTATCGCAAGAACTTGCCCGCATTGAAAGCGGGGAACAGGCCGAGGTACAGGGCCGCTACCCCACCGAGATTGCGTCCCTCACCGGTAACCTCAACACCCTCATCAAACAAGAGCGTGTCCGCCAGACCCGCTACAAAGAAGCGTTGAGCTATCTGGCACACAGCCTGAAAACGCCGCTGGCCGTGCTGCGCTCCGCCCTGGGCCAGCCCGATCAACTGGCCGACACCGTGGCGCAGCAGGTCAGCCGCATGGACCACATCGTGCAGCACCAGCTGGGCCGCGCCGGAGCCCGCGGTGCCACGCGCTTTGCGCCCTGGCTGACGTTGGCGCCCGTGGTGGGGCGCATACGCGATTCGCTGGCCAAGGTGTATGCCGACAAAGAGTTGACCTTCACCATGGACTGCCCGCCCGACTTGACTTGGCGCATGGACGAAGGTGACGCCTTTGAGATGCTGGGCAACCTGCTCGATAACGCTGCCAAGTGGGCCACAGGGCGCGTGAGCGTGCGGCTGTGGCGCGAGGGTGGCGCACTGCATATCAGCGTGCAAGACGACGGCCCCGGCTTTGCCGACACGCAGGCCGTGCTGCAACTGCATGTGCGTATGGACGAAAAGGTGCCCGGCCACGGTGTGGGCCTGGCCGTGGTGAACGACCTGGTGGCCAGCCACGAAGGCACGCTGGCGCTGAGTGCCTCGGCCTGGGGTGGAGCACAGGTGGACATTACGCTGCCCGGGGCCTGAGTTTGTGGCTTTGGTTCAGTTTGCGTTCATGCAACGGGGCGCACCATGGAACCCTGTCAACCCAAGGAGCAATCCATGAACCGCTTCGCTTCTCTCAAGTCTCTTGCCGCAGTAGTTTTGGTGCTGGGCACTTTGGCCACCACCACCACGGCCCATGCACAAAGCGACGTGCAGTTCTCCATCACGCTGGGCACCCCTGGTTTCTATGTACAACCGGCCCCGGTGTACGCGTACCCCCGGCCCGTCTACGTGCAGCCCGCACCGGTCTATGCGTATCCCAGTCCTGTGTATGTGCAGCCCGCCCCGGTGTACGCGTACCCCCAGCCTGTGTACGAGCAGCCTGCCCCCATGTACGGTTGGGGCCACCAACGCCACTACAATCACGGCCGTCACGAGAACGCCCAAGGCGCTTGGGGCGACTACGACCGCGACGGCACACCCAACCGCTTTGACCGCTTTCCAGGGAATCCGAATCGGAGGTGACTGGAGTGGGTGGACCGAGGAGACAGGCCAGGGCCAACTCCACCAGTACCTTTGACCTCGCCGCCCACCAGCAGGCGCCGAACACACAATGGGGTTTTCAGGTTCGGATCTTCTTGACGAGACGAACATGGGTGACCGTCTCAGACCCCACTGTTTCCAGGCAGTCGTAGTCCCGTGCAATGTTGTCCGTTCCTTCAAACAGGCGCTCACCAGAGCCTAACAATTTGTTGGTCATGACGAGATGCAGTTCGTCGACCAATCCCGCCCTCAGATATGGCTATGTCACAGTTAAATGTGGAAATTTCCCAAGAGCCATGGCCAGGACGGCTTCCCGAGAGTTGGCGTGGTGGTTGTCCAGGGAACGAAACCAGCCCAGGTAATTGTCTAGGTAG